>NZ_JAVDDV010000016.1 GCF_030848565.1 Natronolimnohabitans sp. A-GB9
GATCCGCTCGTCTACGGTCTTGTTACTGACCGCAACAAGACCGGTGACGTAGGTTTTCGCGTGGTGTTTCTGATGATACGGGCCTTGTTTAGACACGCGAAATCATCCAATTCAGGTCGTGATCGACTGTTCAATGTTTCTGACAGCGGCCTTAAGGACGAGTTCTCAGTACTGTCCAAACCATATTCTTGGCTTAAGTGTTGAACCGAAACGTCCGCGGAACGCGAAAAACATCGATTCCACGACAGACCATTGATGATAGATTTCATCATCAATCCGAACATTATGTGCGACGTCGAGCGAGTAGAACTCACGATGCTTGATTACCGGTCCAATTCCCTCGTTCCGCAGCATCTACCGGAGGTCGTCCCAATCAAACTCTTTGTCAGCGATGACAGTTTTCACGTTGTCGATATTTCTTTCAGTAACCACATACAATTTTTATATCATGTGGTAGTAATCGAGCAGTGTAAATCGAGAACAAGAATAGTGGCTTTGACCGACCCAAACGTCCCTTTGACGCGCTTTGCGTAGTTATGACTTGACGAACGATGCTGGTCGAGCCGATCGCCTGTACCTTTCCAGTATCGAATAGTTCTGCAGACAACTGCAACAGCGTTCGCCATACAGACACCTTGATCCTTCATTTTGGAGTTAATAATAAATTTTATATGTATATATTTACTGGAAATAAGGTTTAGCGACGGTAGCAGGTATTTCCCGAATCACATCTAGCAATTGTCGGTAGGGATGGTCGAGGTATTCTCGAAGGCCGTGAATCGCCACAATCAGCGTAACTCATTTTCCTTTGCTGATAGGTTCGTTCGGATCACTTCTAGCAGATTTTTGATATAGCTCGGCGCATCGTTCGATGAAGCGAGCCAGTTCGGAGTGCACATCCACCTGTGCTCGGTTCACTTCCTAGAAATCCCGACATAGAGGTAATATTACTAGATCTAAATACGACCGATGATATGAGAATGCATCAAACTCGTCGATCGGATCGGTGCGGGAGAGAAACGACGTAATCGGGAGAATTAGGATATAAACGAGAGATATGCGGTGAACAAAGATAAACGTGCGAAGTGAAGAAACTAGGCAGTGCCTATGTTGAGGTTGTTTCAGCATTCACATAATACAGTTCGAACTCACCGTTCGATTGAATTCGATCGACAGTAGGATGTACGCTAAGAGAATCTAGTTCATCTTCAGTGTACCGGAGTTCATTATATGCATGTATCTCACGTTCGTAATCAGATTGTGTGAGAGCGAGATAACGATCGTTCTCGAGTTGCGTAGCAAGTCTCTCATCAAGCATTGACTCGTCAATATTGAGGTGCAGTCTCATACGCTCTTCGTTACCGTTAACCGCGTCATCATGACGGTTCGGTCCGTTTCGCAATCCAACAAAGTCAATGTTGTCGTCTCGGGTGTCGAACGCAGTTTCGTACCCTTCTAGTTGCATTTCACTAACGTGGGGCGACTCGTTGTATGTATATGGCGATGGAAATACTGCCATAAGAGAAAGTACGAGTAGCAGCGCGAATCCAGCAGCAAATACAGTCTGAGTTGATATGGAGAAAAACCTATCCGCTTCGGAACATCGGTCTGCAGTAAGGCAATGAAGGGAGATCGAACCAAGAATGGTTCCAAACAACATCATTAATCCGAAAACACGGAAATACATCAGTGATCCGGATGCAACGAAATAGATTGCGAACAACAGTGAAAGGCCGACAAGTCCCACCGTAAAGTAGATTATTTCGTATCGGGAATTCTTGAATCTATCCCAATTGATGAGTACCCCGAATACGGCCATCATTATAAGCAGCGTAAATATTAGATGTGGGAAGAACAATTTAAAGAAAATCTCCATTAGACTGCCGCCCGCTCCGTCCAATGACGCTCCTTGTGTGGCTACAGAGTCACCAGCTTCACCACCGATGAAAAGGAATTCAACAGCAGATCTGAAAAAGTATGCTGCAATGTCGGCGAAGAATCCGTGGTTTGAGGTCCAGAGGACAAAGATTCCGATTAAAAACAATGTTTGACCATACATCGGAGTATGAGTTATGATCTGATTTTCAGTTGATACGCGATTAGCAATATACTGTACACCGGAAATCCCCAGAAGTACGACAGTCAGATGGGCAACAAGTTGCGGATGGTAGATGACAAGTGAGATCGAAGCGAGAAATAAAACCATCCCACCTGCGGTGGCCGAAACATTATCGCGGTCGACACGGAGATATTTTACAGTCAGGTAAAGAAACATCGACGACAGCAAGACGGTTTGTGTCATCGCGTGGGCGTTCATATACATAGAAATCGTTGTTATCGGCAACAAGAGGAATCCAGAGAATGTGGCAATCGTAACAGCTCGCTGCTCTTGAATAATTGCTCCAACACAGAGTGGCACAAAGATGAAAAAAACCAGAACAGGAACGAGGACAACGATGAGCATCGACTGAGACATCGAAAAGCCAAATACTGAGTTAATAATTGCTGTGACTGTGTGGATACCAGGATAATACAGATCAAATGGTAGTATCGTTCCTTCACTAATCGCTCGAGCCCAACCGAGATGTGTCAAGGCGTCATGGTGTCCGTAGAAACGATATCCTCGAATAATTGGTAATCCAGCGAAAACAGCCATCACAAGTCCGCCAAGTACGAGCGCAATCGAAGTTCGTCCAGACTTGCGTTCTGAGGGAGGAACAAATGCAACAGCGAGCGCGGTGCTCATCGCAAGCAGCAGTCCCACCCAGACTAATGGGGGAGTCATCGTGTATATTGATATCTCGTATCCGGCCGCGGGATTGGAGTGCGCGATAAGTACACTCACCCCGACCGCAAGAAATCCGATAGCGAGGATGAGTTTACGGAACAGGTCGTCGGAAGTTGGCAATGGTGACATTCGGACTGATTCGTGATTTTCCGATAACAATCCTTGTTATTCACCGATTTCTGTATGTATATCAGTCAATACTATCGAGATTCAAAGTACGTGTACTAGACTGAACATAGTATAAGACGATATTGGACAGGTATACAATCTATATTCACATTACTCATAGCCAGTAGTTGATGAAGACGGAAACAGGTTGCTTACAAAGTAACTGTAAAGCGATCTGTCCCACATGGTATATCGAACGGCCGTTCGAGACGACCAGCAGTTCGATTGTCAGGAGGGATATAAATGAGCATTGAGGTCCACATTGCAACAGATGACGACCTCGAGAAGTGGAACAGCTACGTCAGCCAGTCGCCACAGGGGACGCTGTGTCACGAACTCGAGGCACTCGAGGTCCAGGCTGACTACTCGAACGCAACCCTCCATCCGTTAATCGGGTTCAAGGGACAGGAGCCGGTCGGACTCTTTCCCGTCTTCGAGATCAAAAAGCAGTTCGTCACGACGGCGTTTTCGCCGCCACCACACCTCCGGGTGCCGTATCTCGGGCCGGCCTTCCTGAACATGGGGAAGCTGAAACAGCGAAAGCGCGAGCGGCGACGCCAGCGGTTCATGGACGGCTGTTTCGAGTGGATCCAGGACGAACTTTCGCCGAAGTACGGGCACGTCCGGACGTCGACGGCCTTCGAGGACTCGCGGCCGTTCAAGTGGAACGAGTACGACGCGACGCCGGAGTACACCTACGCGGTCGATCTCACGCTCGAGGAATCGGACCTGCTGATGACGTTCAGCAGCGACGCGCGAAGCAATATCCGAAACACCGACGACGAGGCCTACGAGGTCGACGTCGGCGGACCTGAGGAGATCCGACTGATCCACGAACAGGTGAAAAATCGCTACGAGTCCCAGGATATCGGCTTCGGCGTCCCAGACGAGTTCGTCCTCGACCTCGCCGAACGCTCACAGAACGGCCACGTCAGACCCTACACGCTCCGGGTAGACGGGGAGTTCGTCGGCGGCATTCTGGCACTCGAGTACGGCGACACCACGGGACGGTGGATGGGCGGTGTCCGGACCGACGCCGACGTCGACGTGCCGACGAACGATCTGCTCGACTGGGCAATCATGAAAGACGGTCTCGAGCGCGGCCTCGAGACGTACGACCTCGTCGGCGCCGACACGCGTCGGATCAACCGCTACAAGGCGAAGTTCAACCCGGAGCTGCAGACGTACTACAGCCTCGAGTACGGGAAGTGGGGGATGCGACAGCTCGCCTCGCTCTACGATTCGGTGAAGTAGTTCGCGACTTCCGTTTCGGTTTCAGTTACGATTTTTCTTTTCGGTCGTCGATCAGGCTGGCATCCTGGGGGACGTTCGAAAACCGAGCCACGACGCCGACGCGACGACGGGTCGCGCCGCGCCGTCAATCCGTATCATGACTGACGAACGTCGTCTTCCAGTTTTGCGGCTCGTCGATCGCCCGTCCGTCGAGCGTCCACGCGTCACGGACCTCGTTGTCGTTATCGCCCTCGATGTCTTCGGCGCCCTCGTCTCCGGCGAGCGACCGAACCATCAACGTCGTCGTCTCCGTGACCGGGTCAAGCGGCGGCCTGCTGTCAGGAAGGAAACCTCGGTTCAGCAACGTCTCGCGCCGGATCGAACTGGTCATCGCGACGATCAGGTCCGTCGATCGATTGTCTGACAGCACAGTCGTGAGCAGCCGATCGATTTCGGCCGCGCGATCGCCGTCGGCGGACAGCACGTCGACAACGGTCGTCTTCGTCAGTCCGTTACCGAGGGTTCGCGTTCCGGTAACGATTGCGGCGACGTCGTCGCCGCCCGAGGACGCGACGTACGTCCTGTACGCCCAGTCGGGATTCCGGAAGCGCCACCGGAGGAACCCGTCGTCGCGTGGGACGTGGAACGCGTCCGGGGACGACCGCTGATAGAGCGCTGCAAGTCGTTCAGCGGGAACTTTTTCGCAGCGTTCGATCGCGATTCCGTCCGCCGACGCACCGGGGTGTGTCGCGAGGGCGCCGCGAGCGGCTCCGTACCCCTTTATTGCCGGGCCGGCGGCAGTCGCGGCGAGTCTGATCACGTCGTTGTCGGTCATCGATTGGGCGACCGCGGCCGGGTCCTGCAGCCGGTACCACAGTTCCTTTTCCCGCACGATCCGCCAGCCGAGTTTCCGGTTTCCGGCGCGGGTTCTGCTGTTCGGGAAGTTGAAAAAGAGCGCGGGCTCTCCGTCGCGGTAGCCGTCGATCGCGGCCTCGGTCATGCGCGTGAACAGTCCTCGGCGGCGATGGTCCTCGTGGACCATCGTGTCGCAGGGCTGGAACGCGAGGACGTCATCCCGCGCCGTTCGGAGCGGCAGAGCGAAGAACGATCGTGCGCCGACGATTTCGCCGTCCGTTTCGGCAACGTAGATCGGAACGTGATCGGCATAGGGATTGTCTCGATACTTCCATTGGAACCAGTCGTCAGCCGGCTGCGATCCAAACACGTCGCGGTAGAGCGATCGGTACCCCTCGAAATCGCCGTCTCGGAACCGTCGGATCGTGTACTCAGGCATGGAGGTCTCGGTGTTTGGCCAGCGTTCGTTCCGCGACGTCAGCCATCGTTTCAACGGAGAGTCGCCCCTCGTCGCGCCGCTCGGCGACGTACGAGAGGACGCGCCGAAGGCGATCAACGTCGGCTTGGTCGACGAGATTGTTCGGATGGAGCCAGATGTGAAAGACGCCGGGCGACTCCGCCGCCGCATCGATTCCCATCTTGGCCTGTCGCACGATCGGGTCTTCTCCGAAGGGGCGGGCGGCCGTTCGGGCGGGCCCCTCAAACGAGTAGAGATCGAGCGACGCCGGGATGTTGACGAGGCCGTGCTCGTCGATTTCCGGCTTCACGAGGGGCGGGCCCTCGGTGCCGACGGTGTAGCTCACGAACTTCGCGAGCGGGTAGAGCTTTGAGTCGTCGTACCACCGCGGCGGCGCCCGGCCCCGGTAGGCTTCGAAGCCGTATTTGGGGAGGAGTTCACGGAAGCCGACGATGTTTCGCGGGAATACGAACGAAGAGACGGACAGATCCCGCTCGCGGGCGACGGCGGCGCTCCGCCGGAACTCGGCGGCCGCGATCTCGGGCGTGATCCGGTCGCGATCGAAGATGACGTGCGAAAACGAGTGACTCCCGACCTCGTGATCGGCGTCAGCCTCCCTGATCGCGTCGACGAGATTCGTCCCGAACCACAGATCATTTTCGGTCCCGTCGCCGCCCGGATCGGCGTCGAACCAGCCGGAGGTCGCCGCGGGGTGGTCGGCGTGCTCGCCGTTGCACTCCTCGAGCAGCAGGTGTCCGACGACGGCCCAGGTCGCCGGTATCAAGTACTCGTCGAACAGGTCGACAGTTTCCACCCACGCCGACCGAGCACGGCGGATCCTCGGTTCGGGCGGATCCGGAAGATCGTGAAAGCCCCATGCGAGCTCGGCATCAATCGAAATAACGACGCTTCCCATATCGCAGCTCATCCCGTCCGAGAAGTTAGTTAAGTAGAGATTTCTGGTAACACGAGAGTCACGAGTGTCTAGTCGATCGCCCGTCCGTTCGCGACCCTCGAGTGCGGCGTTCGGGGTGGTCGCGGTTTCGTTCGGTAATCGCGACCATAACGAAAGGGAGCGGGATGGGATCCGTGATCGATGGATGACAGAACCTCCCTCCAAACGCTGCTAGTCGGTATCGACGCGGCCTGTGATCGGGTGCTCGAACCGTTGTTCGAAGACGACGAGGTACCGACCCTCGAGTCGATCTATCGGGATGGGACGAGTGGCCCTCTCGAGTCCCAGATTCCGCCCTGGACGGCAAGCGCCTGGCCGTCGATGTATACGGGAAAGAACCCGGGCAAACACGGCGTCTACGGCTTTCTCTCCTTCGACGGCTACGACTGGGACGTCGTCAACGCAACTGACGTCCGCGAGCGGACGCTGTGGGAACTGCTTGACACGCACGGAATCTCGAGTGTCGTCGTCAACGTCCCGGTTACACACCCACCGCGTGAGTTCGACGGGGCGTTGATACCGGGCTACACCGCACCGGAGGATCCGGACTGTCACCCCGCGGGACTGCTCGAGGACGTCCGGGCGGAAATCGGGGAGTATCGCGTCTATCCCGACGAGGACGCGGACGACCTCGGGCGAGCATACAGTGACTGCGCGCGTATGCGCGGGGAAGCGTTTCGCTACCTCGCCGACCGATTCGAACCCGAGTTCGGCTTCGTCGAGTTCCAGGGGACAGACTCGATCTTCCACGAGCAGCCGGAAAACGACGCGGCGATCCGTGCGATCTATCGCGAGGTCGATCGACAGCTTCGCGAGATTCTCGAGGAACACGACCCGGAGAACGTGATCGTCGCCAGCGATCACGGGATGGGTCCCTACGACGGCCACGAGTTCCGTGTCAACGACTACCTCCGCGAGGAGGGATACGTCGCGACCGAAAACGGCGGAGACGGAATGCCGACCTGGGCGACGGTCCGCGACGGCAATCTCAAAGAGGGGCAAGCGGACACGAGTTACGACCCCGGCATCGCCGAACGGGCGATGGCGACCGCCGCCGGGTTCGGACTTACCAGCCAGCGAATCGGCGCCGTCCTCGAGCGACTCGGGATCGACGATCTGGTCGCGGCGTACGCTCCCGCGGGGGTCGTCAACGCGGGGGCGACACAGGTCGACTTCCCGCAGTCGACCGCCTACGTGCGCTCGCGGATCGAACTCGGGATCCGTCTCAACCTCGAGGGACGCGACCCCGACGGCGTCGTCTCGCCCGAAGAGTACGAGGCGGTACGTCGACAACTCATCGATGCGTTACGGTCGATCACGACACCCGACGGCGATCCCGTCTTCGAGTCCGTCCGTCCTCGAGAGGAGTACTTCCACGGGCCCGAGAGCGAACACGCAGTCGATATCGTGACCGTGCCGGCCGACTTCGACCACTTCCTGTCGGCGACACTGCGAGACGAGCAGTTCGGCCCACCGAGCGAGCCGTGGAACCACAAACTCGAGGGGACGGTCGCAGTCCGCGGCGAGGCCTTCGATCACGGCTCTGGCGTCGGGAACGCGCACCTCTTCGATATCGCACCGACCGTATTATCGGCACTCGACGTGCCGTTCGACGAGCGGATGGACGGCGAACCGCTTCCCTGCGTCGAATCAGCCGGGACGCAAGAGTACCCACGGTTGGGCGAAACGGAGTCAGTCGAAACGGCCGACGAGGGAGTCGAGAAACGACTCGCGGATCTCGGCTATCTCGAGTGAAGAAAACCGCTCGGTCGGGACTTGATTCGAAACTATTGCAGGTGTTTTCGAGTCGGTCCAAATCACCGCAGTCAAACGAGCATGCTACTACAGCAACGTTTCAGAACGACTACTCCGTCGGGAATGGTTATTTCAAGAGTACAGATACCATATATAATATTGAAAATTCATACAATATTTACTATGATAGGGGGTGTTACAGGTGGTGGATATTAGATAGTGAGTAACGATGTGTGTTCAATTCTGAATCAGCTATAGATCTATGAAAATCGGTTCGAGTTATGAAGGAACACTCTACGCGACACGGGGACTCAAGGTCGGTACCTGGGCCCCTCGGACGGGTTTCAAACCGCAGGGGATGCTACCGAACCCAGATATCCCGTTCAAAGACAAGCAACGAGTTAATTTCGGTCCGCTGAACCGACATTGGTTTAAACGTCTCCTCAGCCCCCTGACCGGCTGGTACACGACGACAAACATCTGGCCAATCGACGACGAGACGCTTCTTGCAACTGTCGGGCATCTATTATTTCGATCCGTCGATGGGGGCGACTCGTGGCAGCAAGTGTACGAACTTCCGCTGGCGTCAGGACCAATGGGCACATTACCGACGTCGCTCTGTACGTACGATGGCCGGGTATTCCTCGGGGAGTACACCTTCGGCGACGAACCGGCGAGAGTTCTAGTCAGCGACGATTCCGGTCGAACGTGGTCCACGTATTTCGAAGACTCAGGCTATCGTCACTTCCACGGCATCTTTCACGATCCGTACGGAGACAGTCTCTGGGGAACAACCGGTGACACCGACGACGAAAGTGCAATCGGAACGTTCGACGATGGACAGTTCAAGGAAATCGGAGCCGGAAGTCAGCAGTGGCGAACGGTCGGCTTGGCGTTTACGCCGGACTCGATCGTCTGGGGGATGGACTGTTCGTACGCCGACCGCGTCCGCGTTCTTCGATTGCCTCGAGATGAACTGTGGACCGCTGATCCACAGCCCGAAACCGTTCGCGTCGTCGACTCCTCCGTTTTTTATCTAGAAACACTGGAAATTGATGACACGGTCTGGGTCATCGTCTCGACTGCTGCAGAGGCTGGAACCGACACTACGGCGCCAGCTAACGCTCGAAACTCGTGTAGTCGATCGGCCAGCGTGTTCGCCGCATCGTCACAGTCGAACTATCAAACATGGTACGAACTGTTCTCGTTCGAACGTCGTCGGACTGTCAGCGAGCAGGTATCGGCGCTCCCGTCGACGAGCGCATACGCGTTCCTCGAAACTGACGACGAGTTTGGACTTGCCGTCAATCCATTCAATATGGCAGATTGCCACGGCAAAATCCACTCGGTTCCTCTGGAGTGGTTCGTCGGGAAGAGCCGTCTCGAGCAAATCGACGACAGTGAACGATCAGCCGAGAGGAGTAATGGGAACGTCTGTGACGACATCGACGGTCGCGATCAATCCGTTACTCGAGAGGTGATGTAAGTGCAGGTCGGAATATTGGTCGATCCACGGATCCCGTCGTGGCACGAGGAAGCGATAAAGAACGTCGCCGAACTCGAGGACGTAGATATTACATACGTCGTCGTCGATGCCAGCAGCCGGAACGATACGACGACGAAATCTGGTGCGGAAGCGATCGATCGAGACGCACTCGTCACCGTCGACGATCTTAAATTGTTCTACGACGTGCTCCGTGAGGACGGTCTGAAGGCATTCCTATACGCGGATCAGAAATTCGGTTGGCACTATTTCGGTGAAACAAAGCGAAGAGATTGGCTTCGTACCAAGGAAGTATCCGACGTCGACTGTCTCACGGAGACGACCGTCAAAGAATGCGAACCGAACTCAGACGGTGTCTGGAACACGCTTCCCCCTGCTGTCGTGTCGGAGATCGAAGAGAGGTGTGACGTCGTTCTTCGATTCGGATTCGGTCTTATCAAAGGCGACGTACTCACTGCTCCCGAACACGGAGTGTTGAGTGTTCACGGAAGTGATATTCGCGAGTACCGTGGGATGGGGCCGAAGCTTTCGTTCCTGAATGGTGATGATACCGTTACTGTGACGCTCCAACGACTGACCGAAGATATCGACGGCGGCGCGATCGTCAGCACGAAGTCCGCACCAGTATCGGACACCGCGACGCTGGACGAAGTCGGCGGCACAGTCTACCAACTCTCGACGGAGATCTACGCGGACGGGGTCCGAAAACTTCGAGACGGCGGTTCAGCGCAGCGAGCGGAGACGCTCGGCGAGTATTATTCTCACGACCTTCAAAAAAGGGATCCGCGATTCGTAGGTAAAATTGTTTTAAAAAACAACTACTATCGCATGAAGTCAGCTCTAGGCACGTAGCCAATCGGCAGGAACTATTTCGTTTCGACCAACCTCCAATAAAGAGATACAGGTGAGCGGTATCAAAGATCGTAAATTAGAGTGACAAAGCTGATGACTGAAACGGGAATAAGATCGTCTACCGGACATATACAGCGTATTCAGGCTCAATGACTTTTTGTTTGTGGACTGAAAACGGAACGTCGAGTCGATCGAAGCCATAGCCGAAGTCGCAGTCACCCGTCGCCGATTATGAGTGAATCCATCCCAATGCGAGCGTCGGCCACGATCCGACCGTTCGAACCCGACGATAGACGCGCGTTTCTCTCGCTGTACGAGACCGTCTTCGACCGCGAGCGAAGCGTCGACTGGTTCCAGTGGCGATACGAGGACAACCCCTACGTGGACCACGTTCCGATCGTCGTTGCCGAAGACGACGGTGACGTCGTCGGCTGTCGAGCGTTTTTCGCCCTCGAGGCACACGTCGAGGGCACCGAGCAACTCGCGTTCCAGCCCTGCGATACGATGGTCCACCCCGACTACCGGGGGCAGGGGCTGTTCAGTCGGATGAACGCCTTCGCCGTCGACCGATACACGGACGGCGAGCCGGCGTTTTGTTTCAACTTCCCGAACGAAAACTCCAAGCCTGGTAATCTCAAACACGGCTGGAAAGAGATCGGGACGTTCCCGGTCTACTACCGGCCACAGGATCCCGTCGGAAGCGTCGCAAAGTTGACGAACGACGATCACGACGCCGACGAAACGAGAGCCGACGGCGACGAATGGGTTGACGGCGATACCGGTCTCGGGGTCGATCGCGATTTACCCGCAGACATCGACGCGAGCGTCGGCGACGAGGACGGCGTCGTGGATACGCTCGCGAGTCTCGTGACCAGTTCACAGCAGGCCGGCGATCGACTCGTCACCGACTCGACCGACGAGTTCGCCGTCGTCCGGTTCGAGACGCCGCCAGCGGAGCTGCTCGAGTCGGTCTACCGACGGTCGGTACCCGACGGGATCCATACCAACCGGACCGCTGAGTTCTACCGGTGGCGCTTTGGGAACCCGGCGCGGTCGTATACGGCGTACGTCGTGACGCGTGACGGCGAGACGCCGGTCGCCGCGCTGGTTACCTCGCGGGTCGACGACTACCTGCGGATCGTCGAGACGCTGCCACGCGAGATCGATGCCGAGGCGGAAGCGATCGATCGATTGCTCGCGACGGCGCTGGCCGACCGCGGAAACCGAAACTACGTGACCGCGTTCGGGGAGACGCTTCCCTCGCCGATCCAGTATCGGTTTTACCCCGACACACGGTTCCCGCTCTCGACGCTGATCCAGCCGACTGCGCGGACGCTACTGGCCCGCGACCTCGGCGATGGGGTCGGTGTCGAGAGGACGGACGCGGACGACTGGTCACTCTCACGACTCGATCTGGACACGACCTGACCGACCAGTTCCGATGGGCGTCGAGTGCGGCGAATCACGTTCGACTATCGCCGTAGGCCGCCCAACGACACTCCGTGATTCGCAAGACGGAGCGGCGGTCGCTCGGAAAGCTGTGTGAAAGTTATCAAAACGTCGACGACGATTCGCTGGTCGATCAGTATTCGGACGGCTGTATTTCTCGAACATCTACCATTCTTTCGACAAGAAAGCTTATACCGTAAAAGTCGGGTTAACCAAGTATGGCACGTGACACTCCGGTACAGCAAGGTGCCGAAACAGAACAGCTTCCAAACTGCGTGACGATCGTCGGCCGTGGGGTCCCCTCGAGTTTCGAGATCACCGTCGACGGCGAGATCGAGATGGACGCAGACGATCCCGTCGCGGAAGGGACCGTCGTCTCGGGCAGCGTCGCGGAGGGATCGATCGAGGTCGGCGTCCAGCGGTTCCGGTTCGACGGCCAGGTGACCAACGTCCGCGTCGTCGACTGGAACGGAAACACGGTTCCCGAATCGGCGAGCGTCCCCGACGTCCACGTCGATTACGGCGTTCCCGGGCGGTAGGGACGACGATCACGGATAGCGGGACGAGTTACGATTTCTGCGGTTCAATACAACTCGAGAGCAGTGTTACCGGCCGACCCGTCGTAGTCCCGACTTCGCGGTCGTCCAGGCGGGATAGACGACGTTGTAGACGCTGGCCGGTGCGTTTCGGGCGCCGGCCCGCAGGAGCCGATGGGACAGCGGCGGACCGGACTCGGAGACGAGGTCGCCGAGGTCGGTCTCGTCGAGCCACTCGAAAAAGGCGGCCTCCGCGGACGAGGAGGGATCCGTGGTACGCGCGCGCTCACGGATATCGGCCCACATGTAGCGTTCGTCCTGACCGAGCACCCATCGTCCGTCTTCCAGGGCCGTCCGGATCTCGCGGTAGTCCTCGTCGGCGAAGGGGTAGCCGTGGTCCGTCGGGTCCAGTCCCGCCAGACGCAGTCCAACTGCAGTGCGATAACACTTTTCACACTCACCACAGTTGCCGTCCATCCGGTCGTTACAGGTCTGGAGTTGCAGCCCTGGCTCCTCCTCACGAACGAAGTCGGCGATGACGTCGAGACGCTCCTGGCGCGTCAGATCGTAGGAGTCGTGGTGACACTGGGTCCCGGCCCACCGGACGTGGTCGTCGATATCGGGACGAGAGCCCCACTCGAGGTCGATTCCCTCCCAGTGGGTTGCAGCGACGTAGAGATCGTCCATGCCGCGTGCGTAGGCCATCGGTGCACAGAGTCCGAGCAGGCCGAGCCCGTGGCCGACCGAGCTGTACCAGGCGCCGTCGACGTAGCGCTTGTAGTGGGCCAACAGCATGGCGTGATCGAGAAAAGAGAGCATGTTCGACTCGAGAAACGCCGTCTCGAGGTCGTGGTCGTCGGCGAACGCGGAGACGCGCTCGCGGAGGTGGGCCCAGTCCTCGTCGTCAGCGGGGTCGGGAGTGATCGTCCAGCCGCGGATGCTGATCAGCGTCGGCGACTCCTCGCGGTGGCGGACGTACGAACACGTCGAGTCGACGCCGCCGGTAAAGAGCAGGCCGCTCTCGCCGCCGGCGTCGGGATCCGGATCGATCGTTTCCTTCGCGTAGAGTGTGCCGCCCTCGAGGAAGTCGTGCATCCGACACAGCGATTCCTCGACGTCCGCGAGAGCGCTGGCAAACGTCGCGTCGACCTCGTCGACGTAGACGTCGGCCCCGTTGGCCCAGGCGACGGGACAGACCTGAGCGAGGACGGGAATCACGAGTACCCCGTCGGGGACGTCCTCGATCGGGACGTCGTAGTCGGTTCGGAACGGTTCGTCGGTCACGAATCGCTCGAGATCCGCGGACGTGGTGACGTCCGCCTCGAGAGTCGTGCCGTCGGCGCTGACGTAGTCGATGACGATGGATGACATAGGTGTGGTCGAAACGGCTGTGGACACTGAGCGCGCTGTTCGCTGTTGGCCCGACGAACCACGAACGGGTACAAAAACCATCAGAACCGTTGATCGTACGGAAATCGAGAACGCGATGCATTATCACTAGCCGAGAACGATCGGCGAACCCTCGAACTCGAGGCCGCGACCCCGGAGGGTCTGTCGGACGTGATAAGCCCGGCCTACACTCGGCCGAGTGATGCGACCGACACACCGCTCGACGGCGACCTGCGTTTCGAAGACGTGATTCGACGGACGGAACGGTCACTCGGTTCGATCGACGGACTGTCGGGCGAGACGGGCGGTTCGGTACCGGGACGTTTCCGTCCAGTGTTGGCGACGAGCGAGAGCGTATCGGCGTCACTGGAAGTGTGATCCGCCGTGTGAACTCGTCGCGATAGGAGCCGTATAACAAACGTCGCTATCGATGTCGCTCCTCTCAATACATGCGTATCGCTATTGGATCGACCGAATTCCGTTTCGAGAGAGTATGAAACGGTCGACACTCAATATCACGCTGGCGATCGGGTTTCTCGCGGTTGCGACCGGAATCCTCGTCGCGAGAGCGAACCCCGCGACCAGTTACGAGTCGTCGATCTACACAGGCACACCGACGATCACGTGGCTCGGATTCGGACTCGCTCTCGCCGTCGCCGTCAGCACAGCACTCGTCTGTCGCGGCCGCGAGCAGGCGTTCGGAATCGCACTCGGCGGGACGACGGTAACGTCGATCGTCAGTCTCCCGATACTCAGAAACTATCGATTCTCCGGGATGGGCGACGCGCTCACCCACCTTGGCTGGACGCGAGATATCGTCAACGGCGAGATGGCACCCCACGAACTGTTCTACCCGGCCGTCCACACGCTCGCGTCCGTCCTGCACTACGTCGGCGGCGTGCCGATCGAACGCGGGCTCCTGTTCAGTATGGTCGTCCTGTTCGTGCCGTTTCTGGTGTTCGTTCCGCTGATCGTCCGCGAGATCGGCGGAAGCGGGATGGCGATCGGCGTCGCGGCGATCGTTTCCTGGATGGTGTTACCGATCAACAACGTCGCGACCCACATGGGCGTACATACGAACTCGAACGCTCTCTTTCTGGTTCCGGTCGTTCTCTTCGCGTTCGTGGCCTATCTCCGCCGGCGGGCGACGATCGAACGGCTGCCCTTCGGCCTCTCGCCGTTTAGCCTCCTCATCTTCCTCACGGGGATCGGACTCCTGCTCGTACACCCACAACACATGATCGGCGTGCTCGTCCTCGTCGGATCGATCGCCGGCGTGCAGTTCCTCGCTCGGCGGCGGTTCGACGATCACCCGATGCTCGATCATCCCACGATGTACGCCCACACGGCCGTCCTGGGGATCATCTTCTCTCTGTGGGCCGTAAGCAACGACCGATTCCGAAACGCAGTCACCGGAACCATCGAAGGGCTGTTCGAAGAGGACGTCGGTGGCGGCGCCGAAGTCGAGCAACGCGATTCGTCGCTCGAGGCGATCGGCGGCAGCATCGCCGAGCTATTCGTGACGATGTTCTTAGAGCTCGCGATCGTCTCGCTCGTCGTCGGCTTCTTCGTGTTGCTGGTGTGGCTCGGGCGAAGCAAACTCGATCCCGAGACGAAGTCGTTCGTCAACTACCTCGCGCTCGCGCTCGTCCCACTGTCCGGGCTGTTTCTCGTCTACTTCCTCGGGACGCCGACGATGGCGTTCCGCCAGATCGGCTTCATCGCCGTCATCCTGACGGTACTGGCCGGAGTCGCACTGGCCCAGGCCATCGGCGCGCTCTCGAATGTGATCACGCAACCGGGCGGGACCGCCGTCGGTGCGTTGCTCCTCAGTGCCTGTCTCGTTCTCGGCCTGCTGACGGTCTTTTCCTCGCCGATCATCTACAATCCCGGCCAACACGTAACCGACGAGAAGTTCAGCGGGTACGAGACCGCACTCGACGACGCCGACTCGGAGACGGCCATCGCGGGAATGGGATACGATCCGTACCGGTACGATCACGGCATTAACGGCCTCGGCGGTGAAGAGACACTAAGCGGTGGGACAGCCGACAGCGGGATGGTAAACAGCGACGAGTTCGAGGCCGGAAACTACAGCGGCGCGTACGACGGCGCCGACTACAACTTCCTCGTCAGCGAGTACGAAGTCACGCGCGAGATCGAGGTCTACCAGGAACTCTACCACAGTGAGGACGCACTCGCGGATCTCGAGACGGATCCGAGCGCCGACAAACTGATCTCGAACGACGAGTTCCGGATGTACGCCGTGGAGGGTGAAGCGGACGAAGAAGCGTAACAACAGGGATACTGTCGGGCACCAGTCGTACGGATCGGTGTCCGTCAGTGGCGGTGGCCAACGAGCAACGTCACGTTACTCACCGACAGCCGCCGAGACACCAAACCGTGTCGTCGAGTTATCGGCTCGGACTCGAGTGAGTGATCGACGATCGTGCCGATGGGCTCGTCGACCACACTGAGCGGCGTCCGGATCGGATCGTAACCTGAAGATACTGAGACAGTCACGGCGACGTCGAATCGAACCGTCGCAGCGATCGCCGTCTCGGGTACGTCCGAGAATCAGCCCGGAGACAGCCACTCGCGGCCGGTAATCGATGATTTCCGCAGCAAAGATCGATTACCCTCCCGTCTATTAGCCACCGAACGTTCATAATATCTTGTCCGAACCACCATAGATTGTGTCTCGTTCCATAGAGTTATAAATATATTCAGTAAATTTAAGCCATCCCTCCAAAGAAAAGTTTATGAGTATAAGGCCAGGTTACGCAAGTGTATGGCGCAGAACTCCCGTACGTCCGAAACGGACTCGACGCCGAACACAGGCCGTAACGATGGATTAAGCCGCCGCAACTACGTGCGATCGCTCGCTGCAGTTGCGACCGCGGCAACCTCCCTCGGTGTGGCCGGGACGGCGACCGCCGAAGACGAGTACGAGGTTATCGAAGCCAACGGTCAAATCGTCACCATCGGTGACGAGACGTTCGAGAACAAACTCATCGACGTCTCGAACGGTAACGATATCCAGTTCAACGTCGACGGTGCGGCGACGATCCGTAACATTGGCGTCCACGGCCTCTTCCAGGGCGACGGGTTCATCTTCTCGATTACCGCGCCGAGCGGGACCGTCGAGTTCGAGAACATCTACATCGGCGACGGCGCTAACAAGGCAGGCTCGGGTTTCACCCACGGCCCCGGTGGAATCTTCTACCACAACGATGCAAGCGCCGACGTCGTCTTCAAGGAGTGTAACGTGCAGGGATTCCCGAACAACGGCTGGTACTGTTCCAACACCGCAAACAGCGGCTCGATCACGTGGGAACGGTGCTTCGGGAAGAACAACGGCGTTGCAACGTTCCGTGCCGCCAACCAGGACGACACCCTCCGTGAGTGTGTCGCCTACAACGACGACACCGACTACTCCACCGAAAACGGCAGCTGGGGTGGCTACAACGAAACCTCCGGCCGCCCGCTGTGGGTATGGGAACCCGGCGGCATCACCGTCGAGGACTGCCATTTCGACGCCGGGAACTACAACTCGGCCGTGGTCGCCCACCAGGGTGCCTCGATCACTCTCGACGGCGGTGCCGTCGCCGGCAGTACCCAGGGTAACGTCGACGCCTCCGACGCCGGCAGCGACCCCGATCTCTCCCTCCCCGACGGCGTCCCCGAAAGCGCCGAAGCCGCCGCGACCGGCGACGACTGATCCGGTACGATAACGCCCCTCGCACCTCCACTCCGCTGACGGTTCCCCTCCCCCGCTGACGCTCGCCCTCCACTCCGCTGACGGTTCCCCTCCCCCCGCTGACGCTTTCCGCCGTTCGTTTTTCGTTTTCGTTCTCATCGATTGGAACGATCGTCGCCCAACTGTAACGAGATTCGCTACGCGACAGGGTCAATCGATTTTTCAGGTGGTAATACGCTATTACTCGACAGTTACTGGGCATCCCGAAGTCCCGGGATAGCCACTATGCCCCCATCCAGCCGTACACAATATACTATTACTCGCAGTTCGAACGGTGCTCCTGGAGTGTAATATTTCGTGTGTATTTTGGCATATTCTTGTATCAATACCCTCACTATATAGAGGAAGTCTGTAAATTTTAAGTAAATTAGAGGAGAAAGTTTATGGTAGTAGTGTTGGATTACCCGATTGCATGAAACACGACGCTTCGGAACTGGATGACGGTCGAGACGTCGACGGTGAAGGACAATCGACGTTTACCGACAGTAACGACGGATTACTCGATCGACGATCGTACATGAAACTGGCTGGTGCGACAGCAGCCGCGACGGCGTTTACTATGGGCGCAAGCGCCGACAGCGACGACTACGAGGTCATCGAAGCCCGCGGCCAAGTGATCAACATCGGCAACGAAACGTTCGAGAACAAACTCGTCGACGTCTCGAACGGCAACGACATCACGTTCGTCGTCGACGGCGCAGCGACGATCCGTAACATCGGCGTCCACGGTCTCTACCAGGGCGACGGGTTCATCTTCTCTATTACCGCGCCACGTGGGACCGTCGAGTTCGAAAACATCTACATCGGCGACGGCGCCAACAAGTCGGGCTCGAGTTTCACTCACGGTCCCGGTGGAATCTTCTACCACGCAAGCGCCAGTGCGAACGTCGTCTTCCGCGAGTGTAACGTCCAGGGCTTCCCGAACAACGGCTGGTACTGTTCGAACAGCGCCAGCGGCGGCTCGATCACGTGGGAACGGTGCTTCGGGAAGAACAACGGCGTCTCGACGTTCCGCGCCGCCAACCGAAACGACACTCTCCGCGAGTGTGTCGCTTACAACGACGACACCGACTACTCCACCGAAAACGGCAGCTGGGGTGGCTACACGGAAGACTCCGGTCGCCCGCTGTGGGTCTGGCAGCCTGGCGGCATTACTGTCGAGGACTGCCATTTCGCCGCTGGAAACTACAACTCGGCCGTAATCACCCACCAGGGCGCCTCGGTCAGGCTCGACGGCGGCGCCGTCGCCGGCGGTACCCAGGGCAGTGTCGACACCTCGAGTGCCGGTACCGATCCCGACCTCTCGCTTCCCGAGGGCGTCCCCGAAAGCGCCGAAGCCGCCGCAGCCGGCGGCTCCGGCAGCGCCTCGAGCGGGTCGAGCGACGAAGACGACGAGGAGGACGCCGACGAACTCCCCCACCTCCTCCGATTCGATGGCGATACGTCGGACGTGAGTCGATACGAGTTCGTCGTCGACGGCGACGTCGAACCGGCAGACTACGAGGGAGCGATCGACGACTCGACCGAGATCGACGGCAGCCAGGTCCACGGTGTCGTCGCAGACTGGCGCGACGTGTTCCGCTTCGACGGCGACCTCGAGGAGCTCACCGTCGACGGTCCGGCAACCGTGCTGGTCGACGGCGAGGAGATCGACCCCGACGACGTCGGCGCGGAACTCCCCCACGTCCTCGAGGTCGAGGGCCAGGGCGAGCCGACGAGCTTCGAGCTCACCGTCGACGGAACGATCGAACTCGACGAAGCGGACGACGATGAGGCGACGACGGTTTCGGGCTCGACGGTCCAGAGTTCGGTTACCGACGAGACCCTGGCGTTCCGGTTCTCGGGTGCGCTGACCGACGTCACGATCATCGACGGCGAGGCCGACGTCAGTCTCGACGGCGAGGAGATCGATCCCGACGAGTACGGCGACCACGAACTGCTCCCCCACGCGATCGTCTTCGACGGCACGGAGACCGACGAACCGAGTTCGTACGCCTTCGAAACCGGCGGTGAAGTCTACAAGGCGACCTATCAGGACGCCACGATCGATAGCGACGACGTGATCGACGACGGAACCGTCCGCGGCGTCGTCGACGACGGCCTCGACGCCTACTGGTTCGACGGCGATCTCGAGGAGTTCCGACTGGCTGGCGAGGCGACCGTCGACATCCAGTACAACGCTCGCGACCAGTAGTCAGAGCGAAGCCGACGACGACGGCCGACGCGATCGGTAATTCGTACTGTAGGTGACGGCGCGATTTCGCGACCGACCGGTGAATAGTTCTGTCCGACAATATAACCAATCTCGACAACCCACCCACCCCACTACTTCCGCTGTTAGTGAGTGTAACAGTGCCATCACCCTCCATGTGAGGAGGGTGATTTAGTTTAGTAATGAACAGCGTGCGGTTACTGTTTTTTCTAATTCTACTTAACATTAATCTAGCTCACTAGAAAGGTATCTCCAAACTGCGTCGGTGAGTGCAGAGGCGTTTCACTCTAACAGCGGAACTGGTGGGGTGGGTGTCTTGGAGAAAACTTCTAGCCGTAACAGCGGAAGTGGTGGTGTGAGAGGGAAACGTCTCCTTCTACCGATAGAAGCAGTAAATGAGGCTATAGTGAGGTTCCGACCAACTCTTCCAACCCGGCTTTCACACTCGAGACGGACTGGTTCAATTCGTGTTCTTTGAACTTCCCGCCGCCTTTCCCTTGGTTGCGCCAATCCGAATGTATAATTCCGAGTGTCTCCAATTCAGCGAGATACTCTCGTACTGCCCGATCGGACACTGGATCAGTGGCCCGCTGATCACACAATTTCTCGTATGGTGGACGGATCTCCCGCGTTCGAGCCGGAGTCTCCCCTCGTTCTTCTAGCAAACACAGCGCCCAGAGCACAAGTTGCCCATGTAACGAGTAATTGCTGATCCCTTCGATCACTTGATTCGTCTGAAGTCGTTTTCGGGCCCTTCGGACATGATCCTCGGTCACGTGATCGGTATTTTCCTCTCGCGCAATATCTCCGCTCTCGAGCAGCAAGTCGAGTGCCTGTCGAGCGTCACCGGAGTCTTTCGCCCCATATGCCGCACACATTTCGATGGCCCCATTTTCAAGACTCTGAGCTTCCTGGGTGACTCAGGAAATTCGGTGTGGGAAGGGCCGTTTGTGGCGTAACTCTCGGGAAACGCGGTGTGTGGCCTGTATCAGATGATAGCCTTTCGTCGATGCTCGAGGTGGACACGTCGAGAACAATGCGACGATCAGATACGCTCGTACTGCCCGATCGGACACCGGATCGGTGGCCCGCCGATCACACGATTTCTCGTATGGTGGACGGTAGATGAATGAAAGCGGCTCCCGCGCCTGAAACGGGAACAGATGCTGGCACGCGAACTGCTCCGGTACTGGATGACGGTCGTCGGGAGCCAGCCGTTACTTCGAGAGCCGTGAATAAAAGTCCTTCCTCCACGAGTGGTCACGAAATCGACAGTCGACGGCCCGAACGAAAGTCGACCGTCGGCCGACGCACACGAACTGTCGGCACCGAAATAGAACGTCACGAGAACGTGGTCGGGTACCGTCGACCGGCAGCGAAAAAGCAGCGACGTTACTGGCTGTGGACGTTGTACTCGACGTCGACGGTCGCGTCGCCGGCTAACTGGAAGTCGACGATATCGCCGTCGAACCAGTAGGCGTCGAGGCCGTCCCCGACGCTCCCAGTGACGGACGTCCCTTCGATGACGTCGTCTTCGTCGGCCGAGGCGTCGCGGTAGTTCGACGCGATCACGTCACCGTCGATATCGAACGAGTACGTCGACTCACCGTCCGTATCGGTACCGTCGATGACGACCGCGTGGGGGAGCAGTTCCGTCTCGCCGATCTCGTCGGGGTCGACGCGTTCCTCGTCGACGTAGACGCGTGCGTCCCCGTCGATGAGCGTGATATCGCTGATCGCACCGGAAAACCGGAAGCGCTGGACGTCACGTTCGATCGATCCCTCGAGTGTGCTCTCGGCGATCGTCGAGTCCGTCGCATCGTCACCCGGCATTCGGTCGACCGTCCCGTCGACGCTGACTTCGTAGCTCGCGGGCGACCCATCGCCGACGATCGTCAGCACGTGTGGGAGTTCCGCGCCGTAGTCGGCGGGATCGACTTCCTCGCCGTCGACGTAGACGCGTGCGTTCCCATCGACGGTGAGCTCCTCGAGGTCGCCGTCGAACAGGAAGGCGTCGCGCCAGCCGGCGACCGAGCCCGTGACGGTGCCGCTGTCGATGACGTCCGCTTCGTCGATAGTAGCGCCGTGTTCGTTCGATTTCTCGACGGCACCACTGACGGTAAACTCATAGCGCGTACCGCCGGCGGTTCCGACGCCGTCGATCAGGATCGTGTGCTCGTAGTCGGTGTCGTGCCACGGCATGTCACCTTTCCAGTCGTCGCCAGTCGCCCCCTCCAGTGGGTAGCGCTCGAGGTGAGATTCGACGTCGTTGACGACCGGTTCGGCCGGTCCCTCGACGGTAACGTCGATCAGGTTCGTATCGAACTCCCAGGCGTGGCGGCCATCAGCGACACGTCCCGCGGCGCGAGTGCCGTCGTCGCTGATCCACATGAGCTCCTCCTCGATCGTCGCGTCGTTGTACGTCGAGGGCTCGATCGGTCCCGCTTCGATCTCGAAGTAGTAGTCGGTCGGCTCGTCCTCGTCCTCGGCGACGAACTCGTAGGTGTGCTGGAGATCCTCGTGGTCGCCTCGAGAGTCGTCTGTGTCGGGTTCCGAAGTGCCACCGGTCGATCCGGCGGTGCCCGACACGGCCTCCTCGGGTGAGGTGGGGACGCCCTCCGGGACGGAGAGATCGGCACTGCCGTTCTCGACGCCGCTTCCCTCGGAGTAGCTGCCCGAACCCGACATACTGTAGCCGCTGTGGCGCGTGTCCTCGACGTAGGTATTGGAGCCGTCGCGGCCGAAGATCGACGCGCCGTTACCGTACGGACCGCCGTCGAAGTCACAGCCGACGACCTCCTGGTCGCCCCAGCCCCAGAACGGCCGACCCACGTACCGGCCGGTTCCGTCGTTGTACGCGACGCAGTCGACCACTTCGCCGCCGTCGGAGACGCGCATCGAGGCGACGTAGTTGTTCTTCCCGAAGCAGTTTTCGATCCTGACGGTTCCCGGCGTATCGTAGGCGGCCGGGCTGGCGTAGATACCGTTGTTCGGCCAGTCCTCGAGGTAGACGTTCCGAATGTCGAGATGGCCGGAGTGGTCACGGTGGACGAAGATGCCGACCTGACCGTGAGAGCTGTAGGAACTCGGCCGGACACAGCCATCGCCGAGGTACACGTTCTCGATCGTAGACGTGTTCCCGCCGTCGTCGAGCGCGACGATCGCGTTGTGATCGTGGTTGTGAGTCCCACGGAACCCGACGTTCCGGATCGTCCAGTTCGTCGCGTCCGCGACGATGGTAAACCAGTTCCCGTTCGAGAAGTCGATAATCTTGTTCTCGAAGACCTCACCGTCGTCGAGAATGTAGTTGCTGTTGTCCGCTTCGATGACGTCGTACTCCTCGTCGGAGGCACCCACCGCACCGGACGCAGCGACAGCGGCGGTCGCAGCGCCGGCGAGTTTCAGATACGACCGACGGTCAATTAATCCGTTATTACCGCTGTTATCGCCGCTTACAGGCCGCTTCTGGCCCGATTCGCTATCATCCAGTTCCGAAATATCGCGTGCCATACGACAATGTAATTCGCGATTACCCACATAAGCCTTCTGAATATGTTGAATAACAGCCCAAAATAGTCATCATATCTTGAAAGTACAGAGCTAGATAACATCGTTTGTTCAATTATTATGGTTTCAGAGACATTCACGAAGATCGTACGGTCGGCGAAGCGTAGAGAAACGATACCGGTAGTACGAGCCGGTGTCACTCGAGAGAAACGTCGTCTAAATTATCGAAGACGAACTCGACGGCGCGTGAGCGAATCTCCACCAGTTCCGTATACGTACTCACGGCGTCGAACTGTCGGTCGAGTTCGAGGCGGTGGAGATAGACACTCGGGAGGTACAGTTCGAACGTCCGGGTCGGGATTCCAAGCGCCTGGCAGTAGCTGCGGATCGTCGACCGGGTGAGACGCGCATATTCGTTGTCCTCACAGAATGCGGTTCGGAAGCCGTCTTCGATACCGCCGAACACCTGCATCGCTGTTTCCAGCACAAGAAATCCGGCGTCGATGATCGGCGACGCCTCGAGGGCACCGTACTCCCAGTCGATGACGGTCGTCACTTCGTCGTCGGCGACGTGAATGTTTCCAGTGAGGTAATCCCCATGAACGGGTGTAAAGAAGGTCGTGACCGGCTCGTCGATCGCGGGCGGTTCGATACCAGTGGGTTCGAACCGGAGATCGTCGCGTACCTCGGCCGGGGAGCGGGTCACCGTCGGTCCGCGAAACGTCTGCTGGAACTCGACGAGCCAGTCGAAGCCAAGTTGAAGCACTCGCTCGTAAGACCGGAGGTCACTCGAGAGATCGTCCTCGAGCGACGAGCCGGCGACGGGATCTTCCGCTCTGGCCTCGCCGAGCGGTGACGCGGCACCGACCCCCTCCGGAAGCGTCTCGACGATCGGCTCGTCGGTCGCGTGCAGCGACGACAGCACCGCGTTCTCCCGTTCGGTAAACGGCGCGTGAGCCGGCCGGTTCGGATACTTCCACACTCGGTCGACGCCCGTCTCGCCGATGTCGAGGACGACCGATCGGGTCCGTCCGGAGACCAGCAACGGCTCGCCGAACTCGGGCGACGATCGAACCTCCTCGGCACCGTTCGTACACACCGCGAGAACGCTCGGATACCATCGTCTCAGGAGGTCCATTCGGTTGCCAAGCGAGACCAGTGGCTTTCCCATCCCTGCGAGCTGCCCGCGCTCGGCGAGGACGAACTCGGCGACCGTCTCGACGGCCCGATCGTCCTCGATGTCGAAGACGAACAACGGACGGCTCGCGGTCGGAAACAGCGAATACAGCGAGACCGTCTCGAATCCGGCCTCGGTCGCCATCGACCGATACGCGGACGGCGTTCCGGCCGTCAGCGATAGCGTGGCCTCCGATCCGGGCGCGTCCATCCCGAGAAGGTCCGTCACACCTGTCTGGCGCGGCCAGCCGTCGGCGGTGAAGACGATCGTTCCCTCGTCGTCGAGGTACTCGGACAGCCGGGCAAGTCGAGTCCGTACCTCGGTCATGCTCGAGCCGGTGAAGTCGGCGACGATCGTATCGAACGACTCCGGACCGAACGGCAGCCGATCCTCGGTCGTGTGGATCGGAAGCAGTCGATCGGCGTTGTCGTAATCGTCTCGCTCCGTCGCCACACGGAGTTTCGAGAGGTTCGAATCGACAGCGACCACAGGCTCACCGAGTTCGGCGAGGATATGTGCCCGCCGTCCGAACCCGGCACCGACGTCGAGACAGCGCCCGGTGATCTCGTCGGCGAGGAGTGACAGCCACGCCTCCCGGTTGACGTCGTATATCGCGTCTAGCGCGTCGGTCCGGTTCTCGTGGCCCTCGAGGACCGTCGCCGTCGCATCACGGATCGACCCCTCTTCGGTGTCCGTCGCGAGCGACCGGAGCACGTCGGTCTCGAGCAAGCGCGGACTCGAGGCATCGTCACGTGACGGGTGACGGGCACCCGACTCGGGAACCAGAGAGGGGATCCCGTGTCTGAACTCGCCCTCGAATCCACAGTGGCGACAGGTCAGGGACTCGAGCGTGATCGGTTCCTCACAGTCGGGACAGGCTGGTCGAAGTCTGTCGAGCAGCGGCGATTCGATCGTTTCGTGGTTCGGATTCAGTGACATGGGTTACAGTGCGTTGGCGAGTTGTTGGAGGTCGAGCAGTCCGGTGAGAACGGAGAGGGTGCTCCAGACCGCGACACCCAGTGCGATAACGAAAGCAAGCGAGAGGAATCCCTCGACGAAGGAGACGGCGAAGAAGACGACGACCGCCATCACGCCGGTGACAGCCGTGATAAGCGCGATACGGCGGACGAGATACCCGACCCGAAGATCGAACTCCAGGTGAATGATGTACACGTTCGCGAGCGTGTACAGCGAGTAGGTAACGACCGTCGCGACTGCGGCGCCGACGACGCCGATCGTCGGAATGAGAACGATATTCAGGCCAACGTTCATGACCGCCGTCGTCCCCTTGACGATCGCACGCTCGCGGGCCCGTCCCAGGAAATCCAGCCCGTTGCTGGTGAGTTTCGTGATCGACTGTAAGACGGCGTAGAACGCGAGGACCTGGAGCACGGGGACCGCGTTCAGGTATTCGTCGCCGAAGACCAACTTGAGGGCCGGTTCGGCGACGAGAGCGAGACCCGCTGCGATCGGAATGTACAACAACAGCGTATTCGAGAGCGCAGTTTCGTAGATCCGTGCAGCACCGTCGACGTTTCCATTCGCTTTCTGTGCGCCGTAGGTCGGTGAGAGTGTGAACCCGAGTGCCGTCGCCGGCGTCTCGACGAACTGGATGACCTGTTTGCTGATGACGTAGTACGACACCGCCACCGGATTTAAGAAGAAGCCGACGAGGACGGTGTCGACTTCCTTGTCCAGGACGTTTGCCGTGCTCGTCGCGGTCAACGGAACCGAGTACTCGCCGATCCGGCGTGGCAGTCCGTCCTCGATCGACGGCGCAGCCGCGTGATCGCGGTAGTACCGGACGTAGATCGTGCCGAGTCCGATGACGGTTACGAGCGCGAACGCGAGAATGTAACCCACGAGCGCGCCGATGGCCCCGAATCCGAGAACGACGAACCCGATCGCGAACACGAATCGACAGCCGCGATCGATCGCGTGGACCGTCGCGCTGAACTTGATCTCCTCGAGTCCCTGCAACATCAATCGAACGTAGGTCGCAAGCGCCTCGAACGCCAGATACAGGGCCCCCAACAGGAGAAGCGGCGTCAAATCGGGCTCTTCGAGGATGGTGGCGATCTGTCGATGCCCGACGGCCATGACGACCGCGACGATCACGATCGCCGCCACGTTGAACGCCAGCACCGTCCGGAAGATATGTGGCAGTTGATCCGGTCGTTGCTCCTTGTACTCCGAGACGTATCGCGCTCCGGACTTGGCGATGCCGAGCTTGCTGAAGATGCCGACCGTCGAAAACACCGAGATCGCGAGAAACAACAGCCCGTACTCGTCGGGGCCGAGCAACCGAGCCAGCAGGACCATCAGCAAGCCGCTCGAGACGATCGCGACGATCCGACCCAGGAATTCGGCCTTGAATCGACCCGTAAGTTGCTCCGTGAGATCCATACAGAGATAGTGACGAACAGAAGCGGTGTCTCACACGAGCGTCGAAACGTCGATCGTCGGTTCAGTTCGGCTACGACCGGATACCGGTGGAGTGGCCTTTCGATCCATGAACACGAACTGTCAGGCAACATCGAGAGATCACTAATTGGTTATTTCACTCCTACCCGGAAGTCGGGTATACAGACCAGTAGTTCAACGGAGACATACCGCGGACCGCGGTAGGTGAGCGAGACGCCGCGGTGCGTAGCGTTTCGATTCGAAAGCGTGACTGTCGATGTCGGTCGAAAGTCGGTTCCGGCAATTTCCGGCTTCGACGCTCCGCGGACGTCTCGAGTGGACATGGCGGTCCGAGTAGCCAGACGTTATGTCGGTGTGCACTACCGCTACGCGGCGGGTGGCGGGTTCAAAAGTGCCGTCCGAGTCGTCGATCCGTATCCGGGATCGATCACTCGATCCGTGAGAGTTTGCCGTCGACGTTTTGCTCGCGTTGCCGGTTCGTAACGAAGTGAGCGATCGAGAGGACGAAGAAGGCGCCGACGACGAGTCCGGCGAGTCCGAGCGGCGCGGCCGACAGCAACGGGACGCCCAGGAAGGCCCCAGCAACGAGCGCCGCCCCGACGACGCTTACGGCCGCATACCAGCGGTCCCAGCGGTCCTGTTGCTCCGAATCCGTATCGAGGTACATCATCAACAGGTCGGCGTTGTCCGCAAGCGAGATCAGTCCTCGGTCCTGGTCGTACTCGACGATGCCAGCGTCGTCCATCTTCGGGAGATGCGTCTGGTAAAGCGCGACGTACACCCGTTTTCGCTGGTCGGAGCTGAGGGCACTGACGTCGGTGTCGTTCTCCCAGGCGGCGATCTGTTCGGCGAGTTCACCGAGCGTTACGGTGTCGTCGGCCTCGAGTAAGTAGGCGAGTACCTCTCTCCGGCGCCGATTTTTCAGCAGTTCGAAAATGACGTCTTTCGATAATCGTTGTTCCTCGTCCGAATCGGCGACCGATGCGATCTCGTCTGGAAGCGAGGTATCGATCGACGACATTACGCTCGACCTCCGGACGCTGGCGCCGAAGACCAGCCTGATCGGGACGGGTTACGGTACACGAAACCACTGCCAAACTGTCGAGTCGACGGGAGCCGCCGTCTGCTCGATCCGCAAGTCGCAGTCACGATTGACACACCAGGTTGTACACCAATATTGACGCTCTTAAGGACGGCCACGTTTCGCACCGGCTGCAAAGCAGGTATGGATCGACTTCTCGAGAGCGTTCGCGGCGAGACAGACCGACGACTCGAGGAGCGCTCGCGGAACTCGACGGACGGGATCAGTATCGATCGGTTGCGGGGCCGTACCGATCGCGTACAGCCAGTTCCAGCGCCAGAACGACGTGGCAAGCGTAGTCGACGGAACACGACACTGGTACGGAACGTTTGGTGCCAGCGACATAAAGGCGAGCGACAGTTCGCAGGTGAAAGCCGTATTTACGCGATGAATCCGTGGTTTACGTCACGCTCACGATGAAACAATGGCCGCATTTCATGTGCCTCGTTCACGTCTAGCGCACTAGGGCGAGACGCCGATAACGGCGCATCGCCCGTAACGGACCGATGGGACACGGTTTCGGCACGGTTTGGTCGCCCCTGAATCGGGGACGGCGACGACCTGTCGATCTCTTTGCTTCTCCGTTTCGACTCGGCTATATTCGAGACGTAAGTGAGAGTTTCCCCCGAAACCATGTTAACCCCTTACAGTGCCGGCACCTCTTCAGTAGGTACTGATGACGCGGTCCATCATCGATCAAACCACGAGCGAGTCAGAGCAGACGGAAGCCGAGCGGTGTCCGGACTGCGAAACGGCGACGATCATCCACGATCCGGACCGTGGCGAGCGGGTCTGCGAAGAGTGTGGACTCGTCCTCACCGAGGATCCCATCGACTACGGCCCCGAATGGCGTGCGTTCAACGCCCAGGAACACGACGAACTCTCCCGCGTCGGCGCGCCGCTTACCCAGTCGATGCACGACCGGGGGCTGACGACGACAATCGACTGGCGGAACAAAGACGCCAACGGCCACTCGATGTCGGCCGACAAACACGGCCAGCTCCATCGGCTCCGCATCTGGCAAGAACGCATTCGAACGAAAAACGCCGGCGAGCGCAATCTCAAATACGCCCTCTCGGAGATCGACCGAATGGTCAGCGCACTGGGCGTCCCCAAACCCGTCAAGGAGACTGCAAGCGTCATCTATCGACGAGCGCTCGAGCAGGACCTCATTCGGGGGCGCTCGATCGAAGGCGTCGCCACCAGCGCCCTCTATACGGCCTGCCGGAAGGAGGACATTCCCCGCAGCTTAGAGGAAGTCACCGCCGTCTCACGGGTCGACCAACGGGAGATCGGCCGTACCTACCGCTACATCGCCGACGAACTCGACATCAACCTCGAGCCGACGAATCCGCGTCAGTTCGTGCCACGGTTCTGTTCGGAACTCGACGTCGGCAAGGACGTCGAGACGAAAGCCGTCGAGATCATCGATCGAACGACCGAACAGGGCCTGCACTCGGGGAAGTCACCGACCGGCTTCGCCGCCGCGGCGATCTACGCCGCCGGCCTGCTCTGTGACGAGACGATCCCCCAGCGAGCCGTCGCCGACACCGCACAGACGACCGTCGTCACCGTCCGCAACCGCTACCGCGAGCAACTCGAGGCGATCGACCAAGAGCCGGCGACTACATGATCGACCGTTCGTCTTCCGTGTAGATGGACGCATCGGCAAGCGCCCGGAGGTTCTCGTACGGAACGAACGCGATGAACTCGTCGTCGTCATCGTACAGTTCGACGCCGTTCTCGGTGTGGTCGTACCGCTCGCACTCGATCTGGCCTTCCGGCAGGATTGCACGGTACATACGAGAGACAACGCTCGCCGACCTGATATAAGTAATCGCACACCACACCAACAGCGTCGAACACGTGGTGTTCGAGTGGTCAGGGTCGTCCGTGGACAGCTGTCGTCACCGGACAGTGCAGTCTCGAGTGTCCTCGATCCCGACCGCCGACGACCGCTCGAGCGAGAGCCGCACAGCTACCCGACCGCATCGAACACCCGCACGCGACTGTATGATGGGCCAGTGAGTCGGACGTGGACCGGTGAGACGGACGCTCACACGCACTCGAGGGCGTGACCGACGACGTGGACGATCCTACCCGTGGACACCAGCTGTCTCCGGCTCCGTCGAGTCACGCGCTTCGTCTCGGCTCGTCGCCCCGGGTATCGACGCGTCCGCGGGAAGGACGAGCCGTCGTTCGGTGTACTCGAGTCCGTTCTTGCGTTCGGTTCGCCGACGTACCGCGAGCCGGTTCTTCGAGAGGTCCAACGCGGCGTCGATCGTTCGCGACACCAGCTTCTTCGCGTAGCTCTCGCTGATTCCCGGTTCCTGTCGCCGGATCCAGTGTTTCAGATCGCTCGCTTTGACGTACTCGTCGACGTCCTTGCAGCCACGCGCCCACGGATCGTCGCCGACACTCGAGTCGGTGCGAGCCTGCCAGAGCTGTGCGGCCAGTCTGGTCGGCAGCGAGTTCGCCGCCGACCGACGCATCTCCTCGTCCATCCGGGCGAGTTGCTGAATCGGGAGCAAGTCGCCGTAGGCGAGGGACACGTCCCCGCCGCGCTCGAGTGGATCGGCGTGCTCCGGGAGGCGGTAGTAGGCGTCGCCGTCGTCCTTCTCGATCCGCTCGAGGCGGCCGTTCGCGACGGTGACCGCGTGCTCGTCGACGGTCTCCGTCCGGAGGTGGGCCCCTTTCTCGAGTTCGCGGGACTGCAGTTCCGTGACGCGCTCTTTGTTCGCGGTGGCCTTGTTGAGCCCAGCCTCGGCGACGCCCTCGAGTCGCGTGGTCTCGGCCTTGAGGTCGTCAGTGCAGTCCTCGAGGTCGTCGGTTCGAGTCTCGAGGTCGTCAGTGCAGTCCTCGAGGTCGTCGGTTCGAGTCTCGAGGTCGTCAGTGCAGTCCTCGAGGTCGTCGGTTCGAGTCTCGAGGTCGTCAGTGCAGTCCTCGAGGTCGTCGATGTGGTCCGCGAGTCGGTCGACGGTCTCCGCGAGTCGATCGCGGTCGCGTTCGAGTCGTTCGATACGTTCGTCCTTACACTCGAGTTCGGCCTCGAGGGTCGCGAGGCGGTCGCGAAGGCGATCGAACTCACTTTGCGTGGGCCGTTCGGACTGGTTCGCGGGCGATGCTTCCGTATCGGCTGGTGACGATGGCATTGGAATGTGGTGTCCTACCGGACGACAGGTGGTCGGAAGCGATACGACGGGCCGAAGACGGGAGCCGGGCTCAGGTCGACGCCCGCGGATCGTCGGTCAGGTAGCGATCGCGAAGCCAGAGCACCAGCGCGTGGATCTGGGCTCGGACCTCGCGCAGGTGTCGCCTCACCCGCGTGCGCGTCGGCTCGTCGATCACGTCCGCCGTCCCGAGCGACTCGAGGAGGCGTTCGGCGTCGTCGTCGACGGCCTCGAGTTGCTGGACGTACTGGCGGACGAGTTCCGCCTCGAGGGCGGCACCGTCCGCGGCAGGCTCGTCGCTCATCGTGTCCCCCCGGCAGTGTGTTCGTCCCCAGTCACGGCTCGCGACTCGAGGGTGGCTCCTCGAGGACGGTGTGTGCTCGCGCGTGCGTTCGTGACTAAATATCGAGCGTCGATCGCGCGACCATCGTCGTGCTGGACAGCAACTACTCCGAACTCGTGAGCCCTACAGTTATGGGCTCTGAGGCTAACTTGTCGCATGGCTTCTGAATTCCCTGGTGTGGGATCGGAAGCCGCGTCCGACGTGCGCCAACACGTCGGGCAGTTCTCGATGAGTGCCCGGTGGACCGGCTTCCATACGTTTCATTATACTATAATAGTAAATAGTTTACTCATCATCTCTGAGTGGCACTGCAGTATCGCTGACTGAAAGGTAGAGAGTAGTGAGCATCCTCTCACACATCGCAGGGAATATGAACACAGTCAGAGATACTGCGTTCGTGGTTCGACAACCTGCGGAGTGGATGCAGCCCGTCGACGACCGGATCCTCGAGATTTTCCGCGAGCACGGAAATCTCACCCCAGCAGCGGTCGAGGAGTTCGGTGGCCCCTCGAGTAGCCACGCCAGCCGCAGGTGCAAACAACTCGCCCAGTACGGCCTGCTCGAGCAGATCGTTACCGGCCTCTATACGATCACCGATGAGGGCGAAGCGTATCTGGACGAGAAGTTGGACGCGAGCGAACTCGAGGAAACAACTGACATGTCGTAACGGTTGTGTGATAACTAAATAGATATTTTACCAACACAGATTACCCCATATCTGTGTGGATTGAATATATGTAGAAAACTCCCAGCAGTACCGACAGTAGCAGTTAGTGAATATAAACACGAATACGGGATTTTTCGTGTTCATATTCGGGATATCAAACTATTTCAGCGGCAACCGCTGATAGTGGGACAAACTGACATAACTCCCTTGACCTACGAAGGTCCGAAAATATGTCGAAGAATAAATTTATATGTGAAAAATCGTTTTCCCTAATCAATGGGATATCAGTCAACAACAATTGATAGCATTATCAAAGACATCAATCACAGCTATCTCATTCCGGCAATTCAACGGGAGTTTGTTTGGGAGAAGACACAAATATTGGACCTATTTGACTCTGTTCTTCGAGGATATCCAATTGGATCATTCCTGTTTTGGAAGGTTAGTGATGAGTATGCACAGGAGAGAGTGAAATACAAATTTGTGGAAAATTATATTGAAGATCCTATATATCCCGATGAGTTTAGTGATGTGAACTACCATAATATTAGATATCATGACGAGTTTGGAGAACGACTGCCAAAACGTGTCAATTTAGTACTTGATGGTCAGCAGCGTCTAACCTCATTTTATATCGGCTTGAAGGGCACCTACACCGAAAAAAAGCCGAATAAGCGTCGTAAGAGGAAGGAATCTTGGGATCGGAAACAACTTTACCTCAATGTTCTTTCACCAACTAATGAGGAAGAGAACGATCGTCGGTATCAATTTGAATTCAAGAAGCCGAATCCCGAAATTAGCAAGGGTGAATACTGGTACCGGGTAGGAGATATCTTGAATGTGAACGATTCTACGGAAGAAGCGGAGCGAATCTTAAGCGAGATTGAAGAAACTGACAAAATCAATACGGAAACTGCCCGCGGACCAGTTACAAAAAACATCCATCACCTCTACAGAGCTATACGTGAACGAGATGCTATTTCATACTTCGAAGAAGATGAAGAAAACCAAAATAAAGTATTGGATATATTTATTAGAGCTAATGAAGGTGGAACCCAATTAAAGAAGTCTGACATTTTGCTTTCTATCGCTACTGCTCACTGGCGAGATGAAGAATCTAATAGAGATATTGTGGCTAGGGAAGAAATCCAAGAGTTAGTTGACCGTATGAACGAGCACGATGCTCGAGGCGGAACTGAGTTTGATTCGAACTTCGTTTTGAGGGCTCTCATGCTCACCGGGGAAGTTTCCAACTTATCCTTCTCCCTGTCAAACTTCAACAAAACGACACTGAGTAAAATGAAGGACGCATGGACAGATCCAAAGTTCGAAACTTCGATATTCAGGACCCTTGACCTAATGAATAGCTTCGGATTCACCACCAGCCATGTCCGGAGCAAGATGATATTGCTTCCGATAATATATTACTTCTATCATAATAATAATCCAACATTATCATTTAATTCCAACATGGGGAAAGAAAATAGAAAGAAGCTACTCTATTGGACTAGCTCTATGGTTACTACTGGTGACTTAACTACAGCTGGAACCACACAAACGGTTCAAGGAGTACGGAAAGTTATCAAAGGGACACCTGGTAATGAATTCCCATTGCAAGAAGTTGAGAGTAAGTTGAACGATTATAATAAGTCAATGGGTGTTGATGAAGAAACAATTGAGCGGTGGTTCAGGGAAGGTAACAATAGCAATCGAGTTCTTCAAGTCGTGCTTTCATTATTATACTTCCCTGATGTTGCTAATGAAAATTATAACTATGAGTTAGATCATATCTTCCCGAAGTCTAAACTTGAGAAGGAATATCTTCTCAGTGAAACTGACCTTAGCCGGGAAAAGGTAGAACGCTTAGACGAATTCCGTGACAGTCTTGCGAATTTACAGCTTCTACGAAAAGGTGAGAATCGGACTAAATCCAGTAAACTACCGGAAGAGTGGCTTCCGACAAGGACTAGGGACTATCTCACCAGACACTGTATCCCAAAAGATCCTGATCTCTATAAACTAGAAAACGCGGACCAGTTCTTCGAAAGGCGTAAAGAACTAATAGTAAAAGATCTGTTAGAGAAATCACCTAATAGAAGCACTATAAGTCCTGATTCAGCTAAGACAGAAATCAGTCGTTAATATTCTCAATCTCTTCTCACACATTCCACTGAAGATTCTGGTGTAACGGACGGAGGTTTGATTCCAGTACCTTCGTTTGCTTCAACTGGAGATCTGCGTGCGGAGGTGGGGGTAGGATGCTGTGATTTTTTGCGCTTGTCCCCTTGGCGACACAAGAATCGAAACATCCGAACTCGTCGTGACCGACGAAAGGAGAGTACGTTTCGTCTGTTCTCGAGTTCGAGTCACACGCGAGAGAGTTCGAAACTGACAAACGGGGAGTGGTCGCTGATACTGTCGGGCAGCCGTCAGTGCGCAGTCGGTCGCGAGATCGCGGCCGTCACCCTCGAGACGGTCACAGTAGCGCGACCGATCGCCGACTCGTGCTGTCCGACAGTATGACTGTCACTTCGACCGAGAACGTGTGAGTACATCCGACGATCAAACACGGAATCGTGCTACTAGCTACTGATACGACACCTGAATGGAGGGTATGGGAACGCTTCGATGGCACCCGTCGAACTCAGATGTCAGCGAGCATCCCCCCGTCTACGTTGATCGCTTCGCCGTGGATGAAGGATGCCTTATCACTCGCAAGGAAGACGGCGACAGAAGCGATCTCTGCAGGTTCTGCAGGTTCATCTGCCGGCGTCTCCGCTGCCAACTCGGTTAACTGACCGAGCATGTCTTCGGTCATGCCTGTCTCGACGGCACCCGGACAGATCGCATTGGCTCGGATATCGGGTGCATACGCTGTCGCCAGATGCTTTGTGAGCCCAATCACACCGTGTTTCGAGACAGTGTATGCTGCCCCACCGCCATCACCTGCTTTGCCCGCAACCGACGCCGTGTTGATCACGACGCCTTCTTCGTCGCCGGACTCGAGTTCGGGGAGAGCGGCGCGTGTGAGGTAGAATGGCCCGTCGAGGTTCACTCCGAGAACCCCATCCCAGAGGTCATCAGACGTCTCATCAACAGGCGCGTACTCATCGAGAACGCCTGCATTGTTACAGAGTACGTCAATCGTCCCAAATTCATCGACGGCTGTGTCGACGACCGATTCCATGCTCTCAGTATCGCTGACGTCACCGTAGACACCAATCGCGTTCTCACCGATAGCCGCTGCAACATCGTCGACGCCAGCTTCGTCAACGTCAACGGCAACGACGTTCGCTCCGTTGTCAGCGAACTCGTGTGCCATTGCTTTCCCCATTCCTGATGCAGCGCCTGTAATCACAACGACGGAGTGTTGGAGAGTAACCATACGCACTAATTTGTAGCCAGTGTATAATTATCGTTTTGAGAATTCCAGATATATTGGTCAGCTCGCCATCTATTTAGTTAACACGCGGTGGCCAGACTCTACCGCAACATACCCTCAAACGCCATTCTGGCAGTAGTCACGTTAAATGGACCATGACCAGGAGTATATACTGGCAGTATGATCCAGACGGTCTACTGTCGTCACGTACCGCCGATCGGCCGGACGGACGATAGGAGACCATATCAACGGAGGCGATTACTCGATGAGTTTGACGCTGACCAGAACGGTCGGGATAAGAATCGGAATCGTCAGTATTGCACCACTAATGACAACAAACGGTGCCACAGGTTGAACGGGATACATGAGGACGTCGATTGTTATCCAGTTGACGACGTTTACGATTACAGAGTACGATACGGCTGCGAGCAGCACTACCACGCCAAACGTCGCTGAAACGACTTCGACAGCGCGCCGGGTGGACCGACTGGCGGCTTCTGTCTCTCCTTTTACACTCATAGGGTTTTCCCTGTAGTATTGTGTGATCCGGGCATGTTTAAATGACTCGAAAGCATATACACGGGGAATATATGACTACGAGGAATATACCTGCCGCAAGCAGGTGGAATACGTGCAGAACTCGAGGAAAGACCGAGAAGGCGGACGAGTTGATCGACGAGATCGTGTACGAGCTACACGGGCTAACTGACGAGGAGATCGAGATCGTCGAAGAGGCCATCGAGGAGTAGGACCAGTACGGTGGCGACACAGGACTGCGGAACTCCGAACTGGTCGTGACCGTCGGAAGAGAGAGTACATTTCGTGTGTTCTCGAGTTCGAGACACACAGGAGAGTGCTTGTAAAGAGCGAAAGCGGGGGTATCTCTGATCTACCAGTAACAGACGAAACAGACAAACTGCGGTTTTAAGTGTGATACTCACACTCCGTTCAGCGCTTTCTGCTACTACCGGACAACACACTGTACACACCGATCGCACTCGAGACGCGATCAGATGTGTACTGACTGTTGTCCAGACGTATGTATCAGTATCTCGTAACCGTGAGAAGAGAGTAGATTTCGTGTGTTCTCACTCGGATGCCTGGACGATTTCTTCTCTCGTCTCGAGGACGATCATCGGATCAAGATCGAGTTCGTACTCGTAGTACTGGCCGCCGCTACGGCCCTGATTGCGCTCGTGTTTGAGCAAGAATCCTAACATGTGAAGATCAGAAAGGTGATCTTGAACGCTTTTTAGAGTCGTCAGCGGCGTTGATCCATACGAATCCGCAACTCGTTCGTATCCTTCCTGAATCGTCTTAGAGCGGGCAGGCACCTCGCCGCGTTCGTGGAGTTTCGCAAGTGTTTCCAAGATATACTGTGCGTGTTCAGTCTGGTCACGGATCTTATTCTGCAATCGTCCTCGCTGAACACGCGTTCGTGCCGCTTCGATATGCGTATCGGTGATCGTATCCGCCTGCTCTCGCTCAGCGACTTCGGCACCGACACGAAGGAGATCAATTGCTTGACGAGCGTTCCCCATATCTTGCGCTGAAAGCGCCGCCGCTTTCGCTATCGCCGATTTGTCACAGACATCATCGACGAACGCACGCTCGGCTCGATAGCGGAGTATCGTTCGTAACTCGCCAGCATCGTAGGGACTGAACGAGATTTCCGTTTCCATGAGCGTGTCTTTTACTTTTGCTGAAAGCTCCTGACGGAACGTGTAATTGTTACTGATCCCAATAATCCCAACCATCGAATCCGTAATATAGTCGTTCGATCTCGCTCGAGGGAGTTCGTAAAGAAGTGTATCAGCGTCATCTAGATGGTCAATCTCGTCGAAGACCATAAGATGGGTACCACCGATTCGGTCGAGTTGACGATAGAGTTCGTCGAACGCATCTCCAGTACCTAACCCACGCTTTGGAAACGGACTAGCTCCTTCTGGAAGAAGTTCGTTCACGAGATGTCTGACGACCATGAATAGTGTCTTCCCGTTACAGTTTATCTCGTGAATGTGAAGATCGTCCGTTTCGTCACGGACTGTAACTTCTGCACGCAATTCGTCCATCATATACCTCGCAACCGCAGTCTTTCCGAGACCAGCCTTTCCGTAAAGAAAGATGTTCTCCGGTTCGTACCCGAAGAGGACATCCTGAAGAGCATGGCTAAAAGCGTCGATTTCTTCGTCTCGCTCGAGTATCTCATCTGGCTGATAACTCTCCTGAAGTACTGACTTATCAGCAAATATCGTTTCCGTAATATCACTGAACGGTCCGGACATCTTCTGTTACCATAACATCATCCTATACGTACTTAAAACCCCACTTCGTCTGTTTCGTATGTTTTCCGTATCTCGAGTTAGTGACTATATTTCCGCGCCTTCGCCGACTCTATCGCGGAATTTGAATATAGGAACACACGAAACGTACTCTCTCACTATCGACACTCCAGCACAGCACTTACTCTGCATAAGAACACACGAAATCCACTCTCCCCTCGCTTTCGTAGATAACACTCTCGTTGATAATTGGACGTCAAACCAATTATAACGCCACTATTTTCACAAGAACACACGAAACGTACTCTCGAGACGGCACACGCGAACCCCCCTCGAGACGAACCCTCGCTTCGAACCGGACGATTAGGCGGGCGACTCGTCGCCGTCGTCCTCGAGATCCACGTCCGAGCCGATCCCGAGATCGATCGTCCCGTCCACGGGAGCCTCGAGGACGACCGTCTCGCCGGCGGTCATCGAGTCCCCGACGTCGACGGCGACGTCCTCGAGGGCCACCTCGGGCGGGAACAGGAGGTCGACCCGGCTGCCGAAGGCGATGTGGCCCAGTCGCTCGCCACGCTCGAGGTCGTCGCCGGGCTCAGCGTAGGGGTGGATGCGCCGGGCGAAGGCACCGGCGATCAGCGTCACCTCGGCGTCGCGAGTCGGTTCGTCGGGTCTCGAGTGGGGGTCCGCCGCTTCGGCGTCGACGGCGTCGCCCGAGCCGTCGGCCGACGGCAGGTTCGGCGAGTCGGTCTCGAGGCGGACGTGGACCCGTTCGTTCCGGTCGGATTCCTTCGAGAACGCGGGTCGGTTCGCTCCCGAGATGTGTTCGACGTCCGTCACCGACCCCGAAAACGGCGCGCGGACGACGTGGACGTGCCAGACGTTCATGAAGACGCCCAGTCGGACTCGGTTGCCCTCCTCGCGGAGAACGGAGACGTTGCCGTCGGCCGGCGAGACGACGCCGGTCGGCGGCGGGTTGCGGTCCGGATCGCGGAAAAAGGCGAGGGTTCCAGCACCGACTGCGACGGCGACGAGACTCATCGTCACGCTGAACAGCAGCGCGAACGGCGCGGCGAGCAGGGGCGGGATCGCGTACTTCCAGGCCCCCGGCGCGAAGTTCATGTCGAAACGCACGGTACCGACCCGTATGGCCGTTACGATGGTGGGTGGGATGTGTGTGCGGTCCGACTACGTGTTCCCGTCGCCGTCGTCCCCGCCGACCGACGCTCGCGCCCACGGGAGGGTAAACGAGAACGTCGACCCCTCGCCGGGTTCGGCGTCGACCCAGATCTCGCCGCCGTGGCGCTCGACGATCCGCCGGGAGAGCGCGAGCCCGATTCCAGTGCCGTCGTACTCCTCGCGACCGTGGAGGCGCTCGAAGACCTGGAAGACCCGGTCTGCGTCGTCTGGATCGATGCCGATCCCGGCGTCGTGAATCGAGACGCGCCACATCCGACCGTCGCGTTCGGCCTCGACGTGGACCTGTGGCGGTTCGTCACCGCTGTACTCGATCGCGTTCGACAGCAGGTTCTGGAACAGCTGGCGGAGTTGCCGGGAATCGCCCCAAACGGTCGGCAGCGACTCACTCGTAATCTCGGCGTCGGAGTCCTCGATCACCACCTGCAGGTCCGTCCGAACGTCCTCGAGAACGGCCTCGAGGTCGACGGGCTCGAACGGTTCGCCCTGGGTCTCGACCCGGGAGTACTCGAGGAGACCGTCGATCATCTCGCGCATGCGGTCGGCGCCGTCGACGGCGTACGCGATGAACTCCTCGGCGTCGGAATCGAGGTCGTCGATGTACCGGCGCTCGATGAGCGAGAGATAACTCGAGACCATCCGGAGTGGCTCCTGGAGATCGTGGCTGGCCGCGTACGCGAACTGTTCGAGCCGCTCGTTCGAGGCCTCGAGTTCGTCGACTGTCTCGTTCAGACGGCGTTCGTAGCGCTGGCGTTCGAGCGCCGTCGCGATGATCGTCGCGATACTCTCGAGGAAGTCGACGTCGTGGTCGGCAAACTCCCGTCGCTCGTCGTCGTAGACGAGGAGCACGCCCCACGGATCGTCCAGCGGACCGATCGTGACACCCATTCCGCTCCGAATATCGCAGTCAGCGAGCCCGTTCGACGTCGAAAACCGGGCATCGGTTTCGAGGTCCTCGACGACGAGCGGATCGTCGGACTCGAGGGTGGCGTCGGCAAGCGAGACCGAATCGGCCGTCGTCGACCGCTGCGTTTCGTACTCCAGGAGGTCGTCGCCACAGCCCACGGCGGACCGAACCCGAAACGCCGTCTCGTTTGCGCCGGCGTCGCCAGGTACGTCCGGTGTCGTCGTCTCGTAGACGGCACAGCAGTCGACATTCAGGGCTGCGGCGAGCAGATCGGTCGCCTTCTCGAGGAGGTCGTCCGGCGCTGGATTCTCGAGGGCGCGACGACCGAGGTACGCGACCGACTCGAGCTGTGAAACTTTCGCCGTCAACGTTCGTTCGGCCTCCTTTCGCGGCGTAATGTCACGGAAGAGGCCGACGAAGTAGCGCTCGCCGTCGTGGACGAAGTCGTTGAGCGAGACGCCCAGTGGGACCTCGTGACCGGCTTTGTGTTGGCCCGGCAGTTCGACGTAGGTCCAGTTCAGGTTCCGCTCGCCGGTCTCGAGATAGCGCTGGAGCGAATCGAGGTGTGCCTGTCGGAGCCGCGGGGGAATAATAGTGACTTTGCTCGAGCCGACGAGTTCGTCGGGCGTGTAGCCGAGGATCCGTTCGACGGCGGGGTTTGCATACTTGATATCGCTGTCGGAGTCCAGTACGATGATCCCGTCGGGGAGCGCGTCGGCCAGTGCCTGAAACGTCCGACCGTAGGTGAGATCGGACGCCTCGACGGCCTCCGTCGAGGGCGGTCGTCGGTCGACGAGGCCGACGATCCGTGGCTCCGTGCCATCGGTACCGATGGTATCGAGGTGAACGTCGGCGGGAAGTTGCGTCTCGGCTCGCGTCCGGATCGACACTGACGTCGAAACCGGACCCGACTCGGCGTCGGCGACTGCCGCCTCGAGCGACGGCGCCTCGGAGGCGAGAAGCGCCGAAATGTCCGTCTCGAGCAGTTCGGAACGACCGTATCCGACCAGTGACGTGAACGCGTCGTTGACGTCGGTGATCGTCCCATCAGTACGCATACAAAAACTGGCGATATCCGCTGCCGAGAGGAGCGAGCCGATGCCGTGGCTGCTCGATCCGTCGTGAGAACCCGGATCGCTAGAGGACGGCGTCGAAGGAGGACCAGAACCCATTAGCTGGACTTCGATAGTCGCGATGATAAGGTCTTGGTTCAAAACCCCGTATACGACGGGTACCGAGTGTCAAATTCAGTAGATTTTGAGTGTGGCAGTCGGCTCTCAGTCGTGTCCAGTTATTGTCAGTTGTAGTGACCGTCAGACAATCGGAAAGCAGCGGGAATCAACTGCGGGGGTTCCTGCACCGACGTCTCGGCACCCCCGCGACCCGCTGATACCACTGACTGCTGTCCGGGAGTATGAGACGTGCGTCGATCGACAGCGGTCCGTCTCAGTCCCAGAACGACTGCGTACGCGCGTACTCCCGTTCCTTCGAGAGGATATCGCGGTAGAACTCGTCTTCGTCCTCGCGGAGCTTGTTGATGATCCGGGCGGCGTTGTGCGGCCCGACGCCGCGGGCGGCCATCGCGACGACGGCCTGTTTCCCGTGACTCTGGACGAGGCTCGCGCTTCGGAAGGCCCGTTCGGTCATCTCTTCTTGCTCCTCGTCTTTCTCTGCGGCCCGGACTGCCTGGACAACCTCGTCAGCCCACGGGTTCAGCGAGGCGATACGGGTCGAGCCACAGTTGGGACACTCGGGCTGGTCGGCGACCCGTTTGACCTTCGTTTTGACCTTCCACTCCTTGCAGTGCGTACAGAGCAGGATCACCCGATCGCCCTGGAGCCGTTCTCGCACCGTGTCGATCACGCTCGCGTCGGCGTTTTCGGGCGCCAGTAGCTCCTTCCCACTCGAGGAGCGGCCGCCCTGACCGACCGGCGTCCGACCTCGATAGGTGACGAGTTCGATCTCGTCCGACTGGATGTCCGAAAGAACGGCACTCGCCCGCTCGACGTCTACGTCCTCGTGGAACACCTCACGGATCGCCTCCTCGTACATCGGGGTATCTTCGAGGGCCGCGAGCAGCCGATCGTTCGAGAGTCGGCCCGAACCCTCCCCTTGCCAGCGTTTGAGCGCGCCGAACTTCGCAGAGACCTGTGCAAGACGGAACGCGAGCGCGTCGGAGTTTTTCAGGCCAAGTTCGACGATCGCCTCGACGTGGTCGGGGTCGGTCTCCTCCAGTACCTCGAGGACGTCGCTGGTCGCAATCGAGTTCGGAACCTCGAGTTCGATTCGGTAGGGATCGGTCTCGAGACCGACCGACGAGCCGGCGCGTTGGCCCAACAGCGCCGAGAGGATCCGGCCGAGCGTTTCGTTCGCTTTGTGTCCAAACGGCGCGTTCAGAACGACCGTCCGACCCTGGCGCTCGAGGACGAGTCGGTCGGCCGTCGGCATCGGCGCCTCGGCTTCGACCTGGCGCTCGAGTTGGTCACAGGCTTCGGTGAGCGTGTACTCGTCGCCAGGGTACCGGACGGCGAGGTCCCGACCGACCGCGGCGGAATCCGCTCCGGACGCGAGCTGTGGCTCAGCGACTGATCTGATCTCGCCGACCTCGCCAGCCACGGCGGCGGGGACGGGGATCTCCTGGCCGGTCCACGACGGGACTTCGCCGGCAGGGTCTTCGATCGGGCTGACCTTGACGCGGCCGTCCTCGTCGTCGATCTCGGCGATGCGCCACATCTCCCCCCGCTGGATGAACACCTCGCCCGGCTGGGCGAAATTGACGACGAACCGCTCGTCTAAGGTCCCGATCTGTTGTCCGGAGGCGATGTCGTGGACCTCGTAGGTCTCCTCGTCGGGGATCATCGAGAGGTTCGAGTAGACGTACTGCCAGGTGCCGCCGGTCGTCTCGAGGCGGTCCTCGCTCTCGTCGAACCAGAGGATCCGGTTGCGATGCAGTTCCGAGGCGATCTCGCGGACCGTCTCCTCGGGGAGCTCCCGGTACGGATACGCACGCGTAATAGTGTCGTACGCGTCCCGAAGATGGACGTCCCCTCGGCTCTGGACGATCCCCGGGAGCTGGTTGGCGACGACGTCGAGACTCCCCTCGTGGATCGCGGCCGGTTCGACCTCGCCGTCGCGGGCGCGTCGAGCGATCGCGATCGCCTCGAAGGTGTCGTCGGGTCGAGTCGTGATAATCGTCCCACTCGAGACCTCGTCCTGGCGGTGGCCGGCCCGGCCGATCCGCTGGAGCAGCCGGGTGACCTGCCGGGGGCTCTTGTACTGGACGACGTGGTCGACGCGGCCGACGTCGATCCCAAGCTCCATCGAGGACGTACAGAGCAGTCCGTCGAGTTCGCCGGCCTTGAACTGCTCTTCGACCTCGATGCGGGCCTCCTTCGAGAGCGAACCGTGGTGGATCCCGATCGGGAGGCCGAGTTCGGTAACGCGCGAACCCAGTGCCTCGGCCGTCTGGCGTGTGTTGACGAAGATCAGCGTCGACTCGTGTTCGGCGACCAGATCACGAATCAACCGGACGTGACTGGCCGTATCGGGTTCGGTCATCAACTCGCCGGCCAGTCGTTCGTCCGCTTCGGTTACCGTCGGCTGGCGGACGCTCACGTCGACGTTGCTGCCGACGTCGATCTCCCGAATCTCGCAGGGCCGGCCACCGGTGAGGAAGCTACCGACCTCGCCCGGATCGCCGACGGTCGCCGAGAGCCCGATCCGTTGCATCTCGCCCGCGAGGTCGTGGAGCCGCTCGAGGCCGATCGCAAGCTGTGCGCCGCGTTTCGACGCCGCGAGCTCGTGGACCTCGTCGATCACGACGTGTGAGACGTCAGCAAGCGCCTCCCGGAGTCGTTCCCCGGTGAGCATCGCCTGGACCGTTTCGGGGGTCGTAACCAGGACGTCCGGCGGGTTCTCGGCCTGTTTCCCCCGCTGGTACTGGGTCGTATCGCCGTGGCGGACGTCCACCTCGAGATCGAGATAGTCACCCCACCACTCGAGGCGTTCGCGCATGTCGCGGTTGAGTGCTCGCAACGGCGTGATATAGAGGGCACCGAACCCCTCGGGTGGCCCGTCGTCGGCGACAAGGTGGTCGAAGACCGGCAACATCGCCGTCTCGGTCTTGCCACTCCCTGTGGGTGCGATCACGAGCGTGTGCTGGCCCGCCGACAGCGGCGGAATCGCCAGTCGTTGCGGTGCCGTCGGCGTCGAGAAGCCGCGTTCGGAGAGCGCGGTTCGGACCGTCGGCCCGAGGTGTGTAAACGCCGCGACGTCCCCGTCAGTCATCGGTCCGGTGTACGGTCGAGCGGCGGATAAGCGCCACGTTCCCGGCGGAATCGTTCCTGGCGGAATCGACTCGAGGCTGATCGCGTATCGGTCGATACAGTCCGCTGGCCGTCAGTGCCGGCGCGACTGCAGGCCGGACCGCGTCGCACTGGGACATCAATACAGCAGTCCGTCTCACTCCTCGTCGACGTCCGATTCGGAATCGCTCGGTTCGGAATCGTCCTCGAGCGACCCATCGAGATCGTCCTCGGAAGAGCGGACGTATCTCGAGACGACGTACGCGACAACGGCGGTGCCGAGGGCGACGAGAAACAGCGTTCGGAGGATCGCTGTGTCGGCGGTATCGGCCGCGTCACGAGACGGCGCGGCTCTCGATTCGGCGTGATCGCCAGTGGATGGAAGAACGGACATCAGGTGTGTTATTTCGGACTGTCGGAAGTCCGTTCGGGATGCCAACGCAAACACCCAGTCACCCACCACGACGATCTCTAGGCTTCGGTTACTGTATAGTAGGCTGTTCATACATAATATCGTAACCGTACCTGGTTAGTTCGATGACACGACACTCGTCGAAACGACGACTTACCGAGCGATTCGCCGACCGACTGACCGCCCCTAACAGACAGTACCGATGACATACTCACGCACGCCCCTCCTGGTTGGAGTGATCGCGCTATGTCTGATCGGCGTAGTCGGCGTCGGCCTCATCGGCGGAGTCGGTGCCGACACCGGCACAACACCGACGGACGACACGGACGTCCCCGTTAGCGAGGACGCCTACGTCGAGCCAGTGCCCGAAGAGGGAGACGCATACTTCGAGATGGAGGACCCCGATGGGAACTGGATCAGCTACGTCAACCCGCGCGACGAGTACCGATCGCCGTATCTCGGCGATGGATCTGGGAAGATTTGCGTTACGCTACTCAACGAGGCCGGTGAGCCGGTCGTCGGCGAGAGCGTCCCGGACACGACCGTCACCGTGCCGACCGGCGAATCGCTGTCGTGGCACCCTGATGCGGATCCGATGACCGTCGAGTACCCGCTGACCGACAACTACGAGCGCCCACTCGATGCCGACCAGTTCGGCACGACGTCGGACTTGCCACAGGGTGACGGCTACCTGGACTCCCACTGCATCGAGATGCACGGTCTCGCCGAGGATGCGACGGTCGAGTACGGCGAAGCCCAGATCGACGGCGAGCACGCGGACGATATCGAAGTCGTCGGCTACATTCAGCGGGCCCACGACTCGTGGGACAGCAGCATAGATCCGATCGAAGACGCCGAGTCCTACGAGGAAGCCGGTGGCGGCTGGACCAAATACGGGGACGGATCGCACGGTCAGGCCGTCGTCGTCCTCCAACTCGACGGTGAGGAACGACTCGACGACGGCGACGGAGCGGACGACTCCACAACCGGAGACGACACCGAATCGGAGACTACTGACGAAACGACCGACGACGCGAGTGACGACGAAATGCCCGGTTTCGGCATTGTCGCTGTGATCGCTGCGCTGGCAGCAGCGACACTCCTCGCCGCTCGACGATCGAACTGACGGAGTCACTCGAGCGAGCGACAGCAGCGATCGATCCCAATCAGTGTGATTTTGACGGTTCGCTCGAGAGAGACGGACGATGACAGCCACGAGCGATTCGGACGAGCCGCAGGTACCGATCGTCTGTCCCGAGTGTGAGACGACCTCCCGCGTTCCGCTCTCGGAGGTCGCCGAGACGATCGAGCGACACAACGGAGGACTCCACGACGGAAACGACGTCGCCGCCGTCGATCCCGACGTCGCAGACCGAATCGCCGATCTCGCCGCTGACGAACTCGGTTTACTCGAGGAGTCGGCATAAGCGACGCGAGCCAGAGTCCGAAGCGATAGCGGCGAGAACGGATCTCGGTATCGGTCCGTCCGAGAGCCAAGTAGCGGTCGGCGCTACCGACGGAGAGACGCTCGAATCGTCTCGAGTAAGGACCGAAGGGTGCCGGACTCGTCGTCCGAGCGATCGCGTTTCGTTACGATTCCGTCTTCGTCGGGCGAGTCGTCCAATCGGACGTCCGGTCGTTTCGAGTCCATCTTTCCTACGTACTCTTGCCGACGAGACAAGCGGTATCCTTGCAAGCGAAACCACCGCCCTGGAGGAGACAACAGCGGACAGTCCACTACTGCCGGACTGGACTAATGAGAATTCGCCGCTTCCGTCCGGCGAACCCGCTGCAATGACTGCTGTCCGGCGGTAACGCACGAACGCGAGTCCATGTCGTCGGGACGAAAACGGAAACGCTACACGGGACTCGAGACGGCAAACGCGATGTAGAGTTGACCCAATCCAGCGAGGATCATAACGACGCCTGCGAGTTGTTCGAGACGATGGCTGTAGGCGGTGAGTCCGCCAGCGCTCGCGACGTCGGACCCGACGAGCATTCCCATCCCCGTTACGACGGTCAGCGAGAGCATCAACAGTGCGATCACGCCGACGTACGATCCGAGAACGACCGCAGCGCCGCCAGGGGAAAACGACAGCGCCTGGACGATCACCGACAGGAAGACCGGCGCGACACAGCCGGCAGCAGCGACGGCATAGCCCGCGCCGAACACGCCGAATCCGAGCACGCTCGAGCGTCGCTGCGGGAGGGTAACCGACAGGGATGGCGCACGGCCGGAGAGGACGAGCACCCCGAACACCAGAAGGGCGACTCCGACGATCGGCTCGAGAACGAGGAGATCGGCAAAGGCCTGGTGGCCGATCCAGAAGGTGACCCCGAGTAATGCGGCGAGAGTCACGATGGCCCCGATGGCGGCCACGAGCCCGCGAGCGACGGTTCCTCCGAGCGTCGGATCGTCGGTCTGGCTCGCGTAGAAGCCGACGTACCCGGGAAGGAGTGCAGCAGCACACGGAGAGAAAAACGTCGCAACCCCCGCAGTGATCGCGAAGGTGACGGCGGTGACGATTTCTATTTCGACCATCGGTCAGCTGTCAATGTGTTCGGACGCGTCCTCGAGTGCTCCTTCGATGCCGGCGACCAGGTCATCCGTCGACGTGTAGCCGGTGTGTTCCCACCAGATCCGCCCGTCCGGATCGACAGCCGCGGTCTTCGGGTAGGGGATCCCGTCGTAGGTGACTGTCAGGTCCGAATTCGGGTCGTGAGCGAGCGTCCAGTCGCCGCCACGGGATTCGAACCACTCGACGACCTCCGACTCCGAGACGCCGCGTCCGATGGGTTCGGCCGTGACCGAGACGAACTGTACTGGTTCGGCCGACAGTTCCGATTGGGTGTCGACGAGGTTCGGCATCTTCTCCGCACAGCTTTCACAGGTCGTCGCGAAGAACGTCAGGACGGTCAGTTGTTCGTCGTAGGGGACCGTCGTCGATCCGGGATCACTGCCGCGGGCCTCAAGGGCGTCGACTTCGACTGAGTCGTTGGATTCGGGGAGCTCTTCGGACGTGATCGACGGAACGCCAGTCATGACGATCGCACCGCCACCGAGGAGTGCGCCACCGCCGAGTAGCCCTGCGAGGAGTTCCCGTCGTCGCATGGTTATCCCTCCACGACCGCTTGGAGATCGTCGATAATATCGCTAACTGAATGCTGGGTCGCTCCGGGGTAGGCGCGCTCGACGATCCCGTTCTCGTTGACGAGGAGGATGATGTAGACGTGGGTTCCGTCGGTTCGTTCCTCCTCTTCGTTATCGTGTTGGTCGTGTCCGTCGCCGTGGTCGGTTTCGTTGTGACCGTGTCCGTCGTCGTGACTGTCGTCGTGGTGGTCCTCTTCGCCGTGCTCGTCGTCGTGGTCGTGATCTTCTAGGTGAACGGGCGTGCCGAAGTCTTCGGCGACGAGTTCGTACGCCTCGTCGTTGTCCTCCGGACGGAGGAAATGCCAGTTGTCCGCGTACGGATCGATACCGATGTTCTCCGCTTCGTCCTCGAGGACGTCCGGTGTATCGTATTCAGGATCGAAGGTGACCGCCAAAAACGAGACGTCGCCGTCGTAGCCTTCTTCCCGGGCGTCCTCTTGGCCGGTCTTGAGCATCTGAAGCAAGGCAGGACAGAGATTGTCCGGACAAGAGGTGAAAAAGAACGTCATCAACAGTGCCCGCTCACCGCGGAACTGATCATCGGTGATTGTCTCTTCGGCGAACGGATCGTGGACGCTGAACGACGGGATCTCGTCGCCGTACGTCGGATGTGACGACTCACTCAGGTCCTGTTCTGGTGGTCCGAGAACGGCGCCGTCCGCACTGCTCTCGAGTACTCCGTCGAGACAGCCCGCAGCAGTCGCGAGTCCAGCAGCCCCAGCCGCCTGTAGATACGTTCGCCTGTCCATGTATGCCCGTTTGGCTCGACGACGAAATGAGCATTGGTTTGATCTTCAAAACAGGAACGTATGGGGGAGCGTGATCAGGAAAACCGGGACGCAGCATCGCAGTTTTAGTATTCACGGTCGGTGCAGTGTTGGAAACGACACACATCACTCTCGGGTCCTCGGTCACGACGTCGTCACTTCGTAAATCGCTGTCCGAACGGCGCGGTCGATCGTCGTCGCAGTCCACGGGGATTAGTATACGGAAGGTACAACACGCGCGATCAATAGTAGTAGAGTTCCAGTTCGTGGCCGCAGTTCTGACAGGTCGTTTCGGTTCCCTGGAGTCGGTCCGACGCACTCTCCTCGTGAATACCTGGCCCCGGCGGTACGGACGTGTTGACCGTCGAGTTACACTCCGGGCAACCGATGTGCATATCGGGGCGATTCGACTGAGACATGCCTAGAGTGTAGTCCGAAATACAGGATAGTTATACCAGTCGTACGTTCATCCCAACCCAGTCGTTCCGGCGTTTCGATGTCGTAAGATGCAATTTATAGACGTCTTCGTCCGAAGGACTCGGCACGCTCGAGCGAAGCGACACAGCCGGGAGTCGGTCGGACACACACCACGTTTCCGGTGAAATTCAAACAACAGCGACTATACAGTTCGACGAACAGGGTCGCCGGAATAGACGCACACACCGTGTTTCCGGTGAAGCGTGTTCACGTGGGCGGGTGGGAGCGGACGGTCGTACCGACACACCGTGTTTCCGGTGAACGGCTGTTATCGGACGCTGGATCAGCGACCGAACACTGACTCGAGACGTATCGATCGCGCGCACACACCACGTTTCCGGTGAAACGGGGTGAACGGGGGGTGGGGTGGAGCGGAGTGGAGTAAAGTAGAACTGGATGAGGAGATAGGAGGAGAAGTAAATGAGAAGGTAGGGAGATCGATCAGGAAACGGTGGTCGTTCAGGAAACGGAACTGTAGGAGATCGAGACGATCGAATGTAGAGATCACGTGGCCAAACAGCGAAGACACACACACCACGTTTCCGGTGAAACGGGGTGAACAGGGGGGAGGTGGATCACTCGAGTCGATAGAGAACAACGGGATATCAATGAAACCTGACCTCCAAGCAGATAGAACGGTATTCCTGGATCAAAATCTTCCTTGCAAGATAAATCTAGCTTGAACGTGTGTCCGAATGGCCTACAATAGATGAGACTAGATATTATATTTATAGTGGATTTATAGTAGATTTATAGTGGGTTTGAGTGGTAAATCTATCAGCCGATTCATCTAGCCTTCGCAGGTAATAGTTAGCTATATTAATCTGCAGGACAAAAAGTCCATTGGGTCAAAAAGTAGTAATAAATGTCGACGTGAGTCGACAACATCAGTTTCACCGGAAACGCTTTTATCGTTCTACATCAGTTCGGTATCACTGTCGACGTAATCGAGTCGGGATTTCTTCATACAGAGCGTCTATCCGTCTTTTTCTGCTGTTTTCCCATCTCTTTCTGACGTATCCGTTCTCGAGGTCCGTAATCTCTCGATTCTTCTCGAGTCGGTTTCTTCGAGGTCGGCTACGCTCCCCGCCGCGATCGCTGTCCAAAGCGAGAGATAGCGAAACTTCCGTTAATGGCCATTATACGGGCTAATTCGATCACTTTCGATCTCGAGGGAAACTACGAACGCACCCCCACACCGGGTTTCCGGTGAATCTCAACCCCCGTTTCAACTGGACCCCCTCCCCCCGTTTACCCCGTTTCACCGGAAACGTGGTGTGTGTGTGTTCAATTCTGACCTCTGACTCAGAACACATTATCCGACCGTCTTAGAGCCGTTCTTCCCAGCGAATTTTCCTTCGTGAGCGGTTTTCGGTCATCGAGTCCAAACAGTAAAGACATTTCACCGGAAACGTGGTGTTACCCATCATGTCGAGTTCCGGCGACGACCTGTTTACTCGCGACGACCCGATCTTCGAGAACAAGGAGCTACTCGAGATCAACCATCTTCCCGAAGAGGGACGGATCGTCGGCCGGGACGACGAGATCGCCGACCTGGCCAACGCGGTCAACCCGGCGATCTTCGGACAGAGCCCGAGCAATCTGTTGATCTACGGAAAGACTGGCACCGGGAAATCCCTCTGTGCGAAACACATCTCCGAACGGCTCGTTCGGGTCGCGAAAGAAGAGGGCGTCACCGCGGAGTTCGCCTACGTCGACTGTGCCCAAGACAGCACGGAGACACAGGCGGTCCAGACGATCGCCCACTCGTTGAACGATCCCGAACTGACCGACATCAAGATCCCAGACAAAGGATTGAGTACGTCGACGTACTACAAACGCCTCTGGACTGTCCTCGACTCTCAGTACGAGGTCGTTCTCATCATTCTCGACGAGGTCGACAAACTCGACGACGACGATATCCTGATGCAACTCTCGCGGGCCGGCGAAGCCGGAAAACTCGAGTCGTGCAAGATCGGTGTCATCGGAATCAGTAACAAGATCAAGTACAAGGATCGGATGGACGAGCGGGTCAAATCCAGCCTCTGTGAACGGGAGTTCGTTTTTCCGCCCTACGACGCAAACCAGTTGCGCGAGATCATGCAGGCTCGCAGCGACGCGTTCAAAGACGGCGTCCTCGAGCCGTCGGTCATTCCCCGAGCGGCGGCACTGGCGGCCAGGGAACACGGCGATGCACGGAAGGCGATCGACATTCTCCGTTATGCCGGCGAGATCGCTCAGTCGAACGGCAGCGAGACGGTCCGGGAAGAGTACGTCGTCCAGGCCCGCGAACGGGCCGAGACCGACCGGTTCCGGGAACTCATCCGTGGTTCGACACCCCATTCCCGGTACGTCCTCCAGGCGCTTGCGGTGCTCGCACTCAACACGCCCGACGAGGACGGGTTCCGGACCACCCGAATCTACGACGTCTACGAGGAAATCTGCCGACAGGAAGGTTCGGATACGCTTTCGCTCCGCCGCGTGCGGGACTTGTTGAAAGAACACGCGTTCCTCGATATCATCGAGCAATCCCGCCAGAGCGGCGGCAGCGCGGAGGGAAGCTATACCGAACACCAGTTGCTCGAGGATCCAGACGTCGTACGGAAGGTGCTCGTCGAGACCGACGAGACATAGTGGCTGTTCGATAGCGTGTGGTCTCGGTCAAGTATAGTAGCCACTGAAAGTCAATGCACACCCGATCGCACGACGGCTGTGCGATCGGTGTGTGAATCGTTTCAGTTGTTACTATAGAACGTGTTCCGTCGCCGGTTCCACCGGAAACCCGGTGTCCGGTCGTCTGCGACCCGATGTCTGTCTCACCGGAAATCCGGTGTTCGTTCCACCGGAAACCTGGTGTCTACCGTTACTGATGGTGTTTACTGCCGGTCTTCCACGTGCGTGGCGAATCGTTCAGCCGCTCGGCACCGGTTTCGGTGACGACGACGAGGTCTTCGATCCGGACGCCGAACCGTCCGTCGAGATAAATCCCTGGCTCGACGGAAAACACCATTCCCGGTTCGAGTTCGCGGTCGCTGTCTCCGACGATGTATGGCGGTTCGTGGACCTCGAGGCCGACCCCGTGGCCCGTTCGATGAACGAACGCGTCGCCGTATCCCGCCGCTTCGATGACGCTTCGCGCAGCGCGATCGATCGCGCCCGCGGTCGCCCCGGGCTCGACCGTCTCGACTGCAACTCGTTGGGCCTCGAGAACGGTGTCGTGTACGCGTTCGTACTCGTCCGGTGGCTCACCGATGACCATCGTTCGGGTCTGATCGCCGGGGTAGCGTCCCGTTCCACCGTCGAGATCGGCCGCCACGAACGCGCCGAAATCGAGCACGATCGGGTCTCCAGACTCGATCTTGCGGTCTCCGCTGTGATGGTGTGGGCGTGCGCCGTTCGGGCCCGACGCGACGATCGTCTCGAACGCCGACTCGCCGCCGCCTTCGGCTGTGAGCAGCCGGTCGATCTCGTCGGCCAGTTCTGCTTCGGTCGTTCCGACGAGGTCGGTCCCACGCGAGCGAATCTCGAGCGAGACGCGATCGGCGATCCGCCCGGCCCGCCGGAGCGCCTCGAGTTCGACGTCGTCTTTTCGAATCCGTAACTCCTCGAGGACGGTACTCGCGAGTCCGTACGTCGCGTCGGGCGCACACGCCCGGAGATCCTGACTGAATGTGGCCCACAGGCGATCGTCGACGAGAATCGTCAGCGACTCGGCCGCTGTCACGTCGCTTTCGGCCGTCCCGTCCGCCAAATGGTGTGTCCCGTCGGCTCGTGGGAGCAGTTCCGCGAGCACGTCGTCGACGAGTTCGACGGGGTCGTCCGCGTCGTCCCAGAGACGCACCTCCAGCGTGGGTTCGTCGATCGGAAGCGCTTCGAGCTGTTGGTCGTACATCGCCGGCGCGACGACGACGGGATCGCCGACCTGCGGCACGAACAGCAAGAGGTGTCGTTCGGACGGCGACTCCTCGAAACCGGTGAGATAGGTGAAGTTCGGACTCGGAAAACAGACGACCAGCGACGCATCGACGCGCTCGAGGCGGCGCCGGCAGGCCGCGATGCGGCGTTCGAAGACGGATGCCATCGGTAGTTCGTCGTTCGGCCGAGAGCGAAAAGAAGGTTGGTTCGCTCGGACGACCTCGAGGGGGAACGTCTCTGTCTCTCTTTCGACGTGTGGCCTCGTCAGTCCGATCGGCCTGACAGTCCGTCGGATTTCGTTCGTACTGGGACGGTATTAGATCCCATGCGGATGCAGGCCGCGAATCAACCCGCGATGAGGCTGTCACTTGCAGCGAATGCGATTTACTGACGAGCGGTTATCGTCGACGCATCCGAATAATCGACAGTTACGGGCCGACGGATACGGTCGTGGGACAGCCGACGAGGAGATCGGTGCCACGAGCTGTCCCGGCTCGTTGATCGTCGTCTCGAATCGACAGCCGTACCGCCACGAGTACGCGGAGGCGGCAGGCGAGTCCGACGACGAGACAGCGATGGGTGACGGCGACGAACCGATCGATAGCTCCGACGAGCGATCTATCACCGTCGACGAACCGACCGGCGGACTGACCGCCGGCCTCGATCCCGTCGTCCAGGCGACCGACGGAACCTGGATCGCCTGGGGCGACGGAGAAGCCGACTTCGCGGTCGCCGACGACCAAAACTGTGTGGCCGTCCCGCCCGACGAGGCGGCCTACACCCTCCAGCGGATCGACCTCTCGGAGGAAGCGGTCGAATCCTACTACTACGGGTTCAGTAACCGCGTGCTCTGGCCGCTGTGTCACGGCTTTACCGACCTCGTTTCGAACCGCTCGAACGATTTCGAGTGGTACCGGACGGTCAACGAGCGCTTCGCTGACGCGGTCGAAGCGCACGCGACGGCCGACTCGGTCGTCTGGCTCCAGGACTATCACTTCGCGCTCGCACCGCGGATGATCCGCGAGTCGGTACCGCCATCGACGACTGTCGCCCAGTTCTGGCACATCCCGTGGCCGACGGCACGGACGTTCCAGTACTGCCCGGCCGGTGGCGCGATCCTCGAGGGCCTACTCGGGAACGATCTGCTTGGCTTTCATATCGACCGGTACGTCGAGCAGTTCCTCGACTGTGTGAGCCGGTATCTCCCCGCTGCCAGCGTCGACCGAGAACGGCGGGTCGTCACCTACGAGGGAACGACGACGCGCATCGTCGCGACGCCGATGGGTATCGATGCGGCCTCCTACGACGCCGACGCGCGGTCGGAATCGGCCGGCTGCTCGTCGCTGTTCGACCGGTACGATATCGACGCCGGGAACGTCATCGGGCTCGGCGTCGACCGGCTCGATTACTCGAAAGGGATCCCGGAACGGCTGGCGGCGATCGAACGCTTCCTCGAGCGAAATCCCGGGTGGCACGGTGAGTTTACGTTCGTCCAGACGGCGACACCCTCGCGGACCGATATTGAGGCCTACCAGCGCCACGGCGACCTCGTCCGGAGCGAAGCGATACGGATCAACCGTCGGTTCGGGACCGACGACTGGAACCCGATCGTCTACACCGAGGATTATCTCTCGGATGCGGAGCTGTGTGGACTCTATCGCCGGGCGGACGTGATGGTCGTCAGTCCGCTGGTCGACGGCATGAACCTGGTCGCCCAGGAGTACGTCGCCTCGAGCGTCGACGGCGATGGGACGCTCGTCCTAAGCGAGGGAACCGGCGCCCACGAGACGCTGGGATCACACGCGCTCTCGATCGATCCGACCGACACGGAGGGATTCGCCATGCAACTCGAGGTGGCAACGTCGATGCCGTCCGCCGAACGTCAACACCGAATGCAGACGCTTCGCAACCGGGTCTTCGATCGCGACCTCGAGTGGTGGATGACCAGCCAGTTCGACTGGATCCGCCGCGTTCACAGCGAGAGACGGCAAGCGAGAGCGACTCGTGACGACGATCGGGATCCAAACACGGGTCAGCGGCTTCATCCTGCGTCGGAGCGGGACGTCGACCCCGATCTCCGGACGGAGTCGGAGGAGTCCGAATCGGACTCCGATCGCGACTCACACGAACGGACGTCGACGGTATAAGATGACGAGCGAGACTCCTCCCAGTCCGATCGACGAACAGCGGTCGCGAATCCGATCGCGTCTCGCCGAGGGCTCACGGCTGCTGTGCTGTCTTGACTTCGACGGGACACTCGCGCCGATCGTCGAGGATCCCGACGCGGCGGCGCCGACGGCCGCCAACGAGGCGGCAGTAGCGACGCTTTCAGCCGAGCCAGCGGTGATGACGGCGATCGTCAGCGGTCGTGCGCTGTCCGACGTTCGCGATCGCATCGACGGGCCGAGCACGTACGCCGGCAATCACGGGCTCGAACTCCAGCGCGATGGGTCGGTCGCCGTCCACCCGGTCGCCAGAAAGCGAGCGGCGCACGTCCGTGCGGTGTGTGCAACTCTCGAGCGAGTGTTGAACCCCGTTCCAAACGCCCGGGTCGAGAACAAGCGCTTGACGGGGACGGTCCACTTCAGGACCGTTCCCTCGGCTGCACGCCCGCTCGTCCGCCGACGGACACACGCGATCGTCGACCGATTCGGCGGCGACGGACTCGAGGTGTCGTCCGGAAAGTGTATCCTCGAGATCGAGCCGTCGATCTCGTGGGGGAAAGGGAATGCGGTCGAACTGATCACGGCGGAGATGCCCGACGAAACGATTCCGATCTACATCGGCGACGACGTGACTGACGAGTCGGCGTTTCAGGTCGTCGAACCCGACGGGTTCGGAATCCGTGTCGGCGGTGATGACCCGTCCGCGGCCTCCTGTCGTCTCGATTCGCCGAAGGAGGTCGCGTCGTTTCTCGAGTGGCTCGGTACGACTGGCGTCGATATGCTCGAGTGAGACGGCCTCTGTCGTCGACTTCGTCGACGAGTCAACCCAGCGTTTCGAGCGGCGGAAACGTCGCGAACTACGTTCGGTCTCGAGTCTGTGGCGTCTCCGGTTCGGGGCCGCCGAACTGCTTCGGGGGCGATGTCCGTTTCGTCGTCCGCCGCAACCGACCTCGCTGAAACGATTTTCTACTCGATATCTAGCTCATCCTACGAATTCGACAAATGTCGGTATCGAGACGCTAACTCCGATTCCGTCGTCCGAGCGATCGATTACTAATTTCTACAGTATATTTCTGACTTTCATTACTATCTATGAGGGAACCGATAAAGCCGGAACTATTAGTTACCACTGGAAATATAGTGCCTACTGAGAGTGAACGATAGTGAAGCTCCGCCAACCTACTGATTTCCTGATCCTCGAGGCGCTCGACGAGAAGGGGCGAAACGTCGCGACGAATCTCGCCGAACACACCGGGAAGAGCCGCAAGAACATCAACACCCGACTCCCAGTACTGGATGATTACGGACTCGTTCGGAAGATCGGGCCTGCCGAGCGATCCGGTCTGTACGAGATTACCCCCGAGGGGAAAGCCGCGATCGTGTACCGCGACCAGTACGACGAGGTTGACGATTTCGAATCGCTTATTGAAGGGCCCAGTGCGGAGATAAACGGGGATGGCGACGCACAGGCCAGTTTCGTTCGCGGCGAAGACGAAACCGACGACGACGAGTAGTCCGACCGAGGGAAAACGTCGCCGTTGACCGCTCCGGCAGTCACCGTCGGCGGTCGCTCGCTGGGGCTAGTATCCGAGTTCCTCGATTACAACGTGACCATCTATCCACCGAGAGCCAGCCGCCACTATCGAGGGAATCGACGGGTTTTTCGAGTCCGCTACTCCGGCCTCGAGTCGCCGGGAACTGGCCGCCGCGTGTCGACGACACGGGTGCCGCGATCGTCGATCCGGAGCTCTGCCCAGGCGGGCAGGTCGTCGGTCGGCCACAGCAGTAGCAGACGTCCGTCGTCCGTTTCGATTAGCCGCCGATCCGGGTTTCGCTGCCGAAGACACGGCGTCCAGCGACCGGTTCGGAGGTTTCTGTCGACCTGACAGTCACTGTAGTATCGACCGTTCGACCCTTCGTAGAGGCGATCGATCGGTGTGTCTGGAATCACGCTTGCTGCGCCCCCGTCGTATGACCCGCGGTGGCCGTCACCGGGAGTCCCGTCGTACCCATTTCGTTCGGACGACGTCGTGGCTCCTGCATCGAGGCTTGGGTTCACATGGATGATTTTTAAAATACAATGACTATCACGATCCTCCGACTGTCGTGGGGCGACGAATACCGAAACCGATTCGGTCGACGTTACGTCGAATCGGCCACCAGTCACTGGACGCTTGTTCGCTGCCTACGAACGCGGGGTTATCCAACCCATACCGGTCAGTGAAGGCGCCGATTCACCTGTCTAACCGAGGGTGGAGTGGGGGAGCCGTTCGCTCGAGCCGTGGCTCGGGACCGAGTCGACTGGTAGTTCGGTCAGTGGTCCGGCTCCAACACACCGGATTTCCGGTGAACGGACGGTCTAGTGGCGGTCCAAGCCTGAACTGATGGGTCGAATCCTGCGGTGTCGTCCGATTCGACCCATCAGTCGACGGTTGGAACGGTACTAGTCCGATCAAACGGCCGGCTGTATCTGCTTCAGGAGCGACTGCAGAACGGCTCACGGTCGTGTGGGCACACCGGTCCAGGACCAGGGTCAGGGGGATCGATACGGATCGGTGTCGGTCTCATACGGACTGCTGTACCGATTTACCGGCGCAACCGCAGCCCGGGTCGCGGTTGCGCCGGTAACGACTTACAGTAGTCCGTCTCAGTCTGCGTCCGTTCCGTCGCCGAGCTCGAAGAACTCACAGAGTACCGTTTTCAGTCCCTTGCGAAGGTGTTGGTGCATCGTCGGTGGTGAGACACCCATGGTTTCGGCGATCTCCTCACCGGTGCTCTCGCGTGGCCATTCGAAGAACCCGCTGTAGTAGGCGAGTCGCAACGTCGTGAGCTGTCTATCGGTCAACTGATCGAGGATCCGGTTTCGTCGATCGGCCGCCGTTCGGACCGGCCGGTCGATCTCACGGCGGGCGACGAGTTCGGTGTTCTCGTAGATGACCGTCAGTGCGTCGGCGATCTCTCTGACGTTTGCGTCCTGTGAGACCTCGATCAGACAGGTCCCGACGCCGTCCGTGACGGTGACGTCCCGAACTGTCGCCCCGTGGTTCGCAAGCGTCCGGACGCCCGATTCGGCCAGTCGCATCTCGATCGTACAGCTGTCGCCGCTGTCGTGGATGACCCGACACTCTTCGATCGAGGAATGGTCGGTGGCCTCCTCGAGGACGGTCTCGCCGTCGAGCCCCTCGACTCTGACGTACTGGACGGTCCGCCCTTTCGCTGTCGTCCCGGCCCACTCCAGTGAGATCGTACAGTCGTATTTCTCCGAGAGGTCGAACGAGAACGTCTCGCCGCCGTCGATGCGGAACTCGAGTTCGACGACGGTGTCGGCAAACAGCAGCTGTCGGCTTTTTACAGCCATGATCGTAAAGCCGATCGTCTCACCGAGCAGATTGAACCCGGCCTCTTCGCTGTCGCTGACGGCGTCTTCGGTGCTTGCGAGGACGGTCACTGCTCCGTAGACTGATTTCCCGTGGGTGATCGGGACGGCGACCGCCGACTGGACGTCGTTCTCGCGTGCGGCCGCACGCAGTTGTGCCGGACATTGGTCGCTCTCGGGAACCGCCGTCTCCATCTGGATTTCGCCCGTCCGGACGGCCCGGTGGGCGAGCAACTCGTCTTCGTCGATCCGTTCCGCGACACACTCGAGATACGTCTCCGACTCGCCGGCACCGGTGCGGTACGCGAGCGTTCCTTCACCCGTTCGTTCGCCGATCCACGCACCACAGTACAGTTTCGAATCGACTAACTGTTCACAGACCTCTTGCTCGATGACGTCACGGGACGGTGCCTCGACCAGGGTTTCGATCACTTGCCCGACGACGGCGCTGATCCGGTTGAGCGTCTCGAGTTGGTTCTGTCGCGATCGAAGCTCCCGTTCGCGTCTCGCTCGCTCAGTGATGTCCCTGGCAAGCCAGACGACGGCTCGTTGTCCGTCGATCCGTTCGTCGATCGGGACCACTCGAGCCTCGAAGCGCCGTTGCCCTTCGGTCGTCTCTGCGGTGTACTCGATCGACTGGACCTCTTCGGTCCGAAGCGTCCGATCGATACACGCCTGTAACTCGGCGGCGACGTCGTCCGGGAACACCTCTTCGATCCGTTTTCCCGGCAGTTCGTCGGGCGACGCGGTGTAGAGTTCACCGCTCTCGGGCCGGACGTTCGCCTCGTAGTAGGTCCCGTCTGCACCGATGACGAACGCCTCGTCGGGTAACTCGCTCGCGATGATTCGCTGATAATCGTCGTCCGCTGTCACCGAATCGCCAGTTTTCGTTGTCTCATTTTCCGAGCCGGATGCGATTACGCCTGCGTCTACCGACCCGACTTCGGTGTCGGTATTCGTATCGATGGTCTCGACGATCCGCTCGATGCGGTCCCCGTCCGTGTCCGGCGAGACGTACTCGTCGGCGTTTCCCCGTACTGCCGCCGCGGCGATCGTCTCACTTCCCGTTGGCGGAGCGACGATCGTCGGCGTGGTCGGTACGGTGTCCTCGAGTCGCTCGAGGACGTCCGTCGTTCGGTCCGGCTCTTCGAGTTCGAGGACGATGCCGCTAGGACTGGAGTTCCGTCCGTCGCGAGCGCCGCTTTGCAGAACGCCTTCGGATTCTTCCTCGAGCGTGGCGGGTGAGACCGAACGGATGTCGAACGGCGTCGCATCACGAAGGTGCGCTCGCAGCGAACTCGATTCGACCGCCGTGATGAGAACGATCGGCCCGGAACTGGTCTGAGTGGACATACGATAGCGAGGACGACGCTGGACTGTTCGACCGCGTCTCTTTGAGGGAACATCCTGTCGGAAGAAAAGCGTACTGGTAGCGTTGCAGGTCTTGCTGGCACGTCACTGGATCGTCCGATTCGAACTGACACTTACGACAATGTTTACACATTGTACACAGTGTGGACTGTGTAATCGGCTGTAGTGCAGTCGAAGCTACCGGACGAACTGTCGGAGAAGTGAGTACGACGTCCGTACTTGCTTTCGGCTGTGCTTACAGTGGAGCAAGGCGAAAGCCCACCCGCTTTAGCGGTGGGATGAAGCCGACACAGGATTTACTAATCACCCACTGACTGCTGAGTGGATATTCACTGAGAAATACAACTCTTCACAAGAATCGTCGTACACGACCCAGGTATGGCGGATCGGGTCGTGACGCGCACCTTCAAAGCGAGCATCCGCAATCAGACACAGGTGCGTCCCGATCTCGATTCGCTCGCGTTTGCTGCCTCCAAGCTCTGGAATGTTGGACGCTGGCACATTCAACGCATCTGGGATGCAATCGGTCATATCCCAAATCACAACGAGCTCACATCGTACCTCAAACGCCACGAACGCTACAGGGATCTGCATTCGCAATCCAGTCAGCGAGTTCTCCAAGAGCTCGCTGAAGCGTTCAACGGCTGGTACGCCAGCGACGATCCAGATGATAACCCGCCGGGTTATCGCAAACGAGGCGACGAACATCCGCGGTCCACGGTCACATTCAAGCAGAAGGGCTTCAAACTCGACGCTGAACACGGTTACGTCCGCCTCAGCAAAGGCCGGAATCTCAAAGAACATCGGAGCGATTTCGTTCTGTGTTCGTACGAAACACGGCCGGACGTTGATCTTGCAGAGGTGGGAAGCGTTCAGCAGGTCAGAGCCGTCTGGAACGGCGATGACTGGGAACTCCACTTCGTCTGCAATGTCGAAATCGAACACTCAGACGCCCCGGGAGAGAAGACAGCTGGCATCGATCTCGGCATCAGCAACGTGGCTGCCGTGTCGATCGGTGATGAAACGTTGCTCTACCCGGGGAACGCTGTGAAAGAGGATGTCCACTACTTCCGTCACGTCGAATACGGCACGGAAGGTGATAATGGCCCATCGAAGAAAGCTGAGTGGGCGCGCCAGAAGAAGGATCGGCGTCGGAAGCATTCGCTTCACGCGTTGACGCGAGACATCGTCGAGCAATGTGCCGATCACGATATTGGTGAAATCGCTGTCGGGCACCCGAAAGACATCCGTGATGATGCTGAGTGGGGTCGCCACGGGAACAAGAAAATCCACGACTGGCCGTTCGACACGATCATCGACATGATCGAGTACAAAGCCGCGGAACGCGGGATCAGCGTCCAGCGGGTTGATGAAGCTGGGCTCCGAACGTCGAAGACATGCTGTGCATGCGGAACGAAAGCCTCACCAAACCGTGTGGAACGCGGGTTGTACGTCTGTGGTGAGTGCGGGTTGGTGGCGAACGCGGATCTGAACGCCGCGGAAAACATGCGAGCGACGGTAACTCCGAATCCTGAAGAGGATAGGAGTAACGGCTGTTTGGCGCAGCCAGCAGTCCGCCTGTTCGACAAACACACCGGCGTAGTAGCCGGCCGAGAACAGGTCGCTGACTGCAAACCATAATATCCCAACGCCCGGGAATCCTACGGCTTCAGCCGGAGGAGGGCGTCAAAGTTCGCCCTGTTCTTTCAGGTCTTCGATGATGTCGTCGACGAACGTCTCGGGGTCGTCGTACGGGAAGTCCCCGCTCGAGGTCTTCGTGTTCAGTTCCATGGCGGTCATCGAGAAGTCACCGGACTCGAACTTCGTGCCAGGTCCGTCGGGGAGTGCCGGAACGAGGTCCATCGGACTCGAGATCGGATAGTCTGCGCCTTCGAACGCGTCGATCATCTGCTCGCGGATTTCGTCTTCGTCTGCCATAGCGCTCTCCAATTACAGCCGATAAATAATAAATTTGCAGGTAGTTGCTACCTGCGATGCTTCCGCTCGAGCGTTCGTTCCGACGGCGCTTGACTCCCGCCGTCGGTCCGGTTCCCGCTGGTATCGACTCCCTTGCCTTCGACCGCGAACGACCGGTCTCTCGGTGCCGAAACTGTATCCCGAGAAACAGTTCTTCGAAACAATAATGAGTCCGTAGCGAAGACGTTGTGAGTATGGCCAAAGATACCGTCAGGTACCCCGACGAGGTCGTCGATGCGATCGACGAACTGGTCGACGACGGTATGTTCGAGAGCAAATCCGAGTTCTATCGCTTCTCCGCGGAGTACGTCCTTACGCTGATCAGAGACGATCACGAGGTGGAGACGTTCAACTTCGACGAGATCAAATCGGAACTCGATATCACCGAAGAAGATCACGCGAAGGCCCTGGGTACCGACGGTGGAACTTTTTTCCTCGATGCCGTGATCACGGTCCGGAAACACGGCCTCCGTGGCGATTACGAGGCCGCGGAACGATACATCGATACCCACTACGAGTCGACCGATCAGGAGTGTATCATCCTCGAGGAACTGCTCGGCACGTATCGGTCCGATCCGAACTGAGTTCTCACAGTCGGTCTCATACGGACTGCTGTCCGGCAGTCTGACGACAGGAGACCGTATCAGTGCTCGTTCGTTCGTTCGTCGAACGGATCGCCCAGCGCCTCGAGATCGACGTGTTCGCGAACGAGCGTTGCGGCGCGATCGTACGGCGTCGCTTCGACCCCGTCGCTCGCGTCGGCTCCATTGGGCCCGACGGGCCACTCGAGCCCTGCCTCGTCGGCGACGGCCTCGAGAAACGCCGCTCGGACCGACTCGTTGTCGAACAGACCGTGAAGATAGGTCCCCAACACGCCGTCGTACGCTGCACTCGAGTCGCCCAGTGGCCGACGGACGTCCTCGAGGGCACGCGTTCGGCCGGCGTGGATCTCGTAGCCCGACGCCGTTCCGTCGGCGCCCTCGAGCAGCGGTGTCGCCGAGCCGTCGACGGGAACTGTCGTCTGCTCGAGTCGCTTGGATTCTGCAAACCGAGTCTCGACGGGAAGCAGCCCGAGTCCCTCGACGACGTCGTCCGTGCCGGTGCCCTCGAGCGTGGCGTTCGTGATCCGTTCGCCGAGGAGTTGATAGCCGCCACAGACGCCGACGATCGGACCGTCGAACGCTTCGAGCGCCTCGGCGAAGCCGGCCTCCCGAAGTGCCAGCAGGTCGTCGACCGTGTTCTTCGTTCCCGGGAGCACGACCGCGTCGGCGTCGACGTCCTCGAGGGCCTCGCGAGCCGACGGCCCGCCCTCGGCTGTTGGCCCGCCTTCGACTGGCACGAACGCGACCGAGACGCCGGGTTCGGCCGCCAGCGCCTCGAGGTCCGTTGCGTTCGAGATCCGCGGCAGCCGGGGAACCGCGATCGTAAGCCGTCGCTCGTCGGGGACGCCATCGTCCCCGCCCAGTACGCCTCGCTCGCCCGTTCCGGGGAGACCGACGCTGTCCTCCTCGGGGAGGCCGGGGTCGTCGTAGGGGAGTACGCCGAGGATCGGTACGCCGGTCTTCGATTCGATCTCCTCGATGCCGGGCTCGAGCAACGTCGGATCGCCCCGGAACTTCGTGATGATTGCGCCGACGACGCGCTCGCGAAGCGAGTCGGGGAGCAGTTCGATCGTCCCATAGAGGCTAGCGAAGGCACCGCCGCGTTCGATATCGACCAACAGGAGGATATCGGCGTCGGCGAACGCGGCGGTCTCGACGTTCGCGAGGTCGCGGTCGTGGAGGTTGATCTCGCCGATGCTGCCGGCACCTTCTGCGATCACGACGTCGTGTTCGGCCGCGAGCCGGCGGTAGGACTGCTCGGCCGCGACGCGGGCCTCCTCCCAGTACTCCTCGTAGTAGGTGCCGGCCGGAACGTGGTCGTGGGCCCGTCCCTGGACGACGAGCTGGCTTTCCCCGTCGCCGCGGGGTTTGAGCAACACGGGGTTGCAGTCGGTCGTGGGCGTGGTCCGGGCCGCTCGAGCCTGGACGAACTGCGAGACGCCGATTTCGCCCCACTGATCGGCGTCTCTCCCCGTTCCATCCCCGTCGGCGCCAGCGGCCGCAGCCTCGGCTCGTACGACGACGCGAGCGTTGTTACTCATGTTCTGTCCCTTGAACGGGGCGACCGAAACGCCCCGGTCGGCGAGGTGCCGGCAGAGGCCGGCCGCGACCGTCGACTTGCCGACGTGACTCGCAGTTCCGGCGACGAGAATCGTCCGTGTCATCCGCGTGCGACTTACTCGCAGGGGCTGTGATATCGTCCTATCGGTTCGTCGCGGCGTCGGCGCTATCTGGCTCCGGTGGCTCTCCGTTCTCGAACGCGACCTCCTCACCGGAGTGGGGCTCGATGTGGCTCAGGATCTCGTGGGGGACGTAGCCGATGTTGTACCCTTCTTCGTTGTGGAGGACGACGCCGTGTTCGTACTCGCGAAAGTCGAAGCAGTTGATCTCCTCGTAGGCGTTGCCTGGTTTGAAGACGACCTTCATGCCCGACGAATCAACGGATTGGCTGGTCCCACTGTGCCTTGCAGGCGAAAGTCCCTTTCCGGACACAGATCGATCGCGTTGGGTTTGTGTGGGCTGTTGGTCGAGTGACAGGCCACTTACGAGACTGACTGACTGCTGTCCGACAGTATCAGCGTCGTTCCCCGTTCGCTCGGTACCGCTTCTCCCAGCGCGGTCCCGCGCGACTCGAGAGAACGACCCCGGCCGTACCGAATCCGACTCCGGCGAGCCCCACCGCCAGCGCGACGGTCCCGGTCGGTGGAACCACGACGAAGCCGGCGACGAGCGTCGGCACGAGCGCGACGGCGACGCCGAGGGTAAACAGCGAGAACCGAACGGCGTCGAAGAGGAACTCGTTGGGATCGAAGCCGGCGATGTAAACGGTCAGCCCGTAGTAATATAGCGCGTAGCCTGCAAGCAATACGGCGCCGACGACCGCGTCGACGAGCGTCGTCTCGAACCAGACGACGGCCGCCAGATACGGTACCGCGACCGTCGGTGCGCCCACGAGGACGAACGCGATCCGTTTTGTGCGGAACACGTCGTCGATCGAGACTGGGTACGCGAGGTAGTCCTCGAGCGAGTCGAACTGGGTCAGCCAGTTGTAGGTCGTAAACGCCGTCAGTCCGAGCACGCCACCGAAGAAGATCCCCGGCGCAGGCGCGATACCGGTGATCGAGTCGACGACGCCGACGAGTGCGGCGATCAGCGCCAGCAGGATTGTGGCGGAGACGAACGGCTTGGCGACTCCGCCCGACGATCGCGCGAGATCGAGCAGCGTCTTCGAGACCAGCGCGCTGTCGGGGCCAAGCGGTAGCGTCTCGCTGAGGCGTGCGAATCGGTCGCCTGCGGTCCGCGACGGACGTCCGTAGGTGGGGTCGTACACCGCAAGCGAGACGACACCCACGAGGACGGTCCCGACTGCCAGCCCGACCGTACCAAGCAGCGACCCCTCGAGCGGGACGAAAAGCGTCCAGCCGTCTCGAAGGGAGTCCGTCAACCATAGCCCAACGATACCGGCACCCACCACGCCGGCGATCGCCCACGTCGGTGTGCCCCGCGTTCGGACCGCGATCGCCGCGACGGTGAGGGCCATCCCGGCCGCGAACGAAAGCGTCAACGAGAGCCACAGCGCCCCGACAGCGACCGGTGCCGTGGTCGACGCACCGACCAGTACCGCGTTCGACAGCGCCATCGGCAGGACGAACGCGACCGCGTAAAACAGCGCGTCCTTGATGAGGAAGACGCCCAGCAGCCGTGTTCGGGACAGCGGCAGCGTCGTCGACGTCGAGAGAAGGAGAGAGAGCCGCCCGAACACGTTTTCGAGCATATCCGATCCCGCGAAGCCGGCCGTCCCGCTGTAGAGCCCGAAACCAAGCGCGAGGGTGTGCAGTCCCGCGAGGATCGTTCCTTCGGCGGTGCCGGTCTCGAGCAGCGCGACCGTCGCGCTCACGGCCAACGCAGCGATGACGACCGGAAAGAGCGCGAAGCGCCAGCCACCGAACAGCCGCGTGTGCAGTCGCCACTCTTCGCGCAGGAGGACGGCCAACAGCCGCCACGTCGTCGCGGTCCGTGATCCGATCGCCCCGGTCATCGGTTCGACGCTCCGAGCTGTCCGAGCGATGGCGTGTCCCGGACGTCTGCACGTTCGACTCGCTCTACGAACACCTTGAGCAGCGATTCCTCGGCTCGCGTACCGTCCCCGTTTACGGTCCGTTCGGTCACGATGTGACCGTCGGCGACGATCCCGACGCGGGTACAGATCTCCTCGGCGACGTCGATGTTGTGCGTCGAGACGAAGACCGCGTTGTCACCGGCCGCATAGGAGACGAGATACCGTTTGACCTGTTCCTGGACGAGCGGGTCGAGGTTCGCCAGTGGCTCGTCGATGAAGACCACGTCGGGTTCGTGGAGGAAGGCCTGGGTGATCATCACCTTCTGTTGTTGTCCCCGCGAGAGATCCGTATGGAGCGTCTCGAGTTTGCTCTCGAAGCCGAGACGCTCGGCCCAGACCGCCGTCCGCTCGTTCACTCGTTCGGACTCGAGGTCCCGTATCTCGCCCACGAACTCGAGGTACTCCCGCGGCGTCAGGAAACTCGGTGGTGACTGTTGCTCCGGGAGGATACCGACCCGCCGTCGCGTCTCGAGGGGTTCGGTCGTCGGATCGGTCTCGAGAACGCGAATCGAACCCGCGTCGGGCCGTATCTGGCCGGTGAGCATCCGTATCGTGGACGTCTTGCCCGCGCCGTTCGGTCCGAGAAAGCCGTACAGCTCACCCCGTTCGACGGCGAAGCTCATTTCGTTTACAGCGGTGACATTTCCGTAGGATTTCCGCACGCCGTCGACCTGAATCACACCCATCGGATAGCCGACTGTTCGGCGTGGCTGATAATAGTTTTGCGGGCCCGGACGCGACTGCGCTCGACGGCGCGTATCGTCCGTCTCAGAACTCCGTCCCGCGTCGCGCGCGCTGGCCGTCGTCGATCGGATGGGCGACTTTGCGGACGTTCGTGATCAGATCGGCCCGCTCCTCGAGGTAGTCCGGTTCGGTGTGGCTCCCCGCCAACACGAGTTCCAGACGCTCTGGCTTCGCGTCGAGCAGGTCGTGGACGTCGTCTTCACTGATCAGATCACGATCCGCGGCGTAGAGCACTTCGTCGAGGATCAGCATGTGCATCCCGTCGTCGGGCGGCGCCTCGAGGTCGATCGGTTCGTCGAGGTCGGCCGCGGCGGCCGCCTCGAGCAACTCGTGGGCACGCTCGAGACCGGCCTGTGCTTCCGCCTCGTGGTCGGCCTCGTCGCTGCCGTCGGCCATCCCGTGCCAGCCGTAGTGACCGAGATTTTCGTAGCTCATGCCGGGCAGCGCTTCGATCGCGTTGTACTCGCCGCGGACGGCCTCGACGCTCGAGGCACCGCCTTTCATGAACTGGAGCATGTGTACGCGAAAGCCATGGCCCGCCGCGCGCATTCCCATGCCGAGCGTGGCCGTCGTCTTTCCTTTCCCGTCACCCCACCAGACCTGTACGAGGCCGAACTCCTCGGGTGCCGATGGCTCGATCCGTTCGGGTTCGGGCGTTCGGCCCTGGCCCGGCGTGTTCTCGACCGTCGAGTTGGCTGCTCGATCGTCGCTCATACGGGACGCGTCGGGCCGATCCTATATGTAACTGCCCTCATCGACCGGTCTCGCATCGATCCGACCGATGGCAGCCGGACCAAACGTGTCATTAGGCTTCGCTTCCAACCTGTTGGCAATATATGTCACTCGAGTTCTCGTCGTCCGGCGATACGCCCGATTTCGAGCACGTCATCGGTGCTCTGGACGATGCCGACTGTCGGGAGATCATCGCGGTACTCGAGGAGCCAAAGACCGTACCCGACATCGCGGAGGCGGCGGATCTCCCGCTTTCGACGACCTACCGCAAACTCGACCGGCTGACCGAGGCCGGACTGGTCAGCGAAACCGTCGGCGTTCGCCAGGGCCGCCACCACAAATCACGGTACGTGACGACGTTCGACCGGATCGGGATCGATCTCGACGACGGGCGTGAGCTTCGGGTCGACGTCGACTACTCACAGGCTCGATCCCTCGGCATCTGGTCGGAACTGTCCCGGGAGTTCTGATACTGTCGGCTAAACCGAACGGTTCGTGCTCTGGTTTTTTCACGCTGTACAACGGACGTCAAAGGGATGACGGATCGAATTCTCGTCCCGTTCGATGGCTCGCCCCTGTCACGAGAGGCACTCGAAACGGCCCTGGCGGAGTATCCGGACGGTGAAATTACCGCACTCCACGTTATCGACCCGTTTGAACCGGGATACAGCGTCTACGACGTCCCGTACGACGTCGAAAGCGAGCCGGTTCACGGCTCCGAGGAGTGGTACGACCGTGCCGACGACCTCTCTGAGGATCTCCTCGAGGAAGCTCAAGACGCCGCCGATGAATACGAACAAGAGGCCGATCTCACGCTCGAGACGACCGTCGGGGAACCAGGTCGAGAGATCGTGTCGTATGCGACCGACAACGACGTCGACCAGATCATTATGGGAAGTCACAGCCGCGACGAGGACGCCCGTATTCTCTTAGGAAGCGTAACGGAATCGGTCGTGTTCCGGGCGCCGATGCGAGTCAGTCTCGTCCGATAGTTCGGCTCGGGAGGCGGACACGCGGTCTCATACGGACCGCTGACAGCTGCTGTCGGCGCGACCGCGACCCGGGCTGCGGTTGCGCCGGTAAATCGTTACAGCAATCCGTATCAGCCCTCGAGTTTCCCGTTGAGGACTTTCGCGGCCGTGAGGACTGGATCCCAGACGGGGCTAAACGGCGGCGCGTACGCCAGGTCGAGTTCCTGGAGTTCCGGAACGGTGAGCTCCGAAGACAACGCCGTCGCGATCGTGTCGATCCGTTTTGTGCCCTCGTGGCCGACGATGCTGGCACCGAGGACGCGCTCGCTCTCTCGGTCGGCGACCAGCGTCACGGTGAGTTCAGTCGCCCCGGGGTAGTAGTGTGGCCGCGTCGGCGCTTCGATAGTGACGGAGACGGGATCGAAGCCGGCCTCGCGCGCTCGCTCGGGATCGATCACGCCCGTTCTGGCTGCACCCAGTTCGAAGGCCTTGACGATGGCCGTCCCGGCCGTGGGGCCGGTCGGCGTGGGATCGCCCGTTACCGTGCTTCCGATCGCCCGTCCGGCGCGGTTGGCGGTCAGCGCCAGCGGAACGTGGTCGGGCTCGCCGGTCACGACGTTCGTCGCCTCGGCGCAGTCGCCCGCCGCGTAGACGTCGTCGTAGTTCGTTCGCCCGTACTCGTCGGTCGCGATCGCGTCCGTCGGCCCGAGTTCGATCCCTGCCTCCGCGGCGAGGGAGACGTTTGGCGCGACGCCGACGCCGACGACGACGAGATCGGCAGCGACCGAACTGTCCTCGAGTGCGACCGTCTCGACGACCTCGTCGCCGTCGAACCCCTGTACGGCCGTCTCGAGATGGAGATCGACGCCCTGTTCGCGGAGGTGATCCTCGACGACCCGTGCGGTCTCCTCGCCGAAGGGCTGGAGCGTCTGTGGCAGCATCTCGAAAATCGAGACGTCGATCCCGCGTTCAGTGAGTGCCTCGGCCATCTCGACGCCGACGTAGCCGCCGCCGACGATCGCAGCGGTTTCGGGGCCGCGATCGTCGACGTAGTCCTCGATCGCGTCCGCTTCGTTCATGCTGCGGAGCGTGAACACGCCCTCGAGGTCGAACCCGTCGAAGGGGGGTTCGATGGCTCGAGCACCGGTGGCGATCAGGAGGTCGCCGTACGGCTGTTCGAATCGCTCGCCGTCGGTCTCGACGGTGACCGTCTTCGCCTCCGGGTCGATCGCGACGACCTCGTGGCCCGTTCGGAGGTCGACGTCACGCTCCTCGCGGAACTCCTCGGGCGTCACGGCGACCAGATCCTCGAGGTCGTCGACCTCTCCCTTGATGTAGTAGGGCATTCCACAGGCCGCATAGGAGACCCACTCGCCTTTCTCGAAGACGATCACGTCCCGGTCGGGGGCCTCGCGTTTTGCCTTGCTCGCGGCGCTCATTCCAGCAGCGTCGCCACCGACGATGACGAACGGTTCTGTCATAGGGGACGCTACGGCGACGATCCAATAAAGTATGCTTCATAATCCCCAATACTGAGAATTATCGAGCGAATAGACGAACGCCAGGCTACGTGAAGTGATTGTCGTCGAGAAAACCGGATCGCGTTACTCGAGTTCGACCGGGTCGACATCCTCCGCGTCGGCGACCGTCTCGAGGACGCGCAGACTCGGCTTCGTGGGTGCGTCGACGGTCGCAGTTCGTCCCCCAAGTTCGGTCACGTTAGACGAGCAGCTGAATGTCCGATTCGGCCATGTGTTGAATCGCCGTGGCCGCGCCGACGCCGGTGGTGACACCGTCGTAGAAGTCGTCCTCGTCGTAGTCCATCAGTTCGATCGTCATCTGACAGGCCTGCAGGTCGACGCCGCTGTCGAGCGAGAGGTCGATCAACTCCTCGATGGTGGCGGTCCCGTTCTCGTCGATCTTCTTTTCCATCATCTTCGTCGCCATCCGATCCATGCCGGGCAGCGCAGCGAGGGCGTTTGGCATCGGCATGTTCGGGTTGCCGACGGCGCTCAGCTTGAGGTTCTTCGATTTCTCCTCGTGGAGGATGTCGAGTCCCCAGAAGGTATGGAAGACGACGACGTCCCAGCCGAAGGCGGCAGCCGTGCTCCCGAGGATCAGGGGCGGGTACGCCATGTCGAAACTGCCCTGGGTGGCGATGATGGTCATCTTCTTCTCATCGTCGCCCTCGTCGATCTCGGCGATCGACTCCTCGAGTTCCTCGACGCGCTCGCGCAGTGCCTGCATGTCGGCGGCGTCGAACTCGGGATCTCCGTCTTCGACCGACGCAGTTGGATTGTCCGTACTCATACTCTCTGTTATTCCGTCTTCTTCACGTAGTGGGTGTAGCGGTCGCCGTCCTCGACCTGGTCGAGGAGTTCGACCCCGTCGGTCCCGTCGGCCCAGCCCTGAATGTCACTCATGCTACCCGAGTCCGTCGCGACGACCTCCAGGACGTCGCCGGCCTCGAGGTCGTCGATGGCCTGTTTGGTCTTGACGATGGGCATTGGGCAGGACTGTCCTTTCACGTCGAGCGTCTCCGTGGTATCGTATTCCGAACTCATGATCGATCTCTGTGCTCTGTATTGGAGCTATCACACAATATCGGCCCTATCCATAAAAGGATATCGGTTATTGTGGAGCATACGAATATCCATCAATCGATGGAGCTCCGTATATACACCGATAACAGCGTATACGCGCGTTTAATGGGTCTTTACGCTCCCTTTCCCGTCTGCTATATTGTGCAATAGGGGAAATACCATGCAAACTCTTAAGTGCGAGTAGCCGCTACTGAGGAATGTACAACATGGACGACATGGACTTTCCAACTCCGGACGTCGAGATCGAATCGGTGACGCCGGACGAGCTGAAGGGGCGTATCGACGCGGATGAGGAGGTGACCCTCCTCGACGCGCGCATGGAGTCGGACTACGAGGAGTGGCGTATCGACGGTGAGAACGTCGAGTCGGTTAATGTGCCGTATTTCGAGTTCCTCGAGGATGAGATCGACGACGACGTTCTTGCACGGATTCCCGACGACCGTGAGGTCACGGTCCTCTGTGCGAAAGGCGGTGCCAGCGAGTTCGTCGCCGGCGCGCTCAAAGAGCGCGGCTACGACGTGAACCACCTCGAGGACGGCATGAACGGCTGGGCGCGTATCTACGAGCGCGTCGAGGTCGAGCGCTACGACGGCGCCGGGACGCTCTACCAGTACCAGCGGCCCTCGAGTGGCTGTCTCGGCTATTTCGTCGTCGACGACGGTGAGGCGGCCGTCATCGATCCACTGCGTGCGTTTACGGATCGCTACCTCAACGATGCCGAGGAACTCGGCGTCGAGCTGACGTACGCGATCGATACGCACATCCACGCGGACCACATCTCGGGCGTTCGCGCGCTCGACGCCGTTGGCGTCGAGGGTGTTATCCCCGAGGCGTCGGTCGACCGCGGCGTGACCTACGCCGACGAGATGACCCTGGCCGAGGACGGCGACGAGTTCCAGGTCGGGTCGGCCACTATCGAGACGGTCTACACGCCCGGCCACACCTCCGGGATGACCTCGTACCTGATCGACGACTCGCTGCTCGCGACGGGTGACGGCCTGTTCGTCGAGAGCGTCGCCCGCCCCGACTTAGAAGAGGGCGACGACGGCGCTCCCGAAGCCGCCGCACAGCTCTACGAATCGCTCCAGGAGCGTGTACTGACTCTGCCAGAGGACACCCTCATCGGTGGCGCCCACTTCAGCGACGCCGCCGAACCTGCCGCCGACGGCACCTACACGGCACCGATCGGCCAGCTCGTCGAGAAGATGGACGCGCTGACGATGGACGAAGACGAGTTCGTCGAGCTGATCCTCTCGGATATGCCGCCCCGTCCGGCCAACTACGAGGATATCATCCCGACGAACCTCGGCCAACAGGAGGCCGACGACGAGGAGGCGTTCGAACTCGAGCTCGGCCCGAACAACTGCGCCGCCAGCCAGGACTCCCTGGCCGGTGACTAACTCCACTCCCTCCGTCGAATGGTAACTGAACTCTTCGCTCCTGCGCTGTACGAGTCCCTGTTTCCGGTGGGGATCAGCCGATACGCCGTCGGGGGTCTGCTCGTCGGCCTCGGTGCCGCCGTCATCTATCTTGGCACCGCCATTCCGGCCGGCGCGAGCACGTTCCTCGAGTCGACGCTGTCGTACGTCTCGGACCAGTCGCGGTTCCAGCAGTACCGCGCGTCGCGGGACTGGCGGGTCGTCTTCACGCTCGGCATCGTCGCCGGTGCGTTCGTCTACGCACTGACCTTCCAGTCCGGACTCGTCTCGAGCGGTCTCTACGCGTCCGGGACGACCGGAGAACTGTACGAGGTCGGCGGCCTCACGCTCTGGCTGACCGACGTCCAGCCGTGGCGGCTGTTCCTCGGCGGGATCCTCGTCGGAATCGGCACCCGAATCGGAAAGGGCTGTACGTCGGGCCACGGCGTCTGTGGTGTCGGCTCGGCCTCGAAAACGTCGATCGTCGGCGTCATCACGTTCCTGATCGTGGCGATCGGGACGGCCCAGGTCGTCATGGCACTGGGGGTGAATCCATAATATGAGTCAAAACCGACATCCGCTGTTCATGCCGCTGATCTTCGTTGGCGGCCTGATCTTCGGCTTCGGCCTTGGCTTTAGCCACATGGCTCGTCCCGAAGTCGTCCTGAACTTCCTCCAGTTCGAGGACCTCGGGCTGTTGTTCGTCATGTTCGGTGCAGCGATCGTTACTGGCATCGCCTTCACGGTGCTGCCGCGACTGCGCGATCGCGCGCCGCTGACCGGCGACACCTACGGCCGGCGGCTGAAGCCCTTCGACCGCAACGTCCTGATCGGCGGTGCGATCTTCGGCGTCGGCTGGGGCCTCTCGGGGATCTGTCCCGGTGCGGCCTACGCCAGCCTCGGCGTCGGCAACGTCACGATCCTGTGGGCACTCGCCGGCATGTTCGTCGGCGCCTACATCCAGGGGTACTGGCGCAGCCAGCAGGCCGCCTCCGACACGACGCCCGCTGGCGCCGACTGATTCCCGTTCGAAATCGTTTTCTCTAACTGTAC
>NZ_JAVDDV010000017.1 GCF_030848565.1 Natronolimnohabitans sp. A-GB9
AGCTGAGGCGGTCGACCGAGCCGTCAAGCGGTTTCACCCACACGACTGATACGGACTGCTGTCCCGGTCTCCCGCCGCTCGCCAGGGCGGGGTCGGTGATCGGCGGGCAGTGACGACAGGAGGCCGTATGATACGGTCTCCTGTTGTGGTTTCTGTCGTGTCGTCACTGCCGGTCAGTGAGATTGTACAATACTCACACAATCCTTTTACCAGTGCACTCCCTATCGCTCAGTACGTCATGGCTAATTCGATGGCAGAACAACTCCAGCAGGATATGGAGTGTGAGGGGTTGCTGGAGTGTATCCACGGTCTCAAGCAACTGGACAAGGAATGCTTTCGCGTACTGGTCGAGAGCGACGAACCGCTGACGATCGACGAGGTCGCCGACCGCGTCGACCGCGAGCGCTCGACCGCCTATCGGTCGATCCAGCGACTGCTCCAGAGTGGCTTCATCCAGAAAGAACAGGTCAACTACGATCAGGGCGGCTACTACCACGTCTACTATCCGACTGACCCGTCCCAGATCGCAAACGACATGCAGCGGATGCTCAACGACTGGTACGCGAAGATGGGTCAACTCATCCAGGAGTTCGAGGACAAGTACGAACACGTCGAGGACGGCCCGGTGCCCGCCGAGAGCTGACCGTCGCACTGTCGGCTCGCCATCGTCCATACATTCGTCGACCGGCGTTCATCAGACCTGACCGATTTCGCTTCGCCGACGTGTTTTCTTCCTCCTCGAGACGTGTACTGACATCGATTCGAGACGCACTCGAGAACTGTTTGCGGTCGTGACTGTAACGCGGTCGAACCGACGCCACGCAGTATTATGGTCTCGAGCGTGGCGAGGATAACCCGGACCGATGCCAGTCGAAAACCTCGCACGGAGTGACGTCGTTACGGCAAGCACGGACGACTCGATCCAAGAAATCGCATCCACGATGGACGACGAGAGCGTTGGCAGCATCGTGATCACCGACGGCGGCGAACCCGCCGGAATCGTGACCGATCGCGATCTGACGACACAGGTGATCGCCGAGGGCGAGAGCCCCGACGGACTCACCGCTGAGGACGTCATGTCGACGGACCTGTGTACGATCGAGCAAAACAGCGGCTTCTACGAAGCGACCGAACTGATGAGCGAACACGGCGTCCGGCGACTGCCGGTCGTCGATTCCGACGGCGAGCTGACGGGGATCATCACTGTCGACGACCTAAACGAACTGCTCGCCGACGAACACCAGCAGCTCGCATCGGTTATTCAGGCACAGCGGCCACCCTACTGATTCGGTCCGCTGTACCGATTTACCGGACGACAGCACGACAGGTCGCAGTCGCGCCGGAACTGACGGACAGCGATCCGTCCGAGTACGTGTTGTGAGCGACCGGGACCGGGGGTGCTTTCGAGCACAGCGACGATCGTCGTCGCCGCCGAGACGGATCGGCCACGGCGGACGTGGTACGCTTTTCTCCCATTTGGTATTGTATGATATTCACAAAACCCTTATGAGCACGCGGAACCAATACTTGATATGACAATGGCGGACTCGATGGCCGAACAACTCCAGCAGGAGATGGTGTGTGAAGGACTGTTGGAGTGTATCCACGGCCTCAAACGACTCGACAAGGAGTGTTACAGGGTGCTGGTCGAGAGCGACGAACCGCTGACGATCGATGCGGTCGCCGACCGCGTCGACCGCGAGCGCTCGACTGCCTATCGGTCGATCCAGCGACTGCTCGAGAGCGGACTCCTCCAGAAAGAGCAGATCAACTACGACCAGGGCGGCTACTACCACGTCTACTACCCGACCGATCCGACCCAGATCGCAAACGACATGCAACGGACGATCAACGACTGGTACGCGAAGATGAGTCAGTTGATCCAGGCGTTCGAAGACAAATACGACCAGGCCGAAACTGTCGACACACCCGAGACCGACGACAGGACCGCCGCCAGTGGCGACGCCACCACCGTCGAATAGTGCAGTTTTTCGGTCGGCAGCGACGGCCGTCGTGTGCGACGGTCCACTGTCGTCACGTGTGACCGATCGCCACACGGGATCGGCGGTAGATGACAGATCGGTACAGCAGTCCGTATGAGTGGGTACGAACTAACTATCAGTGGCCATGCTAGTTCCCCGTTTTTCGCCCAGTGAGCGTTTCGATCTCGAGTTCGTATATCTCGAGATCGATCGCTTCGATGTCCTCGTCGAAGACTCGCAACTGGAGAAACGATTCGTTGACCGCCGTCGCGTCAAACGTCTCTCGCTCGTCACCGCTGAGTTTCCGTAGCGGTCCGGTAGCGATGATGCTCCAGGAGTCTCCCGATTCGTCGACGTCGTACAGGGTGAGACACGCGGTGTCCGTATCCTCGAGGTACGACAGCTTTGTGCTCGATTTGTCGGCTGACAGACGGATGTAGATCGATCCCTCGTCGTCGTAATGATGTGCCACCGGGATTGCGTACGCGTCCCCTGCCGAAGCGAGCGCGAGGACACCGGTGTCGACGCTCTCGAGATAGCCTTCGACCTCTTCGTCTTTCATCCCGACCGTGTAGACGTACTCGATTCGGTCCATAGGTCGACGAACGACCGCGACCAGCATGAAGCCGCCAGGGACGTTTTCGATCGACGTGACTGTCTCATACGGACTGCTGTACCTATTTACCGCCGATCGCCAGGACGGGGTCGGCGATCGGCGGTAATTGACTACAGTAGACCGTATCAGAGCAGGATACGTCCGTTCCGGTGGCGAACCCGACTCGAGTCGCCCGTCTCATACTGTCGGACAGCACGATTCATCGACCGGTCGCGCTACTGCGGCCGTCACCCGCGGGGACGGCCGCGAGTTCGCGACCGACGTTTTACTGACTGCTGTCCGGCAGTATCAACTCTGGCGTCGGATCGGTGTTTTTGCGGACTGGTTTAAGTGACCTGACGGTGGCGATATCCACATGGAGATGGACGGCGACGCCTTCGACTTCCTGGTTATCGGTTCGGGGTCCGGACTTGACGTCGCGAACGCGGCGGCCAATCGCGGTCAGTCGGTCGCAGTCGTCGAGAAAGGACCACTCGGCGGAACCTGTCTCAACCGTGGGTGTATACCCTCGAAGAAGCTGCTGTACCACGCGGAGGTGATGGAGACGGTCGATCGGGCCGACGAGTTCGGGATCCACGTCGACGTCACCGACGTCGAGTTCGCCGATATCGTTCGCGAGGTCACTGACGACGTCTCCGCGAGCGCCGACTCGATCCGACGCGGGCTGCGGTCGTCCGAGCAACACGACCTGCTCGAGGGCGAAGGCCAGTTTGTCGACGAGCGGACGATCGAAATCGTCGACGGGCGAGACGAGGGCCGACGCGTCGGGGCCGACACCGTCCTCGTCGCGGCCGGTACTCGGCCGGCGATCCCCCCAATCGATGGTATCGAGGACGTCGACTCCCTCACAAGCAAGGAGGCGCTCCAGTTGGAGACGCCGCCGGAGCAGCTCGTGATCGTCGGTGGCGGCTACATCGGTGCCGAACTCGCACATTTCTTCGGAACTTTCGGGAGCGACGTGGCGATCGTCGGACGCCGTCCTCACCTGCTCCCACAGGCAGACGAGGCCGTCGGTGCCGCGTTCACCGAGCGCTACGCCGATCGGTTCGACGTCTACACCGGCTACGAAGCCGTCGCTGTTTCGGAGTCCGACGGTGAGGTGACCGTCGAGGCACGACCGTATCCGCCCGCGTGGGACGACGCGGACGACCACGAAGACGTGACCGTCACCGGCGATACGCTACTCGTCGCGGCGGGACGGCGGCCCAATTCGGACCTGTTGAACCTCGAGGCCACGGGCGTCGAAACCGACGAACGCGGGTTCGTCGAGACCGACGAGTACCTGCGGACGACGGCCGACGGAATCTGGGCGCTCGGCGACATCGTCGGCGAGTACCTGCTGAAACACAACGCGAACCACGAGGCGCGTGCCGTCGCACGGAATCTGTTCGGAGATGAACTCGAGCCGGTCGACTACACCGCGATGCCGTTTGCGGTGTTCGCTTCACCCGAGGTTGCGGGCGTCGGCCTCCGCGAGCAGGACCTCGACGAGGAGTCCCGCGAGTACGCGACGCGGACGTACCGCTACGAGGACACCGCTCGCGGTCAGGCGATGCAGACCGAAGGGTTGGTCAAAGTGATCATCGAACCGGACGGCGAGATTCTCGGCTGTCACATCGTCGGTCCGGAGGCGTCGAACCTCATCGAGGAAGTCGTCGTCGCGATGAAGGCGGGCACGGGTACCGTCTGGGACATCCGGGAGTCGGTTCACGTCCATCCTGCGCTCTCGGAGGTCGTCGATCGGGCCTTCAGCGGTCAGTTCACACGTCGTGGGGCCGGCGCACACGAACACCAACATCACGATCATGACCACGACCACAGCCACAGCGACCACGATCACGACTGACCGCGTGACGATCGCTCTCGAACGTTACTGACGTATCCGTATCAAGCGTCTCGAGCGTCCGGCGAGCGAGTCGCGAGCGACTCGATGGCCTCGATAACCGCGTCCCAGTCTTGCTCGGTGACGATTTGAGCGCCGAAGATGATAATATACGGTGCATCCGTTAGAATATCGTCTCCTGGACCCGGTCCGGGTCCTGGTCCGGGTCCGGGCATTTCGTCTTCAGGGCCGGGCCCAGGTCCAGGTCCGGGCATTTCGTCTTCAGGGCCGGGTCCTGGTCCGGGTCCGGGCATTTCGTCTTCAGGGCCGGGCCCAGGTCCGGGTCCGGGAATTTCGTCTTCAGGGCCGGGTCCTGGTCCAGGTCCGGGCATTTCGTCTTCGGGCTGGTCGTCCGTTGGTGGCCCGTTTTCCGGCTCGTCTATCGGTGCCCCGGCCATTGCCAGAAACATCGTTTCAGTTCCGGCACACTGATACAACGGCTGTGTCAGAAACGCGTACCCGTCGCTTCGGAACAACGTCCGCTGTGTTGGGGTACAGTCGTCGGCGAAACCGAGTTCCTCGAGGTACAGATCCAAAACTGGCTCCAGATCCGAACCCAGTTGTGTCGTCGTGTAAACCTCGAGGCCGGGAACGTCCCAGGTGGTGGCAAACCCGGCTAGATCGGGAGCAGCCCAGATCGAGGGTCCGATCCCGGCCGGTGTACTATCCACGTCGCTCCAGACGCTTGGAACCGTGATTTCGATCGACCCAGTGTCGTCGGTGATCGTCTGTACCTCGTCGTAGTCGTCGGGTACCGTTTCGTCCCACTCGTCTGCTTCTGCTCCGTCTTCGGGCCCGCCGATGGGCCACTCGTCTTCCTGTGCGTTCACGTCCTGAACTGTCGATAGCGCCCCCAGTCCAGCCAGCGTGGTGCCGGCTGCGACGAGCATCGACCGCCTGTCCGTTCTCGGCCGTCTCGAGTCGTATCCGTCGCTCATGCCGTCCGCCGTACACGCAGTAGGCATAAGAAATCCCATCCTCGTTTGGCGCGAACGTACGATCTCGAGTACGTTCGCCGAATCGTAATCGATCGATACCCGTATCGATCGGGTGGAAAACGCAGACTGTCGGACAGTACCACCGGTAAACCGTCGGCTTACGCAGCCGTTTCCTCGGCCTCGAGCAGCTCCTGGTAGCGGTTCCGGATGGTCACTTCACTGATCTCCGACACCTCGCTGACGGCCGACTGCGTGATCTTCTCGTCGGTGTCCAGCGTCGCCGCGTAGACGGCAGCTGCCGCGAGCCCGACCGGACTCTTCCCGACGTGGACGGTTTCCTCCTTGCCGGTCCGGAGGAGCTCGCGAGCGCGGCGTTCGACCTCGCCCGAGAGGTCGAGCTCCGAGACGAACCGGCCGACGTAGCTTTCGGGGTCGGCTGGCTCGATCTCGAGGCCGAGTTCGCGGACGATGTAGCGATACGTTCGCTTGAACTCCATCTCGCCGACGCGGCTGACGGCGACGACCTCGTCGATACTGCGGGGCGTCTCGGCCTGTCGGGCCGCAGCGTAGGTGGCTGCCGACGCGACGCCCTCGATCGAGCGGCCGGGGAGCAGATCCTCCTCGAGCGCTCGGCGATAGATCACGCTCGCGGTCTCGCGGACCGACTCGCCGAGACCGAGTGCGCTTCCCATCCGTTCGATTTCACCGAGCGCCTGTTTGAGGTTGCGCTCTTTCGAGTCGCGCGTCCGGAACCGCTCGTTCCAGGTGCGCAGGCGCTGCATCTTCTGGCGCTGGCGGCTCGAGAGCGACTTGCCGTAGGCGTCTTTGTCCTGCCAGCCGATGTTCGTCGACAGCCCGTCGTCGTGCATCAGCTTCGTCGTCGGCGATCCGACGCGGCTCTTCTCGTCTTGCTCGGCGCTGTCGAACGCGCGCCATTCCGGCCCACGATCGATCTCGTCTTCCTCGACGACGAGGCCACACGCCTCACAGACCGTCTCCCCGTGTTCGTCGTCGCTGACGAGGCGGCCGCTACACTCCGGACAGCTGTGGTTCTCGTCGTCTCGTTTGCGTTCTCGTTCCGGCGTCGTTGCGCTCGTTGGTTCCGTGTTCGATCCGTGCGTCTGTTCGTCGTAGGTTCGGATACGTGCCTCTGTCATGTCTCTCACCTGCGAATGGAGGGCAGGTTCGCGAGGACTACCGGACGGAGTAAAAAACCCGGAAGTCGCTCTTACTAACGTAGAGTTAGGACGAAAGATACTTAAATATTTCGCCGGCCTTGGTGATATCCTTTTCTATTGGTTTATAACGATCGGACTGGATCAGGTGGCAACCGAGACACACCTCCAGTACTCGGCGACGAGTCGTTTCGCTTGTAACTCGCCGCGTTCTGCATCGTCGGTTCTCGACGGTGTTGCCGTATCGCTCGATCGCCGGAACGGACTCGAGACAGCTCATACGGACTGCTGTCCCGAGTTCTTGGCGATCGCCGACCCGTGTGGCGATCGGCGGCACGTGGCGACAGGAGACCGTCTCAAGGACTTTGCCCGTCGTCGAAAACACACGACGTATGCTCTCTCGACGGACGATCGGAGCGCTCGTTTCAGTCGGTGCACTCGCCGCCATCGCCGGCGCGGTGTACGCACGCCGAAACCCGTCTCCGTGTCCCTACTCGCAGCGCCACTGGCTTGAACTCCCGCGGCCGGTCATCACCCGGGAACGGATCCACGACGTGCCAAACGACAGGGGTTCCGATTCGACGGTAAAACCGGCTCGTGGCTCGGCTACGTCGGACGGCTCTCAGTTCCAGCCGCGGCTAAAACTTGATCACCACCGGTATTGTGAGATAGCTTGTATGATGTGCCCGATCGATTCGTTTTCATTCGCCGACGTGACGTGAGTCGTCGCACACTGTATTGCGCGATACACACAAAACCTTTAAACGCTACTGGGCCCTACGGAGGAGTGATGGCAACTGATTCCCACAGCGGATCGGACGGAGCGGCGGTCGACGAACCACTCTCAGTCGACGGTAGTGACCACCTCGACGAGATCGTCGACGAATACGACGTCGTCCTCGTCGACTTCTACGCCGACTGGTGTGGCCCATGTAAGATGCTCGAGCCGGTTCTCGAACGTCTGGCTGGCGAGACCGACGGCGTAATCGCGAAAGTCGACGTCGACGCCAACCAGCAGCTTGCGGGCGCCTACGGGGTTCGCGGCGTGCCGACGCTCGTGCTCTTTGCCGACGGCGAACAGGTCGAACAGCACACCGGCGCTCTGCCGGCAGACCGACTCCGTGACCTGATCGAGGGATACACTGAATGAACGAGGCGACCGACACCGTTCACGACGTGGTGATCGTCGGCTCCGGCGTCGCCGGTCTCTCGGCTGCGGTCTACGCTGCACGAGCCGACCTCGAGCCGATCGTCCTCGAAGGCCCGGAGCCCGGCGGTCAGCTGACGCTGACCACCGACGTCGAGAACTTCCTCGGATTCCCCGAGGGCGTCGGCGGCATGGAACTGATCCAGCGCGGGAAAGAACAGGCCGAGTCGTTCGGCGCCGAGTTCGTCCACGGCACTGTCGAGGAAGCGACCCTCGAGGATCGACCGTTCGAACTCGGGCTTTCAAACGGCGACACGCTCCGGACGACGGCGTTGATCGTCGCGAGCGGCGCCAGCGCCCGCTGGGTCGGTGCCGAGAACGAAGACGAGCTGATGGGCTATGGCGTCTCGACGTGTGCGACGTGTGACGGCGCGTTCCACCGTGGCGACGACGTCCTCGTCATCGGCGGCGGGGATAGCGCGATGGAAGAAGCGCTGTTCCTCACGAAGTTCGCCGACAGCGTCACGATCGTCCACCGCCGCGACGAACTGCGGGCCTCCGAGGTCATGGCCCAACGCGCCCACGACCACGAGAAAATCGAGATCCGCTGGAACACGGAACTGCTCGAGATCCACGGCTCACAGGACGACGGTGTCACCGGTGCGACGCTGGTCTCCCACCCCGACGGCTATCCGACGGAGAAACTCGAGTCGGGTCACGAGGTCGACCGCGAGGAAGTCGACGTCGGTGGGATCTTCTACGGCGTCGGTCACGTCCCCAACACCGACTTCCTCGAGGACACGCCCGTCGAACTCGCCGATTCGGGTCACCTCGAGACGCTCGAGGGAATGACGACGGCAACCGCCGTCGAGGGGGTCTTCGGTGCGGGTGACGTCATGGATCCCGACTACCGACAGGCGATCACGTCCGCCGGAACCGGAAGCATGGCCGCCCTCGATGCCGAGGAGTGGCTGGACGAACAGGCACTCGAGTCCGACGCGACGCCGGCCCCAGAGATCGAAGCGAACGACTGATCTGGGACTCGTTCGATCGCTACCCACGCCTGTAGATCGCAGGCATCGTACTTCCAGCACTCCCCGTTCTGTTCTCGCCGTCGTTTCGTCCGTCTCGCGTCGAAAACGGCGGTGGTCGGTACGTCACTCGTTTCCTTCGACGAGGTCCGCGTCCGTGGGCCCCTGCCCGTCGAACTCTCGGACGAACGCGTCTAGCGCCGCCGGATCCGACGCTCCCGGCAGGTCGGTCTCCGCAGTTTGACATGCAGTGTCGACGCCGAGGCGCTCCGAGACGAGATCGGCCGTCGTCTCGGCCATCCGTCGGTAGGTCGTCAGCTTCCCGCCGACGACAGTGATGGCGTTCTCGACGCCGTCGTCTGCGTGCTCGAGCACGTGGAACCCGCGGGAGATGCCGCGACCGCCGTGCTCGGCCTCCTCGGGCTCGTACAGCGGTCGAACGCCCCACCACGTCCGGACGTGGGCGGCGTCTTCGACCGGCGGTAGCATCGCCGCACACTCGGCGACCGTCGTGTCGATCTCCCAGTCGGCGGTCTCGTAGTCGTCGAGATCGTCGACCGGGACGCTCGTGGTGCCGAGAACGACCTGGTCGTCGTGTGGGACGACGATATCCCCGTCGGCAGGATCGCGACAGCGGTTGAGCACCGGCTCGAGATTCTCGTACTCGACCGAGATCATGACGCCCCGCGTCGGTCGCATCTCGACGGAGACGCCTGCCATCGCGGCGACCTGACCGGCGTGGGCACCGGCCGCGTTCACGACGATCGTCGGCTCGATCGTCTCGACGCCACCGTCGCGCTCGAGGGTGACCGTCTCGATGCGGCCGTCCGCAACGCTCATCGACGTCACCGGCGCATGGGGACGGATTCGAGCGCCGTGGTCGCGAGCGTCGGCCGCGTTTGCTGCGACGAGTCTCGAGGGGACGACGACGGCGTCGGGGACCCACATCGCGCGCTCGACCGCGTCCGCGAGGTCCGGAACTGCTGTTCGAGCCGTCTCGCCGTCGATCACGTCGACCGGGATCCCGACGTCCTCACAGGCCACACGTTTCTCCTCGAAGTAGGCTGGATCGTCCTCGCGTCGCTGGACGAACAGCCCCTTCGTCTCCCGGATACACTCCCCTGCGATGGATCTCAGGATTCGATTCTCCTCGAGACACTCGCGTGCGCCTTCCGGATCGCTTTCGGCGTAGCGGGCCCCGCTGTGTAGTAACCCGTGTGAGCGGCCGGATGTGCCGGCTGAAAGTCCGTCACGGTCGACCAGTGTCACGTCGATGTTCCGCAGTGCGAGGTCTCTGGCGATCCCGACACCGGTCGCACCGCCACCGATGATGAGGACGTCCGTTCGAGTGGCCATACAGTATCGATGGGTGCCGGACGGACGTATCTTTCCAGCTCGTGCGAGCGAACTCGAGTCGATGCAAGTGTGCACACGAGAACGACGGATATCGTCACTGGTCTTCGGTTAGCGCACCTCAACCGTACGAAATCCTCGAAAAAGGGTCGCCGAGGATTAGGGCATGATGATCTGGGGCTTCCGCCGTGTATGGTATCGGCACAGTGGGTGAACATCACAGGCCACAGGGATCGTCTCCGGGTTAGTGTCGTTTCGTGTGGTTTGTTATCATCACCACCTCATCATCACATATTGTCTGTCCAATAATAAAGCTTACTTCTCGGGTAAACACTGCTTTCCTGGCCGAGATATTATCTATACGTCCAGCTATAGATGATTGACTTTGAAATAGTGGTAATATTCGCGGTCCAGTATCGGTTCCGTGGACGTTTGGACGTTCCGGCGAGCGTCTGTGGGTGACCGATACCCGTTGGCACAGCCGACTATTTTCGCTCTCCGGACACGAGCGACCGATTTCCGAAACTCCGTCGGAGAAAACTCGTCCCTCCAGACCGTCGGCCGCAGGATCGAATCGCTCCACACCACCGGATTCGACTCTGCAGTTCAGGCTTGGAACGCCACTAGTCCGGTTTCGCTGCGAACTTCTCGCGGACCTTCTCGACTTTCGGTGCCGCGTGCATCGTACAGTAGGCGTCGTTTGGGTTCTTTTCGAAGTAGTCCTGATGATGCTCTTCGGCCTCGTAGAACGTCTCCAGCGGCTCGATCTCGGTGACGATCCCTTCGTAGAGCCCTTCCTCCTCGAGTTCCGCCGCGAACGCCTCGGCAGTCTCGAGTTGCGTGTCGTCGTGGGCGTAGATCGCCGATCGATACTGCGAGCCGACGTCGGGGCCCTCGCGATCTTTCGTGGTCGGATCGTGGATCGTAAAGAAGACTTCGAGGAGATCCTCGTATGCGATCACGTCGGGATCGTACTCGAGTTGGACGACCTCTGCGTGTCCCGTCTGGCCCGAGCAGACTTCCTTGTAGGTGGGGTCGTCCGTATGACCGCCGGCGTACCCCGACGTGACCGATTCGACGCCATCGAGTTCCTTGAAAGCGGCCTCGACACACCAGAAACAGCCACCGCCAAACGTTGCGCGTTCCATACTCAAGTGTAGACCTCGCTCGAGGAAAGGTGTGACGGGACGTGTCGGCCTCGCTCGGCGTGGCTTCGTCGACAGCGGTTGCCGACGTCCGCCACTGCTCGCCCCGGACCCTCGCGCTCGAACTCGTCCGCTCGTCGAACCGACGGGTTCGTTCGTTCGGTCCGTCCGGGATACACCACTCGATTCGATCGCTCGAGTCCGGCCGGACCTGACACTTTCCGAAGGTATTTCATGGCAGGGCTCGAACGCCGGGGTATGTCATGGAATACCGTCGAACTCGAGTGGGATGGTGACGTCGCAACGCTGACCGTCGACCGTCCCGAGGCGATGAACGCGCTGAACGTCGAGACCCTCGAGGTGATGGGCGAGGCGATCACTGAGGCCGCAGCCGAGGACGCCCGCGTGCTCGTAGTTACCGGTGCGGGCGACGATGCGTTTATCGCCGGCGCCGATATCGCGTATATGCAGGATCTCGACACACCCGAGGCCCAGGAGTGGGGCGAACTCGGTCACGACGTCGCGGACGCGCTGGCTGAGTTTCCGGCACCGACGATCGCGGCGGTCAACGGCTACGCGTTCGGCGGCGGCTGCGAGATGGCACTGGCCTGTGACCTGCGAGTCGCAAGCGAGTCGGCACTCATCGGTAACACGGAGATCGATCTCGGTATCATTCCGGGCTGGGGCGGCACCCAGCGCTTGCCGGAACTCGTCGGCGACGAGACCGCACGCCGGATGATCTTCTTAGGCGAGCGCCTCGACGCCCAGTCGGCCGCCGAGGCCGGCCTGTTCGGCGACGTCGTCCCGGACGACGAACTCGAGGCAACCGTCGACGAACTGGCCGATCGACTCGCCGCGAAGCCGGCCGTCGCGATGCGTGCAGCCAAACAGACGCTCAACCAGCGCCACGAGGGCTCCCTGACCAGCGGACTCGCCTTCGAGAAGCGGACGTTCGGCAGCCTGTTCGGAACGGCGGACCAGCGCGAGGGAATGGCGGCGTTCCTCGAGGATCGAGAGCCGGAGTTCGAGTAGCTCGGCACTGCTTACCGATCCGTTCGCGGACGGAGAACATCGCTGAGACGATCGACAGGACTGTAGAGCCCTGTCGAACCAGCGTCTTCGTTCGAGTCAGCTATCGACCGACCAGCACAACAACGCCCCATCGTCCAGTCGTTCCACGCGCTCGAGACTCAACAGCGGAAACTCGTCGACGAACCCGTCGCCGTCGGCAAGCGTGGGTGCGTCGCGGCCGCCGATGATCTTCGCCCCGACGTAGACACGTAGTTCGTCGACCAGCCTGGCCTCGAACAGCGAGAAGATGAGTTCGCCGCCGCCCTCGACCATGAGTCGCTCTATGCCCTGTTCCTGTAGCGCCGCGAACGCCCGCAGGAGGTCGACGCGATCGTCGCCGGCGGTCACGAGCTGTGCGTGATCGGCGAGATCCATCCGCGTGCTGACGGGGGCGGCCTCACTCAGACAGACGTAGGTCGTCGCCGCGTCGTCGAGGATCGCGGCGTCGGTCGGCGTCCGTCCCTTCGAATCGATCACGACGCGTGCGGGATGTTCCGACTCGCCGCGCTCGAGTCGCCGTTCACACAGCGACTCGTCTTTGACGGTGAGATGGGGATCGTCGGCGAGGACGGTGCCGACGCCGACGACGACGGCGTCGCTGTCGGCCCGGAGTCGATCGACGCGAGCGAAGTCCTCCTCGCCGCTGATCGCGATCTGTTCGCGACGGCGCGAAGAGAGTTTCCCGTCCGCGCTCGTGGCGGCGTTGACGACGACGTGCATACGCCTGCTGTGTGGCCAACCCTAAAGAAAACACCCGTCGGCGACTCGAGCGTCGGCCGGATCGACAGGAGTCCATCTCATACTTCCGGACAAAACGATGCACACACCGATCGCACTCGAGACGCTGTCGCGGAACGCGACAGACGTCGAGACGCGATCGGGTGTTTACTGACTGTTGTCCGGTAGTATCACACCGCGAGCCCGACGTCGACGATCACCATCACGACGAAGCCGAGCACGAACGTAAGCGTCGCGTCGTCCGCGTACCCGTGGCCGTGACTGGCCGGAATCAGTTCCCGGAAGATGACGGCCATCATCGTCCCGGCGGCGAACCCAGCAGCTATCGGAAAAATCCCAGTAACGAGGACGACGAGTCCGAATCCGGCGGCTGCGGCGATCGGCTCGGGGACTGCACCGGAGAGGGTCGTATACAGGGTCGTCTTCGCGTTCGAAAGTCCCGTTCGACTCGCCGGAACGGCCATCGCGAACCCGTCGGGGACGTTCTGGATCGCGATGGCGATCGCGAGTGCGATTCCGACGCCCTCGAGGCCGCCCGCGAAGGCGATCCCGACCGCCAGCCCCTCGGGGACGTTGTGGATCGTGATGGCGCTCCCGACCAGTATCGCTCGCCGTCGGTTTTCGGCGGGATCGTCGGTATCGTCTGCATCCTCGGTCTCGACACCGTCCGACGCGACCGTGAGTTCGTCGGCTTCGACGGTCTCCTCGGCAGTCGTCGACGGATAGGTCCGGTCGGCTTCGTCGGCGATGAGCAGGTGGACGTGCGGGAGCAATCGATTCACGGCGAGCAGAAACACCGCGCCGAGAAGGACGCCGAGGACGACCTCCAGGAGCGAACCGACCTCGAGTCCCGGGACGACGAGCGCGAAGACGGCCGCGCCGAACATGATCCCCGCCGCGAGACCGACTGCGGCATCGTAGAGCCGGTGGCTGATTCGATCGGTGACGTATATCGGGAGTGCACCCAGTCCGGTCGCCGCGCCGGCCAACCCCGCGATCACGACGACTTCGCCGATCGAGACCACTGCGATTCCGGTTTTCGGGCGGTCGTGAAAAGCGTTCGCACGAAATCGACATGAACGTACCGCAATCGGACGACCACTCGGACGACGTCGTCTTTTCTTCGTTCGGTTCTCTCGGGAACGCTTTTTAAGCCTCCGCTCGAAAGGCCGGTGATGGAACTCGACGACCATGCCGAGGATCTCGCCTCCGACCTCGGTGTCGACAAAGAGGAGGTCAAATCCGACCTGCAGAATCTGGTAGAGTACAGCGTTCCTATCGACGAGGCCAAAGGGAGCCTTCGCCGGAAGTACGGCGACGGGGGTGGCGGCAGCGCCGCGCCCTCGAGCAAGGAGATCGCCGAGATCACGCCCGAGGACGGATCGGTCACCGTAACCGGTGTCGTCCTCACCGCGGGCAAGCGATCGATCCGATATCAGGGCTCCGATCACGTCATCGTCGAGGGGCGACTCGCTGACGAGAGCGGAACGATCGATTACACCGCCTGGGAGGACTTCGGTCTCACGCCGGGCGATACGATCACCGCGGGCAACGCGGGCGTCCGCGAGTGGGACGGCGAGCCCGAACTCAACCTCGGCGAGAGCACGTCGCTGTCACTCGAGGAGGACTCGCTCGAAATCGCCGCCGAAATCGGCGGCGACGCGGAGCTTGCCGACCTCCAGACGGGTGACCGTGCGGTAAACGTCGAGGTCGACGTCATCGAGTGTGAACGTCGGACGATCGACGGCCGCGACGGCGAGACCGAAATTCTGAGCGGCGTCTTCGGCGACGAGAGCGGCCGCCTTCCGTTTACGAACTGGGATCCCGCGCCCGCGATCGAGGACGGCGGTCCAGTCCGGATCGAGAACGCCTACGTCCAGGAGTTCCGTGGCGTCCCCGAAGTGAACGTCTCGGAGTTCTCGACGGTGACGCCCATCGACCGAGAGATCGAGGTTGGGGCCGACACGACGACGATGGACGTCGGCGAGGCCGTCGGCACTGGCGGCATCTACGACGTCGAACTCGTCGGTAACGTCCTCGCCGTACGCGACGGCTCGGGACTCATCCAGCGCTGTCCGGAGTGTTACCGTGTCATCCAGAAAGGACAGTGCCGGACCCACGGCGACGTCGACGGCATCGACGATCTGCGCGTGAAGGCGATCCTCGACGACGGCACCGGCGCGCTCACGGTCGTCCTCGACGATGAACTGACCGAACAGGTCTACGGCGGCACTCTCGAGGACGCCTTAGAGCAAGCCCGCGAGGCGATGGATCAGGAAGTCGTCGCCGACACGATCCGTGAGCAGATCGTCGGCCGCGAGTTCCGCGTGCGTGGGCACCTCTCGGTCGACGAATACGGTGCTAATCTCGACGCCGAACAGTTCGAAGAGAGCGCCGAGGATCCCGAAGCGCGTGCAACTGCCTTCCTCGAGGAGGTGAACGCATGAGCGCGACCGACGACGGCGAGGACGAGGCGGTTCCGGGACGTGAAATCGCCTATCGGCTGTTCGCCGCCGAGTACGACGACGCCTCACTGTCCTACGCCGAGAGTGACGAGGAGCGTGCGCCCAACTACGTCATCTCGCCGACCGGTGCGCGACTCAACCGGCTGTTCGTGGTCGGGACGCTCACCGAAGTTACGTCGGTCAACGACGAGATGGTCCGGGCTCGCGTGGTCGATCCGACAGGCGCGTTCGTCGTCTACGCCGGCCAGTACCAACCCGACGAACTGGCGACCCTGGAGGGACTCGAGCCGCCCGCGTTCGTCGCGGTCACGGGGAAAGCCCGGACGTTCCAGCCCGAGGACGCCGAGCAGGTCTACACCTCTATTCGTCCGGAAAGCATCGCGACGGTCGACGCCGACACCCGCGACCGCTGGGTCGTCAGCGCGGCCGAACAGACCCTCGAGCGCGTCGGGACGTACGCCGAAGCTGCCACGAGCGACGCAAGCGGCGAGGAACTGACCGATGCGCTTTGCGAGGCCGGCGTCGAATCCGGCCTCGCCGCCGGAGTGGCGCTCGCACAGGACCACTACGGCACGACGCCGGCCTACCTCGAGGCTCTGCGTGACGTTGCCATCGAGGCGGTCGAGGTCGTCGCCGACGAGCGCGATCAGGTCAGCGGCCTCTCGCTTGCCCCCGACGCGTCCGCTCCCGACAGCGACGCGACGTTCGACTCACTGGCTGCCGTCACCGACGTCGATCTCGCCGGCCCCGAGTCGTCCGTCTCGGACGAACCTGACACACAGCCGGCACAGGCTGCCGTCTCGGGCGCCGGAGAACGCGAAAGGGAAGCGGCCGTAGACACCGGTACCGAGACCGAATCACTCGAGACCGATTCGGCCACCGGTACGGCGACGGGAACGGATCGCGAGTCCGCCACTGCGGCCGACACCGAGGTCGCCGAGGCGACGCTTGAGACGGCCCCATCGGCTGAATCGACGTCCGAAGACGCCGGTTCGACCGTCGAAACCCAGTCCGATCCGGAGCCGGACGAACCGACGGCGACGTTCGACGAGTCCTCGGAGTCGTCCGACGTCTCCGAGGCCGAGCCGTCCGATTCCGTCGACGAGGAGCCGGACGATCTCGGCGACTTCGACGACACCGGTATGTACGAGATGGACGACGAGGAGCGCGAGCAACTCGAGGCGGAGTTCGGCGCCGAGTTCACGACGGGGACGGAGGTCGAGGAGCCCGGCGGGGCTGACATCGACGTGCCCGAACCCGACGAAACGCCTGCTGCCGACGACTTCGAGACCGAAAGCGAGGCGGCCGCCGACGCCGCGGCGACCGACGATCCCGCCGGCGCCGACGACACTGGCACGGTCGACGCAGTCGACGACGATCTCGGTGCGCCGCCGGAGTCGGGTCTCGAGGCCGACACCGAGTTCGAACCGACCGACGCCGAGCCGGAAGCCACGCCCGACCTCGAAGCAGAACCGTCGAACGTCGAGGACGAGGAGGCCGGTGTCGACGAGAGTACCGAGGCTCCCGAGCCGGAATCGGACGAGGCCGCGGACTCGGAAGACGACGAAGGCGACGAACTCGCCGCTGACGTCGACCTCCAGTCCTGCGTTATCGAGACGATGGAGGCGCTAGACGACGGCAGCGGTGCCGACCGGACGGAACTCGTCGAGACAGTCGCCGCCGACACCGGCGCGGACGAATCGGCGATCGAGGACGCGATCGAGGACGCGCTGATGGGCGGCCAGTGTTACGAACCCGACGACGAGACGCTGAAAGCGATCTAACGCGGTCGACCGATGTCGCCCGTGTCCCGTCGTGTGTCCCCCGCTCGCGTCGAACCGGTTCCCGGCGAGCCGGCCGCGACCGCCACGTTCGGTGCCGAACGTGCGCTGCTCGTCGCCGACTACCACGCCGGCTACGAGGCCGGACTGCGGTACGAACGCGGCGTCGACGTCCCTAGCCAGGCCCCCGACCGCCGGGAGCGACTGCTCGCACTGCTCGAGCGAACCGATCCCGACCGCCTCGTCGTGCTGGGCGATCTGATGCACTCGATCGGTGACCCCGGCGGCGCCGAACGCGGCGAACTCGAGGTCCTGTTCGACGCGATTCCGCGATCGCTCGAGATAACAGTCGTGAAGGGTAACCACGACGGCGGGATCGAGTCCTGGCTCACGCCCGACGACGAGCGCGAGGCCGCGGCCCTCGAGTTCGATCCGGACACGGTGACCGTGGCTCCTGGACGGGGTGTCGCCCTCGGCGACGGCGCCGTCGGCGTCTGTCACGGCCACACCTGGCCCGCGCCGGCAGTTCTCGAGTGCGACGTCGTCTGTCTGGGCCACGAACATCCCTGTGTCCGCCTCGAGGACGAGATCGGCGGCAGCCGCGTCGAACGAGCGTGGCTCCGCGGCCGGCTCGATCCGGCGCCGTTTCTCGAGCGACCCGAGTACGAAGACGTGTCGTGGCTCGAGAGCGGCGGCGAATCACCGCGAGTCGTCGTCGTGCCCGCGTTCAACGACCTCGTCGGCGGGACGTGGGTGAACGTTCCGGAGCAGTCGTTTCTGGCGCCGTTTCTGCCCGGAGGACTGGTCGACGCTGAGGCGTATCTGCTGGACGGAACGCGACTCGGGCCATACGAGTCGGTGTAGCGGTGATTCTTCGGCCATCTGCACGCGCCAGCCGCAAGCGTATGTAGGCCGAACCGCCATCCCTCACTCGAGTCAAGGGGTCGTATGCCGATGGAAACGTACCACTTCGAGGTACGAGAGACGGAAACGGAGGGAATCGACGCCGACGTCTACGGTTCCGACGACGTTATCGAGGCATCGACTCGCGTCTCCTACACGGATTACGATCTCGAGCCGCCCGAATCACGGGACGAACAGCCGTCTCATACGGCGGAAGTTACCGCCGACGTGACGACGCTGTCCTTGCAGTACGAACGCGACGACGGTGGCTTCGAGTTTCGCTTGCTCGGTGATCGCGACGAACTGACGCGTGTTCGGGTCGACGACGAGGAGTGGGATCTCCAGTAACGGTGTGCCAATAGTGCCGTCCGCCAGTATCAATCTTGAGAGTCGCCGAATCGCCGCGCCGCGACGCGACTGAGTCGCTCGAGCAGCGGGCTTCGCTCGGCATCGAGCCAGCGGTGCAAAAGCGCCTGAACGAGGCTCGGGAGCGCTGTGGCCAGAACCAACACACCAACGGCCGACGGGACGTCGCCACCGACCAGTAGCCACGCGATGGTTCCGACGCCGACGAGACAGAGAGCCGCCCCGCTGCCGGCGAAGGCTAGCCAGTATCGTGGTGCGCGAGCCCGTTGTTCGTCGGTATACGATACTGCCTCGTATACGACGAAGACGCCACCGAAGGCGGCTACAAGTGCGATGATACCGTAAAAAACGCGTAGCATGGGGGATTGTCTCTCACGATATCAGTTAGGTATTGCGACGGGAACGGATCGAACGAGACACCCAAATCCGAACAACTACCGTCGACGACTCACTCGCGTTTGACCGTCTTCGACTCGATCCGATCCCCGTCGCGCCACTGGTAGTAGGTGTAGGTCGTGCCGGCGATCTCTTTGATCGTGACACTCGCCCGCTCTGGAACGCCGGGGGGATACTCGCGGTCGCTTTCGTCCGTCTCGTCTCCGTCATCTTGCTCGCCGTTTGTCGCTACCTTCCATGCTGCGAGCGTTTTGAGATACTCTCCGGCGGCTCGGAGCTGGTCGACGTCCCGCTCTTCGAGGGTCGAAAGCGCCGCTCGAGCGTCGTCGTCCAGCTCGGTCGGTGGTGTCGGCCGATCGCGATCGGTCGTCGTCATCGAGTCGAGAGTCACGACACGGAGCCAAAATGCCTGCCGGTCTCGAGACGGAGACGACCGGTCTTGGGAGACTGTATTGCTGTCCAGGCGAAATCACGACCTCTCCGAGATCTCGCCGATATTGGCGAACAAAAGACTGTACGAGCGCCACATCGTATAATGTATACTAACTATAACGAAGGATTATACTAATTCCCTCATATGGATATATACTCAATATACGTACAGATTTATATACGAAAACGGTGGACGGTCGTGGTGACAATGAGTTCACAGGAGTATCGACTCAGTTCCGACGTCGAACCGGTTCCAGACGAACTCGAGTCCGCCCAGGCCAAACTCGTCTACCTCTGTCTCGAGGCCACGGGTGGTGCGACGGTCGACGACTTGGGTGAGTTCCTGGCGATGGAGAAGCTCTCGGTCCTGACGCTGTTGCAGACGCTCTCGAATGCCGGCTTGATCGAGCAGCGCGGCGAGGAGTACGTCGTCACGAGAGTTCGATAGTACTCGGTTGGCTGCACTGAGACGGATCGCCGTCACTGTTTGCCACTTCGATCGCAGAACACTCGCGGTTGTGCCGAAGCTGATACTGCCGGACAGCACTATCGTGAGCAGTCGCCGCTTCCGTCCGGCGACCCCGCTGCAGTGACTGCTGTCCGACAGTCTGACGGACGGTTGGCCACTATCGCGCTCGACCAGCAACTGCTATTGGCTCTCGATATCGGTAAACGAAAAACCGATCAGCGTCTCAGCCGGGAGCCGTCCTCAGAACGTCTCGAGGTAGCGGTCGAGTTCCCACTGGGAGACGTCGACGAGGTACTCCTCGAACTCCTGAGTCTTGGCTTCGACGAACTTGGGAGCGACGTGTTCGCCGAGTGCGCTGTAGATGGCTTCGTCTTCCTCGAGGGCCTCGACGGCTTCGCCGAGGTTCGACGGCAGCGTGTCGATACCGTACGCCTCGCGTTTCTGTTCGTCGAACTCGTAGATGTTCTCGCGGATCGGATCCGGACAGTCCAGATCCTGTTCGATGCCGTCGAGACCAGCGTGGATCATGACGGCGAAGGCGAGGTATGGGTTACACGAGGGGTCCGGCGAGCGCAACTCGACGCGTGAGGCCGCGGGGACGCGAGCCGCGGGTTTGCGGACCAGCGCCGAGCGGTTGCGGTCCGACCAGGCGACGTAGACGGGCGCCTCGTAGCCGGGCACCAGGCGCTTGTAGCTGTTGACCGTCGGGTTCGCGACGGCCGTGATCGCCGGTGCGTGCTCGAGAATGCCGGCGAGGTAGGAGTGGGCGGTATCGCTGAGGTTGAACTCGTCGTCCTCGTCGTGGAAGGCGTTCTCGCCGTCCTCGGTCATCAGCGACATGTGCGTGTGCATCCCCGAGCCGTTGATCTTCGGGATCGGCTTGGGCATGAACGTCGCGTGAAGGTCGTGTTCGGCGGCGATGGCGCGGACGACCGTCCGGAAGGTCGCGACGTTGTCAGCCGTCGACAGCGCATCGTCGTACTCGAAGTTGATCTCGTACTGGCCGCGGGCGACCTCGTGGTGGCTGGCTTCGATCTCGAAGCCCATGTCCTCGAGCCCGTAGATGATGTCACGGCGGACGTCCGAGGCGAGGTCCTTCGGCGCGACGTCGAAGTAGCCGCCGTGGTCGGCGGTCTCGGTCGTCGCGCGACCGTCCTCGTCTTCCTCGAACATGAAGAACTCGGGCTCGGGCGCGAAGTTGACCTCGTACCCCATCTCCTCGGCGCGCTCGATCGCCTGCCTGAGCACGTATCGTGGGTCTCCCTCGAACGGCTCGCCCGTGGAGGTGTCGTAGACGTCACAGATCATCCGGGCCGCGGCGCTGTCTTCCTTCTGGCGCCATGGGAGGACCGCGAACGTCTCCGGGTCCGGAACCAGACGCATGTCCGACTCCTGGATCCGGACGAAGCCCTCGATCGAGGAGCCATCGAAGTAGATCCCTTCGGTGAAGGCCTTCTCGGCCTGGCGGGCCGGAACGGAGACGTTCTTCACCGTTCCGAGGATGTCGGTAAACTGCAAGCGCAGGAAGTCGACGTCCTGCTCTTCGATCTCGTCCAACACGGCCTGTTCCGCGGAGGTCAGTTTTCCGCTTGTCATCTTTTGCTCGAGTAAGACATTGGATTCTACTACTAAAGCTCTACTGTTGTGGGCGAATATACCTATAGGGGCTCAGAATTGGCCATATGTGGTTTAATAAATCGAATATCATGGGTGTGAATGACAACGATAGAAAAACACCGGGAAAAACTGTATGGCTGTCTGGAATATATTCGAACCTCGACATGAGTCGTCCGGACCGACGGTGGTCGGCGTGACATTACTGGCGGTTTTCGAGCCCCTCGCTGTCGTCGGACGTCGCTGCTCACATCGGACTCACGGCATCGCGAGAGGCACTCGTCGCTACGGTGTGGCCGATCGGGCCGTCGATCGATCGTCGCCAGTTCCGTCGCGGTCGGCGTTTTCGCGACGCGGCCGTCTCGTGAGCGTCGTCTCACAGTCGGGACAGACGTACTCGATGTGACGATCACGGGTTCGTAGGACCCAGTCGCCGTCGATCGGGCTCGAGTGGTCACACTCCCAGCAGAACAGGGTCGATTTCCGTCGCGATGTGTGTCCATCGAGAGTCGGTACAGTCATCGGACCGTCGTATGTGGATGGAACATAAAGCCCCCCTCGACGGTTCGTTTCAGCCGATCGATTATACGGATGGTTTCGGTCGAAACAGTGAGATACCGATCGACGAAAACCGGTCACACCGTCGGCTAGTGGCGCATCGACCGTCGATTCGACGGCGTATCGGCTGAGAGGTGTTCGCTCCCCGTTCTCGATCGCTTCAGGTGAATTCATTCCAGTGGATCGACGCCGAGTTCGTTCATCGCGGTCGATCCGACCCCTCTCTGGTGATCGGCGGGACAGCGGCACAGCAGTCCGTATGAGGGGTGGGTACAGCAATCCGTATCAGCGTACAGCCACTACGTATCGTATGGAAGACACAGCCAAACCGACACGACTCACAGACAGTGATGAACTCGAGACGTTCCTCGAACGACACGAGGTCGCTCTCGTCGAGTTCTACACCAACGGCTGCTCGAAGTGTCAGGCGATGGAACCGGTGTTGGGAAACGTCGCCCGGGCGACTGACGTGCCGGTCGGCCTGCTCAACCCCGGTGACGATATCGGGCTCGTCGAACGGTTCGATATCAGTTCGGTCCCGACACTGCTCCTGTTTGCCGACGGCGAGGTGATCGATCGCCGTGCCGAGGGGTTCGTCAGTGCCGACGACGTCACCGAGATGCTCGAGACACACGTCCCGAACGCCGTCGACGGATAACGGTGACGCCCTCGTGGGCTAGACGGTTCCAACTTAGAGGTCTTCGAAGGCGGTTTTCTCGAGTTCGTCGGGGTCGACCTCGCCCTCGAGGTATCGCTCGCCGGTTTCAGTGATGTCGTACATTCCGATGGCTAGCCGCTCGAGTAGCCCGTGTTTTGCGAGCGCCCGACACCGGTTGGCCGCGTCCGGGCCGCGACAGATCCCCGCGTCGTCGATGTGGGACGGCTCGAAGACGTCCGGATCTTGCATCAATTCGAGGATCTCGTCGTCGACGGGCTCCATCCAGCTGTCGTCCGGTTCGTCGTCGCGTTCGTCCGGATTCGTATCGGTCATAGTTTGCTCGTTTCGTTCGGAACGGTCGTCCGATAGATACCGCGCACGCTACAAGATACTGTTGTCTCCTACCTGATACTGTCGGACAGCAGTCAGTGAGCCGTCGGTCGCGAACGCGCGGCCATCACCGTCGGGACGGCCGCAGTCGCGCGACCGATCGTCGAATCGTGCTGTCCAACAGTATGAACGGATCGTCTCCGACGGTGGCGGCCACGAACTCGCGTTCGACCCGGTATCGACGTCTCCGATACTGTTACGATCAGGACTGCTCGGGGGCGGCGTAGTCGACGTGGACGTTCGGTGCGGTCGCCGGCGAGACGCCCGTGATCTGCCGATCGACGAACGTGATGTCCGTGAGTTCGCCGGTAAACGCAAAGCGGATCGTGTCGCTTTCGATCGTTCCTTCGACCGTCGACCCCGATACGACGGTCGAGGTGGCGGAACGCTCCGCCTCGAGGACGTCGATTTCGCCGTCGACGGTGATCTCGAAACTCGAGGGCGTCTCGTGTCCGATGATCGTCACCACGTTTGCCGGTTCGGCAGTGCCGTCCCGTCGCGTCCGTGTCGCTGTGATCGTCGCCGTCGCTGTACGTCCCTCGTCCGGTTCCGCGTCGTGGTCCGTCGCTTCGTATTCCATATACTGAGATGAAGTCCAGTATGCAAACGTAAACCTTCTCACTCAACTAATGGTTGAATTCGGTGAAATATACGATCTCGTGCCGATCAGAACGGATTTTTGGTGTTAGGAGTCGTTACTCGATTGTGACCGATCGCGAAACACTTATCAGTGAATCGCAATAACTGCCAGTATCCGAGTTCTATGAGTCTCTCTCGCCTGTTGTCCGGCCTCTTCGCTGGATCGGAACCCGACACCGACTCGCCGGCGGCGACAGCAGACGATGGCGAGAACGATCACGTGACGGTCATCTACGAGTGTCGCAACTGCGGGACGACTGTCTCGGCCGATACGACCCGGTGTCCGGCCTGTGAGGGCGAGGATATCGTTCGCTACTCGATCGATTGACTCGGCGATCGTTCGACGTTGGAACCGACCCCGCTGTACTCGTATCTGGTCACTTCGAGTTCCTCGTTCTCCTCGGCGTCGAAGTAGATCGCGATACCGAGCGCGACCAGTCCAACGACGAGGGCCACGAACGAAGCGATCGCACCGGAAAAGCCGTCTTTCCCGCGAAGTGACCGGGCCAGCGAGGCACCGAGGCCGGCGCTGCCACCGACCAGTCCGGCGCTGCCGGCGCCGTAGAAGACGACGGCTGGGTGGAACCGCTGGACGACGTACCGCTGTTTCAGTCGCCAGAGGAAACTCCGGAGCAACAGCAGGGAGACGTACCGGACGAACGGGACGTATCGAATACTGGAGGTCTCGTCGCCGTAGACGGCCGACATCGCGACGTCGGCGACCCGACAGTCGTTGACGTTGAGGTGTGTAAGGAGATGATTGAGGAAGCCGTACTGGTCGGTGATCGACTCGAGGTCGAGCTCCTCGATCGCCTCCCGTGAGATAGCCGTATAGCCGTTCTGTGGGTCGCTGATCGTCCAGTAGCCCGAAGCGAACTTCGAGAGACCAGTGAGCAGGGAGTTGCCAACGAATCGGAACGTCGACATCCCCTCGCGGTCGTCGGGGTGAAGCAGGCGGTTCCCCTTCGCGTAGTCGGCCTCACCTTCGACGATCGGGTCGATGATCCGATCCAGGATGTCGGGATCCATCTGTCCGTCGCCGTTCATCACGGCCACGACGTCCATTCCGTCGTCGGCGGCGTGTCTGTACCCCGTTTTGACCGCCGCGCCGTAGCCACGGTTTTCTTCGTGACGGATCGGGACGACACGACGCGCGTCACCGCCGTCGGTGACCGTAAGCTCCGGCTCCGGTTCGGCGTGTTCGTTGACCCGCGATGCGACCTGCTGGATCACGGCCCAGCTGTCGTCCGGCGAGGCGTCGTCGACGGCGTAGATCCGGTCGACGAAGTCGGGAACCGTCTCGATGACCTCGCCGACGAACGCCGCCTCGTCGTAGGCCGTGATTACGACGCCGATTCGGTTGTCCTTATACATCGTTTCCGTCGGTCGTCTCGTCGTTGCTGTCTGAATCGGTCGCTTGCCCGACGACGCCGCCGTCCGCAGTCACCGACCGATCGTCCGGGGGGATCCGTTCGCTTCCGCCGTCGGCTTCGGTCGGTGATCGACCGTCCACGGTCCCCGCGAGGGTGTACTCCCGATGTGGCGTCTCTGAGAGGTCGACTGCGTCTCGGCCGTCGACGACGACCATCGGCTCGAGGTCGGCCCACGGGATTTCCTCGAACGCTTCGTGGGGCGTGACGATCACTGCGGCGTCGAACGCCATCTCGGTGAGGTCGTCGACGTCGACGGCTCGAGCGCCGTACTCGGCCGGATCGACGAGTGGGTCGACACCCGCGACGTCCGCGCCGCGGTCGTTTAACTCGTCGATGACGCCGATCGCGGGCGAGGCACGCGTTTCCTCGACGCCCGGTCGATAGGTAATGCCGAGGACGACCACCGACGCGCCCTCGAGTTCGGTTCCGGTCGTCGACAGTTCGCTCTCGAGGCGATCGACGACGACCGCCGGCATTTCGTCGTTGATCCGTCGGGCGGTCCGTGTCAGATCCATCGGCGCTTCGTTCTGCGAGAGCAGGAAGTGTGGATAGTAGGGAATGCAATGGCCCCCGACGCCCGGGCCAGGATCGTGGAGCTGACACATCGGCAGATCGTTGGCCGTCTCGATCGCTTCGCGGACCGAAATACCGAGTTCGTCGGCCAGCCGACCGAGTTCGTTGGCCAATCCGATGTTGACGTCGCGGTAGACGCCCTCGAACACCTTGACGGCTTCCGCCGTCGTCGCGTCCGAGACCGGATGGACCTCGTTGTCCGAGAGTTCGTCGTAGACGACCGCGGCGGCGCGCGTGCTCTCGTCGTCGACGCCGCCGACGACCTTCGGATACGCACCGCGGATATCCTCGAGTGCGCGGCCGCTCGAGGTCCGCTCGGGACAAAACGCGAGCCCGAACTCGTCGGCTGCGAGGCCGCTCTCTTGCTCGAGGTGGGGCTCGAGGACGTCACGACAGCTCGTCGGCGGCAGCGTCGACTCGGCGATCACCAGATCGCCCGGAGCCAGTCCGGCTGCGATGTCGTCGACGACAGATTCGACCGTTGCCAGGTTGGGCTCGTTCTCGTCGTCGAGCAGCGTCGGCACGATGATGACGTGGATCGCTGCGTCAGTGGCCGCCGCCGGGCCGTCGGTCGTCGCCTCGAGCCGTCCGTCAGCGACCTGTTCGGCGACGAGGCCGTCCAGTCCCGGTTCGCCGACGACGTGGCTCTCGCCGTCGTTGATCGTCTCGACGACGTCGGGGTCGACGTCGACGCCGGTCACGTTGCCCGTCGTCTCCGCGTAGACACCGGCAAGCGGGAGCCCCATCTTCCCGAGGCCGTAGACGGCGACTGGAAGCTCGCCCGCCGTGAGCAGTTCGCGCTGACGAGCGAGCGACTCGCTCGAGCCGTAGAGCCCGACGCTCGAGCCGTCGCGACTCGGTGTCTCCGTTTCGTTCGTCTCGCTGCTCATCGGGCTTCCACCTCCCGTCGCTGTGTTCCCTCTCCGATGAGCGATTCGACCGTCGTGACCGTCTCGAGGGCTTCGATACCGTCTTCCGCAGTGACGACGGGCTCGGAGTCGGTCCGGACAGCCTCGAGGAAGGCCTCGAGTTCGTGGCGCAACGGTTCGCCGTTGTCGACCCGCGGGCGCTCGATGACGCTTTCGTGTCGATACCGGCGCTTTCCGTCGTCGACGACGTACTCGGGGTAGGAGTTGCGGTGGATCAGGACGGACTGCTCGAGGTAGTCGACCTCGAGGAGACACTCGCGGGCGGTGATGGTGAGCTTTCGAACCTTCTTCTGGGTCACGCGACTCGCCGTCAGCGAGGCGACGACGTCGTCGAACTCCATCGTCGCCGTCGCGTACTGGCCGGATTCGGTACCCATCGCGGTCACCGAATCGGGCTGGTCGTCGAGTAATGCGCCGACGATGTCGATGTCGTGGACCATCAGGTCCGAGACGACGTTGCCAAGCGCGTCACGATCGAGCGGTGGCCCGAGCCGTTCGGCCTCGAGACTGATGACGTCTACGTCGTCGATCAACTCGGTGACGGTCCGGACGGCCGGGTTGAACCGCTCGATGTGACCGACTTGCAAGACGAGATCGTTTGCCGCGGCCTGCTGGGCTAAGTCCCGACCCTGTTCGATCGTCTCGGCGATCGGTTTCTCGACGAGGACGTGGACGCCGGCGTCGAGACAGTCCGACACGACGTCGTAGTGGGCCGCCGTCGGCACCGCGACCGTGACGACGTCACAGCGCCCGAGAGCGGTTTCGAACCCGACGGCCTCGGTTCCGTACTCGACGGCGACCCGTCGGGCGATGTCGCCGTCGTGGTCCGTAACACAGGTGAGTTCGACGTCGGAGAGTTCACTATACACGCGCGCATGATTCTCACCCATCGAGCCGACGCCGATGACGCCGGCTCGAATCGGTCGTGAAGGTGTTTCGTTCATTGGGAGTTGAAGTGACCCTGCACTGCTTCGACGACGGTTCGTCGACCCGCTTCGGAGAGATTCGGATGGACGGGAAGCGAGAGGACCGTCTCGGCAGCCCGTTCGGCGTTTGGCAGCGACGCTGCCGCGGAACTCACCGTCTCGTAGGCCGGCTGACGGTGGATCGGTGTGCCGTAGTAAACACCGGTATCGACGCCGTGGTCGTCGAGCGTCGCTGCGAGCGTTTTTCGGTCGTCGGTCCGGATCGTATACTGATGGTAGACGTGCCGATACCCGTCGGGTTCGGTCGGTGTCTCGACGGGGAGTTCCGCCAGTTGCTCGTCGTAGTAGGCGGCGGTTTCTCGCCGGTTCCGGTTGAATTCGGGGAGCCGCTCGAGTTGCGCTCGACCGATCGCGGCGGCGAGACTCGTCATGCGGAAGTTGTGCCCGAGGTCGACGTGTTCGTAGCTGCCGCCGTTGCCGACGTCTCGGCCGTGGTTGACGTAGCCTGCGGCCCGGTCGGCGACGTCGTCGCGGTCGGTCGTGATGATCCCGCCTTCGCCGGTTGTCATGTTCTTCGTCGGGTAAAACGAGAAGCAGGCGGCGTCACCGAGTGAGCCGACGCGGTCGCCGTTGATCGTCGCACCGTGTGCCTGACAGGCATCCTCGAGGACGAACAGGTCGTGGGCGTCGGCGATCGCACGGAGTCGATCCATCTCGGCTGCCAGCCCGTAGAGGTGGACCGGGAGCAGGCCGACGACGTCGTCGCGTTCCTCGAGCGTCCGCTCGACATCGTTCGGATCGAGTGTGTACGTCTCGGGATCGATATCGGCGAAGACAGGTTTGCCGCCGGCGAGCCTGATCGCGTTCGCGCTGGCGACGAAAGAAAACGGTGACGTGATTACGGCCTGTCCCTCCTCGAGACCGAGTGCTTCGAGCGCGGCGTGGAGGGCGGTCGTCCCGTTCGAGGTCGCGACGGCTCGATCGGTCCCGCAGTAGGCGGCGAACTCGTCCTCGAAGCTCCGAACTTCGGGTCCGTCGGCGAGCATGCCGCTCTCGAGGACCGACTCGACGCGCTCGACGGCACCGGCACCGAGCTCGGGAGCCGCGATCGAGACGTCGGTCGTCGTTCCCGTCGCTTCGGTTGAGCCGGTGCTCGACGACTCCGCCTCCGAGACACCGCCGTCCGTCTCGGCCGGTTCCGTGTCGGACGCGGTCTCCGTATTGGTGTCGTCGACCGTCATGCGATCTGGTTTGCTCCCTCGAGCGGTTCGGGCAACGCCTGGGTCGTCGCCGGTGTCCCGACGGCGAGCGTGTTCGGCGGAACGTCTTCCGTGACGACCGACCCGGCCGCAACGAAGGCGTTCTCACCGACCGTGACGCCGGGCAACAGCGTGGCGTTGGCGCCGATCGATGCGCCTTCCTCGATCGTCGGCCCTTCGAGGCCGTTGTCCGTCCGAATCGGATACTCGTCGTTGGTCAGTGCCGCACTCGGCCCGATGAAGACGTTGTCCTCGATAGTCGTCTCTGTCGGGATGTAGACGTTCGTCTGGAGACTGACGTGCGAGCCGATCGTCGTCTGGCCATCGATGACCGTCTTCGTCCCGACGAGGACGTCGTCACCGATCGTCGTTCCTTCCCGGACCAAGACGTCGTGGCCCGTGGTGAACTCGTCACCGATGGTGACGTCGCCGTAGACGATCGAACCGGCCCTGATCGTCGCTCCATCGCCGATACGGGTCGGCTCGTCGAACTCGCCGTGTCCGACCGTCGCGTCGTCGTCGACTGTACAGTCGTCGCCGTGAACGAATCCATTCATCGAGCGACACCTCCGTTGCTCGAGTCCGTACCGTCGGATCCGAACGTTCGTTTTCGTTGATGCATCATCGATTACTCGACACCCGCGTGGGCAATCGTGCTGTTACAGCCGGTAACACGGCTTTGTTATCCCCGACCTGACGGGCTCGTAGTCAGGAACTATACCGTGGTCGTTCGATCGCGTTATGTGAAACGGCGATACAGCCGTTAGAGTCCGCGATTAGTCGGATATCACTGCTTCCTCTTCGATACATATCAGTATAGATGTCAGTTACGGCCGTCAACTGGTACAATTCCATTTCGAGTGGGTAGCCGAGTGATAGTAAAGTGTCAGAGTCTGGCATTCGGTGGCGTGAGGTATCCGAACACCCCTGTAGATCGGATTTGGGAGCGCGAGGACGCTTATGTCTGACCACGAACTAACACAGGCCGAACTGTTCGACGTTTTTAGCAACGCTCGTCGGCGACGGGCCGTCCAGTACCTCAAACAACAGGGCGGGAGCTGTGATCTCGCCCCGCTCGTCGAACAGGTCGCTGCCTGGGAGAACGACACCGACACGGACGACGTAACGCGCACGCAACGTCGGCGAGTGTACATCTCTCTGTACCAGACCCACTTGCCGATGCTCGAAGATCACGGGATCGTCGACTGGGATCCCGACGATCACGCGATCGAACTGCTGCCCCGCGAGGACGTCTTCGATCCGTATCTCGATCAGCGACTCGAGAACGATCGGCAGTGGGACCAGATATACGTCGCGATGACCGGCGTCGGTGTCCTGGCGCTTGCACTCTCGTGGTTCTCGATTGGCCCGTTGACGGCGACGGTCGCGCCGGCCGTTGCGCTGGGACTCTGTCTACTCGTCCTCGTCGTCTCGATCGTCCAGCACGTCTCGCGCCGACCCGATCTCGAGTTGCCGTTCGGACTCGCGAGTTGATGCGTAGAGTCCGTACGGACCGTACGAGACTCGCCGTGTTCGAGCACTGATTCTCGCCGCCTCACTGTTCCCGCTTCGCCGAGAACTGCTCTCTCATACGGTCTCCTGTCGTCATTACAGCAGTCCGTATCACTGCCGGACAACATACTGTACACACCGATCGCACTCGAGACGCCGTCGCGGGTGTGTCGGTACAGGAACCGAACTGCGATCGTCAGTGCAGACGGTCATACTGGCGGACAGCAGTCAGTGAACCGTCGGTCGCGAATTCGCGGTTGTCACCGCCGGCGACGGCCGCAGTAGTGCGACCGATGGTGAATAGTTCTGTCCGCCAGTATCAGCCCTCGACTGTCACCCAGAAGTACGTGTCTTCATCCGCGTTCTCGTTTGTCGGCTCCGACGGTGCCTCTCCCTCGAACAGCAGAACGCTGATACGGACGGTTTCGCCCTCCGTTGCGGTCGGTGCGACGTTCAGGTCGTCGTATCCCGTCGTTTCATCGTCGAGTGTCGTCTCGAGTTCCTCGAGTTCCGTCTGCTCGACGATCTCGTCGTCCTCGAGGGATTGCTCCTGGACGACGACCGTGTAGTCGGTCTCCTCGCCTTCCTGGTTATCGATCGAGACGGTGACTGGGATGGATTCGTTCGGGCCGATCTCGCCATCGATGTTGTCGGCGATCAGTTCACCGTCTTCGTCTTCAGTGTAGAGTGCCAGTTCGGTGAATCCGCCCGTCGATACCGGGGCGAGAAAGCCCACGAGTAACGCACCGGCCGCCAGCCCGATCGCGAGAACGAGTACGATCGACGAAGCCGTCGCGACGGCATTTTCCTCGCGCCGAAGTCTCCGTATTGCCTGCAGTGGGGAGACAGTAAACCGCTCGGCGGTCGGCGTTTTGAGTCGGCGAACGACGCCGAGTTGTGCGAGCACCACCGTGAGTACGGTGAGTGTTGCTGCAGCCGGGACGGTTGCCAGACCCCACTGTGTCAGCGGCAGGACGAGCCCGACGACCGGCACGACCGCCAGTGAGAGTGCGACCGACAACCCCAGGCGCTCGACAACGTCGATACCGCGTGGCTCTCGTTCGATCGTGGTTGCCGTCGCCTCTCGAGCACTCCTGTTGCCTGCCGGAAACAGAACGGAAACGAGCGCATATCCCGGAAGAAAAAGCGCTAACGGGAAGGTCGCTAGCAGTCGCGCCACGCTTCCCTCCTGAAGGGACGTTACGGCTCCGTAGGCCAGTATCGCGCCGACGGAAACGACAGCGAGATCGAACGGATACTGGCGAACGACACTGAATCGTGTCAGCGTACTCGTTTCGTGACTCATCGCTTGGACACCGGACGTTGTGTGGTAGTAACCGACCTAACTGGAGACGACACGCAGAGCATTCTCGGATGTTGGCTCAGTGCACGCTGTACCGCTTTGTTATGGCCGGGTTATCGGATCTGATCGTTCGAGAGACGACGGTCCCACCGCGACCGACCGTCGATCGCGTGGCCGGCGACACCGCTCCGAACGATCGGTAGGACAGTTTTCGACTGCGCGGCCTCGAACGCGACCCTAAAAATCGACGTACTGCTCCTCCCACTCGCGACGTTCATCGATTCGCTCCCGACCAGTCTCCGTGATCGCGTAGTAGTTCGTTCGTCTGTCGAGTTGCCCTTTCTCGACCAGCTCCTTGTTGACGAGCGTGTCGAGATTCGGATAGAGGCGACCGTGATTGATTTCCGAACTATAGTACTTCTCGACTTCGTCTTTGACGGTCTGTCCCGACGGTTGATCGGCGCCTGCGATCACGTACAGGAGGTCCCGTTGGAAGCCGGTCAGATCGTGCATTGCTCAATCACAGTGACCATTCCATTGAGTAGATATTTGTTATCCGTATCATACAGCATTGTTAGCCCTTCTTTCAATATATGTTCACGGAACTAAAGTGCACGTTCCGGAGATTCTCTTTCACGTGAGAACGAAGCCCACCGCGACGCCAGGAGGACAGTACGAGCGGTATACGTCACCGTAGTAGTCTCTCGCCAGTCCGATCGAGTCGATCGGGACCGATCCTACCGGCTCGCTTACTCGTCAGCCGTCGACATCGAGACGTCGATACCGTCCGACTGGATCTGCACGTGAAGCGATTCGATCGTCGCCTCGTAGGCGGTCGTGTGTGATCCATCGTCGTCGAACCGAACGCACTCCGACAGGAGATCGCTCTCGAGGAGATTGTTGATCCGGCGGTACACCGTCGCGGACGAGCTGTCCGTTCGCTTGGTTAGTTCCTTTGCCGTCTTCGGACCGTCGCTCGTGGCGACGAGGATCGTCCGCGCACACTCATCGCCGAGAACGTCGAGTTGGGCGGACGGGTCAGCCGTCGATTCCGATCGCGTGTTACTTGCTTGCATTGACATCGTCGTATTCACCGGGTTCGGGGAGGTCGACTCGAGTCGCTCTCGCGGGAGCGGAGACGAGGGGGGTCGGCCGGGAGCACGGTCCACCGCTGCCGCGAGCACCGCTTGTACATTCCAGCACGACGATCGGTAAGCGATAGTGGTATTTTATAACGATGTACCTTATACAACGGAAATAAGATAATTCGGTGGCTAAACATCTCGTTTCGGGTAATAAATGATACCTTTCCGACCACGCGAACGGTGTCAAGTCCTCGTTTGGAAGCCGAATACTGGCAAAGCCGCCTGAATCCGGTGTCGTTCTCGAAGGGACGAAATTCCGTTACTGGCCGTTTCACCGGGGAATACCAGTTGCTAACGCCCGGAAACTGCGTATTTCGCGGTTCTCACGGCCCGTCGCCGGCTGAACGGTCTCCGTCCTTTATTCACGTCAGACCCCCTCGGTAGGATGACGCCTGGACGTCTTCGGAGAACACGCGACCACGTTCGTCGTGGATGGCTCGTCTCGGTTTGCTACGACCGACCGGTCGACCCGTCCACGCGAGACGCTGTGGTCTCCAGGACTGTCCGCGTACACCCCCTCAACCATGAAATCCACGCAACAAGACTGGAAACCCATGGAATCGTCGTCAGCAGGCGCTCGCTGTCGAAACTGCGGGACACACGTTACCCAGCAGTTCGCACGCGTCTTCGGTGATAACGGTGACGTCGTCCATGGTTGTCCGGCCTGCACGACCTATCGCGAGATGCAGTCCGGTGGACACCTGCCGGGTGAATAGTACCCGCCATTGGGATCGCTCCTGCTTCCGATTACTTTTGCCCTTGCTGTCGTTCCCGTACTGTAGTCGCCACTGATACTGCTGTCCGACAGTATGAACGTCGGTGCCGATTGTATCCTGCCCTTACGCCACGGGATCGTTCCTCGGCCGCCTCGTCGTCCATCCGACTCTGGCCTAGCCTGCAAAAGTTAAAGTCAGTGGTCTGCGAAACGCCGTCGTGTATGGTAACTGGTGGTGGACTGTCCGTCGCTAATGCACACGCCGTCTGACCGATGTCCGTCCAAACGAATCGTACCGATTCTCTCGAGGAAAGTGAGGTGTTTCACATCCTCGGCAACGACAGGCGACGGGCTATCGTGCAACTGCTCGCCGAGGAGTCCGGCCAGGTCGACGTTTCGGATATCGCTTCGGAGATCGCCGCCAGTGAAACCGATACCACGCCCGTTCCGAACAATCTCTACAAAAGCGTCTACGTTTCCCTCCAACAGACACATCTGCCACAGTTACAGGAAGACGCCGTCATCGAGTACGATTCGGACGCGAAGACGATCCAGCCGGGTGAGCACTTCGATGACGTCTTACAGTATATCGACGGCCACAACGAGGCGCAGTCGACGATCCTCCAGTTGCATCTGGGGCTCTGTATCCTTGGACTCGCGGTCATCGCGCTCACCGGCCTCGGGATTCCGCTGCTCTCAGATCTCGATCCCGTGCTCTCGAGCGTCCTCGTCCTGTCGATCGTTGCCGCGAGTAGCCTCTATCAGCTGTTGAGTTGAAAACATCGAACGGTTTCGTCTGTCGGAACTGTTCCACTGCTCGCTATCGACCGTCGGTAGCGTCTTCTCCGTACTCGTTTTCGGTCCCGTCGTCCGATTCGTCGATGGCTTCGTCCGGTGGCTCGACGAACACGAAAACGGTCGCCTGCTCGATACCGACCTCGATTACGTCATCCTCGAGAGCGTCGGGTTCATCGACCGGCTCTTCCTCGATCGGTTCCGCTTCGGGATCGGCAGTGACGACGGCGCGGTCAGTTACCGGTTCGTCCTCGGGAGTTAGATACGGGCCGTCCTCTTCACCGTCGGTCTCGACGAAGTCGAACGCCTCGTCGTCGTTCGTGTCCAGGTGAGCCATCGCGATCAGTGTCTCGTCCTCCTCGAGCGGTTCGTCGAGAGCCACTTCGACGTTCTCGTGCTCACCCGGCTCGAGATACTCCGAGACGCCGATGACGCTTCCGATGACGTTGCCCACGAGCAGGCTACTGTCGTGGATCACGACGAAGCCGCCGTCCTCGAGTTCGACGTCGTCGACGACGACGGTGTCGTCCTCGATGGATTGGTCGCTGAACGTGATGGCTGCGTCGAACTCGGCCGCTTCGGGTGGGGCCGTTTCGGCGGTCTCCTCGTTCATCGGCTCGTCATCGATCGGTTCTTCCTCGTCCGTTACGTTCTCCGGTGGCCCGTCGGCAGTATCGTTCGGTTCCGTGTCGTGGTCGTCTGGTACGGCTTCCGTGTCGTCTGCGGCCGCCGGGGCTGCGCCGGCGACCATCGCACCGCTTGCACAGGCCATCATCAACGCGGTGAGTACCACGAGTAGCTGATTGCGTGCGTTCATGTCTCTGCCCTCGAAAGGCAACGGCTACTCACCAGTTCGGTAGATAAACCAGCGGAACTATTTCGACCCGTAACGGACAACTATGGCGGCACACAGCCGACCACGACCGTCGGTCGCCGTCGGAAAACAACTGTTATACGGACTGCTGTCCCGAGTGCCCCCTGACCCGTTCTGGCGAGCGACGGGACGTGACGACAGGGGACCGTATCACTCGTTTTTCGGCTGTTCGGGGGATTGAGACGCGGTCGGTTCGTGACCTGGCAGACAGATCAGGTTCTCCCGACCGAGTCGTAGTTTCGTGATTCGGTCCTCCTCCTCGAGTTCGGCGAGCAGCCGGCTGACTTTCGCCTTCGACCAGTCGACCGAGTCGACGATCGCCGACTGTTTCATCCGGCCGCCGTTCTCGCGGATGAGTTGCTGGACGCGTTCCCGATCGGTCAGAAACTCCTCGTGGTGTGGTTCCGGATCGGCAACGAACGCGTTTTGTTCGTCGATCCGATTCCGTGCGACGAGCACGCCGCCGAGAAACACGAGTGCCAGAATGCCGACCAGGGCCGCCAGATGCGGACTCCAGTCGAGTTGGAACGGTCGGACGTGGCCCGGTGGGATGATCGGAATGAGTGGCTCGATGCTCTCGGCTGTCGACACTGCGATTTCGGCGGGCGAGTCGGGAGCGACGCGCATCGTGATGTGGACTCGAGTGCTCATGTCGGCTGGAGTAGGCTGGACTCACTCACGTCTCTCTGTAGCGTCGTGACGGCTCCACAAAGTGTTTTTTATCAACATCTTGCTTTTCTTGTATCATTGTTCTTGATATGATGTATTTCACTGATTCTGACTGTCGGAAGGTCGGAGACGGCAGTACGGTCAGTCGACGCCTACCGTTTCGTATCCGTACCCTGCAGACGCAGCGTCGGTGAGTGCTATCGGTCCGGTCCCCGGACGTGTGGACGGATACTTCGGCCACCTCGTTGACTGTTGCCGTCGCCGAAACCTGTCAGGGGGTGGTACAGCGGACCGTTGCTCGAGAGTTCGAATAAACTCGGTCGGACGTTCGATACGGTTAGCACGGATTCGGGCCGATTCAGTCGGTAATCGATCTATTCTGTGACCGTCTTGATCGAGGAGAATAATACACTACCGGACAAAACGAGTGTGAGCTGTCGTCGTTCCTGTCCGGCGAACTCGCGGCCGTCACCCGTCGGGACCGACAGCGAGCCACTAGACGCCCGGCACGCCGGCGGCCTCGTATCCGGTGACACCGATGAGCGCGAGGACATACAGGACGATCAGCACCGATAGCCAGGCGACGATCGTGATCGCGGCTGCATCGATCCAGCCACCGGGGTACCGGGCGTTGATGACTGCGAGATAGGCGATGAAGACGAGTAGCGGACCCAAAAGCGGGACCCAACCGAAGAAGAATCCGACGACTCCCCAGACGATCGCTCCGAGTAACGCCGTGATAATCGCGTACGTGTAGTCTTCGGTGTCGACGACGACTTTCGCACCGACGTAGATCCCTGCTGCGCCGATCAGGAGGCTAACGGCGAAGACGATGAGGCTTTCGATCATGTGGCTCTGTGAGCCTCCGCATACCGTTAGTTATCTCTCACCTACACTCATAGAAGTCCCGTATAGGGCCTCAGACGTCGGTTTACGAGAGATTCATCGGGTTCTAATGTTCAGGCCTCAACGCGCAGGATTCCCTTCGCGCATCGAATCGCTGGCCGGTTCGGCGTTCGCTTCCATCGGTGATAGTCGGGTCCCGTCGACGAGCGACTGAATGCCGCTCTCGAGACTCACTCGCGACTCGAACCCGAGCCTCCGATTGGCTTTGGAGATGTCCGCACCGCTGTGTCTGATGTCCCCGGGTCGAGGATCGCGGTGGACGATCGGCGACGAGGAGTCGGTCGCCGCTTTGATCGTCTCTGCTAGCGATCGAATCGACGTTCGGCTACCGGTCCCGATGTTGAACGCCTCGCCGGTCGCCTCGGTCGTCGCCGCCTGCAGGTTCGCCCGGACGATGTCGCTGACGTGGACGAAGTCCCGCGTCTGCTCGCCGTCGCCTTCGATCGTGATCGGTTCGTCCGCACGGGCCTGCTCGAGAAACGTCGAGATGACACCGCTGTAGGGGCCCTGCTGACGTGGGCCGTAGGCGTTGAAGTAGCGGAGTGCGACCGTCTCCAGATCGTACAGTTCCGCGTAGCGACGGGTGTACTGATCGACGGCGAGCTTCTGGATGCCGTAGGGGGAGGTCGGTTCGGTCGAGGCGCTCTCCGAGATCGGGAGTTCGTCGGGATGCCCGTAGACTGCCGCACTCGAGGCGACGACGACCCGAGCGTCCTCTTGTCGCGCCTGTTCGAGCAGGAGGAGACTCGCCTCGAGATTCGTCTCGTTGCTCCGGCGTGGGGCGTCGACGCTACGGGAGACGCTGACGACCGCGGCGTGGTGGAAGATGACGTCCACGCCGCGGGCGGCTTCCTGGAGTGCGATCGGATCGCCGACGTCCCCCTCGACGATCGTCACGTCGTCGGGGAGGTGCGATCGATCACCCGAGGAGAAGTTATCGAGGACCCGGACCTCGTTGTGGGGGGCCAGCGCTTCGACGAGGTGACTCCCGATAAAGCCCGCGCCACCGGTCACGAGCACCGTCTTGTCGCGGATCGCTTGCGAATCCATTTACTCGCCGAACCACCTCTTTGCCGTTTAGTATAGCATTCGTACCCCGTCGTATCCCGCCCCTAGAGCTATGACCGTTGGCTGACCGTCCCTCCCTCGAGAGAGCACCGTTGCGGTGGCTACGACAGGACACGTGCTGGTCGCCCAACAGAAGCTATATGCCGGCCCCTCGGCAATTCCCGCCAATGACTGTCGATCTCGTCGTGCACAACTGTACCGTCGTCACCCCTGCCGGACGGACGCCCGACGCCGGCGTCGCCGTCGAAGACGGGGACATCGTCGCCGTCGGACGCAGTGACCGGCTTCCGGACGCTGACCGAATCGTCGACGGTGACGGAAAGGTTCTGGTTCCCGGAATCGTCGACTGTCACATCCACAACCGCGAACCCGGCCTCGAGTACAAGGAGGACTGGGAGTCGGCCACGCGGGCCGCGGCCGCCGGCGGCGTGACGACCGTCGTCGGGATGCCGAATACGGATCCGGTCATCGACCGCCCGGCGAACCTCGAGTTGAAGTTCGAACGCGGTGAGGCCTCGGCTCACGTCGACTTCCAGAGCTACGTCGTCGTCACGAGCGAGAACCTCGAGTTGATCCCCGACCTCGACGAGGCCGGTGCACTCGGCTATAAGATCTTCCTCGGGTCGACGGTCGGTGACGTTCCGCCGCCGAACGACGGCGAGATCATAGAGGCGATGGAGCGGATCCGCGAGACGGGCAAACGGCTCGGCTTCCACGAGGAGAACGGCGAGATCATCGACCATTACACGGCGCAGTTCAAGGCCGAAGGACGAAACGACCCCATCGATCACTCCCACTCGCGGCCCGTCGTCGCCGAACGGGAGGCCGTCGAGCGCATGATCACGTTCGCCGAGGAGACCGGCGCGAAGATCCATATGTTCCACGTCTCCTCTGGCTCGGCCGCCGAGGCCGTCGCCCGCGGGAAAGAACGGGGTGTCGACGTCACCGCCGAGACGACCCCCCACTACCTCTGGTTTACTGAGGAGGTGATGCGTGAGAAGGGTAATCCGGCTCGTATCCAGCCCCCGATTCGGGACGCCGACGAGCGCGAGAAACTCTGGGACGTCGGGATCGACGAGGGCACGATCGACTGCATCGCGACCGACCACGCACCCCATACACCCGAGGAGAAGAAAGTCGACGATCCGTTCGGGAACACCTGGGACGCGATCTCGGGTTTCGTCGGCCTCGAGACCGAGGTGCCAGCCATGCTTACGTTCGTCGACGACGGGCGACTCACGCTGGAGGAGTGGGTCCGTCGCCACTCGACCCGGCCCGCCCAGGTGTGGGGGATGTACCCCCAGAAGGGATCGCTGCAGATCGGTACCGACGCCGACTTCACGATCGTCGACCCCGACGTCGAGTGGACCCTCGAGGACGGCGACGAACTCCACTCGAAAAACTGCGTGACACCGTTCGTCGGCGAGTCCTTTACCGGGACGGCAGTCACGACGGTCGTTCGCGGCGAGGTCGTCTACGAGGACGGCGACGTCGTCGGCGAGTCGGGATACGGGACTCGAGTCGACGTCAACTGAGCCGGACTGCTGTCCGTCAGTGCCGACGCGACCACGATCCGGCTGCGGTCGTGCCGGCTGACCATCTCCGTTCCACCGACCAGTTACAAATTCTGAAATTCGTGAGAGAGTATATATTCTCGTCATCCGTCGAGACCGATGCGGGTTGTCACATGTCCGAAACTGGAACCGAACTCGATACCGAGCCGAACGAGACGGAACGACTCAAATCGGTGTATCTCTCAGTTACCGGCGGCGAGACGGAGCCGGTGGTAGAGAGACAGGAACCTGATTCGAACACTCGTGAGATCCCGGACGATACACCCTCCGACGTCGTCGGTCCGGCCGAACATCACGGTCTCGACGACGCGATCGACGACCACGAACCGGGCTGACTCCCGCTGACCTCGCTTATCGCGGTTACTCGAGGTCGGCCCCGACCGCGTCTTCGATCGATTCGAACCCGTCGCGCTCGAGCAGCGCCACGAGGCCTCGGTTGATCCGTTTTGCCGTCGATGGTCCCCGATAGACGAACCCGGTATACAACTGGACGAGCGAGGCACCGGCACGGATCTTCGCGTAGGCACTGCCCGGTGAGTCGACGCCACCGACGCCGATGATGGGCAACTCGCCGTCGGTATAGTCGGCGATCGTTCGGATAACGTCGGTCGATCGGTCCTCGACCGGTTTCCCGCTGAGTCCGCCCCACTCCTCGCGGTTTGGTGACTCGAGTCCCTCGCGGCTCGTCGAGGTGTTCGTCGCGACGATGCCGTCGAGGCCGAACTCCTGGACGATGTCGACGAGATCGAGGATCGAGTCCGTTGGTTCGTCCGGCCCGATCTTCACCAGCATCGGGACGTCCGCGTCGTTTTCGGCTTCGAGAGTCTCGAAAATCGTCCGGAGATGGTCGGGCGAGGCTTCGTCGAACTCGTCGGGCGTGTTCGGACAGGAGACGTTGACGACGACGTAGTCGGCAAACGGTGAGAGCCGATCGAAAACGCGGCGGTAGTCCTCGATCGCTTCCTCCTTCGTCGAGGAGTTCATCTTGCCGATGTTGACGCCCAGCGGGAACGCGGGCGTCCCGTCGGCCTCGAGTCGCTCCTTGACTCGTTCCATGCCCTGGCCGTTGAACCCCATTCGATTGATCATCGCTTCGTCCTCCCGCAGTCGGAAGAGTCGCGGTCGGTCGTTGCCCTCCTGTGGGTACGGGGTGACGGTGCCAATCTCGACGAAGCCAAAGCCAAGCGCCTCGAGAGCGTGGGTCACTTCGGCGTTCTTGTCGAAGCCAGCCGCGATGCCGACAGGGTTCGGAAACGTCGTATCGAACAGGTCGACTTCGAGGGCTGGATGCTCGTACCGATACGCAGCAGCGAGCGCTTTCCGGGTCGGGCACGTCGACTGAGTCGCTCGGAGCGTCCGTTTGCCGAGGTCGTGGGCCGTCTCGGCCGGCAGTCTGAATGCGAGGGGGCGAACTCGCGAATACAGCGTCATTTGACACACCTCGTAACGGCTGCTACCTAAACGTCTCGAAGGACGAGCCAGCTTCCCCTGTTAGGGCGCCTCGAGCAGCCCCATGATCGCTCCGCCACCGCCGATACTCATGCCGACCAGCCCGCGATCGACGTCAGGGTCGTCCCGGAGTTGGGAGGCGAGACTCGCCGCGAGCATGCCGCCGGAGGCGCCGATCGGATGACCGAACGCGATTGCACCGCCGCTGGGGTTCATCTTCTCGCGTGGAATTCCGAGCTGGTCCATGACGTACACCGACTGGGCCGCGAAGGCCTCGTTGATCCAGCAGGCGTCGACGTCGTCGACCGCGAGATCGTTCGCCTCAAGGACTGCCTCGACGGCGTCGACGACGACTTCGTTGAACGCCGCGGGATCACGGTAGGCGGTGGCGTAGTCGACGAGTCGTGCCATCGGCTCGAGGCCGCGGTCGACGGCCGTCGCTTCGTCGGCCAGCAGGACGGTTCCGGCGCCGTCGCTGAGCTTCGAGGCGTTGCCGGGCGTGATAGTGCCGTCTTCGCGAAACGGTGTCGGGAGCGCGGCCAGATCGGACAGCGTCGAGTCGGGTCGGGGTCCCTGGTCGGTGTCGACCGTCCCGTCACTGGTTTCGACGGGGACGATCTCCTCGTCGAACGCGCCCGACTCGATGGCGTCGGCCGCTCGCTGGTGACTCTCGAGTGCATACTCGTCCTGTTCCTCCCGGCTGATGTCTTCGCGGCCGACCATCCGCTCGGTGATCTCGCCCATGTGGAGATCGAGGTTGACGTCCCACAGCGAGTCCAACAGCATCGAGTCTTTGAGTTTGACGTCGCCGTGGCGTTTTCCTTTCCGGTAGTCGGGGAGGACCCACGGTGCGTTCGTCATCGACTCGAAGCCGCCTGCGATCGCCAGTTCGGCGCGCCCGGTCGCGATCCGATCCGCTGCGAGGGAGATCGCGCTCATACCTGACCCCGAGGCCTCGTTGATCGTCGTCGCCCGCGTCTCGTTTGGGAGCGTCGACTCCACGACGACCTGCCGTCCCGGCACCTGGCCGATACCGGCCTGGATCGCGTTACCGAGTCCGACCCAGTCGACTGCGGTTTCGTCGATATCGACGCGCTCGAGGAGTCCGTCCATCGCCGTCCGGCCGAGTTCGACCGGGTCGACGCCCGCGAGCGATCCGAGAAGCGTTCCGTGTGGCGTGCGTGCCCCGTCGACGAACACCACGTCAGTGTCAGTATCTGCACTTGACATGTGTAAGCCGCCTACGTGGAACAGGATGAAAGTTTGTGATGGATTAGCTACTCATACAGTCTACTGTCGTCACGTCCCGCCGATCACCAGGACGGGGTCGGCGATCTGCGGTCACTCGGTACAGCAGTCCGTATCACCCGACGTACAGGGATGAAAATTCGACCGGTTACGGTGGGCAGCCGTGTTCGTCGAGGTCGTGTGTCAACTGCCACGGGCGCGGTGGCCCGTGGCTTGTCAGTTGAATGGTTGTTTCGATGGTAGTGATAGTAATTACACGACAGATATTGTTACTAGGAAGTAAATAACTAGAACTAGTCTATAAATTCCAGGAATAGGCGGAAAGTATTTATGGGTTCGATAATCAGGTTTCAACGATAGTCACGATTACGAATGACAATACTGGAGAAACTATCCGACTGGGTTTCCGGCGCTCGTAGTGAGACGTCTGGAGCACGGGTTCACCACGAGTGTCGCCGCTGTGGGACGACGGTCTCGGGGGCCGAGACGACCTGTCCGTCCTGTGGATCGTGCGACATCGTGACAATTTCCCTCTGATATCTCGTGGACTCGGTTGCAGTGTGACTGTTGACGGAGTATCCGCCGTGTGGACTCTGTCCGTCAGCACCGACATACCGCGACCGGCTGTGAGTTGCTCGTCAGTTGATTCCACTGCTGTCCTATACGACTCCGCTTTACACACGCGGGCGTTAGAAAATCACTAGTTTGGTGAGTCGTGTCTCTCGTCGACTCGCCGAGGTGACGGTCACGAACGTATCGGCACACGCGATATCCGAGAACCGGTGGATCACGCGGCCGTTCTCGGTTCTCTACCGTCGGTCAGTCGCGTGTCTGTCCGGTGTCGCCGGCGAGTCGCTGGGCGTTCGGTCCGAACTCGGCCTCGAGTAGGTCCGGGACGTCCTCGGGTCGGACATCGGAGAACCACTCGTTTCGGGGCTGGATCGTGATCGCGGTACCACCCTCGCTACAGAGGGCGAGACAGTCGGTCGTCGAGACGCCGATCGGCGACCAGAAGGCGTTACGCTCCCGGAGCCAGGATTTGACGGCGTCGACGGTCTCGTCCGCACCAGCGTCGCCACAGCAGGCGTACTCTGAGTCGCGGTCGTTCGTACAGACGAAGACGTGGGCCGCGAGTCGATCGCGCTGTTGTTCGGTTCGTCGTTTCATCTGCGTCAGGGGCTCGCGAGGAGTTCGTCGTGTGTCTCAGCAGTTTCGACGGTTTCGTTCGTCGCCATAAACTCTACTTTTTCTACTGAAAATTAGATTGTAAACGTTGTGGTCTGTGTCGACTCATGGCCCGATTCTGCCGCCTCTCGCCATAATCCCGATGGTGCTCCCCCGTAATCGAGGTCCGGTATTGAACGTGTGTTTCGACTATTGCCGAAAACTAAAACGTATACAAAGATACATGAATGCGAGACGGCAATTTATCGATCCTACGGGCTAACTGGCGGATAACGAAATAGTTTTCCTACGGGTAACGCTTGGGTCGACTAACGAGAAGTGAGTCATGAGTAGTAAACAACGGTCACCTGGAGGGGGAGACCGTGGCGGTTGATCGACCGCTCGCACCGCTGCTGGACGACGGTCGCGTCCAGCAGTCGGTTCGGGCCGCCGCCGCGGACACGCTCGAGTCGTGTGACGTGCTCGACCGGCGATCAGCAGTCATACGGCTCGCAGAACCCGTTCTGTGTGCCACACCGAACCGGAGGTGGCCGAGATGAGCGACCGTGGCGGGATCCTCGTTCCGGTCGCACCGTCGTCGACGCTCGAGGAGACGGTGTCGTACGCCGTCGACGTCGCGCGGGAGACCGACGGCGGTATTCATCTCGTCCGGACCGTTCCGGGCCACCACGTCGACAGGGGCACACTCGAAACCGACGAACGGGTCCTAGAGCGGGCCGAACGCCGCGCTCGAGAGGCTGCACCGGATGAGTTTCCGGTGACGTCGGCACTGCTCGGGGCAGACCAGTATATCGCCGGCCCAGCCGAGCACGTCGAACTGTTTCTCGAGTACGCCTATCGGCACGCGCTGGATCGAATCGTCGTCGATCCGGATTACTCGATCGATGCGACGGCACCGACACTGCAGTCACTCGAGTCACTGCTAGACGACGCGGCTATCGAGTACGAACGGGCGCCGGTCGCGGAACCGAGCGTGCGGCCGACGTGGGACGAACTGGTCCGTGGTGGCGTGGTCGGTATCGTCGCCTTCGGCTTCTACCTCGCACTCGGCGGAACGGTCTACGGACTGCTCGATCCCTTCGTGCTCGGCTCGGCCGTGGTCACCGCGCTCATCGCCGCGGGGCTGTTGCGAAACGTCGCGTTCGAGACGACACCGACTGCCGGCCCGCTTCTTTCGACGATCGGGCGCGGCATCGTGTTCGTTCCGTACCTGCTGTGGGAGATCACGAAGGCGAACGTCCTGTTTGCCTACGTCGTGTTACACCCGAAACTCCCGATCGATCCGCGATTGGATCGCGTCGACGCCGCCGTCGGTAGCGGCATGTCGGTGACGGCGTTTGCAAACAGCATCACGCTGACGCCGGGGACGCTGACCGTCGACGCCGACGGTCATTGCCTGCTCGTTCACTCGCTCAACGCGAGCGCACAGGAGGACCTCTTCGACGGCGTCCACGAACGCGCCGTCCGGTACCTTTTCTATGGCCGCGAGGGCCTCGAGTTACCGGGACCAGCCGAACGAGGCGACGCCAGTCCCATCATCGGCCCGGACGCTCCGGAGTCCGAGGACGGCGGCGCCGTCGCCGCCGAACCGTCTACGGGAGGTGATGACGATGAGTGAACTCGCAAACACTGCCTTGCTGGCTGGGGCTGCGATCGTCGTGGTCCTTGCAGCGATCGTCCTCTACCGGGTCGTCGCCGGACCGACGACCCACGATCGCGTCGTTGCCGTCAACGTGATCGGAACGAGTATCGTCATCGTGCTCGCGTTGATCGCTGCCGGTACCGATCGACCGGAGTATCTCGACATCGCGATCGTCTATTCCCTGCTCAACTTCGTGTTGAGCCTGGTCGTCGGCCGGTTTACGTACAGTAGCGAGGGGGTGGAGTGGCGATGACACTCGTAACCGCACTCATCGTGCTCCTCGTCGCCCTCGGAGTCTTTTTCACCTTCGTCGCCGCCGTGGGGATGATCCGACTTCCCGACGTCTACTCGCGATCGCACGCGGCAACGAAGGCGGACACGCTCGGTGCCGGCTTCGCGATCCTCGCCGTCGCCATCTACTTCGGAACGGTCGGCGAGGTGCTTCGAGCGGCGCTCTTGCTCGTGTTCATCTACTACACGAATCCGACGGCGGCCCACGCGATCACCCGGGCCGCATACAGCCGCGGTGTCGATGTCTGGACGACTGACGATAGCTCACAGGAGGGATCACGATGATCTGGCTCGAACTCGCACTGATTGCCTTCGTTATCATCGGCGCGTTGTTCGTCGCCTTCGCGAACGACGTCGTCGGTGCAATCGTTACGTTCGCCGCCCTTACGCTCGGGATCGCGGTGATCTGGGTCCTGCTGGCTGCGCCGGACGTAGCGCTGATCGAGGCTGCTGTCGGCGCCGGGGTCACCTCGGTGCTGTTTCTCATCGCCGTCGTCCGGACGGTCGGCATGTCCGGCGACGAGGATGAGGATGAGGATGAAGCGGACGGAAGCCGTCTCCGATCGTTCCGATCCCCGAACGTTCCCGCGATGATGGTCATCGGCGCACTCGCGATTCCGCTCGCCTACACGTTCCTGTCGCTGCCGGAGATCGGCACGGAGACCGCTCCCGCTGTCGCAGAGACCTACGCGAACGGAGACCAGACGCCGTATGGCTACTACGTCGCGGAGACGCTCGAGGAGACCGGCTTCCCCAACGCAGTCGTCGCAGTGCTGGTCGTGTATCGTGGACTGGACACGCTCGGTGAACTCATCGTCGCCTTCGCCGCGGCGGTGAGCATCCTCATCGTACTCGAACGGGAGGATATCCTATGACGGGAGACGACTACGACGCCGACAACGACGTCGAGTCCGACGGGGGACGGAATCCAAACTCCTCCGACGAGATCCACGGCTACCCCGTCGAGGACGAATCCCACGAGGATCCAGGAGCTGCTGCACACGATACCGCCGAGGACGCAGCGCCGATCGGTCCCGAACAGGGCGCCGATCAGTTGAAGCAGACGACCGACGTCGTCGAGAGTCCCGTCGTCAAGACGGCCGCGCGGACGATCACGCCGTTCGTCGTCGCGTTCGGGATCTACCTGACGCTGTTCGGTACCAGCCTCCCCGGTGGCGCGTTCCAGGGTGGTGTGGTGATGGCTACGTCGGTCGTCCTGGTCGCGATGGCATTCGGCTTCGAGCCGACACAGAAGTGGCTCGACGCACGAGCGCTCGCCGGCCTGTTCCTGCTCGGTGCCGGTATCTTCGGTGGTGTCGCGTTCGGTGCCATCGTGCTCGGTGGCGACGTCCTCGAGTTGTTCGTCTTCCCGCTGACGGTCGAAGACATGGTCAAACTCGTCGAGGTCGCTATCGCCGCGCTCGTCGCTGGCGTCATCATCGGCCTCATCGTCTGGCTTGCCTCGGGATTCGAGGACGGAGGTGAATCCATATGATCGAAGCCTATCACTACTACTTCACGTCGTTCGCCCTGTTCCTGATCGGGCTGTACATGATGATCGACAATCCGAACCTGATCAAGAAGGTAATCGGACTCAATTTCGCCCAGATCGCGGTCTACCTGATGCTCGTCACCATCGGCTACGTCGACGGGGCTACGCCGCCGATCATCGGTATGGAAGAACCCCATGCGAACCCACTGGTTCACGTGCTCGTGTTGACCGCGATTGTCGTGGGTGTCGCGCTAACGGCGCTGGCACTGGCGCTGACGATCCGGCTCTACGCCGAGTTCGGCACGTTAGACGCCCGCGAGATCGAGGCGGCGATCGCCGCCGACGATACCACGTCGTCGAACAACGGGGGTGGAAGCGATGACTGAGGCCGTTCTCGCGAGTACGACGGAAGTCTCGTCGCTCCGGCCGGCTGCAGTCCTGGTCATCCCGATCCTGGCGATGGCCCTGATCTTCCTCTCGAAGAGTCGGCCAAACGTCCGTGAGGCGTGGTCGTTGCTCGCGGCCATCTCGATGTTTACCATCGTCGCCAGTATGGTCCCGGACGTCCTCGATGGTCGCGTCCACGTGACCGAGTTCGGGATGTTCGTCGAAGGGATCGAACTGGCCCTCCGTGCCGACGCGCTCGGCATGGTGTTCGCACTCGTCTCGAGTGGCCTCTACGTGGTTACGGCGCTGTACAGCATCGGCTACATGCGCGGTCACCACGAGCCGTATCAGACGCGGTTCTTCGCGATGCTGTGTGCCAGCGTCGGCGCCGCACTCGGCGTTGCCTTTGCCGCGAACATCTTCGTGTTGCTCGTCTTCTACGAGGTCCTGACGCTTGCGACCTACCCGCTGGTCGCTCACGACGAGTCGACCGAAGCCCGCGTCTCGGGCTATAAGTACCTCGCGTACGCGCTCTCCGGCGGTCTCGCCGTCTTCGGCGGACTGGTCGCAGTGTTCTGGCTCGCTGGCGACATCTCCTTTACCCGCGGCGGGATCGAAGGACTCGCGACGCTCGCCGAAGACGATCCGTGGGCCGCACGAGCCGCGTTCGCACTGCTGGCGGGTGGCTTCGCCGTGAAGGCCGGTGTCATGCCGGTCCACGCCTGGCTACCGAGCGCGATGGTCGCGCCGACGCCCGTCTCGGGACTGCTCCACGCTGTCGCGGTCGTCAAGGCCGGCGCCTTCGGCGTCGCCCGGACCGTGATCGACGTCTTCGGACCGGAGACGGTCTACGCGATCGGGATGGGAACGCCGCTGGCGATCCTCGCCGGTGCGACGATCGTCATCTCGAGTCTGTTCGCGCTCCGTCAGGACAACCTCAAGGCCAGACTCGCCTACTCGACGATTGCACAGCTGTCGTACATCGTCCTCGGGATGGCGCTGCTGTATCCGATGGCGCTGACCGGCGGCTTACTGCACATTCCCGCACACGCGTTCGCGAAGCTTACCCTGTTCCTCTGTGCCGGTGCGTTGTACGTCCAACTCGACATCAAGTACATCAGCGAGATGCCCGGCGTCGCGAAACGGATGCCGATCACCATGTCGGCGTTCACGATCGGGAGCTTGAGTATGGCCGGGATCCCGATTCTCGCTGGCTTCGTCAGCAAGTGGCACCTCATCTGGGGTGGTGCCGAGGCCGGCAACCTGCTGGTTGCAGCCGTGCTCGTCACGTCGGGTGCGCTGAACGTCGCGTACTTCTGGCCGATCATCTACACTGCGTTCTTCGAGACGGCGACGTACCACGGCGAGAAGCCGGTGCTCGAGAGCCCGTTCGGCGGCACGCCGGCCGAATCCCAGGAGTTCCGTACCGACGGTGGCGACGACCACGACGACGATCACGGTCACGGTCACGGCCACGTCGAACTCCCGCCGAGTGACGGCTGGAGCCATCCGGACGGCCGCTTCTCCGAAACGACGCTGCTGATGCTCGTACCACTGATGACGACTGCGACGCTCGTACTACTGTTCGGAATCGTGCCGGATCACATGGTCTTCTTCGACCTGATCCAGGGAATCGTCGACGGTGCTGGGGAGGTGAGTGCTGAATGAACGAACTACTCACCGTTCCCCCGGCGTTGATCGTCGCCGTCGCAATCGCTCTCGTCCCGCTGCTATCGCGGCGGTTGGCCCACGGCGTCGCCACGCTCTCGTTGATCGCGGTCGTCGCCTGGGGGCTGCTCGCACCCGAGGGTGTCGGCCCGACGGCGACGTTCATGGGATTCGAGATCATCGTCCTCGAGGTCGATCAGTTCTCGCGGCTGATGGCGATCATCTTCGGTGGGTTCGGTGCCTTCGCGGTCGCCTATGCCTACTTCGCCGAGACGAACAACCGTCACCTCATGTGGGGGCTCGGCTACGTCACCGCCTCGCTGTGGACGGTCATGGTCGGCGACTGGCTCGGCCTGCTGGTCGGCTGGGAAGCTATGGCCATCGCCAGCACGATCTTCATCTGGCACACCGGCGGCCGTGCGATTCGGACCGGGTTCCGATACGCGCTGGCTCATGCCATCGGTGGTAGTCTCCTGCTGGCCGGGATCGTCCTCTATCTGTTCACGCTCGATCCGGGTCCGACCGCACTCCACTTCGACGGCACCGGAATCGGTGGGATGGAGGTTCCGATCTTCGGCCTCGATGTCTCGGTGCCGGCGCTGTTGGCTGGCGTCGGGATCGGGCTGAACGCGGCGATCATCGGCTTCCACGCCTGGCTGCCCGACACCTATCCGAGCCCACACGTCGCGACGTCGGTGTTCCTTGCCTGCTATACCACCAAGACTGCCGTCTACGCCGCTTACCGCGCGTTCCCCGAAGGGAACCTCTACCTCGCGTACATGGGCGGCGCGATGGCGATCTACGGGGCGGCGTTCGCGCTGGCCCAGAAGGACATGCGCCGACTCCTCTCCTATCACATCCAGGGACAGGTCGGGTTCATGCTCGTCGGCATCGGCGTCGGGACGCAACTCGGCATCGCCGGCGGCTTCGCCCACCTGTTCAACCACATCCTCTACAAGGGGCTGTTGTTCATGGCCGCGGGGATCATCATCCTCAAGATCGGCAAGGAGGGTCTCGATCAGTTCGGTGCCATCGGTACGACCGCGCCGATCGCGCTTGGCGCCTTCCTCGTCGGTGCGCTGTCGATTTCCGGCGTTCCTGGCTTCAATGGCTTCGTCAGCAAGGGGATGTTGACCGACGCGGTCATCGCCCGGGAGCTCGGGGTCCTCGAGTGGATGCTCTATCTAGGCAGCGTCGGTACCTTCGCTTCGTTCATCAAGTTCGGCTACTACGCCTTCCTCGATGGCAAGCCGATCGATATGCCCGATGCTGACTGGGGCCACGGGCTGGTTACCGGCGGCGTCGCCGCTGGCTGTATCGGCTTCGGGCTCTACTATCCGGCGCTGTACGCGATCGTTCCATTCAGCGACGCGTGGGGGGCCGAACCGTACACCCTCTATCAGTTCACGAAAACGTCCCTCCTCGCGGCCGGCGGCCTGTTAGTCTTCGTCGTCGGAAAGCCGCTGTTCGATCGGCTCCACGGCGGTATCGACGTCAACCGGGGTCACGATCCGCTCGCGTTCTACGGCGCGAAGGGGCTGTCCGGTGGCATCGGCGGCACGTACAACCGGGTCAACGACGCCGTCGTCGACACCGGCTGGGCCCTGGTCCGGACCGCCCACGACCCGAGTCGGACGATCCGAACGGCCGTTCCGACCGGCTGGCGTGACCGGTACGACCAGCGGTTGGAGCGAACTCCCGGAAAGACTGGCGGGAAACTCGGTATCGGACTGACGATCTACGTCGCGACCGGCGTGCTCATGCTCGCACTCGGATTCGCGCTGTTCATCCACTAACAATGACGAGGAGTACACTTCCCGAGACGACCCTTACGACACGGACGGATAGCCGGAGCGAGTACGGAGCGGACACACTGTGTGTTCCGGGGGAGGTGAGCTGATCATGTCGGAACTCGATTGGCTCGTCGGCGCCATCGTCCTCTTACCGCTGCTGACGGCGACGATCCCCATCGCTGCCAGCCTCCGCTGGAAGAACGTCGGCTGGAGCTTCGCCGCGGTGATCCTCTCGACGACGTTTGCCCTCGCTGTAACGGTCGCGTGGAACATCTACCAGAACGGATCGATCCGCTACGAAGTCGCCGGCATCGAGGTTCCGTTCGGTATCGAACTGTTCGCCGACGAGTTCTCGATGCTCGTCGTCGTCCTCGTCTTGCTGATCTGCCTTGGCGTCCTCGTCTACACCCGTATCGGCGGGCCACGTGGAAACGCCTTCTACGGCGGCTTCCTGCTGTTGACCGGTGGAATGCTCGGTGTCGTGCTCACCGGCGACATCTTCAACCTCTACGTTTTCCTCGAGATCATGGCGATCTCCTCGTACGCCCTGGTCTCGTCTTCGAAGTACCGCTGGTCGACCTACGCGGCGTTCAAGTACTTGCTGGTCGGTACCGTCGGGGCGTCGTTTTACCTGCTTGGCGTCGCGCTCGTGCTCGCGGCGACGGGGACGCTGACGATGAACGAGCTGCCCGAACAGCTCGCGGCGGCCGGCTACACCGAACCCGTCGTCGTCACTGCGTTCGTGTTGATGGGTGTCGGACTCGCGATCAAAATCGCGCTGTTCCCGGTCCATACGTGGCTGGCCGACGCTCACGCCTCGGCACCCGACGGGATCAGTGCCGTCATCTCGGCGCTGATGCCCGCGGTCGCGGTGTATGCGTTCGCGCGGATCATCTTCACCGTCTTCACGCCCGCGTTCCTCGAGGCGAACCCGATGATCTCACAGCTCCTGCTCGTCGGTGCGCTCTTGAGCCTCTTCGCCGGAAGCCTCTTTGCGCTCCTACAGGATCACATCAAGCTCGTGTTGGCGTACTCGACGGTCTCGCAGTTCGGCCTCATCCTTATCGGGATCGCCGTCGCGAACGAGACCGCGCTCTTCGGCTCGATGCTTCATATCTTCGGTCACGGCATCGTCAAGGCCTCGCTGTTCATCCTGGCAGGCATGTTCGCGTTGCGCTTTGGCGGTATCCGGACCGTCGACGAGTACGCTGGCCTCGCGAAACGTGCTCCGGTGATGGCCGGTGCCTTCGCCGTCCTCGGGATCGCGATGATCGGTCTTCCGCCGACGGTTGGGTTCGTCGGGAAGTGGTACATCGCGCTCGGTGCCTTCGAGGAGGGAATGTGGCTCGTCACCCTGCTCGTCCTCGGCAGCACGCTGCTGTCGGCAGGGTACATCCTACCGTTTATCAACCGGATCTACTTCCATCCCTTCGACGGCGAGGACGTCGACCGAGCCTCGATCACCTACGGGATGGTGATCGCCATCGTCCTCGGTGCCGGACTCGGGTTGATCCTCGGGTTCTTCTCGGCGGAGATCCAGCTCCTCCTCGAGAGTGCCGTCGAGGACATGGTGGCCTGATCCGGCTGCTCCTCTTTTCCTGGAACGGCTTGCAATAACCCGCTGTCCGGAACGATTGTACAGCGTTACTCGAGCGGGAGGAACAGTCGTCGTTACTCGGAGTCCGTCGCGTCGTCGGGTTCGGTCGTCGAGTCGAGTCGTTCGACGAGCGGCCGCTCTCGTGGGACGGCGATCGCTCGCTCGGACGGTGGTGATCGCAGTTGTGGTTTCGAGGGGCTCGCTTCCTGTCGGGTCTGCTCGTCGGTTCGGTCGCCGCGGACGCCACGAGGCGTCAGGTAGTCGCCGTCGATGTCGACGCCGGCTTCCTTACAGAGGCGTTTGAGCACTGATCGGGCGCCTTCGGTCGTGATCGCCGGCGGGGCGATCGCCCGTTCGCGGGCGAGTTCCGTCGCCGTCCGTGACTCGAGTAACTCCTCGACAGCCTCCTCGTCGTGGCCCCGTTCCCGGAGCGTCTCCCGGACTTGCCGGGCGATCGAAGGCGCATGGCGGGTCGGGAACAGCGGCCAGTCGTTGGCGGGCGGATCGAGCACGACACGATACCGCCGCAGTGCCGTCCGGGCCGGCGCGAGCACGGCGACTTCCTCCAGGCGCTGGGACTTGCCGAGAACGCGGATCGTCCCCGTATAGAAGTCGACGTCGTCCCAGGTGGCACCGGTGCGCCGGTCGTCGTCAGGGACGCGGAACAGTTCCGACCCGCGCACGCCGGAGTGTGCGAGCAACGCTACCATGGCGTACTCCCGAAGTCGAGAGATCCGTTCGTCGCGGTCGTCGACCGACGCGGCCTCGAGAGCGCGAGTGCGGACGTAGTCCTCGAGTCGACGGCGTTGGTCGGTCGTCCAGTAGTCACCGTTCGACCGCTCCTCGGCAGTCGGCAGTGTGGCTTCGGCTGCATCGGTCGCTGCCGGATTCGACTCGAGAATGCCGCCGCGAACGCACCACGAGAGAAACGCACGGACGACCGCGTAGTAGGTGCCAGCCGTGGAGGCAGTGTACTCGCCGCGGTCGGCCCGGGCGCGTAACTCGTCGGCGTAGGCCCGCATGTGCGCGACCTCGAGAGCGAACAGGGAGGAGACGCCGTGATCGCGCTCGAGCCAGTCAGCCCACCGTCGCAGGATCGATTCTGCGTTCGAGGCGTACGTGCCCGCGCCCGTGCCGTCGGGATTGCCGACAGCCTTGCGTTGGAGGTAGGTATCGATCGCATCAACGACGGTAATCTCCCCGTTCGATCCCGCCTCGGAGTCACTCACGGTTTGACACCCCCATTCGGGACTGTTCGACGTGTTTCGGCCGCTGTCCGGTCCGGACGCCGTCGTCTCCCGGTCGCTCGCGGCTGTCGACGAGTCGACGAGAACGCCTGTTGAGATCGACGCCGCGGATCATCTACTCGTACAGTACTGGTCCACCACCCTAAATCTGTGTTTCGATACGCAGAACGTGTAAAAAACAGTTCGGACGAACACGTCGATAGTCGGTTCGACGTGACTGTTGGCTCCACTAACTGTCGGCATTATGTCGCCCCCTGAGGTACGCCACCGTATGCGTTACTCGACCTCACGGCGTTCGATGGTAGCCAGCGGTGCCGTCGTGGGTGTCTGTGGGCTCGCTGGCTGTCTTTCCGGCGATCGGGACGTCGAGCGGACGGTTACCGAGACTTACACCGCCGACGAACTGACCGCGATCGCCGTCGAGACGACTATCGGCGACGTCGCCGTCGAGACGGCTTCTGACGGCGGGATCGACATCGAGGGCCAGAAGGCGGCGATCAGTCGGGACGACCTCGAGATGGTCGGACTCGAGGCGACCGTCGACGACGGCGTCCTCGAACTGTCGGTCGACCACGACGAGTCACGGTCGCTGTTCGGTCTCCGACCCGATCCAGTCCTCGATCTGTCCGTCGCCGTTCCGGAGGAACTCTCCGTTGAGCGCGTCGAGTCGGGTTCAGGTGCGGTCGATGCGACCGACGTCGTCGGCGACCTAACCGTGATTACGGAGACCGGCGACGTCACGCTGGCCGCCGTCGACGGAACCGTCTCTGTCGCGAGCGAGACTGGAGCGATCACCGTCTCCGATCCCGCGTCGATCGATCGGCTAACGAACGAGTCTGGAGACGTCACGGCGTCGATTCCCGGTCTCGACGGTGATGCGACGATCGAGACGACCACGGGTGCCGTCGAACTCCGACTGCCCGACCGACTCGATCTGACGCTCGACCTCACGACCGACACCGGTGAGATAACGGTCTCCGACGTCGCGGACCTCCCGGAGATGGCAGGTGATTCGTTGATCGAGGCCGTCATCGGGGACGGAACGCATCGACTCGAGGTCACGACCGAACGCGGCGACGTGATGGTGACGGGACGAGAGCAGTGATCCTTCTAAACGACACCGGGCTACTAGTGTAGTTCAGTGACGGTCAATGACATGGAGTTAACTGGTGATCCATCGATCGAGTATAGGGGAGGGGATTCGAACAGAAGCCAGTGAAGTGCCACGGGGGCAAGTTGCTCGAGAATCGAAGATTCTCGTGACCACGGAAATCTCCGATTTCCGGACGACTCCGTGGCATTCGCCTTAACCGTCTGTAAGCGCCAGTGCTTACAGCTGTCCGCTATTCGATCCTGACTTTGACGATTGCTTAGGAAGTGCCGATGCTAGGCGTTCCTCACCACCAACAACTGGAATCCGCACCGAGCTATCGTTGAGATTAACTGTAATCTCGACTCGAATTTCAGGTGGCTGGAACATTCCGTGGCCAGAGTCAGTCAATAAGAATGTGATCCCGGGTCGATTACCAGCTTCAAAGACCCGATCGGTCGCCTGAAGATTGAAGCCGACATGGTACGGTCTGCCTGGTGAATTCAGGGCGAACGTCTCGCTGACCGATTTTCAGTTTTGTGGGTTCATCCAGCCTCGGTTGACGATATCGGCCCCACCAGTTTCGTCGTATTCGACCAGTAGTGCTGTGACGTTCGCAGCTGGTTCGTCAAATGAAAGTGTTAGATCTGGGAAGACGCTTCCACTAACGCGGATGTCCTCTTCGAGTGGATCGGTCGTATAGACGAGTCGGTGTTCGGATTCGTCAGCATTGGCGTGGCTATTGATATGAATATCCGGGTTATCGACAAAACTCTCTTCGACGGGCTGACCGTTGGATTTCTCGAGGACGAGTCCGCCTTGGGTTTGGCCACCAGGTGTAAAATTGACATCGACGTGTTCAGTTTCAGGATGGGGCCAATCAGGTTCGGCTGTCAGTGAGCCATCCTCGCGCTCGATCGTAACTGGTGGCTCGTCCATAACACCGTTATCGACATTAAAGAGCCAGTAGGTGTACCAACGATTGAGGAGGTCAAACCAGGCCTCTCGCTGGATCGGAACGTGATGACCTCCTTGGTGAAGCCATACGCGGTATGGCTTATTATGCTCTCTAAGCTCGTTTACGAGTTTGGATGTGTTCGATGTTTCGACATTAAAGTCATAAATACCGTGGCAGACAAACACACCACAGTCGATATTCTCGACGTCTGGTAAGTAATTCCGTTCGTGCCACCAGTCGTTGTAATTTCCAGTGGTTCGGTCTTGGCCTTCCTCAACTCGTTCCCGTGCTGTGTCACAGACATGGCCGTTTTCTCGACTCATGATGAAGTCGAAAAGTCCACCCATATCCATTCTCGACGCGACGTGGCCATTTGCCCGGTAGTAGTCGTACCAGTTCGAAATCGATACTATCGGGACGATCGCTTCGAGACCGCTAACACCTGTCGTCGCAACGCCATTAGCGAGTGTCCCATTGTATGAGACTCCCATAGCAGCGCATTTTCCAGTTGTCCAATCTGCGGTGACCTTTTGACCGCCTTCGCGACGATCGTACGCGTCCGCCCGCCCGTTCAGCCAGTCAACAACCGTTTTGATTCCTTCAATTTCGTTCTCTCCACCGACGTCAGGACAGCCGGTGGACTGCTCGGTACCGATTGAAGCAGGGTACGCCCAGATGAACCCACGTTGTAGCAACTGCTCTTCGAAAGGTCCTGGCCCAATATTTGGACCCTCTCGACCGGTGAATTCGGCTAAGTCGGAATAATCCTCGTAGACTTTCCGTGAACGCGCTTCTGCGCTTTCGTCGAGATCGCGGCCCGGTTTATCCGGGACATATAACTCTTCGCTCGGCGGATAGCCCCACGCTGCTTGATATTCCCCATAGTATGGGCTAGGCTCCATCACGACCGGGAGCCGTAGGTCGCTGGTTTCGGTTGATGCAGGCCGTGCGATTTCAACATGAACACGGTCTGGTTCGCCCGTCCCATCCGAATCTAATGACGTCTCGACCCAGTAATCTTCCCGAATTACTTCGTCGTCAGCGAAGACTGGCTGAGCGCGTCCATTTTCGAACCTCGGCTCAGCATTAGCCGCAACTGGGGTCGCAAATGTAGCAGCCGCGACGCTCGTCACTGCCCCCGTTGTTGCTGCGGTTCGCAGAACCCGTCGTCGGGTGGTATTTTGACTTTGATCTTTCTCTTTTCCTGACTTTCTATTTAGCATTACATAATTATATACATGAAGATATATTTTAGTAGTAACTATATACCAATTCATTTATAAGTCATGGGAGTGATGACGAGATTGTCGCTGGCACGACTGAGCGTCAACTATAGTAACAACTGGAACTGTTTGTACACCGATCGCACGACCGCTATGCGATCGGGTACTCACTGGCGTTCAGTGACTACTATCGTCCGTGGGTGGTTTGTAGAATTTGAAATCCCGCACTTGTGCACGAACTCTCTGGGGACGAGCTCAGTTCGATATAGCTATATAAGATTTATACATGCAGCGGGAATTGCGATTCACGCTCTGTAGCGCCCAACGGGGCCGCAAGCAAACAGAACGGCCGAATAGATAATCCACTTTGGATTAGACGAGTAATCACAAGTGGCTTTATTGTTCGAAACGCCGTACAGTCATCGCAAGCGATGGAATCCAGTAAGCGGGGAACGCCACTCGAGGACGCTCTCGCGGAGTGTCTCGCATCAAAGCGCGGGACATCGCCGAACTACCGGACGAACTTCGAGCGAGTCGTCGGTTCGTGGATCGAGTTCTGCGAGCAAACGGGCGTGACCGAACTCGAGTCGGTTTCGAAACAGACGATGAGCAAGTACGCGGGCCACCTCGCGCGGCGGATCGAAGCCGGCAATTCCGACACCGTCGAGGGCGGTATCTCTGCAACGACTGCGTGGACCTACTACGACTACGTCTCGGCGTTTCTCTCGTGGGCCGTCACGTGGGATTACCTCCCGGAGAACCCGGCCGACAAAGCAGCGGCCCGCGAAAGCCTCCCCGATCGCCCCTCGAGTGGCGAGTACGACCGCCAGTACTGGCAGCCCGAGCAGCGGAAAGCGGTCGTGGACTGGGTTCACAACCGCGTCGAGAGCGCCGATCGAGCGCCGATCGCTCCGACGCCGATCCTCCACAAACGACTGCGTGACCGTGCACTCGTCGCGACGATCGCCTACTCCGGAGTTCGTGGCGGAGAAGTGCTGAGGGATCCGAACGATCCGCGCCGAACCGGACTCCAGTGGGCAGACGTCGATTTCGACGAGGGGATCGCGTGGATCCGCGGGAAGAATCAGGACCGCGAAGCCGCGCAGTTCCCCGACCAGGTCGTCGGCCCACTCGAGCGGTGGCGTGACGCCTACGAGCCACCGAGCGAGGAGTGGCCGGTGTTCCCGTCGATGCACGTTCCGACGCTCTCGAGGCGCATCGCGACCGAACTCGGCGACGAGGAGCGTGACCGACGGACGGCCGACCGCCACTACTGGACGGTCGCGCTCGAGGCCGGCGTACAACCGCCGTCGATCACGACCGAAGGGGCACGCTCGCTCATGAAACGACTGAGCGCGGTCGTGGACGTTCCGGGTCTCGACGGCGAGGACGGCGAGTATCTGACGCTTCACGGTGCCCGTCGCGGTGTCGGTGAGTTCCTGTATCGAAACGTCGGCCACGAGCAGGCCCAGCGGACGCTTCGCCACGCCGATCCGCAGACGACCAGCCAGATGTACTCACATATCGACGCAGGCGAGTTGGCAGAAGACAATACGAAGGTGTTCGACAGCGAGTGACGGTATCGACGATTCAAGACCACGTCGTAAGTCACTGGACAGATTCAGATACAGAACTATACACTACGGGCGACGCTCTCGAGTACCGACGCCGTGACGATACCGACGATATCGCTCGACCGAAATTCGATCGAGTCGAAAATCGACAGCGACCGCACCGCTACTGACACGGAGTCGCTGGCTCAGAAGGGCAATGGCTGTGACTGACGCCACGGTCAGACGCGGCTGGCTACTCTCGGTCGCGTCGCTTTCGCTCTGGGCGATCAGCAGCCTGATACTCGCGAGCTACGTCTTCGTCGTCGGTCCCGCCGGCGACCAGCAGCAGGCGGCTCGACAGTTCACCCAACGACCTCTCGAGACGATCTCCGAGCCGTTGATCGCGTTGCTGGTTACGACGCTCGCATTCGGCGCGTTCGCCGTTCTCTCACTGCTATACTACGTCTACACACAGTGGCGATACGCCCGACGCCGGCGGCGGACGCTCGAGCGTGGCCCGAGAAACTAGATCGGCACTCGATCGGATTACTCGCCTTCGTGGTCTTCGTGGTCTTCGTGGGCTTCTTCCGTCTCGTTTGCTTCCGGCGCGTATCCGGTCGGTTCCTCCGTTTCTTCGGCATCCGCGTCCCCGTCTTCGCCGACCTCGTCGGGATGATTGGGTTGATCGTTCTCTTCCCCGTCTGCGTCGTCTTCAGGCTCGTCGTCGCCACAGCCGGCAAGCAGTGCAGTCGATCCGACTGCGCCGAGTCCGGACAGTTCGAGCGTCCGTCTACGGGAGAGATCCATCGTCGTACTCCAGGATAGTTCAGTGCCGTCCATATCGGCCGTGCTTGCGATGCCGTACCGACGGGCGACGGGCCGGCGCTTCGGGGATATCGATCGTTGTGCTGTCGCCGAATGGGTCAGGACGGATGTTGGTGGCGCACCTTCTCGGCGATCTGACTCGGGACGGGGGTTCCACAGTCCGTACACTTCCAGGTCGGCGCCGCGACTCCCGACTCCTTTTCTAAGTCCTGTTTGTACTCGAGGAGCGCGCCGCAGGTGCATCTGTACGTCGTTCGAGTCATATCCGACGGCTACCAGCCCAGGGAGAATGAACTTACCGCACCCGTTTTTATTTCTACTCGGTCCCGAGGAGACGGATTCCGAGCCGGCTGTACCGACGGCGTGTCCAGTCGAACGGATAGCAACGCCTACGGACACGGGCGCCGTCGATGACGGCGATGACCGAAACGGACGTTCGAGTGTCGGTCGCCGACGACGAGTCCGTCGTCGCCGTCCACCACGAGGCGCCCAGCGACGACTGGATCGCGTTCTGTCATGGCTTCCTGAGCGACAAGACCGGAAGCTACGAACACCGCTGTCGGCGGGCCGTCGAGCGCGGGTACAACGCCGTTCGATTCGACTTTCGCGGCTGTGGTGAGTCCGACGGACAGTTCGTCGAGCAGACGTTGAGCGACAAACTCGCGGATCTGCAGGCCGTCGTCGATCACTTCGATCCACCGTCGCTGGCCCTCTTTGGCTCGAGTTTCGGCGGAAAAGTCGCGTTTCATACCGCAGTCCGTGACGAGCGGGTCGAGGCGGTCGTCACGCGAGCGCCCGTAACGTACAACGACGCGTTCGACGAGTACCGATCGATCGTCGCGGACGAAGGCGAGTGCCGGTTCGATACTGGCGATCGGATCGATCAGCGGTTTTTCGACGATTTCGATGCCTACCCATTCGCCGACGTCGAGGCGTCGCTGTCGGTTCCAGTAGCGATCTTCCACGGCGACACGGACGACTCCGTTCCCGTCGATTTTAGCTTCGAGGCGGCATCGAACCTCGAGACCGACGTCCTCCTCGAGACGTTCGCCGGGGAGGGCCACCGGTTCTCGAGGGACGCCGAGGATCGGCTGCTAGATCGGACGTTCCACTGGCTCGAGACCGTCTGATCCGCTGCCGGATGGTGTCTCATCCGCCTGAGTCGGGATCGTCGTTTCTCTAGTCTCGAGATAAATCATATGTCGGTATATCTTTTGAAGGTCCCGAGCCGAGCACCCGTCGTACTGTCTGCCGTCTTTCGAGGATCGAAACGGCAGTCACAGTAAACAACCAGACGGCAGTCGGACGCGAGTTTTCTCGGTCAGAAAAACCGGACGGCTTTTCATACTAATACGGGAACGAACAGGTAGCAGTGAGTGAGGATACCGACCTCTCGACGGTGCTCGCCGTACTCGACGACGAGTACGCACGCGAAATCCTCACCCATACAAGCGTCGAATCCATGTCCGCCAGTACCCTGAGTGAACGGTGTGATGCGTCCCTGCCTACGATCTATCGTCGACTCGACCGACTCGAGGAGTGTCACCTCGTCACCGAGGAGACGGAGCTTGCACCCGACGGCAACCACTACAGCGTCTACAGTGCGAACCTCGACCGACTCGAACTCTCCCTAGAGGAGGGATCGTTCGAACTCGAGTTGACGTATCGCGAGGAGGACGTCGCCGACAAGTTCACCCGACTGTGGGAGGGGATACGATGAGCCAGGACGTCGTTCGCATCGACGAGGCGCCCTTGTTCGAACTGTTGACCGTCGCGAGTCTCTTCCTGGTCGCGCTGATGGGGACACTCATCGCGTATCAGGCCTATCGCGGCTATCGACGCAACGACGCCCTCTCGATGCTCTATCTCGCCGCCGGTTTGCTCTTGCTTACACTGTGTCCCTTCCTGATCAACCTCACCGTCACGACGATGTTCAGCCTGGATCAGGTCGTGACGGTGTTTTTCGAAAACGTCAGCCGACTCCTCGGACTGGTCGCGATCATGTACTCGCTGTACGGCCAGCACTGAGACGGACGACTCGAGCAGCACAGGGACCGTACGAGGCAGTCACGCCGAAGAAGACACGGGGCGACTGTACCCCCAGGGCCGAAGCAGCGCCACGGGGAGCGGCGGCGGGGTCTCAGACGACTGTGGGGGCAGGGACAGTCGTCGTCGGAACGGGGCGGCGTCCGCGAGTGGATGATGGGAGTGATCGGATTCGGAAGCGCTGTGCCACCCAACTTGGCTGTGTAACCCCAGTCGTTGCTTTCGGCTGTCCCCTAATAGTGCCACGAGTGCGTTTTCTGAGTCGGAAAACTCACTCGGACCGAACGGATCGGTCGGACACCCGACGTGAACGACGAACGTAGCGACCGCGACGAGCGGCGAACTCGTCGAAACCTCCTCGAAAGGACTGTCCCATAGGCTCTTGTGGCCGCCGCTCGAGGACGTCGGTATGCACTACCTCGTCGGCACCACGTCCGTACACACGACAGCGGCGATCTGTGACTACCTCGACGATCGAGCGACGAGCGACGACACCGTTACGGTCGTTGCCGTGACGAACGACGAGAACGGGACTGCCCGTCGAGACGCACAAGAGGCGCTCAACGTCGCCCCCATCAGGTTGGCGACCGTCGGCACCGTCGAGACCGAACTCCGAGAGACCGACGACGAACCGGCCGCGGTGTTACTCGAGGCGGCGACGGCGGTCGACGCCGACGAGATTCTGATTTCGTCCCACGGCGGGACGGGTGACACATCGAGCGGCCTGTGTTCGACGATACGTGACCGGCTAGTGGATGCGTCATTGCCCGTCATCGTGGTTCCACGACCCGAACCGTAAGCACGCCACGGGTGAGTATCACTCTCATCGGTCGAACGAACCAACTGACGTCGCTCCATCACGTACCCATCACTCGACGACGAGAACGGACGTCGACGCCTCCTCTGAGACCTGATCGGAGACGCTCTTTCGGAAAAAGCGATCGAGACCGCGGTGACGTCCCATCACGATCAGGTCGATGTCGTGACTGTCGGCGTAATCGAGGATCGACTGGTGGCGAAGCCCATGTGTAACAGAGGTCCGTACGTCGTTGACCCCTGCCGCTTGGGCCTGGGACTCGACGTATTCGACTGCCTCGGTGCCGATTGGCTCGAGATCGTCGAAATCAAGTCCTGGAGCGATTTCGGCGGAGTTGATGACGTACAGCGCGTGAAGCGTTGCATCGTGGACACTCGCGAGTTCGATCGCCTCTTCGATCGCACGTTCAGTGTTCGGCCGGCCGTCAGTCGGGATCAAAATCGCGTCGTACATCGTCAATCGTGTTCGAGTTTCAGCGTCCGAACCCTAAAGTCACCGCCAACGGAGTCGTCGATTCACTATCGTAGCTACTGGACGTCACTGCACACCCGATCGTCGGGAGCGCACCGATCGGTGTGTACATCGTTTCAGTTGGTACTATAATACTGTCGGACAGCGGTCAGTGGCCCGTCGGCCGCGAATTTGCGGCCGTCACCCGGGGATGGCCGCAGTCGTGCGACCGATCGCTGAATAGTTCTGGCCGGTAATATGAGTAGCACGAGCTGGTGGACGGTCAGAACCCACCACCAGTGATAAGTTCAGTGAAGTCCTGGATCGATAGAACCGCCAGAATGACTGCGAGTAGTACGAGCAATGCATTGACGGCGTTTAGTGCACCGGTGTTACAATACTCACCCATCGTATCACGATCATTAACCGCCCAGAACAGCAGCGTAGCCGCGATCGGCAGCGCAAAGATTCCGTTGTACATCGGAAACAGGATGACCATATCGACGACCGACAGATCCAGCCACCAACTCACCAGTGGTGAGAACACGCCGATCCCGGTCAGTGCCGCGAACAGCACGTTGAACAGCCGATCACCCTTCTGAACTGTATACCCTGCAGCCTGTGGAATAATGTAAGCCGGCGTCCACATAATCGGAATAATGCTGTTGAACGCCGCGGCGATCACGCCGCCGACAAACAACACCATTGCCCAGGTCCCGAGCACCTCAACCATCGCTTCGCCAGGCGTAATGAACGACTCGAGTTCGGTAAAGCCCATCGGGCGCAGCAACGCAGCTGCGGCGATCAGAATCGCGATCGTCGTAATCCCGCCGACGGCATAGCCGATCGCCAGGTCCGTTCGAACCTCTGGGAGGTCGCTCTCGTCGGTCCAGCCCTTGGTATGGACGAGAATCGACTCCAGAAAGAAGTTCGGCCATAGCGCGGTCGTTCCGAGCAAGCCTGCTGCCATTGCTAATGCACCCAGCGTATCGGTATCCGGTACGAATCCGGTCGTGACACTGCTTGGGTCAGCACCGCTTGGTAGGGCGACGATCACGTAGACGGCCATCAGCGCGAACATCATTCCAATCATCATGTTCTCGACGGTGTCGTAGCGTAGCAGTCCGACGCCGATCGCGGCGAAGGTCGTGAGTACGGCGATAGGCTGCCACGGCACGGCCCCACCGAGAAGGAACGAAATACCGGCACCGACCGCAGCGACCAGTCCGAGTGTCCAGGCGATGCAACCGATCGACAGAAAAACGGCGATCATCGTGGCCAATGGCCGGCCCAGTTTCTCGCGAGTGAACACCATCAGTGACTCGCCGTGGATGCCCAGCCGAGCGCTCATGTCCTGAGCAATAAACCCGAGGAACGCTGCTCCGAGGACGGCCCATAGCAGCGTGTACCCGTGCATGATGCCTGCCTGGCTAGCGATGAATACCGATCCGGAACCGAAGTAGCTGGCGACCATCACGAACGCCAATCCATACTTCTGTGAGAGCGCGGCCAGATCTTGAAACGGAGTGAAGTGTTTTGTACTCATACGCTGCTGATAGCTCTTCGACGGTCGATACGCAACAGTGACTGGAATCCGACACATCTCCACGTCCTTTCTCGAAGCGGTACGTTAGCTGATGTAAAAGTGGTTGTAATAACCACTATTATTGGCCGAATCTTCCGCCTGATTCAGTTTGCACTCCGGATTTCTGATCTACCCGAGAAGCTGATGACGAAACGTCAGCGATTTCCTCTATACACTTTCGGCACCAGCCGATCCGAACCACGAACAGAATGGGATGGAGTATATCTCTGATAGTTACTTGAAAGGGATAAGTTGCGTGATGTAGGTCACCTATTGTTCCGAAGGTACTGTCTAGATGAAGGTTTGAGAAACAGATCGAGGTCGACGGCGAGAACAAGTGGCTATAGGCCGCGATCGACCGAATCAGGCGCTAAACGGTCGAACTCCCGTCGAAGAGGTGCAGAACTAGACAGTGCCCGAGAACGAATTCTCGAGATACTGGAAACGAAGCACGTCGTGAGTGCCGATCAGACCATGATGCGAAAAGCCGGAAAACTCTCCGGTGAGCTAATCAACGACGGTGAACGGATTGAGCGAGAGGACTGTATTATCGCTGCGACTGCGCTTCTCAACGACGAACCGATTCTCACGAGAAACACCGATACTGTACCACCAAATCCCTACCAGTGGTAAGATTCTTTGTTTATGGCACCATAGCCATATCTATGTCAGCAGAAACGGACGGGCAAGGGAGGCTGTACATCCCCAAAGACGTACGAGAAAAATACGGCGAGAAGTATCACATCGTCACGTACGAGGACAGAATTGAACTCGTTCCGGTCGCGGATGACCCGCTCGCTGCAGTCCGCGAAGCGGCAGGCGAGTTACGTGACGCGTCCGTCGACGATATTCGCGCGGACATCGAAGCAGAAGGGAAAGCTGAGGCCCGTGAGAAAGGGGAGGATAGATGACGGTCTACGTCGAAACCGACTTTTTGCTTGCGCTCGCCAAAGACTCGGACTGGTTGCAGCAATCAGCAGAAGAAGCACTCGACGAGTACGATGTCGAAACGTCGACATTCTCCTATCTCGAACTCCTTCTCGCTCGAGAACGGTACGAGTTCAAGTACGTCCCACTCGTGGCCAATCTACTCGAACTCGTTCCTGTCCGAAACGAGGAAGAGCGACAAATCGTTCTGAAGGCCGTCAACTACTACGACGAGGGAATGACGGCGTTCGATGCGTTCCACGCCGCGACTGCAGAAACACGGTCGCTGAACGTGCTCTCATCGGAAAAGGACTACGAGGATATCGAGGTGGAACGAGTCCCGCTAGAACCGGCTGATGAGTGACGTAGTAGTATCTCCGTCGCGTGCTACCGATTTTCGGACTGTTCGACCGTGTTCAGGTCTATAACCCACATTACGTTGTTTCGTATACTTTACTGAC
>NZ_JAVDDV010000018.1 GCF_030848565.1 Natronolimnohabitans sp. A-GB9
AGTACCGTTCCAACCGTCGACTGCAGGGTCGAACCGGCTTGCGGCGACGGATTCGACCCAACAGTTCAGGCTTGGACCGCCACTAGTTCCCACCGATCGCCACACGGGGTCGCGATCAACGGACCGTGATGACAGGAGACCGTATGAATCGCGCTGTCCGGTAGTATGACGACAACCGACCCACCTTGCAGACGGATGGCCGGCGTCGGGTACTCCGATCGTCCGTTCGCGGAGACGATCACCCGATAGCCACAGAACGCCATCTCGATAGCGGTATCTAAGAGTACAGCTACGATGGCCAACGTGAGGGAATGTGACACGACGGGTGACAGTTACGCGAGCTCCCGAAACTCCGACCCCATCAAACGATTCCGTCGGCTCTCAGTCGTTCGATTTCCCGTTCCGAGTAGCCGAGATCGGCGAGTAGTTCGTCCGTGTGTTCGCCGAGTTCGGGCGGATGCTGACGGACCGTTGCTGGCGTCCGCGAGAGATTCATCGGACTTCCCGGCATGTCGATCGCTCCGACGGATGGATGGTCGACTTGTTGGTGCATGTCGCGAGCCTCGACCTGTGGATGGGAGAAGACGTCTTCCATATCCGAGACCGCCCGAGCAGGAACGTCGTGATCCTCGAGCAGCGCCACGAGCGGCTCCGTCCGGTAGTCGGCGAGTTCGGCCTCGAGTATCTCGTCGAGTTGGTCACGGTGTTCGACCCGATCGGTGTTCGTCTCGAAGCGTTCGTCTTCGAGCAGGTCGTCTCGATCGATCGCGAGACAGAAGTTTCGCCAAATTTTCTCCGAGGCCGCCGCTACGACGACGTAGCCGTCTCGAGTGGGGAAGGCCTGATACGGCGCGATCGTCGGGTGTTTGCTCCCCATTCGTTTGGGTGATTCACCCGTCGCGAAGTAGTAACTGGCCATGTACGACATCCAGGCGACCTGTCCATCGAAGAGACTGACGTCGACTTTCTGGCCGCCACCCTGCAGCTCGCGGTGGAACAACGCGGCCAAGATCGCCTGCGTGGCGTACATCCCGGCACCGATATCCGCAATCGCAACACCGACCCGAACGGGAGGACCGTTTTCCTCTCCGGTGATGCTCATCATTCCGCCCTCTGCCTGCATGATCAGATCGTAGGCCGGTTTGTCGGCGTACGGACCCCACTCGCCGTACCCGGTGAGCGAACAGTACACCAGGTCCGGATTGTCGGCAGCCAGCTCCTCGTAGCCGAGCCCCCACTCCTCGAGCGTGCCAACTCGGAAATTCTCGACGAAGACGTCGGCGTCGCTTACGAGCTCGCCCAGGAGTTCGCGTCCGTGTTCCTCCTTGAGGTTTAGCGTGACCGAGCGTTTGTTTCGGTTGACGCTGGCGTAGTAGGCACTTACGCCGTCGTCGCCTTCACCGTCGAACTGTGGTGGGTACCACCCGCGAGTCTGGTCGCCGCCGTCCGGTCGTTCGACTTTGATCACGTCGGCGCCCAGATCAGCCAACTGCATCGTACAGAACGGACCGACGAGAACTCGTGATGCGTCGACGACAGTGATTCCTTCTAGCGGTCCGCTATCTTCGTCCGGCTCCCGTGCTTCTCCAACCATTCTCGGAACTCACTCGTAGGCAGGAATGCCGGTGAGGTCCTCGCCGATGATCAGTGTGTGGATGTCGTGTGTTCCCTCGTACGTGTAGACGGTCTCGAGGTTCGCCATGTGGCGCATCGGCGAGTAGTCGCTGGTGATACCGTTGCCACCGAGCATTTCGCGGGCGACTCGAGCCTGGTTGCGGGCCATTCGCACGTTGTTGCGTTTGGCCATCGAGATATGTTGTGGCTGGAGGTCACCGCGTTCTTTGAGGTCTGCGAGCCGGTGTGCGAGCAACTGGGCGAGCGTGATCTGGGTCGCCATCTCCGCGAGCTTTTGCTGTTGGAGCTGGAATCGGCCGATCGGACCGCCGAACTGCTCGCGGTCTTTCGCGTACTGGCGTGCCGTCTCGAAACAGTCTCGAGCGGCGCCGATGGCGCCCCAGGCGATCCCATAGCGGGCCTGTGAGAGACACGACAGCGGCCCCTTCATGCCCTCGACGCCGGGCAGGACGTTTTCTTCGGGGACGTGGACGTCGTTGAGGCCGATCTCGCCCGTGATAGACGCTCGAAGCGAGAGTTTCTCGGTGATCTTGTTCGTACTGACACCGTCACGGTCGGTCTCGACGAGGAAGCCCCGTACTGGGTTCTCCTCGGCCGAGCGGTCACGCGCCCAGACGACGGCGACGTCGGCGATCGGGGAGTTCGTGATCCACGTCTTCGAGCCGTTTAACACGTAGCCGTCGCCGTCACGTTCGGCTCTCGTCTCCATCGCCGAGGGATTCGAGCCGTGTTCGGGTTCCGTAAGACCGAAACAGCCGACGGCCTCACCGGCGCCGAGTTTCGGGAGCCACTCCTCTTTCTGTGCGTCGCTCCCGAAGGTGTGGATCGGGTACATTACGAGCGCACCCTGGACGGAGGCCATCGATCGGAGCCCCGAGTCACACGCCTCGAGTTCCTGCATCAGTAGTCCGTAGGCAGTCTCGGAGACGTTGGGTGAGCCATAGCCCTCGAGGTTCGGCGCGTAAAAGCCCAGCTCGCCCATTTCGGAAATCAGCTCCGTCGGGAACGTCCCCTCCTCGTAGTGTTCGTCGATGTCCGGACGGACGCGTTCGTCGACGAACTCGCGAGCGGTATCGCGGATGAGTTGTTCCTCTTGATCCAGATCCGCTTCTAGATCGACGTAATCGAGCATACGTTCTATCGTATAAACAGCAGTGTAATAACCTTTTGTATTATATATGTGAACAGTATCGTGTTGTTCAGAACGAGACCGACATGAACGGAACGAACGAGTAGTGGACGGCATCCGTATCGATGGTCGAAACCGTCGATGGCTGCGACCGACACGTCACACGGGCCCCTAACGCTCAGCCGACGATTCGTCGAGACGACGACTCACATATACGTGAGTTTGAGTTCGATCTCGTTTACCGCACCGAGGAGGAGATCGGATATCTCCTCTCTAAAGTACTCTCCAGTCAATCGCTTGGCGGGGCCTGCAACGGAGACTGCCCCGTACGTCCGTCCTTCGACGACGATCGGTGCCCCGATCGCACGAATCTGTGCGTGTGATTCTCGATCGTTGAAGGCAACACCCCGTTCGCGGATCGTCTCGAGTTCGTCTAGCAGCTGCTCGCGTGACGTTATCGTCTGTTCGGTCGCGGCAGGAAGGCCGCACGAGTCCAGAATTTCGTTTACTCGCTCGTCCGGTAGGTGTGCGAGAATCGCTTTTCCTGCCGAGAGCGAGTGCAACAACTTCTGTTTGCCAACCCAGGAGTTCGTCGGAACACCACGCTCGCCGGTCAGTCGCTCGATGTACACGGCACGATCGTGTTCTTCGACGACGAGGTTTACCGCCTCGTCGGTCTCGGTTACCAACTGCTGGAGCGCTGGTTTCGAAACCTCGAGCAGTTCTTGATAGTAGTCTTTGGCCCGCATTCCGTGGTCGAGAAACGTCAACGCCAGGTAGTAGCCGTCGTCTCTTTCGACGACGTAGCCGTGTTCTTGGAGCGTCGAGAGGTGATCGTGTGCGGTGCTGTTTGCAATTCCAACGGATTCGGCGAGCTCTGTCAACCGCACGGGCTGTTCGTCGTGAATCGTTTCGATGATATCGAAGGCTGTTTCCGTCGCTTTGATTCCCCCGTTCCCTCCGAGCTCGGTTGGCATCTCTAGCACAATCGACGAACAATTGCCTCATAGCTCTTTCCATCCAGTGATATCTGATCTATTCGTCGTGAGCAACTCCTCCCAGTGATCGCCTTGAAATACTACGATAGCCAACTGATTTCGGTGCTACCGAAATATTAGATTCTGTCCGATACGCTATTTCATTCCGACACCTCGAGACTGCGAAGAGGATAAAAAACCTAGCATTATGGATATTACTGAGAGGTGCCGGGCCTGTAGAGTCGGGAGCAGGTGTACTAACACACTCAATACTGGAGTTACTACCAGTTACACGTACTATCGAACTTCTTTAATAACTAATACGACCACTACTGGTGGTGATCAGCAATCGCTGTAATGTATCTATCGACTGCATCCGTGCTGAAGAGGCATCTAACTCGGTGACTGAGGTAGCTGACCCTCTTTCGGTAAGAGCGAACTCGATTCCTTTCTATCAAGTTATTCTCAGTGAGTGCATTCGAAGATAGAATAATAGTAGCACATATTTTAAATGAATGCGATCGTTATGGTGTAGGTTTGATGTTTTGCTTCGAGAGTGGAACGATAACTATCATTTAACAGATAATAGTTAGTCACCTGACGCTTTCTGAGTGGCAGTGATCTGTCGCACGTCACCAATAGAGTTACATTAGTATTATTGTAAATCAAAGCGGATACCATCCAGTAGTGGGAGATGAGAGACGAACGGACCGTAGCGTAGTTTATGATAGCCACTGACCGTCACTGCACACCCGATCGCCCTGGGGAGTGCGGGTCTCGCTTCGGTGGTCGCATCGACCAGGAACTGGGGAGCGGGGACCGACGCGACCGTAGCCATGCGACCGGTGTGGGAACAGTTTGGTTCTATCGATCCTCAGCCCAGCTCAGCGAGTGCTACGCGACGGATTCGATGCAACACGGGACGAGAGTGGGTGGCAATCTTTCAAGACGTTTATCGTTTTGCTTTACGCAATCAGGTAGCTGCGCTGGGAGAGACAAGCGGCGTCAGTTGATCAGCACGGTCTCATCGAAGAACCCGGTACAGAGATGTCGACTGTTCGATAGTCTGGACCAGTCGACGTCCACGAAAGCAAGTCTCTCGCGTGGTCTGTCAATATATTGCTTTTCCGACAAACGAGTCGTCCCGGGATATAATTGTCGAGAGTCCGACAATGCTACTGGCTACTGGTCTTGAATATACGGTACAATTGACTTCGCTCGAGGGAAAATATCGAGGTGGCGTTCGCTGGACGATGTGGCACCGATCCCGCAGTTGCGTTCTCCATAGTAGTTGGTAGCAGGACTTCGTTAATCAATGTGGGCCGTGAAACTCACGTTCAATGTAGGTGAAACAGAGCAAGCAACGTTAAAAACCCATGATTTCAAACACCACAATATAGGAAATTAGCCCGAAGAGAGCGGTGGCACCCATCCAGACAGCAACTATTAGAGCTGCCTGTTTTCCTGTCATATTCTCTCCTTCGAGGAGTTCATTAAGTTGTGACAGCAAGTCATCAAGTCCCATGATCAGATGTTAATTGGGAATGAAGAAAAAGTCGTCGATGGCTGCGGCTATCGGACTGCCTGCGCCCAACGTTGATCGAGTTTGGTTCGACTACGCGGCCGAAACTCGATCGAAAAGTTCCATACCCTCACAATGAGTGTCGACCGCTTCCATACGTGAGCAGTCGGACGAGCGTCACCGAGTGCTTTGAACTGATTGCACATTACTATGAACACCGTTGTCACACCAATCACGTGACAGACAGATTCCAACGCTGGTACGAAACTAAACAGTACCTGTCGTAATTTTGTGAAACTCGAGCACTGAGAGCTCGAACAGAGCCGAAAACTATCGCCGTTCGAAAAACGCTGTCGTATCTATTGTCCCAGCATCGATCATCTCGAGTCGGCGGCCTTTCGTCCGATAGATCTCCGCGATCAGCTGCTCGAGGGCGGTGACGACCTCCAGAAACGATCCATCGAGCGTCACACACACTGGCGGATCGATCAGGAGCTGAAGATCCGACTTGAATTCGATCCGCAACGTGTACTCGTCGCTCTCGACGGGGGTGAGCTCCGCCATCAGAAACGGTGGATTTGAGAGAGTGAGGTGTTCGTCTCGAAGCTCGACGTATTCGGGGGCGTCCTCGGGTGGCGGCGCCTCTCCGAGCGTGTAGTCACCTAACTGTCTCGCGAGGTCTTCGTCACCGACTGGCGACATATCCTGTACTACCGTTTCGAGCGTGACGGCGAGAAAACGCTCCTCTCGCTCTCCGTCGAACACTCGGTTGTCGTTCGGTAACGCGTCGAAAGCGTTTGTCACTAGTTGAATAGATCAACTGCGATCGGGTTAAGCGTTGCCCGCTGAAGAAAGACGGGTCTCGGTCTTCCGTCCACGCTATCGTAGCCACTGGACCGATGTCCACGCCGATTGCAACGTCGGCGGACGACCGGATGGCAAACGCGAGTACGGGTGCGTCAGTTCATCCGCTGCTCCGTACTCGTTCGTACTCCGGATCGAACAACGGTTCCTCCTGGACGGTCCCGGAGTGTCGGCTTCCATCGATCTCGATCTCGATCTCGACGTTCGAGCCCGGTTCGGTAAACTCGATCGGTACATACGCGTATGCGATGCTCTCGTCGACCGAGTAGCCGTATGCGGTTCTGACGGTTTCGGCGACGACCTCGTCGTCGGTGAGAACGGGCTGCCCGATGTCCGGATGAACTGTCCTATCGTCCATCGTAATACACGCTATCTTTCGGTCGATTCCGTCTGCCTCGGCCTGCTCGAGAGCGGCTTTGCCGACGAACTCCGTATCCATGTCGACCCAGCGCTCGAGTCCGGCCTCGAACGGATCGTACTCGGGACCGATATCGAACCCGAGAAATCGGTTCCCTTTCTCGACACCCATCGTATCGAGCGCGCCAAATCCCATCGGGACGGCGTCTTGCTCTTTGCCGCTCTTCCAGAGTTCGTCCCACAGTTCAGAGACGTAGCCCATGGTCGTCCAGAGTTCCCAGCCCAGTTCACCGACGTACGATACCCGCTGTGCGGTAACCGGGATGCCGGAGATTTCGAACTGCTGGCTGGTGAAGTACGGAAACGAATCGGTGGAGAGATCGGCTTCTGTGAGTGGCTGGACGACTTCTCGAGCGGCCGGTCCCCAGACACCGATACACGCGTACGCATCGTCGAGGTTCGTGACTGAAACGTCCGCTGGCGCACGGTTTGCTATCCACTGTGTGACCTCCGAAGCGGTGGCACCGCCGAACGCGACGACGAAATACCGTTCGTCAGCCAGACGCGTCACGACGACGTCCGCCAAGATCCCGCCTTCTTCGTCGAGAATTAGCGTATACCGAGCCTGTCCGACGTCCCTGGACATGTCGTTGCTACAGAGCTCCTGGACGAAATCGGGAGCGGACGAGCCAGCGATCTCGATCGGTGCCAACGACGTCAAGTCACAGAGGCCGGCGGTTTCACGAACGGCCTTGTGTTCGATGCCGATCGACTCGTGTTCATCGACGTGGCTCGGAGTATCGAACCGATCGACCCGACGTTCGTTCGCTTCGAAGTAAAACGGGGCCTCCCAGTTGCTGGTTTCATACGAAACCATCCCGTGTTCTTTTAGCTGGTTGTACATCGGACTTCGGCGGCTTGTCATGATCTCTGACATAATCGAATCAGTGGGTCTGCTATCGATAAATAATCGATACGTGGGCTGCTATCCGGTGTGATTTCTACGCGGGCCAGTCTTTTATCCAGTCGTAGTCGAAGTCGAGGGCCGTATCCTCGAACCGATCGGCCTGGAACGACTCCAGACTCCAGGGACAGTCGTCGCCCTCTACCAGCGACTTCATCGCGGTCGCATACGCTGGCGCTAACGATACCCCACCGTACATTCCGTCGGCGATCACCAGGCCACTGGGATCGTCGAGTTCGTCGATAACGGGATACGCGTCGGGGGTGATCGAAACCCCATCCGGACAGAGGTGTTCGCTGCCGCTCATATACTGGATATCGTCGGGTTCCAGCCACTGGATACTCTCGGGCAGATACTCCGCGATCTCCAGTCTATACTCCTCGGGTGGGTCTCGGGGTGGTTCGGTACGGGTTATCCCCTGCTCTTCTTGACCGTCGATCCAGTACTCGCCACCGGAGATGAAGAGGTTGCCACCGGTCTCCGGACGCCACCAGAACAGTCCCGGCCCGGCCTGTGGGAAGTCTTTGGGGATATCCCTGTTCGGGAGTCGGATCCGGACGTTCGAGTACGTGAACGTCTTCGTCGGAATATCGACGAAGTCAGACACCAACTCTCGAGTGAACGGGCCTGCGGTAACGATGACGTGCGATGCGGTGATCGTCTCTTCACCGTCTACCTCCACACCGGTTACCTCACCATCGTCGACCAGGATGTCGGTGACTTCCGTATGTGTTCGTACCTCTGCACCACGTTCCTCTGCATCGTCGGCGAGTGTCGTGACGTACGTGTGTGGGTCGGTGTATCCTGCCCGTTCGTCGACGATCGCCCCGTACTTATCGTCGAGAACCAACGTATCCGGCCACTCCGATTCGATCTCGTCGTTGCTCCAGTAGTTGATGTGATCTACGTCGAGCGCGTCCGTCCGTTCCTGCCATGCCTCCTTCTCTTCTTCCGACTGGAGATACCGAATGAACGGGGACGGATTGAACTCGAAGTTGCCAGTTCCATCGAACTCCTCGAAGAAGTCGTGCATGATTTCATCGGCCTCCGTGACCGGGTGTTGACCGATGAAAAACCACCAGTCCGAGATGATTCCGGCGGCGTGACCGCCCGCGCCGCGCGCGATTTGCCCTTTCTCGAGGAGGAGTACGTCGTGTTCGGGTGCCAGTTCTCGAGCCGTACAACTACCTAGCGCCCCGGCTCCGACGACGACCACATCGTGATCTGCAGTGGACATACGGGTCAACAATCTTTGGCATAGCGCTTAAGCCTTGTGGTGAGTTACCAAACATCTCGATGCGTGTGCTGGTGACCCTCCGTTTTCGAGACGCCTCGACGACAATCGACTCGGCCGCTCGTCGATTACTTAAAAACGAATCGATAGTCGCTATTATTTAGTAGTCCTTTCCGGTCGATCACCGTGCGATCAGCAACCTATTACAGATGTACGAGTGTAATGTACTGGTTCCGGTATCGATCGAACTGTTGGAATATCGGAACTATTACAGCCATATAGCTGTATTAGTAAATGGCTTGGACCGATCTATTCCGCATTCGGAAGTTTTTGGCCACTGAGTTCGCGCTCATCGAACTGTGATTACTGTTACCATAAGACACCTAGGATGCTGAATACTTATGCCCTTGCATGAGAGTAACTATCATATGTGCTCGAAAGCGAAAACACCCGAACGATCGATCCGAATCATCGAAGCGATACGGAACCGCGACGGTGCGAATCTAGAGGAGTTAGACGACACCCTGGAGATCTCTCGGAGTACGATTCACAGGCATCTCCAGACGCTGATCGAGCACGGTTACATCACTCGAGAGGGCGAGCACTATCATATCGGCCTCAAGTTCCTAAATCTCGGAGAGTACGCGCGGTCGCGGAAGTGTGGATATCGACTCGTCGAAGACGCGATCTACGAACTGCACGAAGAAGTAAACGAGGAGTGTGAGTTCATCGTCGAGAACGCTGGACGGGGGATTCTGGTGTACGAATCGTATCATTCGGAGAGTCGATACGAAGGAAATAACGCCGCGACTTTTAAAGACTCGGCTACCGTCGGTACGTACTTCCGGCTTCACAATCACGCAGCAGGGAAAGCGATCCTCGCTGGGCTCTCCGACGAGCGGATCGAGGAGATCGTCGAGCAGTGGGGGCTTCCATCGAGAACGGACCGAACGATCACGTCCAGAGACGAACTCCGGGGCGAGCTCGACGCGATCCGAGAACAGGGGACCGCGTACTCGGACGAGGAGTTCGCCAGGGGGTTGCGAGAAGTAGCACGTTGTGTAAACGACCCCCTCGGAAACTGCGTCGGTGCCCTCGCCGTTATCGGTCCGACCTACCGAATGACCGACTCGAAGTTCACCCGAGAAATACCCGCCCTGCTCGAGGACCACGTCACTACCCTCGAGGCGAAAATCGAATCGGAGTATCTCGACGATCTCAGATAACGCGTTTTCATCGCTCGTTGCTCTGTCATCGAAAAGCGCTCGGCGTCGGAACGGAGAAACCAGTGTCGTCGGCTCGATCGGACGAATCGATTATCGACGGCTCTCGAAGTGATCGATAATCGTCGCTCCTTCCAAGTACGGAATATCGTTGCGTTCAGCGTACGTGCGCGCGGCGGTCGGTGACAGTGCTCGTTTGGTTTCGTCGTCGAGCATCTCACAGACGACAGCCGCTGGTTCTCGGTCAGCAGCGGCGGCGAGTGTAATGGCGAGTTCCGTGTGGCCGCGTCGATCGGCAAGCAGGTTCGGTGCGGCCTTCAGGAGATGGATGTGGCCGGGGATGCGAAACTGCTCGCTGAAGTTCGTCGTGCCCGGTGCTGTTGCAACCGAACCGAGCTCGGAAATCGTAAGCGCACGATCTTCGTCGGTAATACCGGTGAACGTCTCGCGGTGGTTTACCGTCAATGAGAACGACGACCGGTCGTCGTACTCGAGGTCGTGGTCTCTCACGGCAGGATGCTCGAGGGTGTCCTGGGCGAAGGGGAGATCGAACGCTTCGGCGACATCGTACCCGAGAGCGACGCAGACGAGTCCACCCGCATCGTTTCGCATCCGTGTAACGTCCATCGGCGTCACGTCACTTGCAGGGTATACCAGATCCGTTTCTCCCTCCCGGTCTGCCGCGTCGTGAATACAGACTGGATTTCCGTTTCGGAACGCGGCGACCGCTCGTTCGAACGTATGCTTCTGATCGTGTCGTATCGAATCGTTTCGGGACATTGGTCGTTATGTGTTCTCCGCTGGTGGTAGGCTTTCTCCGCTATCGGTTCGTTTGCAGTGTCGATGTGGTGTCTGCGTTCTTCGTGTGACGGTCGACCGGTATCCTCTGTGTTGGAGGCGCCGTCTCTGCACTCCCACACTGCGCTCTATCATCAGGGTGGATAATAATCGTTCCGAATCTGGAGAGCATAACGATATCGTTACGGAGATGCGGTCACTGTCGCCGTGTTGCGTGTTGTCTGCCGTCGATGGTAGACGTATCCGAATCGGGGGCTGCCAGTATAGTTTCTCATCCGGCGATCAGTGCCGACGACAGATCAACGTTCCAACGGTAGTTTTTAGTAACAGCTCCGTGTATTGGCATGTTGTAGCATGACAGATTACGATGTCATCGTCATCGGATCGGGAGTCTCGGGACTCTCGTCTGCATGGCACATGGCAGAAGATCACGACGTGTTAGTCATCGATGCAGACGCTATCGGAAACGGTACGTCGAGCCGTGCTTCGGGCGTGATCATGACGCCGATCGATTACCCCGAGTGGCCGGAGTGGACCCAACACGCCGTCGAGTGGTTCGAGAAGTTGGATGGAAGAGGGGTTCTCGACTATACCGAACGCGAGTACGTCCGCGGTGTTCGCCCCGAAGAAGTCGAGGGTGCTGAGGAAGTCGCAGAGCGAGACGAGTGGGTTACGCTTCGCGATCCAGACGACTACTACAAGTGGGACGACACGTTCGACGAGGACTCACCGTACGAAAAGGTGCTCGTCTGGGACGAGTATACCGGATATCTCGACGTCGATCAGTGGCTTCCGACGCTACAACACATGTGCGTGAAACGCGGCGTCGAATTCCGACCCGACACCACCGTCGAGGAAGTGCGCGTCGAGGGTGGCGAAGTCGTCGGTGTCGAAACGGAGTACCGAACGGTCGATGCCGACGCCGTCGTCGCCGCGGCGGGATCCGGAACCCGGCCGCTACTCGAGGACGTACTTCCGTTACCGATCAGGAAGTTCGTCTGGAACGTCGCGTATCTCGACATCGGACTGCCGGACGATTATCCGATGGGCGGCGACGCACAGGAGGAGATCTACTGGCGGCCGACCCGCGACAATCAGTTGCTCATCGGTATCGAACACCACTACGGCGAGGAGGACCGGCCCCGAGAACGCCGTGAACAGGACGACAGAGGAGACCAGGAAGCCGAGCCCGACGGGATTCGAAGCGACCACCACATGGAAGTCGGCCCTGGACTCGAACAGTTGCTAAACGAGGACGTACCGAACCTCCTCAATCACGTCGAAACTGCGGACGACGCCGTTCGGTGGGAGGTCTGTCCGATGGCGGACTCGACGACGCCGGACGCAAAGCCCATCATCGACGCTCCCGAGGAAGGACCCGACGATCTGGTGGTTGCCGCGGGCTTCCACGGTGCAGGGGTGATGGCGACGAAAAGCATCGGTGCCGCCGTCAGGTCGTACCTCACAGACGACGAGTGTCCGTTCCCGCGTGACCCGATGAAACTCGATCGGTTCGACACCCGCGACACCGACTTCGAGTTCGCGCCGATGACCTCGTGGCAAGAACACATGAAGTGACCGACCGGCGGACGAAGCGGAGAACGACAGGTGTCTGAGCGGAGACTCGAGGGTCGAGTCCGGACCGAAACTCGGCGTCCATCCGACGAGTCGTCGCTGGCTGCCGCCGCCCTCTCCTCGTTTGCGATCCGCCCGCACCAGACCTGCGAATGAGTGACCCGATAACGATGACAAACGAAATCACACCTCGACGAACTCCCGTCTACAACGAGCATCAAGAGCTCGGTGGGGTAGTGACCGAACCCCTCTGTGGATGGGAGCTTCCACAGTATTACGAGCTAAACGAGGACCGAAGCGACGAATACGACCTCCCGGACCATCTCGAGGAATCGAGCGCCGTCGGTGTCGAGACTCTGGCGACCCGGGAGCGTGTCGGTATCTCGGACGTGACCGTGCTCGCCCCGATAGCGATCACCGGACCGTCCGCACCCGACTTCGTTCAGCGCGCTTTCACAAACGACATGGACATCGACGTCGGTCAGGTGCGATACACGCTCATGATCGACGACGAGGGGGAGAACATGGGAGACCTCGTCGTCACTCGCCTGGACGACGAGCGATATTTCGCGTCCACGCTCGGCGGGGAGGTAATCGACGAGCAGACGGCGTGGTTGCGCGCTAACGCACCCGACGACGTATCGATCACCAACCTCGACGACGGCTATACGAACCTCAGTATCTGGGGGCCAAACGCTGATGACGTCGTCCCGCCCCTGACGGATGCCGATATGTCACGCGACGGTTTCCCGTATTACACCAGTAAGCAGATCGACGTCGCTGGTGTCCCCGCTGTCGCGATCCGTATCTCCTACGTTGGTGAGTTCGGCTGGGAGCTGTGGACACGTCCGGGCCACCAAGCCCAACTCTGGGAGGCGCTCTGGGCGGAAGGACAGGACCAGGATATGATTCCGTTGGGCCTCGATGCACTGCTCAGGATGGGTCTCGAAAAGGGATACCGGCTGCCGGGATACGACATGGGTCCCGAGAACACGCCGTTCGAGGCCAACCTCGACTTTACCGTAGCGATGGACACCGAGTTCATCGGCAAGGAGTCTCTCGAGCGCGCACTCGACGACGGAATCGATCAACGACTCGCCTGTATGACGATGGACGACGACGTGCTTCCCGCTATCGGGGAGTCCGTATTCGTCGACGGTGACGCTATCGGGGAGGTCAATCGGAACGGCTACGGCTACTCGGTAGGAGAAAACATCGCTATGGCATATCTCCCTGACGAGTACACCGATTCGGGGACGACCGTCTCGGTCGAGGCCGGCGGCGAGCGGTATTCTGCCACTGTCCGTGACGAGCCGCTGTTCGATCCGGGCGGTGATCGAATGCGGGAGTGAGATCCCACGGCGGGCAAAGATTTATATATTGATTTTACATCATTATTTTGTATGAAGGCCCTAGTATCGGTAGCGGAGGTAGCGGAACTGGGAGACGACTTCGAGATCGATGGCCTCACGATCGACGAGCGGTACCTCGGATACAGCCTCAACGAGTGGGACGATTATGCCATCGAAGAGGCCGTTACGTTGTCCGAAGCGGACGTCGTCGACGAGGTCGTCGTCGTCACGATCGGTCCTGAACGGTCCGAACAGACGATTCGTGAAGCGCTCGCGAAAGGGGCAGATCGAGCTATCCGTATCTGGGACGACGCCGTAGCGAACGTCGACGCCCTCATGCCCGAAATGAAGACGCGAATTCTGGCGTCGGTAGTCGAGGCCGAAGAACCCGACATCGTATTTACAGGCGTTCAGTCCGACGACGACGCCTGGGGGGCAACGGGCGTTGCACTCGCGGAAGAGATCGACTTCGGGTGGGCGGCCGTCGTCACGGAACTCGATCTGGAACCCGACGACGGCGTCGCACACGTTCGCCGTGAGCTCGAAGGTGGCCTCGAGGAGGTCACTGCCGTCGAATTACCGGCCGTCATCACGATCCAGACGGGGATCAATCAACCACGATATGCCAGTCTCCGGGGGATCCGTCAGGCTCAACAAAAAGAACTCGCAGTCAAATCACTGGACGACCTCGGGCTGAACGAGAGCGTACTCGACAGTGAGTTGGCGCTAACGGAGTTGTACGAACCCGAGACCGAAAGCGAGACGACGATCTGGGACGGCGAACCCGACGAGACGGCGGCGGAGCTCGCTTCTTTCCTCCGTGAAACGGAGGTGATCGAATCATGAGCGACACGCTGGTCGTCGCCGAACATCGACGCGGTGAACTCGAGGACATCAGTTACGAACTCATCACGGCAGGTCGCGAACTCGCCGATGCGATGGACGGCGACCTCCACGTGGCGGTCATCAACGGTGACGTCGACAGCCACGCCGAACAACTCGATCGGGATGGTGTCGATACCATCCACACCGTCGACTACGGCAAGGGGTTCAACCACGATGTGTACACACAGGCCGTCACGGAGCTGGCCGATTCGCTCAGCCCTCGTACGGTGTTGATACCGCATACGGCCACCGGAATGGACTACGCGCCGGCGGTCGCGAACGCGCTCGATAACCCGTTAGTAACCGACGCTATCGATCTGCAGTACGACGAGGAGTTGACCGTCGCCCGTGAGATGTACAGTTCGAAACTCGAGAGTGTCATCGCGACTGATAGCACACAGGCGGTCGTCACCGTTCGACCGGCCGAGTGGCCACCGACCGAGAGCGACGGCAGTGCGGCGATCGATGCGTTCGAAGCCGAGATCGACGAGGCAGCGATCACGTCGACCGTGACGGGATTCGAGGAGACCGTCGGCGGAGACATCGACATCAGCGAGGCGGATTTCATCGTCTCCGTCGGCCGAGGGATCGAAGACGAGGAGAACCTCGAGCTGATCGAACGGCTTTGTGACGTTACGGGTGCGACCCTCGCCGCGTCCCGTCCGATCTGTGACAACGAGTGGCTCTCGAAGGGCCGGCAGGTCGGTCAATCCGGAAAGGACGTCACGCCGGACGTCTACGTCGCGATCGGTATTTCGGGTGCCGTCCAACACGTCTCGGGGATGAAGAACTCGGAGCGGATCGTCGCGATCAACAACGATTCGACTGCACCGATCTTCGATATCGCGGATTACGGCATCGTCGGTGACCTCTTCGAGGTCGTGCCTGCGCTCATCGAGGAGGTCGAGTGACCGACGATGAGTTCGGAAAACGAGGCTGACGGACCGATGCCGACCGACTACGAGATCGCACAGTCGGTCGATACGGAACCGATCTGGGATATCGTCGAACCGTACGGACTCGAACTGGACGATCTCCAGTACTATGGGGAACACGTGGCGAAGATCGACCGCGACGCCGTCGACAGGCTCCAGCGCGAGGCGAGCCAACGGGACCGAAACCTGGTGTTGGTGACCGGGATGACACCGACACCGAAAGGCGAAGGGAAGACCGTCACCACGGTCGGACTCGGCCAGACGCTTACCCACCTCGGGGAAGACGCCGTCGTCGCGATCCGTGAGCCGTCTCTCGGGCCGACGTTCGGAGTCAAAGGCGGAGCGGCTGGCGGTGGCTACTCGCAGGTGCTTCCGATGGAGGATATCAATCTCCACTTCACCGGCGACCTTCATGCCCTCACGTCGGCACACAATCTCATCTCGACGATGCTCGACGCCCACATTACGAACGGCAACGAGCTGAATATCGACGTCAACAACGTCGAGTGGCCGCGTGCGATCGACATGAACGACCGCGTGCTGCGTGAGACGACCGTCGGTCTCGGGGGTGAGACCGGTGGTATCCCGCGGGAGGGTGGATTCATCTTGACCGCCGCTTCGGAGCTGATGGCCGTTCTCTGTCTCGCGACGGACCTCGAGGACCTCAAGGAGCGTATCGCGAGAATTATCGTCGCGTACGACGACGACGATACGCCGGTCACGGTCGACGATATCGACGCGACCGGTGCGGTAACGATCCTCCTTCGAGATGCCATCAAGCCGAACCTCGTCCAGACGATCGAAGGGACACCGGCGTTCGTCCACGGCGGTCCGTTCGCGAACATCGCCCACGGCACCAACTCACTGATCGCCGATAAGGCAGCGTTCGGAATGGGTGACTACCTCGTCACTGAGGCCGGATTCGGCTCGGATCTGGGTGCCGAGAAGTTCAACGATATCGTCTGCCGACTCGGGGATATGACGCCGAACGTGATGGTTCTCGTCGCTTCGATCCGTGCACTCAAATACCACGGAAAGGACATGTGGCCGGTCGACTACGATGAACTGGACGAACCGGACGTCGACGCCGTCGAACGTGGCTTCGAAAATCTCGACAAACACGTCGATAACCTCCGGAAGTTCGGTGTCCCGGTCGTCGTCGCGATCAATCGGTTTCCTGGCGATACCGACGAGGAAGTCCAGACCGTCCTCGACCACTGTCGTGACGATCTCGACGTCCGGGTAGCGGAATCGAACGTCTTCCGAGAGGGAAGCGAGGGCGGTCTCGAACTCGCCGAACACGTCAGAGACGTAGCCGAGGAAAGCGACGAAGAGCAGTGGACGCCCCTCTATAGTCAGGACGATAGCATCAAAGAGAAGATCCACACGGTCGCGACCGAGATCTACGGAGCCGATACCGTCAAATACACCGGTAGCGCGGAGGACGATATCGAGCGGATGCGAAAGCTGGGATTCGCAGACGTTCCGATCTGCCTGTCGAAGACCTTCCACTCGATCACCGACGATGCCAGCGTCAAGGGCGCACCCGATGGCGGGTGGCAACTGGAGGTCACGGAAGTGTATCCCTCTGCTGGGGCAGGATTCCTCGTCGTCCTCACTGGTGACGTCTTACAGCTTCCGGGTCTGCCAGCCGACCCGGCGGCTGCTCACATGGATATCGACGCGGACGGTACGATCTCTGGCCTCTTCTGAGCGCTACCGAACGTCTTCGATCGCTCTTCCAGCGCTGTGGCCAGCGTTTCGTCCTCGATCGAGTCGAGATTGTATCGTACGGTGTGAACTGACGCACGGAGTGCAGACTGGGCGAGAAACGCACCGGTTCCCGCATCCGGAACGGCGTTTCGACTCCCAGTTGCTGTCACAGTAGTCGCGTAGCTGATTACGTCGTGGCATCCTTCTGCTATCTCGAGTGGGACCCGAGCGGTGCGTTCCAAAGCCTCCTCGAGCGATTCAGCGTGGTCTCCGTCGTTCGGCGTCTCGACTGCGGCCTGTACCTCGTCGACGGCCGCCGCGTCTGCATCTGCGAGCTCGAGTAGACGATACCGGACGTCCGCGAGTTCGTCTTGGATAGCGGTCAGTTCCGGCTCAACGTCGGTGCAATCGTCGGTTCTGCTCGTGTGGGTTCTGCTCGTGTGAATACACGTCATCTCACACAGAGCTGCACCGGCAGCACCGCTGACGGCAGCGACTGCCCCGCCACTGGGAGACACCTCGTTAGCGGCCACGTTCTCGAGGAACGTACCGACGGACTGGTCGACGATGGTCATAGATTCCGTTTCGATAGCGTTCGTCCGTCTCGTTCGTGTCTGAGATACCAAGCGCCGTGTCTTCGGGGACGACTGATACCGATCGCGGTCGTCAGTTCTGATATCGTTTGCCAGCCGAGTGATGGACGACAAATCGTGATCCGAGGCTCGGTTCTCGTCACGGTCGTTGATCGGGTATCGACCCCTGAAACTGACGCCACTCTCGCTCGCTAAGGTCGCCAATCCGCTCTCTGGTCGTTGTCTCCGTTTCGACCTCCACGCCACGCATGGCTTCACACATGTGTGACGCAGTAATTTCTACGGCAACGGCTTCGGCATCGAGTTCTTCAGCTAGACCGGCAGCGATGTCACGTGTCAACGCTTCTTGTGTCGTTACCCGTCGTGACTGCCAGCGGATGTATCTGACGAGCTTCGAGAGCCCGACCATCTCCGTATCCGGGAGATACGCCACGTGTGCGACCCCGCGGAACGGAAGCAAATGATGCTTACAGAGGCTGTTTACGGGAATTCCCGTTTTGGTAACGAGCCCATCGCCTCGAGTCTCGAACGTTCGCATCTCGGGCTTTTCTCCGGCACGCATTCCAACAGTCAACGTCTCGAGGACGTCCGGAACGCGACGCTGCCACGTATCGGTGACGTCGTCAGTGGTCGGGTCCATGCCGACGGCCTCGAGCAGCAGTTTTGTCCCCTCGCGGGCTTTCTGCTCGTCGAAAGACGTCGATCCGGTCGTTGCATCTCCGATGATAGCCGTGTGCTGAGAACCCGTTCGCTGATTCTCCGAACCCATTACCCTGATGTACGGGAATCTGCCAGATAAAACTACTGTCAGTACCGCAATTGGGGTTGAACGCTCTACGGATATGCTATCACCGGTGTGCTCGAGCCGTCCAGTGTTGTAGTTACAACTGAAACTGTTCTCCCACCATCGCACGGTTCACGGATCGCGTCGAACCGCGCTCCCGTCGTGCGATCGGGGCGCACTGGCGTTCAATGGCTACTATAGCGTTTTGCTTATGATTTCCAGCGATGTAAACAAAACAATCAGCACGAATGACCCAAAGCGTTAAGAGTCGTTCTGTTGTTTGTGGTTGTGTACCATGGCAGAAGAACAGCAACAGCCGACGAGTGAAGAGCTCGTCACTCAGTTCATCGAAGACGTATGGAGTCAGGGCAATCTCGAGGCCGCAGACGAGATCGTCGCCGAGGAGTACGTCGAGCACGACCCCGCATTGCCCGAACCGATCCACGGACGCGAGGCGTTCAAGGAAAACGTCGCCGGATTTCGCGAGGCGTTAGCTGGCCTCGAAAAGGACATCGAGGAGATAATCGTCGATGACGACTCGGTTGCTGTCCACTATACGTTTACCGGCACTCACGAAGCGGAGCTCTGGGGCACGGAGCCGACCGGACAGGAGGTAACCCAGGAGGGCGTGTTCTTTTTCGAGATCGATGATACCCAGATCACCGAAGCGACCCACCTCTGGAACGCCTATGGGCTCCTCCAAGAGATCGATGCGATTCCGGAGTCACCAGGTTGGTGACCGTCCCCGACCCATGCCCCGAGTCACACCCAATCGGCCAACCGAGAGATTCGACTGAACGGCAGTACACACTCGATCGACGGACGGTATCGTGATCGGTGTGTGGAAATCGGTTCAGTTGTTACTATCTCACTATCAGACTTGTCTAACTTCGTATCCCGACTGCTGGTTGCCGTCGAGCGGCCGTTGGGGGTGTTGTATGTTGTAGTCGTGTGCCGAATATACAACTTACAACAGTCCGTATGACGCGATCGAACTGATCTGGGGCTTTCCTCGAGTGTGGTCCGGGACAGCCGGCCAGTTTCGCTACCGATGAGAAGCGCAGTACTGGGTCGATCGTGTTTCCTCACTTGTACTGTGGAAACTCACTGCTCGGAGCGCCACCTGTCATCAAAAACCTGTGACGTTGTCCATTGAGTTCGAACATCAAGGTTGTATTATATTGACAATGCCAAACCCATCAGTATCGATGTCTTTTCTCGACGGTGCCCGTAACTATTCTAACATTGACGTATCTGGAACGACAGCAGATAGAGTATATGCCTGGCTATATCGCTCGGCGAGAACCAAACGGTCCAGTCGGGCGTGCGAACGTCGGTTCCTGTTTAGAGTATTCTTCGAGGAGACCAGATCGATCACTCGGATCTACAACAGGGGCCCGACGTCAGACCAACTCAACTGGTGACGTTTTATGAGGTACTGAAATTTCATTCCAGATCCGAGAGAGGATTCACTCCCTTTTGATTCGAAAGTTAACCTCCGTCTTCACTCGAGGGTCTCGTCGACGCCTTTACTCTCCGAGCACATCTTCTCGAAGATCAAACAGAACCTCTTCTGGACGTTCATCTACAACGCCCTGGCGATCCCGATTACCTTCTTCGGTCTGCTCCATCCGGTGATTGCGGTGATCGCGATGTTCCCCTCGAGTCTGTCGGTCATTACGAACTCCGCTCACCTGGGCTTCCTCGAGCTGTAGCTGGCCAGTTCGATCATCTGGAGACAACGAAGCACTTCCACCCTCCATAACCTGCTGGACGGATTGCCACGACGGTAGTTTGTGCGAAAGACGTCAACCGAACTCTCGTTTCCGCTCTGGCCCGTTCAGAAACCACTTGACGAGCTTCGTTTCGCCCCGACGCATCACTGTACTCGCCGTTGCCTTGTCGACGTTTGCTTCTTCTGCGAGTTCTGTAAGCGTACACTCGCGTGGGACTTCGTAGTAACCCTGGCGAATCCCCAACTCGAGCAGTTCGCGCTGACGGTCGGTTAGTAGCGACTCCGTGTCGGTCCCACTAACGAGCGATTGCAACTCGTAGGTCGCACCCAGTGAGTCGAGCACTGATCGCAACTGTTCGAGTTCCGCACGGGTGCCGGTTAGATCGAACTCGAACCAGCCGTTGCGAGCGATCACTGGAAACTCGATCGGGAGTGCCGTCAGATCGACGAACTCGTAGAGTGCGGTGTCCGTCAACTCGTACTTCGCGAGGGCGCGTTCGCCTGTCGATTCGAGCACTTCGAGGCGATCGATCGACGGATGCGACCGAAACGTCTCGATTGGAGCTTCCGGATCGTCAGTGACGATCTCCCCGAGTTCGATCGCCGTCTCGTCCCTCCGATAGCCCGAGAGAAGATCGAACGTCGCGTCGGGATGTTGCTCCGAAATCTCGCGTATCCACACTCCCTCGGGGAGTTGAATGCGAAACTGCGCACTGATCACGGCTCGGCTCCGACAACGTCGGTTCGTCTCGACTCGAGTGGTCGACGTCTTTCGTGTGTGTTCTGTGACCAGTGTTCGGTGTTCGGTGAAACTAACATGTTGGAATGACTGGAAAGTTACACTCCAGATCATATGAATGTGATGACCCGCACAAACGAACAGCAGGGAATGTACCGAAAAGCGGGTCACCGCCGAGACGGCCCACAGAACAGCGAGCATAGCCAAAACCCAGCGGTCCTATTGGAGCAGGCGCCCGAGTAATTCGATGGACCATTCGCTCTCGTTCGAGAGTTGAGGGGATACCCTCTGTAACTGGTCTTGAATAGACAACGAGGAAAAGTAGGGATTCGTCGGCTTCGGTGCGATTGCATCGAGTCGTTCACTGCTGTGCATCGGTTTCCATCTCGGATGTACTGGATCGGTTTGCCGGAACGCCCCCAGTGTGTTCCGTGTCGGGGATCGATTCTCGGTTCGTCAGCTTCCGGCCACCGTAGACGGCTACGACGAGTACTGCGAGGACCAGCATTGCGATGGATCGCGACGCACCGAGAAGAAACGGAAATTCGGCGATATCCAGGTCGGCCTCGTACGGGTAGAGCACCAGTGTGGTGTTGAAGACGCCGTGAAACAGTGTCGCTATCAGCACGCTTCCACCAGTGCTGTTGTAGAGCCAAGTGAACAGTATCGAGATCGTAAATGTGTCTATCAGATAGATCAGCGGCCCCATCTGCGCTTGGTACGAGTCAGGCTGGAAAAAGAGCGGAAGATGCCAAAGCGCCCAGAAAAAGCCAATAATGAGGCTGGCCATCAACGCGTTGTACCGGTCTTGAAGCCGGGGGAGTGCGAATCCGCGCCAGCCCAGTTCCTCTCCAAGACCCGCATACAGGATCTGAAAGACCAGAAAGAAGAGAACGATCCACGCCCGCTCTGGAAGGACGCCTAGGTCGGGTTCGTAGCCGGTCAGGACAGCATATATCGCCGTCGAGGCGCCGACGAAGACGACGGGGAACCCGACCAGTACGATCAGGTACCAGCGGCCGTCGACCCGCCAGATGAAGAGCTGTCCTCCCCACCGACGGAGGCTTCCGCCGGTAGCCCACGTAAGAACTGCCGCAGCGAGTAACGGGCCAAACACCCCGAGCGCGATTGGTGGGGAACCGACGGCGAATTCGACACCGTAGATCGTCCACGAGACCGCGATAGTGAGGACGAAAAAGAGCGCAACCTGGTGTGATCGAGTAAACGCTTGTAGATCCGCTTTCATGGATATTTCTCCGTGGCGTCTATCACGTCACCCGTAGACAGCGCAACGCCGTCCACTCTCGTGCAAGGAGACGCGCGTGCACATCCGCAGCTACCGATCTTGACGCGTGTCCTTGCCAGTATCGTTAGCGCAATAGTTGTCACAGTCACACAATCGGTGGAGAAATCAATAAACCCCAGTTATGGAAAGGAATACTAATACTTCATAGGAAAATTACAATAGTATTGTTCAATAGGTTATTATCACGTGAAACCGAAACTGTCCTACTTCCACATGTTCATATACAGTTATTTATCCACAATCACGGGTTCTCTTGTAATATAGTAACACCTGAAACTGTTTGCACATCGATCGCACAGCTTCGTGTGATTGGCTCGTAGTAACTTTCAGTGGCTACTATCGGAATAACGGCGGTGCTTTTCAGTCAATCCGTACAAGCAGTACTATGACACTGGATCGCTCGGAAACCGCCTCTACTACTCGCCGTGGGTTGCTCGCCGTTCCTCTCGTTGGAGCAGTCGGCGCTCTCTCCGGGCAGTTCGGGGCTGTCATAAGAGAAGTATCAGCCGACGAGCCGCTCTCGACGCACCTCGACGAGCACGTTCCGGACTTGCTCGACCGATACGACGTGCCGGGGGCGTCGATCGCCGTGGTCGAGGACGGCGAGGTGACCTGGAGCGGCGCCTACGGCAGCGCTTCCCCCGCGGAAGGACGCCCGATGAGCGAGGACACCCCGTTCCGGGTGCAATCCATCACGAAGTCGATCACTGCATGGGCGGTGTTGAAGCTCGTCGAGCAGGATGAGATCGCACTCGACGAGCCAGTTGGCCAGCACCTCACGAGCTGGGAGCGTCCGGACGCCGAGTATTCGTGGGAGGCGGTTACCGTACGGCGAGTACTCAGCCACAGTGGCGGGTTGCCAGCGGGCGTATACGAGGGCGTCCCACTGGACGAAGAGCCGCCGTCGCTCCGGGAGGCGCTGTCCGGAAACGCGGGCGGGCCGGCGGCTCGACCGACCGACGAACCCGGCGAGTTCCGGTACTCGAATCCCGGTTACGCGCTGTTGGAACTCCTAATCGAGGACGTTACGGGGCAGGACTTCACGGCGTACATAAACGAAGAAATTCTGGAGCCGCTGGGAATGGACGGAGCCACCTTCGATACAACCGAACGACTCCGTTCGGAGTTGGCGACGGAGCACTTCGTTGATGGAACACCGGTCCCTCTGTCACACGGTCCCGCTAAAGCCCCCAGTGCACTGTACGCGACCGCCGAAGATATTGCCCGCTTCGTCGCCGCTGGCACGGAGGCGAGTGGGGAACCGGTGGGGCGGGGCGTGCTCGCTCCAGACAGCGTCGCCGAGATCTACGCTCCGACTGTCGGAGCGACTGGGTTCTACAGCCTCGCAAGCGACGGCGCGGGGCTCGGTCACTTCGTCGAAACGCTCTCCGACGGGGAGCGAGCGGTGATGAACGGCGGACAGGGCGCCGGCTCGTGGCACTGGTTCCATACCACCCCCGGGACCGGTGACGGTATCGTCGTCCTCACGAACAGTGAACGGAGTGTGCAGCTTATCGCCGACGTCGTCGAGGTGTGGTCGGACCGAAGCGGTCTCCCTGCCGTGTCACTGACGCGTGCGAGGCGATGGATCCGCCTCCCAGTCTGGATTCTCGTCGGCGTTGCGGCCGGTCTCGCTCTCCGACTCGGGTATGGAGTCGTCGCGGGGACGCGAACGTTCGCCCCGCTATCCGACCGCGACCGCACCGCTCGTGCAGTCCTTGGCGGCCTCGCAGTCGTAACGTTCGGGCTCTGGTGGGCCCTCGGTCGGGAAACCGTCGCGTTCTTCCTGCCCGTGATCGCCGAGTGGGTTGGACTGGCGCTGTCGGCAGTCGTCGTTCTACTGTTGGTGACGGTCCTGTTTCCCAAAACAGACAGAGGTGAATCGACGTGACCAACGACAGCGCTGGCGACGAAACGGCAAGCGAGACGTCGACCATCTCCCTCGTCGCGTCCCCGGACGTGGATCCGGAGTTCTTCGAGTACTCGAATCCGTGGCAGTTTTTCGCCATCGCGTTTGGCGTCTCGTACCTCTTTTGGATACCACTGATCGCACTCGAATACGACCCATTCGTAATGCCGGGGGTGATTCTGTTTGCCGCCGGCGGACTCGGCGTTCCAGGTGCAGCGATCTTCTTGCTCTTCTGGGTCGCCGAGGAGAGACACCGGCGTGACTACTGGCGACGACTCGTCGATGTTCGGCGGATCGGTCTACGCTGGTATGCCGTGATCTTCCTGCTCGTTCCGACCCTGAACGGCCTGGCACTACTACTGGGCGTCCTGGCCGGCGACACGGTTCCGGCGTTCGAGCGAGCTGCCGAGTTGGCTGCCGATCCGGTATCGATTCTCCCGTACGTGGTTTTCATGTTGATGTTCGGCCCATTGCCGGAAGAACTGGGGTGGCGCGGATACGCACTCGACGGGCTCCAGGCGCGCTGGAACGCGTTAGGGGCGAGCCTGATCCTCGGCGTCGTCTGGGCCGCTTGGCACGTCCCGCTGTTTTTCATGATGGGAACCTACCAGGCCGAGTTGGGCGTGCTGACGCTGCTAGTAGTCGTCGGCGTGGTGTACGGCTATGGATCGAAGACGCTAACCCGACGCTGTCCGGCGCAATCGGACAGAACAGAGTGACTACCGCCATCGGCTCTTCGGAAGGCCGACAGACCTCGGAAACACACCAGCGGGCGACGCAGCCATTCGACGTCTGCGTGATCGTCTCCCGTCTCTGGAGTAACCGACCACTCTCCAGCCGATCCGGATCGTACTGTCCGACAGTATGACTACAGTAGACCGTATGCAGAACTATCGTGAGCGTTCGCTGCTCCTATCCGGTGAACCCGCTTCAGTGGCTACTGTCCGGCAGTATAGTTGCGACGGAGACGAGGAAACGAGAGAGCGGATTTCGATGAGACCATCGGCACAACCCGCAGAAATCGCGGCCGCAGTCGCGTACCTGTTCTCGTCTTTTTCATCCGTGAACGACGGATCCGTGAACCGCCCCGGAGTCAAGCCCCGAGGCACTCGGCCTGTCTTTTCTGTAGATCCCTGCGATCTACTCTTCGGCGAACGTATTCGTACTCGTTACACTCATACGAACGTAATATAATTTATAAAAGAACTGTAGCTGGCGGCGAAGTGTTTGAACAACTGTCACACGTCGAGGGACAGAACGGCTGGTGGTTCCCGCTGGGAAATATCCCGTCACGAACGACAGGTGCCTGGAGCGCGTATCATTGAGCTACCCACGACTGAAGTCCTGTCTCTTACCCACAACTGGAGCCGCTGTCGTGAGTGAACAAGATCGAGGAATGCAACCGAAACTCCCGGTTTTCACGGGCACAGTCACTCTCGAGGAGTGATTTCGTCGATCTCGCCTCCCGGTGTTCATCCACCCCAACCACTGGCATCATCGCTCGAATGCTCACTTCGACGAGTGGGGCGAGAAGCGTTTCGAGCCTGGAAACGCCTCGCCGATCGCCACGAGTGTACTTCGTTCGTGTGCGCGTCGACCCGAGATACCACGGATAATCGGACACCAACGCCGCTCTCGAGGACCTCGAACGGGGGTTCTCGAATCCAGTTCCTTCGAGTCCGTCTAATCCAGGACTGACCACGGAGATCCGCCGAGTAAACGGCAGTGTACACCCGACCGGACAGACGGGCGTGCGGGTCGGATGTGAGCGACGTGCGTGAGATCCGTGACGTGGCGGGGACCGACGTGGTCTGGGAATGGCTGCGATCGGTATCCACGTACTCCCTCGATCGGAGCCGTCTCGAGACAAACATGTTCGGGAAGGGTCTTTCTTTGATCGAGCGAGTACTAGCGATATGAGTAGCATGACTTCCACGACTCGCGATCAGGCGACCACTACGACGACCGTCGACGTCCGTTGTACTGGTCACGTTCGTGACGCGATCGGTACGCACGAACTCGAGTTCACGTTCGGGGGAACCACGCTAAAGGATTTCCTGATGGCGTTCTTCGAGGAGTACGACGTCGAGGACCTCCTGATCGCCGAGACAGAAGCCGATGCGACGGCACCGGGATGGGCGCCGACGCCGGACGAACTCCCCGGTACGTGGCGGAAGAACCCGGAAGGTGAACAGACGAGACCGTTCGCTCGCGTCTGTATAAACGGGCGATTCAACGAACACTACGATGGATTCGATACCGAACTCGAGAACGGTGACAGGGTCGCACTGATCAAACCGTTCATGTTCTGCGTTTGATACTGTCGGACAGCACGAGTCATTGTCGGCCACACGACTGCGGCCGTCGTCGCCGGTGACGGCCGTGAATTCGCGACCGACGGCTCACTGACTGCTGTCCAGCAGTATGAGCAACGTCTGTGTGGGTGTCCATAGCACATATATTGATTGCCGTCGTAGATCTATGTTACCGCATGGCAAATTACAATCTCGAGAGTTCGGAGGGACGAGTAGAGGCGTTGCGCCGGATGCTGCTGATCCGAGCGTTCGACGAGGAGGCGGGGGATAGATTCGCGGACGGAGAAATACCTGGGTTCGTCCACCTCTATATCGGCGAGGAGGCAGTCGGTGTCGGCACCTGCGCAGCCCTGGACCCCGACGACTACATCGCGAGCACCCACCGGGGACACGGCCACTGCATCGCGAAAGGACTCGATCCGAAGTACATGATGGCCGAACTGTACGGCAAGGCCGAAGGCTACTGTAACGGGAAAGGCGGCTCGATGCACATCGCGGACGTCGATGCCGGCATGCTCGGCGCAAACGGGATCGTCGGCGCAGGCCCGCCGCTAGCGACGGGTGCGGCGTTGTCGATCGACTACGACGACCGCGACCAGATCGCCGTCAGCTTCCTCGGGGATGGCGCGGTCGCGCAGGGCCAAGTCCACGAGGCGATGAACCTCGCAGCGACGTGGGACCTGCCGGTTGTGTTCGTCGTCGAGAACAACCAGTACGGTGAGGGGACGCCGGTCGAGGACCAGCACAACGTCGACAATCTGAGTGACACGGCCCAGGCGTACGACATTCCGGGGCTGACCGTCGATGGGATGGACGTCACCGCAGTCGCCGAGGCCGTCGACGAAGCCAGATCGCGAGCGCGAAACGGGAACGGTCCGACGCTCGTGGAAGCCGAGACCTACCGGTATCGCGGCCACTACGAAGGGGACGAAGAACCGTACCGCGACGAGGCAGAGATCGAGCGCTGGAAAGACCGAGATCCGATCGACTCGTTCACGGAACGATTGATCGACCGGGACGAACTGACCGAAGCGGAGTTCGAGGAGCTACAAACCGAAGTCGAGGCGAAAATTCAGGACGCTGTCGACTACGCCCAGGACGCCACGCCGCCGGAGCCACACGAGGCCTACGACGACATGTTCGGCGAAATACCGCCGGAGATCGAACGATTCGCGACTGCCGCTCGAACCGACGGGGGAACCCCAGGAGGTGACCGATAATGACTGCACAGGTCGAACGCGAACTCGAGACCGAAACGGAGGAACTGACCGTCAGAGAGGCGATCCGCCAGGCGCTGCGGGAGGAACTCGAGCGCGACGAGGACGTCTTCCTCATCGGCGAGGACATCGGCGAGTTTGGCGGTGTCCTCGAGGTGACCGGCGACCTCTACGAGGAGTTCGGCGACGAACGGATCAAGGACACGCCGATCAGCGAGGCCGGCTTCACCGGCGCCGCGACGGGCGCGGCAGCGACCGGGACGCGGCCGGTCGTGGAACTGATGTTCTCGGACTTCAGCGGCGTCGCGATGGAACAGATCATGAACCAGATGGCGAAGATGCGTTATATGTTCGGCGGGAAGGCCGAGATGCCGGTCACCGTCCGGACGACCGAGGGCGGCGGCATGGGTGCCGCAAGCCAGCACTCGGGGACGGTCCACACCTGGATGGCTCATTTCCCCGGCCTGAAAGCCGTCGCACCCGGAACCGCCGCGGCCGCGAAAGGGTTGACGAAAGCCGCGATCCGGTCGAACGACCCGGTTTTCGTCTTCGAGAACAAGATGATCTACGAGCAGACCGGGCAGGTTCCGACCGACGAAGATTATACCGCCCCGATCGGTGAGGCGGCGATCGAACGCGAGGGCGACGACGTCACCGTCGTCGCTACCCAGCGACTCGTCGGCGAGAGCCTTCAGACCGCCGAAAGCATCGCGGACGAGTTCGGTCTCGAGGTCGAAGTGATCGATCCGCGATCGCTGTATCCGCTAGACACCGAGACGATCGTCGAGAGCGTCCGCAAGACCGGGCGGCTGATCGTCGCCGACGAGAGCCCGCTCTCCTACGGTACCCACGCCGAGATCGTCGCGCGGGTCCAAGAAGAGGCGTTCTTTAGCCTCGACGCGCCGATTCAGCGGGTCGGAACCCCGGACACGCACATGCCGTTTAGTCCACCGCTCGAGAACGAGGTCCTGCCCGACGGGGACGACGTGCGGGCGGCGATCGAGCGGATCTCGTAGCGTGGCGTCGTCCGATTCCGACTCCAGTGCGGACTCCGAGTCCGACCGCGATCCCGATTCGGATCGGGCCCGCGTCGGGCTCGTCGTCAACCCGGCCGCAGGCAGGGACGTCCGCCGACTCACCGGCGGAGCGAGCGTCGTCGACAACTACGCGAAACGCCGCATCGCCGAGTGCGTCCTCGAGGGGCTGACGGTCGCTGCCGACGGGATCGAGGTAGCCGCGATGCCGTCCCGGGCCGGCATCGCCCGCGACGCTCTAGCGGAGTCTGACGTTGCCGCCGACGCGTTCCCGGCGGAGATCCTCGAGATGACTCTCGAGGGGTCGGCGGCCGACACCCGAACTGCAGCGGCTCGCTTCCGTGAGGAGACAGACACCATCGTCGTCCTCGGCGGCGACGGAACGACACGAGACGTGGCGCTCGAGAGCGGTTCGGTGCCGATCGTCGCAGTTGCGACGGGGACGAACACCGTCGTTCCGTCGCCGGTTGACGGGACTCTCGCGGGCGTCGCGGCTGGCCTCGTTGCGACGGGCGCGGTACCGGCAGACGACGTAACGACACGACATGGAACGGTCGAAGCGACGGTTCGATCCTCCGGAACAGCCGACGGGAGTCGACTAACTGCGCTCGTCTCGGCCGAAATATCGTCACGGTCGTTCGTCGGTACACGTGCCCTGCTCGATCCTGCCGATCTACGGGGCGGCGTCGTCTCTCGTGCACATCCGGGCGACGTCGGTCTGTCGGCGGTCGCCGGCGCGGTCATGTCCGAACCCGTGGTCGGCGACGATCCCGGCGGTGTCGCCGTCCGACTCGACGATCCCGACACAGCCGAACGGACCGTCCGAGCGGTCGTCGCACCCGGCGTCCTCGCGACGGTCGGCGTCGAGTCGTGGGAGCGACTCGAGCCCGGCGACTCGGTCTTGTTCGAGGTCCCCGACGGCGTTGTCGGAGCCGATGGTGAGCGCGAACTCGAGACCACTGACGCGACGGTCGAACTGTGCCCACTCAAGGCGGGACCGCGACTCGTCGACGTCGAGCGGACACTCGCAGTCGGAGCGCGACGTGGCGGATTCGACGTCGAGACAGCGTCTTCGGCACGGGAGTAGTTGCGACTCGAAACTCGAGACTGTAGAATCGAGCGCAGGAACTGCAGGCCGAGGAAACGGATCGACCTGTCCGTCTGGATGTTACTGACGGTCCCACGAAAGGTCCAGTTCCAGATCCTCCCGAAGCAACTGCGAGACGTGACAGCCCCGCTCGCCGAGTTCGACGATCCGTTCGACGGTCTCGTCGTCCGCGTCGGTCTCGAGGTGGATCGTCGCCTCGATCGATTCCACCGAGCCGTGCTCGGGGTCGGCATCAGTCGTCACCGAGATCTCCCCGATCTCGGCGTCGCGCTTCTTGGCCTGGTAGCGCGTGCTCAGGGAGAGACAGGAGGCGAGTCCGCCGAGGAAGACGTCGACGGGCGTCGGACCGGTTTCGGTGCCGCCGCTGTCTTCGGGTTCGTCGTACTGCCACTCGAAAGACCCCGCGTCGATCCGGCCGTGCATGCCGTCGGGATTCGTCGCGGTGACGGTGCGTCCGGGCATCTCCTCCTCGCTTTCCCCTCGCTCTCGTCCGCTCCGGTCGATGTCCGCTGGCAGCAGATCCCACGGCTCCTCGAGGTTGTCGACGAGCGTCCCGAGGAAACGGGCAGCGTCGGCGCCGTCGACGACGCGGTGGTCGAACGAAAGGTCGAGCGGGAGATGGCGGCGCCACTCGAGGGCCTCGCCGCCGGCTTCGCTGCCCCCGCCGCGCACCGGTCGCTCTTCGACCGCGTCGACTCCCAGTATCGCGACCTGCGGCGGGTTGATGACCGGATCGAACGATTCGACCCCGAGCACACCGAGGTTCGTCACCGTGAACGTCCCACCGCGCAGGTCGTCCATCGTGTACTCTCCGCCCAGAGCGTCGTCGACGAGAGTGCGACGCTCTTCGGAGAGTTCGGACAGCGATTTCGATTCGACGTCGCGCAGCACCGGCGCGATCAACCCCTGTTCGACGTCGACCGCGATCCCGAGGTTGTGTTCCTCCCAGATGCGGTGGGTATCGTCCTCGAAGGTGGCGTTGAACGCGGGATGGTCCTCGAGCGTCGCCGACACCGCGAGCAAGAGCACGTCTTGAACGGAGACGTCGGCCTCGAGGGCGTCGTCTGCGGCATCGACAGCAGCAAACAGGTCCTCGGCGTCGGCCTCGCGATGAACGGTCACGTGGACGGCCTCGCGGTAGCTTTCGCTCAGCCGCGAAGCGATCGTTTGACGCATGCCGTCGAACGGGCGTTCTTCAGCGAGCGTTCTGCCACCGGCTGCCGCCACTGCTCCGGCCGCTTCTTCGGCTGTGGCTTCTACGTCCTCTTCCGTGATCGCGCCCTGATAGCCCGTTCCTTCGACGGTCGTAAGATCCACGCCGAGCTCCTCTGCGCGCTTTCGCGCGCGTGGGGAGACACGCATGTCATCGCTCGTCGTGCTGGTTTCGGCGCCACCGCCAGCGGCGTCGCCGCCCCCTGTCTCAGGCTCGGCCTCTGTGGGTTTCTCGGCGTCGGCTGCTTTTTCCCCTTCGAGGTCCGCCTTCGCTTCCGCCTCGAGATCGTCGATTTCCGCGTCGGTCGGCGCGACGATCCCGATCGGCGTCCCGGGTGGTACCGCTTCTCCCTCCTCGAGATAGGTGCGCCGGAGGACGCCGTCCTCCCTGGCTTCGACTTCCCCGACGCTCTTCTCGGACTCGACTTCGGCGACCAACTCCCCTTCTTCGACGGACTCCTGTTTCTCGACGTGCCACTCGAGAAGAACTCCACGTTCCATCTCGAGACCGAGTTTCGGCATCCGAATGATGTACGCCATAATATCACACACGAGAAATGTGGTGTAAAAGCTATCGGCAAACCGAACCCCAAGTGGTCGTGTTGTCGTGGTCGCTTGCCGTAGCCTCATCTGATCTCGAGACAGTTACCGCCGATCGCTAGATCCGGGGTCGGCGGTCGGCAGTAGTTGACTACAGCAGTCCGTATGAAAAGAACCGGTCGACACGAGACATGCGCCCTGTATCCATCGGGCCGAGAGAGACGGGAGGAGCGGTCGGATCACTCCATCGTCGGCTCGGTGTTCTGATTTGAGCTGAAGAAGCTTGTCGGATCGTACTCGCCTTTTAGCGCGACCAGCCGGTCGTATGCATCGCCGAACGTCGTTTCTAGCATCTCGTCGCTGTCCTCGTAGAATCCCGGGAAGTTGAGATACACCGAGCCGTCGGAGAACTGCCGCATGTCATCCAGACAGTCGCGTGCCCACGCTATGTTCGTCTCATCTTGCCCGGGGACCTCCCAGTTTGCCTCCACGCCGAGGAGATACGGGGCCTCCCGACCGGCGAAGGCGCTTTCCTCGAGACCGACGTCGGTGATCGTACCACCCAATGGCCAGACGTCGACCGTCGAGAGCGGTGACGGGGCCGCCTCCGCCCACTCGATACTGCGGTCGATGACATCGTCGGAGAGCGATTCGAGATACAACGATTTCCAGTAGTATCGCATGCCGTCGGGATAGTCTTCGTCGAACAGTTGTTGGAATTCCGTGTAGGGAATTTTGCCGCTGAAGTCCGCCAGTGGCTCGCCTAGCTCCCGCAGTGGCTCGATAACGGTTTCACCTTCTTCAGGTGCGTCCGCGTACATCCCCAGTATGGCGATCTTGAACTCGTCGACCACGTCTGCTGGGAAGAGTTCCTCTTCGGGGAACACTCCCGAGGAAACGAGTGTAGTGAGCTCGTTCGGTGCCGACTCCTCGTAGTCTCGGAATGCACGCAGCACCTCTACAGCGAGATCCCCAGGATAGACCACAAATCCGGTGGCCACCTCTGGCCCAACCGAATGCAGGTCAAACTCGAATCCCGTCACGATCCCGAATGTGCCACCGCCGCCGCGTAGCCCCCAGAAGAGTTCCTCGTTCTGGTCTTCGCTGGCGGTGCGGTGCTCGCCATCCGCGGTGACGATATCGACGGACGCGAGGTTGTCACAGCTCAATCCGTATTTGTTCCGGAGATGACCGATCCCTCCGCCGAGGGTGAGCCCTGCGACCCCAGTATCAGAGACGACTCCGAGGGGTGTTGCCAGTCCGAACGCCTGCGTCTCGTGGTCGACATCGCCCAGCGTTGCACCTGCCTGAACCCACGCAGTCCGTTCGTCGGGGTCCACCCAGACACCGTTCATCTCTGAGAGATCGATAACCATCCCGTCGTCGCAGACTGCGCTTCCAGCCACGTTGTGACCGCCGCTCCGAACTGCCACGAGGAGGTCGTTCTCTCGGGCGAAATTCACCGCACTGATGACGTCGGCGGTTCCCGAACAATAGGCGATTATGACGGGATACTTCTCGATCATCCCGTTCCACACCTCTCGGGCATCGTCGTAGCCATCATCGTCGGGGAGTACTACCTCACCGTAGAATCGCTCCGTCAGATCCTGGATGACGTCTTCTGAAACTGATGATGGTGTTGCGTTGGCCATGGGATGGTCTACCCTATGTGGGATAGTCACATAGCGTCACTCCGTGACGAATCTGCAAGCGTTGACGGAGAGCCAGTCGATGAAGAGATACAGTAACAGTACGCGCTAATCCTTGGTTCGTTGCACATGCATTTCCTTTGCAACGATTAACCATAATATCGGTACTTCCCGAAGGTCGCTTCGTGAGCGGTGCTGAGTCATGGGAAACTGGAGCAAACGCTGGTGTGGTAGCTGAGTGAAGGACGAAATAGAGTTCACAGGTGAAGGAACCCGCGGTAAGAAGGCTGAGATCCGCTGTTCTAGGCGAATGCTGTTGCTCACCAGACCTTGCCCAAGGCCGCGGGCTGGCGTCAGCCCGCGGCCGATGCGTACGCTTCTGGCACACCGACGCCGTTCATCTCAATCTCCCATGTTCGCTCTAACTCTTCCTCTAACGCGTGTCTGATCCAGTCAGAGAAGGTCTTGAACGTGAATTCCTCGGGCAGGTCGCGCCCGCCCCGCCGTGGGCGGGCGACGACCGCCCATCGAAGCACAAGCCAGAGGTTCTCCAACAGGAATCCAACCAGAACGAACGCAAAGCGGATGATTGGGTCTTGTGTCGTCGTTACCACCCGTGCTTGGCGGAATACACGGTAGCTTGTCTCGATTGCTGACCGTTTTCGGTAGAGTCGTTCGACTTGCTTCGGCGTGCGATCGGCCAGATCGCACGCCACATAACCTCGAACGACTTCGCCGCTTTTCCCGCGATCTCCGGCGTGATAGGAGACAGCGACCGCGAGCGGGAATTTTAGTTCCCGCTCGCGGCCTTTGTACATCCGATAGGTCGTCATGTACGAGCGGTGCGTATCCAGCTTCTTCCTCATGCGCTTGCCCTTCTTTTGGACGGGTACGACAGTCGCAGCAATCTCCCGCGAACGACGCAGGATACGTTCGTTGTAGAAGCCACGATCAGCCAAGAGCAGCTCTATCTCGAAGGGATAGGCTTCGACGCGGTCGAGGACGCGCTCGACCGCGTCGGCCTCCTTCTCGTCACTCCGGACGTACGTCATGGCCAACGTCACCGGCTTCCCGTTCGAGACGAGATACGCGGTACAGTACCGGTGACACGTCGTTGTTCCGTCTTTCGCGTGCATGCGACAGAGTTCACCTTCTTGATCGGCGTACGTTCCGTGATAGGGGTTATCGACGAAGTCGATGGAGACGATCCTCGACCGATCAGGGTCGAGGATCGTCATCGCTACCTCCCGAAGAAGGTGGTTAGCAACCCGCTCAAGCCACTCCCGGTTGAGCGTATGGAGCCAATCCATGACAGTATCATCACAGGGTGCGTTATCGTTGTCCTTGCACGTCTCCCAGATGGATGTCTGGTTGACTGCTGCAAGAATGACAACAGCCCAGATATCGCCGGGATCGAGGGGCGACCCCTCGATCCCTGGCAAAGGGAGCTGACGGATGACGTCTTCCGCTAAATCTTTCACATCCGAGTCCGAAAGAACACCGTCTGGCTGAGGGATCTTGAACACATTCACACAGCCAGACATCTTCCTAATCAGACCAACGCTTTAGCTTCAGCTCTCACACCAGTCGGGAAGTACCGTAGACGGCTTTGCGACACAACTGTTCTTTATCTAATTACTTTCACGAAAAGAGGAGTGCTAGACACTAGATACGTGCCTGACGTTCTCTAGGAGATGATTTCCATATGCAACCAACTACTTTTCCACTTCTCTGATTGGCGGGTCCTGTCCATTAGCTGGACGGGAATTTTGTATAGCGGTATAATATTTACAGACCGTCGTATTAGCGGATATCTTCGCATACATTGTCTGTGACTCCTGAATTCGGCGCTGAGAATTTACTTGGCTAAACACCAGTTTGACCAAGTAGATTTACTAGGGTCGAAGCTGTACCCCAAAGTGAGAATCATGGATTCAGGAAATTCGGGGGATACGACCACTTCCCGAGGCCGCAACCCCCAGGGTTTGTCCGTCGAAGACATGGTCGACCGCTACCTCAACTACGGGCTCGAGTCCGGTGGGAGTCGCGCCGCGATGAAACCCGTCCTCGAGTCGTTCGTCGAGTTTTGTGATGCCAAGGGAATCGAGTCCGTCGGCGACCTCACCTCGAGTGACCTGCGAACCTACGGCTTCGAACTCCGCAAGCGCCACGACGCCGAGGAGATCGCCGGGTCGACGGCGAATACCTATTTCCAGTACGTCCGGGCGTTCCTCTCGTTTTGCGTGCGGGACGAACAACTCGACACGAACCCCGCTGACACCGAACGCGCCGAAGAGTTCCTTCCAGAGGACAAGCCCGTCCGTGACACCCAGGTGTGGAAACCCAAACAGCGCAAACGGCTCGTCGCCTACGCGACCGAGCGTGTCGAGATGGCACTCGAGGAGACGATCGACGTCCCGCGAGAACGCGCCTACCGAGATCGGACGATCGTCGTCTTGCTCGCCGAACTCGGGGTTCGTGGCGCGGAACTTTTTCGAGACCGCAACGACGACGAGCGCAACGGCCTTCGGTGGAGTGACGTCGACCTCGAGCGCGGTCGAATGCTCGTGTACGGCAAGTCTCGGGAGTACGACCCCGTGGGGTTGACCGAGGCTGCTTACGACGCCCTCGAGCGCCTCCAGCGTGTTCAAGAGCCACCGATCGACGACTGGCCTGTGTTCCCGACTGAACACGCCGCAAGCAAGTACAGCGCCGTCGAAGACGCCACGGGCGAACGGCCCGAACCCGGCAGCGACATCGACGCGATTTGTCGCGAGAAGGGCATTGCCCCGCCAGCGATCACCAAAGAGGCCGGTCGACAACTCATGCGACAGTTGACCGAGGAAGCGGGGATCGAACTCGAGGGCGACGCCGAGTACCTACAACCACACGGGGCGCGGCGAGCACTCGGGGCGGAATTGTACGAAAAGGGCCACTCAGAGCTTGCACAGTCGGCACTCCGGCACAAGTCCATCGAGACGACACACGAGGCTTATACCGACATCCAGGCCGAAGACGTGGCGAAGGATATTGACGAGATTCGGGAGTAGACGTCTGTCTAGATTCCGTCTTCATTGCGAACTGTAATATCTCCTAGGTTCTTGTAGTGTTCCCACTCGCCAGTCATGGCCCTCGCGATCCCATCTTGGTATCGAGAGAGCGAAACCTCGTTGTAGTCTTTGCGGCCGTCAAGATCCTCGGTTATGTTTGGCCGTGTCTTCGGCGTCGGCATTTTACACCTATGTTCATCGATTCTGAGGATGTGAAGGTGATCGATCGGCGAGTCGTTGAAGTACACACGGAACTGCCAAATTTCCGTATCCTCGCTGTGATGATATCGGTCAACCCACGTGTGCTTGTAATCCATTCGGGCATCGCGACCACCGTATCGTTCGATCCGAAGTCGAGGGTCTGGGGAATAGACATACGTTTGCGGATCATCGAAGAACTCCCACTCGGTTCCGCTACACTCAAGAATCATCTTCTTGAGTTCGTCTATCGATGGCATGTCTCGTGGTAGGTCGGCACGAATGCAAATATGTTTCGTGGAAAGATATTTATCACACACTCAAATACTGCTACAACAGTATTCTCACCGACACCGTGAATGGTCTCCGAACCCTCGCGGCCAGCACTCAAAGTACCCCGAGTACCGCACAGCCCATCCGCTTGAGGTCGTAGGGAACCCTCGGGAGAAACCCCGAGATGACAGTTTGTGCTACAGTCTCGAGTGCCGAAAGGATTCTGGTAGCGGAGAGGACACCCCGCCACGGAGTCGAACCGTGGAACTACCGATCAGGGCGAGAGAATGAGTAACCGAGGACGACAGCCAATCTTATCATGCGAAAGAATGACATTCCTGGGTGAGCCATAGATCAGATACCGCGGGGTTGTGGGGGCTACCCCGCGGGAAGGGTACCCTTTTACCGAACGCACAGACAGCACTACTGCACGCGCCATTGGTCTTTAGTTAAGCTCAATAGTAATACTTGGCTATGGATTATGCTTACCAGTATTAGGGACGAGAAGGAGCGAAAAGGTACCGTCCTTCCACAGCTTGTATCCAAGCGTTCGACCGACATGAACGAGATCGAGCTGATGAGATCGATAGCTGGTCTCGAAGGCGTCGACGAGGGATTCCTCGGCGTCACTGACGACCGTCGCGTCGTCAGTGATCGCCTCGTTCTCTTCGAGATCTTCTGCTGTATCGTCCCACGGTTCGTTGACATTGACGTCTAAGAGCGTGGTTTCCGCGTTGTCTTCGGTGATCTGTCCGAGAGTGACGTTGACGTCGTGGTACGTGCAGTGATCGTCCTGGCTATGACACTTCGTTCCGTCAGGAACGACAGTGTCTGCATTCGTCCCAGAAAGGCGATCACGAACGAAGTCACCGAGTTTGCTGCCGTACTCACGGACTCGGCGGTTGATCGTCGTTCTCGAAGGCATCGGAGTGAAGCCGTCGCCGTGGGCGACGGCATCACGAAAGCTGAGCGACGTAGCGAGTTCGGTACTCTGGAGCGAAATATCCTCTTGATAGATGCGCTGCCCGTCGAATTTGACGAGGTCTTCGAGAGGGCGGAAGTAGGTAGGGTTGTCACCGGTGGCAGCGGTATCTTTGACGTGATGAAGGGTGAATTCGTGCTCTCCTGCGGTTGTCACAGCTGTTCGTGTTGAGGTTCCGGCGCGCTGGAAACGGCAATCGCCGTTTCCGCGCGCGTGTTTCTCCCCACAGTACGCCTCGACGAGGCGCTCGTCGAGGCTTTTGACAAGCTCCTCGAGGATCGTCGCCTCGAGGTGATGCTCTGTGAGAGATTCAGCGAGAGTGGCAAGCGGTAGCGTTTTGTCTAAGTCGATGCTAACCGTAACTTGCGCGTCGATTGTGGCGTGCATGGGTCACTTCGGGGTGGATACCAGAGGTGACCCTGTTTCCACAGGAGTCAGTTACGACTCTAGACGAGTTTGGGACACGACCAAAAATTTCAGGCGCAGCTGACGATATAGCTATTAACGCTGGTGTGATGATCATAGACGCACAGGAGCTATTAATCGAAATCGCTGCTGCAGCTCATGATCAACTCCCCCGAAGTGACTTTTGGGACTTTATGCGGAACATAAATCCCAACTTTGCAAGTACCGTTCTCGATCTAGCGGATGCCGGTGTGTTCGATGAACTTGCAGATTCCAATTTCGGATGTGCTGGCTGTATTGCCATTGTTGCTCTCTCAACCGCAGTTGCGATTTCATTTGGAGCATCGGCTATTTGTGGAGCGATGATTTCGACGGTCATTTTCGCGGCTACTTGTGGGTTCTTCGTGGCCGAATTGATCGGCTATATTGATGATGCAGGCCAAATCACTCAAACTGGAGCGGAAGGGTTCTGTGGGTCAGTCGCCGGAGTTTGCTGACGTAGTATAACCTATTATATCGGTCGTTTTATTTGGGATGAAGAATACTTGAAGGTAGTAGGGTCATACCTATAGCAAAAGATCATGCAACGAAATCAGCTACTGCTACTAATTCTGTTAGTAGCGAACGTATCGATTCTCGCTGGTATCCCTGCTTTTGGTTGGTCGCCAATCAGTGTGGCTGCTCTCTTCGCGATCGATGCAATTCTTGCTGTCACCCGGACTACGATTGAAAAAACATTTGTTGGCCACCCCCCAGACAAGACTGGCCTTCATGCCTACAGCTTTCCGATTGGGGGCCACCTAATCAACAAGCGTGGTTGCTACAGACTGCCATTTGTTCCTGTGAATATTTATCCACAAAATTTCCCGTACGTGATTCGATCTCTGTTCATCATGGCCTTTCTCGGAATCTTCACTCTTGGTGCTTACTATTCCAACGGGATACCTGTTGGGCGGCCCGCCACCGGGGGCTTCGACTCCAGCCTCACGGTAATTATTCTGTTACTTGTCGCCAAACACGCTGCTATCGTCGCTTGGTGGGCGTCAGACGGTATCTACGAACGGGCATCCGTGGGGACTATCCGTCCTCGAGAACGGTTGCTCGCCACAGTCGTCGGTCTTTTCGCTTTCGGATTCATTTCGATTACGTCCTCGGAAACCGTTGCTGTTGCCGTTCTTATCGTACTAATCCCCAAACTCTTGTTTGATTTACGTGAAGCTGGCATCGGTCCTTCGCATCTCACGTTCAATCCGAATTGTGAGAGGCAGGTTGAAAGAATTTTGATGCCAACAACCAATCCTTACGCCGTTTTCCATACTGACCGACGGTCATTGACGTCTGCGACGCTCATTCTGGCAACTCCATTGTTTGTATTGGTTTTTGGGCCGCTAGTGTTCAGCTTTCTGGCTGGCGTGACTCTTTCCCTAATCGGGCTCAACAATAGTTCGTGGGGTTGGATCGCTGTGACTGCAACTACGATAGCGGTCGTCTATGGTGGAGCTGTCTTGGTCCAATGGATTAAATACGGTAATGTCGAGTACCGTGTCTACGATGACACTCTCATCGCCTACGACACTCACCTCCGTGCCGTCCAATGGCGAATCCCGCTCGAGGAGATTTCGTCCACATCCGCAGAACATAGCTTTTTCACACTTATTACTCCGTTTTGTAACCCAAATATCCATGTTGAGTATCGTGGTGACGGTCCACCTGCTAATAACTACCTTCAGGAAATGGATCTGAAACGGATCCCCTACCTAGAAAACCCTGAAAAGATGAGTTCTGTACTAACTGATCACTACTTTTCGCAGAGATGATAGCAGAATCCGTGAAGATGACAGAGTATCTCAACTTTGCACGTTAGCGTCAGCGGTTGAGTAAACGAAGAGGTGGTCGATCTCTTCCATAAGGTCATCGACGCCACGATCATCGTTGTCTCGAACCCATGAGAGAAGATTGTACACGGCTTTCTTCAGGGAGTGTTCGAGGTTCGCTCGAAGCGATGACGCTTTCGAGCGAACCGTCCCCAAGGCGCTCGACTCAGAATCAAGACGAACGAGACTGTAGGCAGCCATCAGAAGGTGCCAGTGCCGACTGGCACCTTCGTTAATCTGCATCTCGCAGTCCCCTAGGCCGAGACCCTGCTTCGAGTCCTCGAAGAACGTCTCGATGCGCCATCGCATCCCGTAGGAGCGGATCACGTGCTCGGTCGGTGCGTCGATTTTGTTCGTAGCGAGGTACTTGACCGGGTTCTCTTCATCTTCGTCGGTCTCTTTCTCGGCGATGACCAGCTTCACGTCTCCCAACTGGGAGACGGGAAGCTTCTTCGTCCAGATGTGGTGGTGTCGTCAGCGACATCGCGCTCGTCCGTGTCGATGCGCTCTGCAAGCGCATCGACGCGGATCGCTTCGCCGCCGTAGGTCGCCTGTCGATTGCTCCGGAGCGGGCCGATCCAGTCCTTGTCGTAGGCTTCGATGTGTTCGGGAAGGCCAGAGTCGTGAGCGAGCCACGAGTCGAAGAGGTAGGTGTCCGCAGGTACACCTACCTCTTCTTCGAGTTCGGTGATGATCTCGCGGGCGAGATCGTACTTGGTGTCGTGGTCTTGGTCGTTCTCGTCTTGCTGTTCGTAGAGGCGGAAAGTGAGCGGATAGGCGGTTTTGTCGTCAGCGTAGAACGCGTAGATGAGGTCTTGGTCCCAGACAGTGTCGCCTTCAGCGTGATCGTAGAAGTGGCCGACGCCGGGGACTTCGTCCCCGGCTTTCTCGGTGATCGTGTCGTCGAGGATGATGTAGCCGTCCTGTGACCAGCGCGTTTCACCGTGTTTCTGAAGCTCTTCGAGGCGTTCGTGGTTGAACTCCTGTTCGTCCCAGTCGTACTCGGTGAGGAACTTGTTGAGGTCGCGTTTCCCCTGAGCTGGAAGGACTTCGCGTGCGATACCCGCCACGGTCTTGTTGCTGGCCGCAACAAGACCGGTGGCGTAGGTTTTCGCGTGATGACGTTGTGCTGGTGACAGCGACTCGAACTCGTCGAACACGCGCGTACACGACAAGAAGTCTGTAATCGGCATCATCCGTCCTTGCCACCGCCTACGTCACGCTCCTACTTCAACGTGCAAAGTTGAGTACCTCAAGTTAATCTGGGGATGACTCTCGAGTGGATCAAGAACGTATGTTGGCAGGTCTGGAGCTGGTGGCTTTGCTTGACCGTTGCTCATAGTTACCCCACAAGGATTCGACTGCATCAATCTGTGGGGAAATCGAGTAGATATTCTGTCTCAAAACATCTAAAAATATGAATTTCATTTAATCCTTATAATCTCCTGATCGCTAGTAAAAGTAAGCATCCGATTCACTAGTTTCACAATACATTTAAGAAATACAGAAGATATTTACTCGGTCTCAATAGACCAACTCTCGGTAATCAAATGCGAAACACACTGAATAGAGAGAAATTCTTTTCTCCGACACAGCCCAGCGAAAGTATTTCTAGGGATAGCACCGCCTTCGCTGACCCATGTCACGATTCTGATCGACATTACTTCAGGCGTATCTGTCCATGACAACGGAGAATCAAAGCCCAGACGAGCAGAGTGACTCGAGTGCCCTCAGACAGCGAGTTCTGCGTAGTGGGGTTGCAGCCTTCGTTATGCTCTCGATCGTTGCCGTTGATCCTGTTCTTGCACAGGACAGTGTCGTCTGTGATGCAGAAGGGCTACCAGATATGATCTCTGGGTTCTTCCAAATCACGACCGCTCTCGGTATCATGGGTTTGGTCGTCGTGTGGCAGGCTGATTCACTCGTTGAGATGTTCACGATGAATATCGAGCAAAAAAAGAGCCTCAAACAGCACAAGCGAGCAGCGCTGAAGTCTGCGGTTATTCTCGTAATCCTTGGGCCGCTGTATACGGTCGCTGGCGCTGCGATGGGGCTTCCACTCGCGGAGTGTGTCAACCTCGTGCCGTGGTAATCTCAGAACACTTGCAGCGATAATCACAGTCCGTGCATCAGAAGACCTCCGTCGTGGTTGCTGTTGTCGCTCTTGCTGTCGTTACGCTCGCGTTCGCTGGTGTGGCTGTGAGTGCTGAGAATCCACCACGACCGGGAACCGACGAGAGTGATTTGGACGTCAATGAGACGGCGACGCTGTGGTCGAAGGCTCCGAACGAATGTCTCAGCGAGGCCGAGTACGCAGAGCGCTATGACGAATCGCGAACAGCCATGCAGGAACTCGGAGACTGCACGGATCTAACGTTCAAAGAGCCACCAGACACGGCCGAACGTTGGACAGCATACGATTACGAGTCACTCGAGGGCGGTGACACGGAGACGTCGGTCTATCCCACGCATGCAGATATCACAGACTCAGTACTCATCGCCGATGCCCATGCAACGACGTTCGCAATTCAGCCATCGACCCGAACACATCTTGACGCCAACGAGACGGTTCACTACATCGCCCCAGAAGGCACACTGCGAGGATTTGTCGATTATCGAGTCCGTCTCGATAGTAACTCGTCAGTCCAAAACCACGGTATCGACGAAGTCCGTCTCCTGCGCGATGACGACGTCATCGAGGCCGTTGGAGGTACGCAGACACCCACCTTCGAGTATGCGTTTGACCACGGTGGGTCGGCAACGCTCACACTCGAGGCGGATATCAGTGCTCGAGTCGAGCAAGATCTCGGAAACGAAACAGAGGTAGTCACTGATCAAGTAACCGTTTCTCAGGATCTTGACGTCGAAGTCTACGATCTGCAGGCCACGGTCTATCATGCATCGTATCCGAACGGCGACAGCGGAGTTGCGATCTACCAGGATCAACCGTGGCACGGCTACACGCTTTCAGACGATGGTGAAGCCAGGGTCCGTGGTGTGTGGCGATACTACACCGCTCGCGACACCGGCTGGGACGAACTCACTCACTCGGCTCGAGCGAGCAGAGAGACGGTCAACTCTGATTCACTCCCAGTGTACGTCCACGCGTACCCGTCCGAATTAGGCCCGCGAACAGAACCAATTCGAGACGGGCCGAATATCCTCGAGGTATGGGGAACAGAGAGTTCCTCGCCTGAGCCGGCGATTCATGAGAACGTCGATATCGAGGTGGTTTCTGAGGCCTACACGCGATCGGACGGACTTGCCCTTCGCTACGAGGACATCGATCGGGATGCAATCGCTGTTGATGGGATCGTTCGCGGTGTCTCCGCAGACATCGTCGAACCCGATGGTGGCTCAGAACGAGAGATCCGTGAGAGCGATCTCTCCGTTGAGATCATCGAATCGAATGCCACCGCTGTGACGCTCCAGGTCGAACTTCGTGACACAGAGACGGGAGCGCCGATCATGCTCGAGAACCTGTTTGATCTCCCACGATTCTCACTTATTGGTCACCAATCGCGCCAGGGCTACATCACGATTGGAGATCAGCAGGTCCGAACGGACATCACCGGTACTGCTGAGGTGACCGTCACCCAGCCCGGAATCTACACCGCAGAGTATCACCCCGGATCGTGGCGGTCACACAGCCCAGCATACCTCGGTGATACTGCTACAGAGACGTGGCATCCGTTGGCGACGCCGACAGGCTGGTTCACGCTCTTAGTCGACGTTGTTCGTTATGCACTCCCGTTTGCAGTCGCGCTGTACGCTGCCAAGCGAATTGGCACTTTTCTACAAATGAGAGATACGTTATGACAAATAAACAGAACACGATACACAGACGCACAGCTCTTGGAAGTATCCTTGCCGGGATCACCACCGGACTCGCTGGCTGCACCAGTTCGGGCGATGGCGGTGACGACAGGTCAGCTGACGGTGCTGGAGATGTTATCCAGAGCGTCGATGTTGACGGACTCGAACTGGTGATCGAACTCGAGCGAGACGCGATCGACCAACTCAACGTCGTTGACCCCTCTGGCGAGCTATTTGCCAAGAGAGCGATTGAATCAGGGGTGTCTCACACGACCATCGAGGTTGGAACGGACTATCCACCAGGTGAGTACGAACTCCTCGGTATCAACGACGACGAGACAGTCGAGACAGTACAGGTTTCGCTTGAACCGGACCTCGAGTTAACGGAGTTCCGGTTGGCCAGAGAGTATCCCGAGGAGATGTACGAGGGTGCGAGTGACTTCCGTACGGAATCGGAGGCGATACTGTCTGTGACGAATCGAGGAACTGGACCAACTGCAGCTACCGCGCTTCGGTTCGAAGGTGATGTCCCGTTCCCATCACCTGAGAGCTACGATGAGGCGGGCGAGAGTGGGATCTACGATCCAGAGAACGACTTTGGATCGGATGCAGAGGCAGTAAATCTCCATGCAGGGGAGACAGTCCTGATATACAGTAACGCTCTACCCTTTTCGTCAGTGAACACACGATCGAAATGCGATTCGGTTGGTCAGGACGGTCAGTTCACCGTTCGTCTCTCTACAAGCCATGACATAAATCTCGCTTTTGACTACGTTATCCACTATTTCGCTACTGCTCCCGATGATTGTGAGATAGAAATTGAGAGGTCCTCGTAATGTCGTGGTCACTCTCGGATATCGGGATCAAGTGGTTCGAAGACGCAGTTGACAAGCTCATCGAATGGTTTCAGGAGGGGTTGACAGATGGATATGAAGCCGTAACAGCACAAGTTTTCGGCACGCCAACACCAGAGACGGATGGTGCCTTCGTGTTCGGTCAGCCGTCGAACACACCGTGGGAAGAGATTCACAGCAACCTCGTTGCTGGGGAGATCATGCTCGTTTCCCTGTTGTTGCTCGTGATGTGTGTCCAGGGAAGGCATACGATCCGAATCTTCAATATCGGAAGTGCGTACGAGACGCGAAAGGCCAAGCGCAGTGCTTGGACGGGTGCGTTCCTAATTGTAACGTGGTATTGGATCGCTGTGTTAGCTCTCTATCTCGTTGATGGCTTCACTATTGCTCTCCTTCCGGATGTCTCGACAGTAACGAACACTATGGTCAACCTGCTCGAATTGAGCGTATCGAACCCAGCTCTTGCGCTCTTTCTTACAGGGGTCGGTGCTATGGCAATGTGGATCTTGCAGGCGCTGTTCTTCCTTCGGGAGATTCTGTTGTACATCTTGATTTACGCCATCCCGATCGGTATCGCGCTGGCCTACGGAAACCTCCCCGTCGTATCGCACATCGCCCGCACAGTCTGCATGAAGTTCGTACCACTCGCAATCATGCCGCTCCCAGTAGCACTGCTGTTCAAAGGCTACGAACTGCTCTTCAGCGAGGGAACTGACTCGGCGTTAATTCCAGATAGTTCGTTCCTGAGCTACCTTATCGCGGTTACGCTGCCACTCCTTTCGATCCTCATCGTCTGGAAGCTGTTCAAGTACGCCAGTCCGATGACCACGAAGATCATCGGAGCGACGACCAAGGGTGCAGTAACAGCTGGCGCAGCCGTTGGGGCCGGTGTTGTTGCAGGCCCTGCTGCCGCAGCCACGACTGCGGCGTGGGGACCGAAAGCAGCTGCTGGCTATACGGCTGCGTCAAAGATGCGCCAAGGCGGTGGCTCATCCCAACAGTCTGGAAACTCGAGCGGCGGCAGCGGAGGACGAACCGACCACGACAACGTTGCGACAGACGCGTACGGCCAGGAAGGCGTCCCGGCGTACCGTCGCACCGAGAACGATCCGGGGTACTACTGAATGACGCAAGATCACGATGCAGCTGGCCGTCGAATCATGGACGAACTGGGTGAAGAGAGTCGCATACCGATCTTGAATATCGAGGAAGGAGATGTCTATGTGCTCCTTGGCTTCCCGATCGCTGGCCTCCTCTTTGGTGGCCTCACAGGGCTCGATGGTGCGATCTTACCGTTCGTCTTACTCGGTGTCGTCCTTGGTGGGTCGATCGTCTACGCGTCACCCAATCATCTCCCGGCGTCGACGTGGCTGGGGGACGTCTACCGCCACTACTGCAAGCGGCCTCGGTTTACGTACAGCACGGAGGCCACAGCAGACTCCACCGAAGCGAGTACCGAAGGCGGGCTTGTGAGCTACACGCCGTTCAAACCGGACGAACGAACACAAGATCTCACGAACATCAAGCGAGCGTGGCCTGGTGCCGGTGCAATCGAGCGCTCGGATGGCGCGATGGAAGCCTACCTCGAGATTGATCCCGGGAACATGGACTTCGCGATGTCCGGCGACTGGGCCCAGATCCAACAACTCGGCGAAGAATTCGCGAACAAAGAACTCGACTTCACACTCAAATTCCACGCCACAACGCGGTCTTTCCCGGTCGAGAAACTGATCGACAGGATCGATGGGCGGCTCACCGACAGTGACGTCAAGCAGAATCCGATCTTCAAAGAACTACTCGAGGAGTATCGCGAGCAACGTCCGCGAGACCTCGAGGGGACCCAGCAGGTACGGTATTTCATCGGCGTCGAAGTCGACCCCTTCGAGGTCTACGACCGGTATCAGGACGAACAATCTCCTGCAGAGAAGCTCACCTCGTTTCCGGTGGTTGGCTTCCTGTTCAACCCGTTCGTGACCCGTCGCAACGACATGACCGACGCGGAGATTCGAGCCGCGATGTTCGAGAAACTCGAGAACCGCTGCCACGGTCTCCAGACGGAGTTCATTCAGAAGGCATCAGGGTGGTCTGCCCACCGGTTGACGACGGTCGAACTGTTCGTCCTCTCGATGGACTTCTGGAACGGCGAGGAACACGAGTACGATGACGGCGCGGATGCAATCCGTGATCATCCAACGGTTGACCACCAACGGAGGGTCGATCAATGATCGATATGCTCCCGCTTTCGATTGTTGAGCAGGTCCAGGGGTCGCTTCCTGACTCAGAAACTCAGGCCGGACTCGCCGTCTACATTGGGGTGACAGCATTGGTCACGCTACTTGTGAAGATCGCATGGGACTACTGGCGAGCCGAAGACGTCGAAGAAGTCGAGTTGATCGATCTTCTCGAGGAAACGACCGTGGAAGACGGTCTCGAGGAAGGTCAGGTCCTCGACGATATCGCTGAACAGCATCAACACGTCATCGCACCGGCGGCGATCGAGTGGGATACACGGACCGCTCGAGTCGGTGATCAGTGGACCTCCACACTCTACATCGCGGACTATCCGGATTACCCGAAAGACGGCTATCTGACCGAACTCTTCGAGCTCACGGACGTCGAGTTCGATCTGACGGTCCATATCACCCCGAAGAGCCAGCAGCAAGCTCGAGACGAACTCCAGCGAGTGGCTGACGACCTCCAGGCCGATGCTGATCTCGAGAGTACAGTCCGTGGGAGCTATCTTCAGGAGCGAGCCAACGAGGCGCTGTCGACGTACAAAAGCGTCGAAAATGGAAGTCGGGTGTTCGAGCAAGGCATGTTCATCACGGTTCGAGCGGAGTCATGTGACGAACTTCGTGACGCCGTCCGGACAGTTCGGAGCCGGCTTCGTGAGCAACCCGCTGGACTCTCGCCGAAGACGGCCATCTGTAAGCAAGACCTCGCTATCCAAGCTGCAGCCCCGATCGGCCCCAACCCGTTCGGTCGAGAGGCCACAGCACTCGGCGGTGCGGTCGGTGCGTTGCTCGCGTCGCCACACAACGCCACGATCCTCGAGGATGGCGGCGTCGAGTTCGGCGTGCACTGGAAGAACCAGAGCCCGGTCGTCATCGATCCGTTCGCTCGAGAGAACGGTTATGCGATGTTCACGATCGGCGACCCTGGTTCTGGGAAATCGTTCGGCTCGAAGCAGAACTTCATCCGCTCGATCGAACAAAGCGAGGATCGAATTGGGATCATCCTCGAGCCACTCAATAACTGGGCCGGCGTCGCTGAAGCCCTCGGTGGTGAGCGAATCACAATCGGCGGGGAGATGGGATTGAACCCACTCGAGATCAAGCCGACTCCCGAGCGCGTTCAGCGGGCGATGGGGAAGGACGCCAGCCCATATCGCGAAAAGCTCGATAGCGTGATGAGCTTCCTCTCGAACTACTTCGCACTCCGGGGAATCACACTCGGTGACCGCCGCACGACGTTGGAGACTGCGATTGAGCGTGCATATTCACGCAACGGAATCACCGACGATATCGCGACTCATCATAACGAGAGCCCGACGATGCGGGACGTCCTCGATATCCTCGAGGAGATGGTCGAGACGCCGACGGAGTACGTCGTACGGACAGACGAAGAAGCGACGAAGATCGGCGAAGACGCGACGTGGCTTATCGATCAGTTGCGTCCGTTCGCGGAAGACGGCCGGTACGAGAATCTGGGCCGAGAGACAGAGTTCGACATCCGCGACGAGAAGGTAATCTATCTCGACCTCGCCCAGCAGGAAGGAAGTCTCGGTGGGAGCACGAGTCTCGTCACCACCTCGACGGGATGGACCGCGAGTGGGCCAACGAGTTCGGCCTCAACTCGGCACAGATGCGCTTCGTCCAGGAGGCCGTTCCCGGCAACGACCGGACGGGCTATTCGGAGGCACTCGTTGGTGTCGACGGTGAGTGGCGGGGAATCGAAGTTCGAGCAATGGAAGACGAGACGGCTGTGATCGACTTCGATCCGAAAGCACAGTCTCAGACTGAGTTACCAGGCCGTTCAGCAGACACAATCTCAGAGCTATCTATGAATACTGATCCAGCAACCACACACCACGTATCGACTCCACCACAGACCGATGGCGGTAAGCACGGAGGTGAACCGGACGATGAGTAACAACGAATATCTGAAGATCACACCGTCGTCCGAACCCATTCATCGAACGGACGTTCCAGCTACGTTGGAGAGCCTTCACAAACTCTCGAACCCAGCGTCGACGAGCTTTTGGAACCGGGCGGATCCACGGGTAGACACTGCACCACCGACGTTCGAGTTCCTCGTCGTCTCTACGGGACCTGACGAGCCAGTCGAATTCTACTATGGGATTGACCAGGAGGCACACGCATCCGTCTTTAGCTAATACTCAGAGTAATACCGAATAACACCGTTTTGGAGGTGGATTTCGTCATCATACGACCGCTGCGGGGCGAAAAAGCAGTCTCTGCATTATCTGTACTGTTGACTCTCAGCCGCATCAGCGGTTAAGCCGCTAGATTCGTTCGACTAATACCATTAAGCATAATTTCGCCACGGAGTATAACCAGCAGTCTTAGCTAAAGACGAATGGTCCGCCGAGGAGTTCCTTCCCGAACCAACGTCGACGTCGGACACCCAGTTTTGGACCCGCGAGCACCGCACCCGCATTCTCGAGTACGTCGACGAACGGATCCGCATGGCCCGCGAGGACCGAATCGACGTGCCGGTCGAACGCGCCTACCGCGACCGAACCATCGTCGTGTTGCTCGCGGAACTCGGACTCCGCGGGGCCGAATGCTTTCGCGACCCGAACGACGATCGTCGCGACGGCCTGCGGTGGGATGACGTCGATCTCGAGCGCGGCCGACTCGAGGTGTTCGGCAAGTCCCGCGAACGCGAACCAGTCGGGCTCACCGAGGGTGCCCACGACGCACTGGATCGACTCGCACGGGTGCAAGAGCCGCCGATCGACGACTGGCCGCTGTTCCCGACCGATCATGCCGCGAGCAAGTACGACGCCGTCGAGGCCGCGACGGGCGATCGCCCCACACCCGGCAGCGATATCGATTCGATTCTCCGGGATCGGGAGGTCGCGCCGCCGTCGATCACGAAAGAAGCCGGCCGCCAGATCATGCGCCAACTCACCGACGAGGCCGGGATCGAACTCGAGGGCGATGCGGAGTATCTTCAACCCCACGGTGCTCGGCGAGCACTCGGGGCTGAATTGTACGAGCAAGGCCACTCGGAGTTAGCACAGAAGGCGCTACGGCACAACTCCATTGAGACGACCCACAACGCCTACAGCGATATCCAGGCTGAAGACGTCGCCGAGTCGATCGACGAAATTCGAAAGTAAGAGTTGTACGAGCCTGTCATAGAATACGTCTCACACCCTCTACCCGGCGATTATACGATCCCCATTTCGTGCGTAACCCAGTGAGTCTAGTCAATATCAATTTTCTTTTAGAACCAAGAGTGTGAATGATGATCGTTGAGAACCACTGTATGACACTCTCGACGGTGTCGTCGTCGAACCTCTGGGGGCACCAATAAAATTCCACACCTAGTTTAACAAACACTGCTAAAAGTATTGTGTGAAATATAACAACCCTTTTTATGTGGTAGCATCTAAGTTAGCAATACAATGGTATTCACTTGCTCAAACTGTGACGAAGAGTTCGAAACCGCAGCAGCACTTACACAGCACCTTCCACTCCACCACAACACCTGCGGCGTCTGTAGCGAGGGATTCGACGACACAGAGTCGCTGCGTGAACACGTCCACGCCTCGCACTAACTGGACTGTCCGCTTTTCCCGCTTTTCATACTCAAGGACATAAGTACGTGAAGACTTTCGGCGGTTCGATGTCTTCAAGCGCGGTCAGTGCGGCCTCCTGAAGTTCATCCAGCGTGTCGAACAGGCGGTTGCCGAGTGCTTGATTGAGTCGTCGCCAGCACTCTTCCACGGGGTTCAGCGCCGGTGAACCCCGTGGAAGGTAACACAGTCTGCCCAAATTCCACCCTCTCAAATCGGCTATGAGTCGAAAATAGCGCTTTTGAGGAGAACGTACCGGCCGATATTGGCAACACCAGAGTCCGCGCCATGACTCTTCCCGTGTCTGATAGTGGTGTGCATAATCTAGAAGCTAATATTACTACTGAGCTTAGCTAAAGACCAATGGGCTGGAAACCTTCGTACCCGGTCCACTGCCGGTAATTCATGCCATCTATCAGGACTGTGGATTAGTTGAAGTAATTGATGAGGTCGTTGAATGGGATCTGGAGCAGGCAGACATCTCTCCTGGGTTGCTAACTGCTGGTCTCGTGATGAATTTCCTGACCGAAGGAGAGCCGATGGAGTGGTCTGCGTCACTTCTGCATCTTGGCTACGTCGGTACGCTATTCGAATCTGGGGACTCAAGCCAACGCTTTCGAAACGAGTATTCAAACCAGACCCCGCTCACTCTCGCCGACGAACTGCTCGAGCGATCAGCCAAAACAGTCATGACAATGGAGGTGTCAGCTGACGCTACCAGAGGCGAACTCTAGACGAGTTTGTGACAGGACCAATAAGCTATGTCGCTGATGCCGGACCGACGCCTCCAGGCCCGTATCGTTGCCGCTCTTGCGCTGGTAGTTGGCGTCAACCTCCTTGTTCTCTCGGTGTTCGTCTGGAGCGGCCACCGAATGCTGTCCGCGAGCGGCCGCGGAGTTGGTCTCGAACCTGGGTTCCCAGCCACCCTCGGAACAGTGCTGGTCGGTGCAGTCGCTCTCGTGGTCGTACAGGCACACTATGGCTCGCGGACGGCTATCTCCGGACTTGATCTCGAGCTGATCGATGGTGACGGTCCGCAAAACGTTGGCGCTCGAGTTCGACGACTGGCGAAGCAAGCTGATGTTCCGGTTCCATCGGTCGCCGTCATCGACTCCGACGACCCGAACTGTTTCACCGTCGGCACCGGACGTTCTCCGACAATCGTGGTCACAATGGGGCTACTTGAGGCGCTCGAAGACAACGAGCTTGATGCAGCGCTGGCTCACGAGATTGCTCACCTCGTGAATCGGGACCTGACGGTCGTCAGTGCCGCTACCGCGATCGTTGCAATCGGTGACCGGCTGCTCGAACGCGAACGTACGATTCGGGGGGTACTCGTCGCGATGGTCATGTTCGTCGCCAGGCTAGGGCCCGCCTTCGGACTGATGCTCTTTCCCCTCCTCGTTATCCCGTTTGTTGTGATTACAATGGGCTTTTTGATCGTAGGCCCCGTTGCCCGACTGCTACTCGGAATAAATGCAATTACGCTCGGGCTCTTCGCAAAGATTCGCGAGTATGCCGCCGATCGTGGTGCGAGCCAACTCGTCGGCGATCCGGCTGCGGTTGCAAGCGCCCTCGAGACGCTCGACGGAAGCGATCGTCCGAAACGAGACGCACGATTGGACGCGAGCGCAACGCTCGGAATCGTCCCCCAGTCGCTCTCGGTTACCTGTTCGGACGATGAACCCGGCGAAGAAAGTTGGTTCGAACGCTTTTTTGTCGGCCAGTTCGATATGTGGCGGGAGAACGTCTCGGAGTTCGGCAATCGGCAGTCCGAAAACAGATCCAATCAACAGTGGTCATCCAACTGCGACGCCGCGGGTGACAACAGCAAATCGAAGTCATGGGTCGTCGAACCGTTTGTAAAACCCGCTGTCAACGCAATACGAGATCCAATCCGGCAAGTATTAATGTGGCGGCCTGCGACACATCCCTCAACCAGCGCGCGGATTAAGCGGTTGCGAACGCTCGATGGGCGCCGTCGCAATTGACTGACGCTGTCTTGCGTTCAACAAGGCATAAACTGTTCCACTCGATCTGGTTCCATTCCGGATTTCTCTACGATCAGGTCTTCGTAGTTCTCGACTTCGTCGTGAACAAACGCTGGCGTCAGGAGATCCGGCTCAAGTGTAACGATGAGTTCCCGCGTTTTCGAATCTGCGATGAGTGCAGAGATGACGACGTTGGCGTCGATGACCAGCTTCATTCGTCGATTCTACGCCGATTTTTCTTCGACGCGCTTGCGTCCACGTTCGTTGATCTTGTCGTAGAGATTGTTGAGTGCCGATTTGTACAGTTGACATCCTCCCCGCACTGAAGCGTGGGGATTCCCGAACGTTGAGATATTAGAGCGTGTCATAGAATCGTTCGCAACGATCAGTAGAGATGCAAACTGCTCGCTTCGCTCGCAGTTTCTGAATCGGCCGGCGCAGTGTTCGAGACGCGCGACAGCGCGTCTCTCTGCGGTACGGCGAAGGCACCGCGAGCGTAGTGAGCGGTAACTGAGCCGTCTGTACTGACCGATCTTCCCGTTCGCAGATCAAGCTAAATCTCGTGCCACCTTCGCGCCCTCTATTCAGCACGCCGCGAAGAACGTCTATCGAAGCTGGCAGAATCGTTGGTGTTCAATATGCAGACCTACCTAACGTCTGGTTCGACCACACGATTGTTGAAATAAATACCTCGGCAAGAGTTCTATGACACCTTCCGAGATAAGCAAGAATCACCACCGTATTACTTCACGTCGTCAACCCAATCTGGTTTTTCAACTGTGGTTGAATCAATGCCAATGTAACTTGTCGAAGTATACGTCTCCTCTTCTTCACCAGATTCAGTATAAACATACTCGCTAAAACGGATAAACCCGTCCTCATGGATTTTAACGGTTCCTTCCAGAGTTAGATATTGGTCATCATCTGGCTCTTCGGCCTCGTAAACAAGGAGTCTTCCATCTGTTTCATTATCTTCCTCAACCCAGTGGTCCGACACATCCATGGAAGACATCAGGACCTTATGTTCGATATAGTTCGCGTGAACAAGGGGATCAATAAAAAACTCCTCACCTAGCTCTGTGAGGCGTTTATCTGCTTCACCTTCTTCACTCTCGCTTTCAACACGTGTGTATTGGTCGCCGACATCAAATTCAGTGTAGGTTTCTGAACGGGTTCCATCTACCGTTCTCTCAGAATATCGGACTTCTTCATCAAAGTCAAGTCCAACGGTATTGTTTACATTTTCGCTATTCCGTTCCATTCTCTTATATTTGAGATTAGAAACTCCACCTACCATAACAGGTGTCGAGTTGAAGAATTCATCTGCATCGAGGTTTCCATCAGACAGTCCTGCAGGATAATCTTCTTCAGATAGTTCTGATTCTTCAGGCTCTCCTTCATCTTCTCCGTTTCCCCCATCTTCTCCGTTGTCAAACATACCGAGACAACCAGAGAGGCTGATAACTGTAGCGCCACCAAGTGTCGAAAAGAGGTTTCTCCTTGAAACCATATGGATACAACATTTACTACATTATTTGAACATGTTGATGTGATTTGAAATCGAAGTTGAGGTCTCGCGGTGTGACGAGTGGGGTTCCCAAGAGTCAGTACTTCACAAAGCCGGTTAGTTAGAACGTCTGCTTGCTGAAGATGTGTCCAAACACCAGCAGCAAACAGACAGTGAAATACACGAAGACCAGCTCCTTAACTTCCTCGTCAACCGACTCGACGAGGAAGTTCTCTGAACCTCGCCAACAACGCTGAAATCGACCCAGAGGACATCTACGAGGTCCTCGTCGGCGCAACCGCCGACGGGACCTTGATCTCGACGCTATGCAACTCCAGTGAAAACTCGCCATCTGCAAACACGATCCTCTATCACCTGCGGACGAAGTTCGAGCCGGAACGGCTCGAACGAGTCGCTAACACACTCCTTCGGCAGGAGATCGTCGAACTGCTCCCCGAGCAGGTGGAGGTCTGTGCAGACCTTCTCCTGCGACCCTACTACGGTGACGAAGACGACACAGACGACCTCTACCACTCGGAAGCAAAGCGAGGAACCACTTCGTTCCACGCCTACGCCACGCTCTACGCACGCGTGCGGAACAAACACTACACGCTGGCGGTGCGCCGTCTCAAAGACGGCGACACCGCCAGCAGTGTCCTCGCTGAGTTCCTCGGTGTGCTTGACGGCCTTGACACCGAGGTCAAGGCCGTCTACCTTGATCGCGGATTCTACGACAGCAAGTGTCTCACGCTGCTTCAGGCGCACAACTACGCCTACGTCGTCCCGATCATCCGGTGGGGTGAGGCGATTCAGCAGGAACTCTCGGAAGGGTGGAGTCGCGTCATCCAACATGACTTGACAGGGAAACTCGACGGTCACAGTTGAACCGTCGAGTTTCCCGTCTACATCGACTGTACGTACCTGAATGGACGATATGACGAGCAGGGCGTGGCGCGTCACGGCTACGCCGCTGACGCGCCGTTCATCGAGACACCACGCGACGCTCGATACCACTACAGCAAACGCTTCGGCATCGAGTTGAGCTATCGCTTGTCCGAGCAAGCGATAGCGACGACAACGACGCGAGACGCGACGGTCAGACTGCTGTACGTCGTAGTGAGTCTGCTTCTACAGAACGTTTGGCGGTATCTGCACTACGAATACGTGGCGACGCCTCGCCGAGGCGGGCGTCGCCTCTGGTGGTGGCCATACAAGGAGTTCGTCAACATGGTTCGCCGGGCTGCGTGGACGGCCCTCGCGGTGCGTCGGGCCGTCCCCGCAAACCGGCCACCTGACGACCGGTTCCACCGGTAGTCACTGACCAGGACCGCCGCCGACAGCGACAGCTCCGTCTCCGATTAGTGTTGTTCAACCGCTATCGACGACTCATCACGACAGAACAGGTGACTCAGGTCAGGCTAACTGGTGATGCTTTGTGAGGTACTGATTCTATTGATGTTCCCGCTGTTTCAGGGCTCAGCATAGCTCACAGATCGGCGTTCGAGAAGTACCGAATCCACTTCTCAAGAGTAAATACTTATCAGCCTTCGTATTAATTTGCGAGCATGGAGGTCGCGCTCCTGTCGGATATCCACGCGAACTTGCCGGCTCTCGAAGCTGTACTCGACGACTGTCCACCAGTCGACGAAGTGGTCTGTGCCGGCGACATCGTCGGGTACAATCCGTGGCCTGCTGAATGTGTCAAGCGTGTCCGAGAAATCGCAGCGGTGACCGTCCAAGGTAATCACGATCGAGCTATCGAGACGCCTGAGCAATACGCAGGCAATCCCATGGCAAAGGCCGGCCTCGAATACGCAGAAGCCGAACTCAGCGACGACCAGTTGACGTGGCTTGACTCACTTCCCCCACGAACCGCATTCGCCGGAGACAGGTTTCAGCTGGTCCACAGTCATCCGGACCCGGAGGAGGTTGGGACGTATGTTCTACCTATGGACTTCCCGAAAATGCGACCGTATCTCGACGGTCACGAAGGAATCGTCCTTGGACACACCCACGTTCAGCACAAAGCGACGATCGACGGCCGCGTGATAGTCAACCCAGGAAGCATCGGTCAACCCCGTGATGGAAACCCCACTGCAGCCTACGCGATTCTCGATACCGAAGCCAACGATGTCGAACTCCGGCGCGTCGAGTACGACGTCAACGCCGTTATATCGAAGATCGAAGCACTTGATCTCCCGAACCGAACTGGCACACGGCTGCTCGATGGCTCCTGACAGAACCAATTACCGACCGATCCATGGATGTGTTCACGAGCAGAAGGCGAAAAGAGTAAGAGTCCACTTTGTCGTGCCAAACTCATGACCCAACGAACGATCACTACGACTGCAACAGGCCGAACCGAGGAGCAGCCAACGAACGCAACTGTCGAGATAACCGCGGAGGGCTACGCCGAATCAGCGACGGGTGCTCACGCGACAGTCACGGATCGTGCCCAAACGATCGTCCGTGAACTCGTTGGCGGACCCATTACCGAAGACCAAATCAGAGCAACGTCCCACCGCGTTGAGCCGCCGGATCAACAGTTCGAGCCAGCTGAGCCAGATAAGTACCGTGGCACTCGAGAGTTAGCTGTCAATTGTCAACCCGACCGTGTCACAGAGGTCGCGACGGTCGCTATGGAAGCTGGAGGGACTATTTTGAACGCTCAATTCGAACTCCCAGATGAGAGGGTTGCAGCACTTCGAAACGATGCTGTTGCGGATGCGGTCGTCCGTGCAAGAACACGTGCCGAACGGATCGCCTCCACTGAAGGCGGAACCGTCGGTGACGTGGTGGCTGTGACGACTGCTGGAACAGACGACGGTGGAATGCAGTCGATCGTCGAAGATGCGTTGGACAGTTGTTTCGACACCGACTTCCAGCCCTCGTCTGTGGTCGTTACCGAAGCGGTTGAGGCTACGTTCGAACTCGACGAGTCGTGAGAGTCGTCAGTAAGAGATCCTCAGAAGGTAGTCCGCAAGCGACTGTTCGACGTCGGTGACCGGCACCAGCGTCTTCAGCGGGCGGAGTTCGTTCACGATCACGGTCCGAATCTGTTCCTCGAGTTCGGTCTCGTCGGCGTCGACGAGTCGGCGGTGCTGTCGCGGGAGAGTGGGTAGTCGCTGTCGACTGGCTGCATTCTGGGTGATCTCTCGAGGGACGTGATCTCCGTTCTCCGCTGCGTTACCCTTGGGCGACTACGCGACTACCATTTATCGTGCTGGCGACGTCACACGTCGATCAGCGCACGCACTGTCTCTCGGCTGGCATCCTCTAAGCGACTGCGGCTGCACTGCTCGAGTTGTTCGCGGGAACAGCGTGCGGAAACGGTGGCGACTACTGCTCGATGATATCTACCTCGGCTACAGTCGCCCGCAGCGATCTCATCCGATTAGCTACTGCTGTTCCGAGCAGGTACACCGTAGTCGATACGGACGTCTGGTGTGCTCGGTGATTCCGGTGGGCAACCCCGTTCCAGTCAACAACGTGGATGTTTGCCATTTCGCCGGAGAACCGGAACCGCATCACGCCAGCTTCGACTGTGCCTTCTGCAGCGTGATCTGTGACGACTGTTGCTTCCTCGAGCGGGTTGGCACCGACAAGTTCGATATCGCCGTTGACAGTGATTTCGTAGTTCGATGGCACGCCTTTCCCCCACGATGGTAACGAAATGTGGAAGCGTGTCGTCAGTCCCAACTCCAATGGGGCTATTCTGCCGTCATAAGTCTTTTCCGAAAAATCATAGAAATAGCTGAACGGACAATACGAGCGAAACACCTCGGCTTATACATCCACGTACTAATTTTCCCACTCACGCCGTTCTTCAATCGCTTCTAACCCTGTGTCGGTAATGGCGTAGTAGTTCGTCCGCCGATCGAGTTGCCCTTTCTCAGTCAGCTCCTTATTGACGAGTGTGTCGAGATTCGGGTAAAGACGGCCGTGATTAATCACCGTGCTGTAGTATACCTCGATTTCATCCTTGACGTCCTAGTCGGACGGCTGATCGGCCCTGGCGATTACGTACAGCAGGTCGCGTTGAAAGCTGGTGAGGTCGTTATCACACGTGAGCCTTCAATGGAACTGTATTTCATTTTCCGAATTCACTCATATGACACATAGTAGGAACATAACATCCTACAGAATGTACGGTCTCAAAGGTACTGTCGGTTTGGCACCCCCGCTGGTGTCTATACGCTGCGTGACTAGTGAGGTCACCGTGTGCTATAGTAATGTGTGAAATGTCCAATTCCTAGCACTCATCTGATTGCTGATCCAGGAGTTATGGATGTAGTCGACTCGTATTTTGAGGGTGTAAAACGACTTTTCGATCAGGTTTCAATCGATATAGTCGAACTGATCGCTCAATCTAAATCGAGTGAGGGTAGTCAGATAGTTGTATCCATTGACGAGAAGCATAGTTTCGGAGATATCGTGTTTCCCGGTCAATCTATGAAGGAATGCAGCGTCTGGGTCAGTTCCTTTCCGTCCGAAGACTGTGACTTCGAGAATCAACTGTGAGTTTAGTAGAATTGCAGTGTGTTCCCAAGATCAGTCGACGCCGATATTGATGGATATATTTCACTTTCACAGACTCTACCAACCAGTTATGACAGCAGAAGGCAACAGGATGGACTTCACAGTGGACCCCATGCTTAAGAGTCATATTCGATGTCTGCTGCTTGGTCATATCGCGTCCGCTGAATGTGTCCTATGACACAGTACCGAAATTAGTCCGTGCTAAACACCTATGAGCCGGATAACCTAGAATTACAAAGGTACTATTGTAACTAAAGATCTCGTTCCTTTGTGACCCAGGACATAATTATGAAAGTGAAAATATCAGTCTATAGAACAATAATTTTGACATAAATAGCGCATTATTCATATATGTATATTTCGAATTTTCCCCTTTAGGTGTCTATCGCTGCCGGACCACTTCTAATACTCGAATCTGCGTTTAGGTATTGAAAACAGTGACTGACTGGTTCACTTCATAAATACCATCGGAACGTCCTATCGATGTGAGAGCTAAAGTGGTAATCTCATAAGCAAGGTATCAACCATAGGGGAAAGAGCAATCCAGTTTGAGTGGCTTTCAATATATTCTAACTTTAATGTAAATGAACTAATCATATCATGTCTGATAGTATCTATTCCGCTCCACAATACAAAAATCCAACCAGATTATGATGAAGAAAGTGAGGCCGAACGTATTTATCCGTGGAGAGCAATTTCTTGGACATGTCTGTTGACGAGACGACACGCGACAAGCTCGCTGCGTCACTATACGAAGCACAGCAAACTGGTGAACCGATTGGTCGCCTCACGTTGGAGCATGATCTGAGTATCGAGGATGCATACGATGTCCAGTCGCGGCTCATCGACTTCCACGTCGAGAAGGGAGCCACTATTGTCGGCCACAAGGTCGGTCTAACTAGTGAGGCAATTCAAGAGCAACTTGGCGTCGATGAACCGGATTTCGGCCGGCTGCTGGACACGATGTTCGTCGATGGCCGAACAGTTCCCGTCGGCGAACTCGTCGAACCTCGAGTCGAACCGGAGGTCGGATTCATACTCGATGAGGCGCTTGAGGCACCGGTCACTTATCTCGACGTGCTCTCAACAACTCGATCCATTGTACCGGTTATCGAAGTAATTGACAGCCGAGTAACCGACTGGGACATTCAAATTCAGGATACAATCGCCGACAACGCGTCGTCGGCGCTGTATGTCACTGGGGACCAGACCAACAATGTCGAAGATATCGACCTCTCACTGGAGGGAGTGAAACTGTATCGCAACGGTACTCTTGAGTCGTCCGGCGTTGGTGCAGCGGTTCTTGGACATCCAGCTCGTGCCGTCGCTTGGCTGGTGAATACGCTCGATGACCTTGACGAACAACTTAAGCAAGGTGAATTGATTTTGAGTGGATCATTCACGCCCGCTATTGATATTTCCGAGGGTGATGTCATCACCACTGAGTTCGGCTCGATTGGTTCAGTTACGTTCCGGGCTGACGGCACATAGCTGGTGTAACAAATTGCTCTAGTAGTTCGCTCGAAACCACCGACTTGTTTTCAAAGTTAGTTGCTTTGGGTGAAATACTCCTAATTGAGTATTTATATTTAACGAAAAGAAGGGTAGTGACAGTTCATCACGGGGACTGGGCACATGGGAAAATTAATAGATTGACTTTGACGCACACAACCGTGTGTAGCTTACGACTAAGAACTCAACTATGGGATCGTGACCGCAGCGTAGATCATTCGAGAAGTACGACGATCACACCTCTCTAGAATGGCTGGTACAGAGAATAATATATTTCTTCTTTCTGAGAGCGAAATTTTGTACACGGTAACAGTGTAATCTACCAGATCGGCTTCATCGTATTACCGAGGCAATATATTCGAAGCTTCGCTTGCCAGTCCTAAGAGCAATTTCTGTAGGTCCTGTATTGGATCGCCAAACTCGAGTACCACTTCGACAATTAGTACGAGATCAACTACGATGTTTGGATTCTATATGATCTTATGTCCATGTGAATTAATATATAGACCTACAACTCTGGGATGACCGACAGCAAATCAGCATCGCTGTCGCCAAGTATACGAATGTCGATCGCTACCTATGTTTTGATACTGGAAATAGATGTTTACATCAAATAATATTACACTCCCGAGTCAACTCTACAGCGCACACGAAGGCACCAGGCCCAGAGTATATGATGGAATTCCTCACTAAAGGTCCGCGCTGATCAGGAGATGCGAATATTAGTTCAATTAAAAAACACAAGGGTCGACAGTATTCAGTTATTCGGCCCGGAGCTCAATAGAGCCGATATTACTGAACTCGATATGATACACATCTTCTGGCTCAATGTCGATTGCGGCTGATATCCCGCCGGTCATCACTAGCTCGCCTGCCTCAAGGTGTTCATCGACATCGGCGAGACGATTGGCGAGCCACGACACGGCGCGTGCGGGATGGCCCATGATATCGGCACCGACACCGGTCGCTTCAACTTCTCCGTTGACAGAAACGACGACGCTCTCCATAGCGAGATCGATGTCGGTTACATCGCGGAACGTTTCGCCGACAAATACGCGGCCGGCGGAGGTATTGTCGGCAATAACGTCTTGTGCACTTGGGATCGACCAGCCGGCGTACCGGCTCTCGAGAATTTCGACAACGGGAACGACCGCACGGGTTGCGTCCAGTACATCCCTCGTCGCTACTGGGGGGGTAACGTCCTTGTTCAGAACGAGACCAATCTCAGCTTCGATCCGCGGAGCGATCATCTCGTCCGTCGGAATTGTCCGGTCTTGGAGAACGGTGTCCTCGGAGACGTAGCCGAAGATCGGCTCCTGTATCCCGAGTTGTTCCTGCTTGGCTTCGCTGACCAGCCCGAGTTTGTGTCCTGTGATTTCACCGTTACCTACGAGCCGGTCGACGAGCCGTGACTGGATTTCGTAAGCCTCGTCGACAGAGAATGGTTCGGTCTCAGTCAGCGGTTCGATCGGCGAACTTGACTCAATCGCCGTATGGAGCTTTTCTGCGAAGTTATCCTTGTTCGATCGACTAAGTGTCATCGAGTACCCATTCCAGGACTTGTTACTTAATAATACCGCTCAATGTACGTATTGTTTCTCGCAGGTGTAACGTCGGGACGATTCAGTCTCGATTCGCTTCCGGCTGAATAGTGTGACTATCGGAGATTTTATGCACTTGAAAGTGACACAATTGCTCATGGATGTAATCCATAGCGCAATTTGGGTATCCGATATTGATGAGACGCTGTCGTTTTATGTCGATGTGCTTGGTCTTGAGAAAACCCGAGAGTTCGAAAGCGGTGACGGTGCGAAGAACGTGTACGTCGCGGGGGATAGTGAGATAGAGCTTCAGTTCAAGTACCATCCGGATCGCGAACTACCCGAGCCGTCCGGGTTCGATCACGTTGCGGTTTCCGTTGACGACACGGATGCCGAACTTGAGCGAATTGTCGAAGAAACCGACTGTCCTATTCGTCGAGGACCGCTTACCTCCGATGGAGCGAACGCTCGCGTCGCGTTTATTGAGGACCCAGACGGATATGGAATCGAACTTGTTGAAGAGTTCGATTGACGGGACATACCGGCCCCCATTCAAAATGAGATCGGAACGGGCTACCGGCACCGATATTTTTTTGATTGTAGAAAGTATAATACGATGTGATGGCTCAGCAAGACACAGCCGAAGATATTTCCATCGACGCGTCGTGGAACGCACTCTACATCGACGGCGAGTGGGTAGACCCCGGAAACAGGGACAAGATCGACATACAAAACCCCGCAACCCGTGAGACGGTCACAACTGTCCCGGCGGCTACCGTTGAGGACGTCGATCGGGCGTTCGAGGCAGCGACGCGCGCCCAGACCGAGTGGGCGGAGACAACGCCTGATGAACGTGCAACGGTCGTTAGACGCACGGCGGACCTGATTGATGAGTACGAAGATGAGATTCGCGAGATATTGGCCGTCGAGAGCGGTGCGGCAAAGCCCCGCCAGGACATCGAACACGGAGGTACCGTCACTTTCGTCCACGATGCCGCCTCCTTCGCTTTCCGTTCCTCGGGCGGGCACAACCAGTCGAAGATTCCTGGAAAGGAGAATATTATCCAGCGAGAGCCCGTGGGCGTCGTTGGCGTCATCTCGCCGTGGAATGTTCCGCTAAAGCTCTCGATCCGAGCGGTTGCGCCTGCGATTGCCTTGGGTAACAGTGTCGTTCTCAAGCCCGCGTGTGAAACGTCAATCTCCGGTGGGCTCCTCCTTGCCAAGCTATTCGAGTTGGCAGGACTGCCTGACGGCGTCCTCAATGTCGTACCTGGCGACGGCTCCGTGGCCGGCGATCGAGTGGCGTCTAATCCGAACGGTGACGTCATTGCTTTCACTGGTTCAACACCGGTCGGAAAGCAGGTCGGTCAAAACGCGATCGAGCACTTCGCGTTCCCTGCACTCGAACTCGGCGGTAACAATCCCCATGTCGTCCTTGAAGATGCCGACCTTGATCACGCCATCGACGGCGGGGTTTTTGGCTCTTTCTGGAATCAAGGCCAGGTATGTATATCAATTAACCGACATCTCGTTCACGAGTCAATCTACGATGAGTACGTCGACCGACTCGCAACGCGGGCCGCCGAACTCGAGATCGGAGATCCGCTTGACGACGACGTCGAGATCGGACCGATTATCAACGAGGTACAGCGTGACGAGATTATTGACTATATTGAGAACACGGTTGCAGAGGGTGCGACTCTCGAAGTGGGTGGCAATACCGACGGCCTGTTCGTTGAACCGACCGTCCTCAGCGGCGTCACCAACGATATGAGTGCTGCGTGTAACGAGCACTTTGGTCCTGTTGCACCAGTTATCCCATTCAGCAACGACGAGGAAGCCGTCGAACTCGCAAATGCGACCGAGTACGGGCTTGCGGCGTCTGTTCACTCTACTGATCGTGGCCGCGCGCGTGATGTTGCCGACCGCATTAAGGCCGGAATGGTCCATATCAACGACCAGACCGTCAATGTCGAACCTCACGTCCCATTCGGTGGAATGAAAGATTCTGGAATGGGGCGATATAACGGCAAGTGGCTCATTGACGAACTCACTCAGACCAAGTGGACGTCAATCCAGCGCGAGCCAAGAGAGTACCTCTTGTAGGGTATCGATCCGGCAGTTGTGACAGCAGCGGTAGGCCTCTTAGTGATAGCTTGCGCTTTCGGTGAGAAACATCGAATTGAGAAATATTGTATAGTTGATATTTTGTCTGTCGCAGATTTCGATCCCACCATAGTTCGTTATCAGCATACCAACTGGCAGATAGGCGGTGTTACTTGTTTCAACCACTACGGTCGAGCGTGTCAACACCACACCAAAAGTACGATTGCAAACGTGCCGTGGGGGACTGGAGATCGCCGAACCGACGAACACCGTATTGATACCGGCGACAGCCGATGATCTCTGGAGGCGCTCAGCGGCCGTCCTTGATTCGATCTGTTAGACGTTCTATACACCATATAGTTCACAAGACTTGCGCTATGGTCGGGTGACAGTCTGAGGTGCCCCACGTCATCCTTGAGGTAGATAGTTTCGGGCGTCGACAGCCCATTTTGTTTTTCGGGCCTCAACAGTGAAGACGTGAGCCTCACTGGATCCAGATTGAGTACGCAGTTGATCTTTATTGAGTCGTTCGACAGAACAGGACGATCTGAACCATATCTGTCTTCACAGACTCAACGTACAGGCCGTGACGACAATCGCCTCATGGTTATTTCGGTGTA
>NZ_JAVDDV010000019.1 GCF_030848565.1 Natronolimnohabitans sp. A-GB9
CGGTCACTACATAAGGCCTTCGAACCAATAGTTCAAAGAGAGTGACTACCACCCGCACTTTTGTGATGTTTTCGAAGAACTATCCAACTGGTAGAGTTGACTCGATACACTCGAGGCATGGACCAACTACGAAGCGGGTCGTAGATTCGAGAACAGCTGATCACTCGACACTCCCTGGCCGCTCGAGCGCCACAGCCAAAAGAAATCAGAGGTCAGTATACGGATCGCAGACGGGCTCTAGATACTGTCGGACAGCAGTCAGTGAGCCGTCGGTCGCGAACTCGCGGCCGCCACCGTCGGCAACGGCCGCAGTCGTGCGACCGACGGTGACTCGTGCTGTCCGACAGTATAGTTAGATTTTCCCGATGCTCTCCTCGAGAAGCGATTCGAGTGTGCGAATCCGTTCTTTGAGAAACTCGACGTCAGTCTCCGAGCCCGTGTCCGTAGCCGAGGCCGATGGGGCTGTGTCTTCCGACGAAAATGCTGTCTCGTCCGGAACATCGGCTGCCTGTAAGAGAATGTCCTCGAACGCATCGTCGATCTCCTGGAGTTCGATAGCCATCTGAATTCCGTCGCGAACGAACTCGCTTCGGGTCTGGCCCTGCTGTTCGGCAGCGGAGTCGGCGCTCTCGATCAGTGCGCGTGGGACGCGAACCGTTATCTTTCGCGTCTCTTGGAGGTCGTACTCCGACGACTGCTCCGGGTCGCGATACCGGTTACCGCTCAAAATCGCCGCAACCTGGTAGTGGGTCGCACAGAGAACGATCGTCTCTCCCTCACCCTCCTCTGAGGAGGCAAGCGAGTACTCCGCGAGGGAGTCCGCCGAACCGCAGATCTCACAGCCACCTCGAGCACCCCCATCTTCGTGCTGTTCCTGGTCAGGGTACTCGATGAAATCCTCGGCGTCCGGTTGTTCTGCTGGCATGTGCGATGGCGTCAGTCCTCGTATGTGTACTATTACAGTCGATCTACATAATAGTAGTCACGTTCCGAAATTACTGGTCGAGAAAACAGTTCGGGTCATGGATTAATACGGTCTCCTGTAGTCAATTACCGCCGATCGCCGACCCCGTCCTGGCGATCGGCGGTAACTAGTTACAGCAGTCCGTATAAGAGGAACCGAACGAATCAGCAGGCGTCCGATCTCGTTGTATGATCTGTCACGGGTGGCGACGGCTGATCGCGTGCGGTCGGTGCATGGATCGTGTTGTCCGGTAGTAGTATCAGAAACGGGCGTAGGGGGCGACCGACGTCTCGGCGTCACGGCTGGCAGGATCCGTTCACGTAACGACCCCGGTATCATGCACTCGAGAGCGGTCGAGATAGTCATGCGTTCCCGACGGTCAGCCAGTCGAACGGGCAACGATAACCGCGTCCCGGAGCAACCGCAGTTCCGCTCGTAGAACCTGAAACGGCGTACAGATCCCCTATCGGACAGTAGCAGCTGCCCCGTTCGAAGCCGATAGGATCACTCGTCGGGTTCGACACGCTCGAGTGCGCGACGATACGCGTCGACGTATCGGAGTCGCGAAGGGAGCGACGGGACGGTAGCGCGTACGAGTGCGGTCCAGGCGTCAAAGAGCCGTTGTCGCCAGGACGACCACGGGAGTCCGTACGCGTCCCGAACCGTGTCCGGGAGCGTCCCGATTCCGACGGTCGCGTACAGTGGGCCGAAGACGTGGCCCTGGCGAAACAACGCTCGCTGAAGTTCCCGACCGCATGGTCCGACCGCGAGTTCCGCGTCGAGCATCCGCTCGTAGTACTCGAAGAACTCGGCCAGTGTCTCGGGATACGCCGACACCGGGATTCCAAACAACTGCCCGAACAGTTTGGACTCCTGGTAGTAGGCAGTACGGTCCCGATTCGAGAGTGGTTCGACGTACGTCTCGTACGCTGTCAGCGACTGTTCGATCAGGGTGGCGTGAACCCACAGGAGGAGTTCGGGGTCAGTCGCCGTGTAGGAGTCACCGGATTCGAACCGACCGGGATCCTCGTCTATCGTCCCGGTGACCGCCGTGTGTAGTTCGCGGACTGCGAGTGCGGCCTCGACTGCGGTGTCGACGTCGCCGAAGATGATCGCGTGCACGTAGTCGAACGTGCGTCTGAATCGACCGACAGGATCCGCATCGAAATCGCTGTGATCGGCGACGCCGGCAGCAACGAGTGGATGAGCGAGCTGAAGCAAGATTGCGCTGAGGCCGCTCGCAAAGAGCGATCGCTCCCGTCTAACGGACCACATGGTCGAATCGGGGCCGAAAAACCCGTGTTCGGGCACGTCGACGTCCTCGACGAGAGTCGCGATATCTCGCGGCAGAGATTGGTGGTCGAGGGTCCCGGTCCCGTCGTACTCGAACCGATCCATGGCGACGTGCTACGAGTTACGGCTACGAATACCCTGTGTACGCATAATCCGGTATCACGGCTATGTGACGGGCAACGCGCTGCTAGTCGCGGTTGCAGCCGGTGGTGACGAGCCTACTGATAACCGAAGCGCCGATCGGGAGCGTTTCGACCGGACTACTCCGATTCGAGGTCGTCCCCGAGCGAGCCCTCGTATTTCTCCTGTTCCTCGTCAGGGAGATATCGCTGTTCCCACTCGACGACCTCGGGGAACCCGGAGAATTCGTGGAGGCTACCGACCGGTTGGGCGTCGAAGTCGTCGTCGATATCTCGCATCGCCCCGACGGGGTCGTCGGCGAAGGCGCTGAGATCGGCGTGGACGTTCGCGATCGTCGACAGCGTCGATGCGATGGGGAACAAGACGAGGTCGAACCCCCACTCCTCGAGCGACGACAGGTCGACGTACGGCGACGAGCCGAGATCGCCGACGAAGTTGTAGACGATCGGGCCATCGACCTCGCGGCCGATGCGCTCGAGTTCGTCCCCGTCGGTGGGGCCCTCGACGAACGCGACGTCGGCACCGACCTCGAGGAAGGCGTTGACGCGGTCGATCGCCTCCTCGAGCGAGCCGTCGCCGGTGCCGCGAGCGTCGGTCCGAGCGATGAGAACGAACTCCTCGGCGCGCTCGTCCCGGACGTCGGCCGCGGCTTCGATCTTGCCAACCGCTTGCGCCCGTGGGATGACCTGACGGCCTTTCGTGTGCCCGCAGCGTTTGGGGAACGTCTGGTCTTCGATGTGGATGGCGCCGACGCCGGCTTTGATATACTCGCGGACCGTCCGGACGACGTTCGTGGCGTTTCCGTAGCCGTTGTCGGCGTCGGCGATGAGCGGGACGTCGATCCGTTCCTGGATGTTCGCGGCGTTTTCGATCATCTCCGGCATCGTGATGAAGCCGGCATCGGGGTAGCCGGTCTTCGACAGCGACGTCCCGTACCCGGTCATGTAGATCGCATCGAAGCCGACGGTGTCGGCGACGGCGGCCGTCAGCGGATCGTGGACGCCGGGACAGACCAGCAGTTCGTCGCGCTCGAGGAGGTCCCGAAGCGCTGCACCGGTGTCGGTCATGGTCGATCACACGGCAGGTGTGGGGAAGTCGATGTCGATACGGTTCGATCGTCGGTTTCAGTCGTCATTGACGGAGGTTTCATTGTCGGAGAGATGTTCGAGGACGGCGTCGGTCGTGACCACGTCGCCGTACTTTGCGTCGATGTCGAAGAGGTTGGCCCGGTGTGGCCCCTCGGCGCGATCGCCGACCGCGTCGGCAGGAACGATCGTTCGGTAGCCGTACTGGAGACTGTCGACGGCCGTCGCGCGAACGCAGCCGCTGGTCGTCACGCCAGCGAGAACGAGCGTGTCGACCCGGTTCGTCGTCAGTTCGGTCTGCAAGTCGGTTCCGAAGAACGCGCTCGCGTACTTCTTGAGGATCACCCGTTCGTCGTCGACGGGAGCGATGCGGTCGTCGACCGCGACTGCGTCGGTGCCGAGTTGAAGTTCGCGCAACGCGGGCACTTTCTCGACGAACCGACCGGCATCGCCGTAGGACTCTTCGTAGGCGACGGTCGTGAAATACCGGGGCAGATCGTGCTCGCGGAAGGTCTCGAGCAGCCGTTCGGTTTCCGCAAGGACGTCTGTCACGTCCGCGCCGAGGTCGGTGTCGGGGTCGGTAAAGGCGTTTATCAGGTCGATCACGAGCAACGCGGGACGGTCGCCGAGGCCGACGCTCGAGCCGAAGTCGGACTCGTCGTAGCCGTCGAAGTCGTGTGGCCAGTTCATAACGTGTAACCGGGTCAGTCGTGGCGCTCTTCGAACGCTCGGCGTTCTTCAGCGATCCGTGCTTCGAGTTCCTCGTCGTCGGGTAGCGGCCCGTAGTCGAACGACTCGAGGCCCCCACGACTCGAGCGGATGGCATCGCGTCGCTCGTCGGTCGCCGCGGCGTCGGCGGTGCCGTCGTCGGCGAGGACGACGCCGTACTCCTCTCGAGCGGCCGATTCGGAGACGAGGCCGCGTTCTACTTCCGTAGCGACGACTGCCGGGTCACGCTCGAGTGGGTCGCCGAGTCCGCCACCGCCGGCAGTACGGAAGACGAGTTTGTCGCCGGCCTCGACGGGAACGTTCTCGACCTTCGAGGGCAGTTCCTCCTCGGTGCCGTCGGTTCGGACGAGTTTCTTCTCGCTGGTCTGGGCGTGTTTCCCGCCGTCGACGCCCCACGGGTAGGTGTGTGCGCGGTCGTCCTGGAACGTGATCGCGCCTGGTTCCTCGAACGTGTAGACCTTCGTGATGCCGTGGCCGCCGCGGAACTCGCCGGCGCCGCCGGTGTCGGTTCGAGTGCTGTACTCGTCGATCGAAAGCGGATAGTAGGCTTCCTGGTACTCCGCGGGAACGGTCCGGAACAGCGGCCACCACGAGTGGCCATCGAGTCCGTCACCGCCCGGACGGGCCGGAATGCCACCGTAGAGGATCTCGAGCATCTGGAAGTCGTTACCTTCCGAGTCGGTCCCCGCGTAGACGAGGTTCGGCGACGTCCCGTAGCTGCCCGCGACCGAGAAGTCGTCGATGAGCTTCGAGAACGTGGCCTGCAGGACGTCGAACTGACGGGCCATCATCGGCAGGCGGTTGCCAAGCGCCGCCGGGAACTCCGGCTGAACGACGGTCCCCTCGGGAAGGGTCACCTCGAAGAGGTCGTAGTAGCCGTCGTTGAACGTCAGCAGGGGGTCGAAGGCCATGATGAGGAAGACCCCAGTGAACATTTTGAACATCTGCTCGTTCAGCAGGAAGTTCACCGTTCCTGGCACCTGCTCGTCCGTCCCGGTCCAGTCGAGGTAGACGGTGTCGCCCTCCCGGTAGATCTCGAGGTGGAGTTTGATCGGCCCGTTGCCCATCCCGTCGTCGTCGACGTAGTCCTCGAAGGTGTACCGCTCCCCTTCGGGGATGAACTCGTGGATGAGGTCGATCATCCCGTCGCGGGTGCGATCGAGGATGGCGTCGCAGGCGTCGACGTACGTCTCCTTGCCGAAGCGATCGCAGAGTTCGTGGACGCGGGTCTCCGCGGCTTTCGTCCCCGCCGCCAGCGCCTTGATGTCGGCTTCGGCGTGTTCGGGAAGTCGGGTGTTGTGCGCGAACGTCTCGAGCAGTTCGCTGTCGAAGGTGCCCTCCTTGTAGAGTTTGACTGGCGGTAGTCGCATCCCCTCCTCGAAGATCGTCGTCGCCTGAACGGGCATGCTGCCCGGCGTCTTGCCGCCGACGTCCATCAGGTTCCCCCACTGGCTCGAAAAGCCCACGAGGTCGTCCTCGTAGAAGATCGGCCGCAACAGGAGCATGTCAGGGGTGTGTGAGACGGCGCCGGCGCACATGTAGGGGTCGTTCGTCGCGATCACGTCGCCCTCGGCGAGATCCTCGCGGTCGAACGGTGAGTTCTCGAGGATGGTGTCGATGGCCGAACCGAACTGTCCCATGACCATCCGCCCCTCGGCGTCCGCGATGAGTGGGAACTGATCGGACTGTTCGCGGATGACGGGGCTGATCGCCGTCGTTTCGACGACCCGGTCCATCTCGTGGCGGGTGTTCGAAAGCGTGCTCTCGATGATGTCCAGCGTGGTCTGGTCGACGTCGTGTTCGCCGACGAAATCAGGTGTCTCGGTGCTCATTGGCGCTTCCCTCTGTTGATCTCGATGTTTCCATAGCGGTCGATAGTCGCGGTGTGATCCGGCTGGACGACGACAGTCGAGTCGTCGTCGGTGACGATAGCCGGACCGTCGAGTTCGTTGCCCGGCCGCAGTTCGGTTCGGTCGTAGATCGGCGTCTCGTGGTGGTCACCGTCGAAGTAGATGTCGTTGGTGTCGATCTCGGCGTTGCTTGGGTCGGGGTCGGTCAGTTCCTCCTCTTCGATGGTCACGCCCTGGACCGATCCTTTGCCGATGACCCGGAGGTTCGCGATCTCGAGCGGCGCATCGAGCGAAAACCCGAACTGGCGGTCGTGACGGGCCTCGAAGTCGTCTTTGATCTCCGCGAGACCGGCCTCCCGAAGGTTCTCGATCGCGACCGGGATCGACATCTGGATGTCCTGTCGGAAGTACCGACACTCGGCGACGTAGTCGAACGACTGATCGGTGTCGTCGACGCCTTCGGCGGCGAGCCACTCACTGGCCTCCGTTTCGAGTTCCTGTAGCTTCTCGTAGACGTCTTCCCCGTCGACGTCTGCCTCGGTCTCGAGGTAGGTCTCCGAGAACTCGTTTTGGACGTCCGAGGTGAGAAAGCCGAACGCGGACATAACGCCCGGTCCGGGCGGGACGATCAGTGGATAGGCATCCATCACATCCGCGAGGGCGGTGGCGTGCATCGGGCCGGCGCCGCCGAAGGCGACGAGTCCGAACTCGCGAGGGTCGTAGCCCCGTTCGACGGAAACGACGCGAAGCGCGCCGTGCATGTTCTCGTTGACAATATCGAGGATAGCCTGTGCGGCCTCCTCGACTGTGCTCCCGCGCTCGTCGGCGATCGTCGCCACGGCGTCGCGGGCGGCCTCCCGGTCGAGTTCCATTCGTCCGCCGAGGCGAACCGTCGGCGGGATCCGACCGAGGACGACGTTCGCGTCGGTGACAGTGGGTTCCTCCCCGCCCTGGCCGTAACACGCGGGTCCCGGATCCGCCCCGGCGCTTTCGGGCCCGACCTGCAGGGAGCCGTTCAGTTGGACGCGGGCAATCGAGCCGCCGCCGGCGCCGACCGTGTTCACGTCGACCGCCCGCGATTTGAACTCCCGGTAGCCGACTTTCGTCTGGCGGGTCGTCTCGGGCGTGCCGCCCTCGACGAGCGACACGTCGGTCGAGGTGCCGCCCATATCGAGGGTCAACACGTCGGGAACGCCCTTCTTCGAGGCGATAGTCGCCGCCCCGACGACGCCGCCGCTCGGTCCGGATAGGGCGAGTTCGACCGGTCGGCGCTTGGCAGCCTCGGAACTCATCAGTCCGCCGTCGGACCGAACGACGTTCATCGTGGCCGTCGAGCCGGCCGCGGCGAGCGACTCGTCTAACTCCTCGAGATACTCGATGACCGTCGGCCGCGCGTAGTCGTTGATGACGGTCGTCAGCGTCCGTTCGTACTCGCCGTACTCCGGAACGATCTCCGAGGAGATGGAGACGGGCAGCTCCGGGGCTTCCTCGGCGACGATTTCGCGGACGCGCTCCTCGTGGCAGGGGTTGAGATACGAGTTCAACAGCGCGACAGTCAACGACTCGACGCCGGCCGCCTCGAGGTCCCGAACCGCGTCTCTGACGGCCGCTTCGTCGAGTGGTTCCGTCTCTACACCGTCGGGTGCACTGATCGTGCCGGCGACGCCTCGTGTATCCACGAGGTCGGCGAGGGGCTCCGGTTTCTCCATATCCATCCACCCATAGAGCGGGCCGGGTGTCCACGCCCGTGCGAGGTGGAGGACGTCCTCGTGGCCTGCCGTCGTGATGAGTCCGACGCGCGCGCCCGTCTCCTCTAAGAGCATGTTCGTCACGACCGTCGTCCCGTGAAACAGGAGGTCGAGGTCGGAGACCGACGTCCCTGCCTTCTCCGTCGCCTCCTCGACGCCGCGTATCACCCCTTCCGAAGGGTTTGCGGGCGTCGAGAGGACCTTGTCGATCGTAAGTTCGTGTGTCGCTTCGTCGAAGACGATGACGTCCGTGAACGTCCCACCGACGTCGACGCCGAGATTATGTGTCATACGGTATCGTGCAGTATGATAGAGACTGCGTTGGGGAGTAAGGATTCCCCCAACACGTGTTGGGAGATTATATAAAATTGAGTTCGAAGGATCGACGACGGACGGGTGGAGAACGGACGTTCTGACTCGGCAGCGAGTCGTCTCTCGGTTGCGCCGGAACCGCGATGGGAGTCCAACTCGAGTGCTGCTAGAGCGTTATGAGTGGGGGTTGTGTTGGCACCGCAAAGAGTCGATGTTCACCGCGACGCTTCACTGTACACAGCACCGGGAGTGTATCCTCCGGCGGCTCACGGCGGATCTCGACGCGCCGGTCCCGATCGAGATCGAGGAGATCCAGAACGGGTTCGTGACCTTCGTGCTCCGTGCCGGTCCCCACGCTGATTCCTTCCAGTCGACACTCGAGGAGGCAACACACGTCGAACACGTCGACCGGCTCGACGACGAGAACCTGCTTGTGACCAAACCGTCGTGTGATGCCTACTCGGCGATCTACCAGAATCACGGGATGCTCCGGCGATCGAATACGGTCTCGGGCCGACAGCGGGAGTACAACGTCCTCGTCTTCCGCCGTGAGGATCTCAAGGACATCATCGACGACTTAGCGGAGTTCGGAACGGTGACACTCGGGAGCCCGAGAAGTTCGGCGCCGAAACCGACTCACAACTGACCGAGCGACAGCGCGAAGTCGTCAGCGACGCGCTTGCACGTGGCTACTACGACTGGCCACGGGAGATCACGAACGAGAGACTCGCCGAGGAGTTGGGGATCAGTCGTGCGACGCTTCATACGGTCTCCTGTAGTCAATTACCACCGATCGCCAGGACAGGGTCGGCGACCGGCGGTACATAGTTACAGCAGTCCGTATCAGGAACACCCGAAAGGCCGAACGGAGACTGTTGTCGTCGGCGCTTTCGGACGGCCACAGACGAACCGGGAGAGGTCGGTTCGTGCGTATCGACCGCGAGGGAGGAAACGGGTGAATACTACAAGACAGGTCACACCGGAGCTGACGGATAGCGGTCCGTATCAGGTCCGAGAGTTTCTCGTGGGGGCCGGCGACGGACCGGCCATCCATGCGTACCGAGACGACGTCGTCGAGTTGTACGAGGACCAGACGAAGTGTGGTATATAATTACAACAAAGGTATCAACAATCGTGACCAATGCTATTTGTATCTCGAAGCGAGAACTCGCGTAGTATGCTAACAGCGGAGTTACGGGTCAAATACGAGGGGGACTGGACGGCCGAGCTCGCGAAGTACGACGCCTTCGGAGAGTTCCTGGCGTCGACGTTTCGAAACCGAGAGTATATCGGAATTATCGCCCTCGAGACGTCCGATCTCGACGCCTCGATCGAGGTGATCCGCGATCACCAGATGACCGAGACGGTCGACGTGGTCGAACGCTACTCGCCGGAACCGGGCGATCGAATGGCTGCGACGCTGTTCATCCGAGGCCAGCTAACCGAGTTCACGCCGCTCCAGACGCTGATGTACGAGGGGTATCTCCCGATCGGCCCGACGACGCTCGAGGACGGCCGGGAGTGTTTCGATCTGCTCCTCTCTGATCGCGAGGAACTCTCGAAAGCCGTCGAAATGCTCAGGGATTTCGGTACCGTTCAGGTCGAGCGGATCTCACAGGATTTCAGTCGACAGGTGCTCCCGAGCGCTGCGGGATGGCAAGAGCTACTCTCGTCGTTTCCGCCGCGCCAGCGCCAGATACTCAAGGTCGCGTACGAACGTGGCTACTACGAGATTCCCAGAGAGACGACTCTCGAAGAGATCGCAGACGAGATCGGGATTACGAAAACGACGGCGTCGAACCACTTGCGAAAGGCCGAGCGTCGCGTCATCGAGTTCCTCGTGACCTACCTCAATCTCGCCGCAACCGATACCTAATCGGATTCGCGTGCCGGCACCGCCTCGGCGACCGATCCGGACTGTCCGTCCGGATACGTCGACCCCGATGCAGACCTCCGTTCGCGGCTCGAGCGTATATACCACGCCAACAGTTGGTGTCAGATTTTACGGGCTCACCAGTCACCTACCGTAGACGATGGAACAGGGTATCTCGTGTTCCGGCGACGGAGTGTCAGTCGACGTATTCACACTGTCTGCAGCAAGACACGACGGGGGCCGATAACGATGCGGGAGTTCGTTCCCCCGCCACGAACGTACACGGGACCGGGATCGATAACGGCGCTGGCGGACAGTATCGAGGGAGAAAACGTCCACGTTATAACTGACGACGGGATCGTCGAAGCGGGAGTGCTCGACGACGTCCTCGATCATCTCCCCGTCGAGCCGACGGTCCACACCGATGTGTCCGCCAATCCGACCCGAGAGACCGTACTGGAGCTGGCAACACGGGTTTCGGACGCCGATTACGTCGTCGGGGTCGGCGGCGGAAGTGCGATGGACGCCACTAAAGCCGCGTGTACGCTCCCCGCGTTCCCCGACGACGTCGCACGTACCCTCGAGGTATCACCGGAGACACGCGTTACGAAGTCGGACCGTGCGACGCCGTTCGTTCTCGTTCCCACTACCGCAGGTACCGGAACGGAGACCGGCTACTGGGCGGTCATCTCCGATCACGATCGCGGCGAGAAGCGCAGTATCGGCCATCCATCGATGCTGGCGGACGTGGCGGTGCTCGATCCAGAATGTACGGAATCACTGCCACCGAAAGTGACGGCTGCGACCGGGTTCGACGTCGTCACACACGCAGTCGAATCACTCGTCGCCAACGGGGCGTCGACGATAACGATTCCGTACAGTCGTCGCGCGTACGCACTCGCGACGGCGTCACTTCGGACGGCCGTACTCGAGGGGGACGATCTGGCCGCCCGGACGCGGATGCTCGAGGCCAGCTATCTGGCCGGCGTCGCGATGAACAACGCGGGCCTCGGCGCCGTTCACGCGATCAGCCACGCGATCGGGGGCGAATACGATCTCCCACACGGTCACGTAAACGCCGTCCTTCTCCCCACCGTCGTCCGGGAAAACGGAAACCGATCGGCGCGGGTCCGTGAGCAGTTCGCGTCGATCGTCGAGTCGACAGGCCCCGCTCACGAGTTGCTGGCCGATCAGTTGAGACGGCTACGACGTGACGTAGGGCTAGACGAACTACCGGCCGAAACACCTGCTGAGTGGGCGTGGGACGACATTTCCTCGTTCGCTGTCGACAACATCAATATGCAAACGAACCCGATCCAATACACCGAGTCCGAGATCACGGATCTCTGTCGAGACGTGTTCGAGTAACTCGAAGATCGGTCGAACGAAACGGGATCAACTGCCACGGGCGCGGTGGCCCGTGGCTTGTCAGTGGACTTGCCGCGTCGTACCCGAAGGACTTTCGGGCGTTCACGGGTCGGCATCCCTGACTTCGGGGCCGGTTGACTGCGGCCCGTGGCCGACGACAACTGTGGGCCGCCGACCACTACCAGATTAGTGGGATGCCATCCACTGAAAGACTGGTGTGGTGCAGCGAGTGTCGGCTTCCTCCCCGCCTACGGTGTTGACGCAAATCGAAGATTTGCGAAAGCCGAAAACCGCGGGTTTTCGGAAGGGCGGGAAATCCGCCTTGGTTTTCTTTTGGATCGCCGTGATGAGTTGTATTGTTCAAAAATAGTTACTGTATCGTTACTTTTTCCGAGGGTATTTAGTGTCTGCACTATGTTCTACAGTATCACTATACTAGTTCACCCACGATTTATCATGTGATGTTTGCGTATCCACGGCACGAACACTGGGATGGAGACGTCGGCACGGACGTTCGCTCTCGAGTACGGCAGCGTGTTCGAGTGGATCTGGGTGGGTTCAACGTATGAACGATCGACTACGGACGCAACTTCGGCAGTTTCGGGACGAAACCGATACGCTCATTTTCGGGCTTTCGGTAGCAGTAACGTCGCTGTTGATCGGGGTTTTCTGGCTGTTTCCCGACGGAGCGACCGCCGGACTGAATTACGCAAACGAGTACGTGATTCAGAACCTCGGCTGGGTCTACATGGTCGTCGTTTTCTCCGCAGTCGTGTTCGTTCTCTTCTTGCTGTTTAGCCCCTGGGGTCGAATCAAGCTGGGGACCGAGGAGACGGAGCCGGAATTTTCGTTCGTCCAGTTGTTTGCGATGATGTTCTCCGCAGGGATGGCCGTCGGATTGGTGTTCTGGGGGCCAACGGAGGCCCTCGTTCACTACGATACGGGGCCGTCGCTGTTTAGTACGGAGTCGGGAACGAGCGAAATCATGCCCCAGGCAGTCCAGTATACGTTCTTCCACCAGGGAATCTCACCCTGGGCGACGTATCTGGTCTTTGGCATCGCGATTGGGTACTTCTCCCACCGGCTCGGGTATCCGACCCGACCCGCGACGATGCTGGCGCCGCTTTTCGGAACCGACGCCCTAGATAGTCTCTGGGCAAAGCTCGTCGACGTCGCGGTCGTCGTCATCTCCGTCGGTGGAATTACGGTGTCGCTTGGATTCGGTGTGGTCCAGTTCCTCGCGGGGGCGGATTACGCCTTCGGGGTCGGTACGGGGAACCTCGAGACGGTACTGTTTACGCTCGGGTTGACGGTCGTCATTACGCTGATCGCAGCGCTTCCCATCAGCGCAGGGATCCAGCGGGTGTCCGACTTCAACGTCGTTCTCTTCTGCCTGCTGCTTGCGGCTGCACTCGTCGTCGCACCGCTTTCGTTCGTCTTCGGCCTGGGATCGGAGGCGTTCGCCGGCTACATCTCTGATTTCTTCGCGATGAGTTTCCACACCAACTTCGCCGACGATAGCGCCTGGGTCGGTGGCTGGACCATGTTCTTCTGGGCCTGGTGGCTCGCCTTCGCCCCCATGATCGGGATCTTCATCGCCCGCATCTCGAAGGGCCGAACGATCCGAGAGGTCATCCTCGTCGGCACTGTTGGCCCGATCTCGGCGGCCTTCCCGTGGTTCGCGACGCTCGGTGGCTCCGCACTGTGGATCGAGTCGACCGGGCAGGCGGAGTTGACTGCGATCTACAACGAACACGGCGTGGAAGCGGTCGGCTTCGCCCTGTTCGAACAACTCGTTCCGTTCAGTGAACTCTTCTCTTTGCTTTTCCTCCTGCTCGTGTTGACCTTCCTCGTCACGACCGTCGACTCGTCGATCGTGAGTGTCGCGATTCAGACGGTCGAAGGCGACCACGACCAGCATCCGGGTACTCTCAACCGGATCATCTGGGGAGTCCTCGTCGGTGGGCTCACCAGCCTGCTGATCGTCCTGAACGGACTCGACGCACTCGAGTCGTTCGTCGTCATCGTCGGCTTCCCGATCGCGATCATGACCGTCGCAACGATGGCCGGGCTGGCACTGGCTTTGGAACGACGGTACTCGCTTCTTTCCACGCCGGGCGAGACGGACACACCCGTAGTCGAGACGACGTCGGACTCGACGGAGACGAGGAGTGGGGCGGCATCGAGCGCAGAAGACTGATCACCTTCCGCGTCCGTAACTCGGCGACTCCGCTTCGTGCTGAACGTGGGATTTCCTCGAGCGATGCGAAAGCGCCGACGGCCTCGCGGACCGACTGGAATCGCGAGCGGAGCTCTCGAGTAGTTCGATGCCAGCGGCCTTCGAACGACAGTGATACTGCCGGACAGCAGTCAGTAAAACGTCGGTCGCGAACTCGCGGCCGTCACCCGTTGGGACGGCCGCAGTAGCGCGACCGATCGGTGAATAGTTCTGTCCGGCAGTATGAGTCGGTTCGCTACTCCCGAAGACGTCCACTCGAGCGTACGGGAGTCCGGTCGTGGGCCTGGCCAGGGCGTCGGATCGCGGAGAGTGACGGATACACGAGTCCCGTGTCTTACGGAACGTATCGGCAGTCCGATTCTCGGAGAAGGGACAGACGAGTCAGACGGTCTACTGTAGTCAATTACCACCGATCGCCGACCCCGTCCTGGCGATCGGTGGGAACTAGTTACAGCAGTCCGTATCAGACGACGATCTGTGTTACCGGCGACGGCTCCCGCTCGAGTCCGGTTTTCGTCCGGCAACCAGTGTGCGAATCGTGTTATCCGACGGTATCAGTCGTCGGCGGTCACGGGCTCTTCGAAGGACTGCTTCTCGACGTCGAGATCGTAGAAGTCGACGGCAGTTCCGCCGAGAATCTTCGCTTTCTGTTCCTCGCTGGCGCCGATACAGTCGACCTTGGTGAGCGCAACGGGGATGTTCGAGGAGTGTTCGGCGGCCATCATGATGCGATCGGCACCGACGGACTCCATCGCGCGTTTGAGGTACATGTTCAGGACGAGCGTGGTGTCGAGGTAGATATTGTCGTACCGCTCGGCCATGAAGATCGCCTCCTGAGCGAGCGTGTACGCGCCGCCCATGTGAGCGAAGACGATGTCGAGGTCGGGGTAGTCCTCGGCGACGGGCATGTACATTCCGGGAACCGAGAACGGCATGCCGTGTGGGCCAGTGTGGACCATCACGGGAACGTCGTTCTCGACACAGGCGTCGAAGACGTCGTAAGCGATGTCCGTCGTCGGGTCGACACCCCACGCGAGCGTGTGGAGTTTGACGTACTTGAAGTCGAGTTCCTGCACACAGCGGGTGATCTCGTCGTGGACGAACTCCGTCCCCAGGTGAGGGTTGACCGCTGCGGTACCGAAGATACGTCCCTCGTACTCCTGGGAGGCCTCGTAGATCTGGTCGTGGGTCTCGGTCACCGACTTGTCGTTGTCGCCACCGAGGGGCTGGAGGATCGTCGCGTCGACGCCGTGTTCGTCCATCGCGTCGATGACGTTTTCGACGGTTTCGTTCCACTCGAACGTACGGTCTTTCTCTTCGTTCTCGTTTCCGATGTGGTGGTGCGCGTTGACGACTGGTGTGTCGCTCATTACAGTACATGCTTGAGAGAAGAAGGCTATCAGCGTTCACTGAGACTCGTGATACGGTTTAAGTACGGGCGGTTGTCGGGGCCGACAGCTCGAGCGAGTCAGGACTCGAGCAGCGAAGCCGGTGTCGCGGTGAGTGACTGTGTGACGGACTCGACGGACGCACCCGCGTCGACGACTGCCTGCGCGTAGTCGCCGAGTCCGGGGACCGCAGGGTTGCCGGCCTGTCCGTAATCGGTCGCAAGCACACAGTGGTCCGGCCCCAGTCGCTCGAGGGCGTCGGCGACGTCGGCGGCCGTATGTCCAGGGGTGCTCTCGATCGCGTACGCACAGTACTCCATGATCGCACCGCGCTCGGCGAGTGCCGCTTGCGTGTCGATCGAGAGATCGGTCACGCGGAAAAAGGGGTGGTTGATGAGACACGTGGCACCCGCGCTGGCCGACGCGTCGACGACCGCCTCGATCTCGGCCGGCGAGACGTGGCCCGTCGCGATCACCGCGTCGTGCTCCGCGACGAGTTCGATGATTCGTCGCGTGGGAGGAGTCACTTCGCCGTCTTCGGCCACGATCAGGTCCTCTTCGGCCGTCGGGACCCGCTGGCCGACGAACGTCGATTCACCGGCTGCCCTCGCCCGTGACGCGTGGTTTCGCGCCCACGTCGTCGGGAGCCAGACGATCGCAGCGCCCAGTTCGAGGGCCGTCTCGACGGCCTCGAGGTTGAGCCCGCCGACGCTCCCATTGAGCGTGATGCCACCGTAGAGCACACGTTCGCCCACCGCGTCGTTGACGGCGTCGACCCGGCCGACAGTCGGGACGACGTGACTCTTGACCACCACGCCCGCCATCCCGGCCTCTAAGGCGTCGCGCGCGAGGGCGGCGTCGGCCTGTTCGCGGTCGACCATCGCCGGCGCCGTGTGAACGTGGCAGTCGATCGCCCCCTCGAGCCAGTCGCGAGTCATTCGACCCCCTCCGCGAGCAACACGAGCGGATGAACCGGCTCCCGGTCGAGATCCGTCAACTGCTGTCTACAGGACGACCCCGTCGCGGCCACGACGTCGGGATCGACGGCGTCGATCTTCGCGGCCAGGTCGTCGCCGAGCGATCTCGAGAGGTCGTAGTGTTCGGTTTCGTAGCCGAACGCGCCGGCCATGCCACAGCAGGTCGCGTCGACGACGTCGACATCGTATCCGGCACGCTCGAGCAAGGCGACCGGTTCCTGATCGAACCCCCTCGCCGTCGAGTGACAGTGCGTGTGAACGGCGACGTGTGTCGACGTCTCCGGACCAACGGTTTCGTCGAGGTCGTCGACGGCGTTTCGGAGGAACGCCGAGACGCTCGCGACGGCATCAGAAACGCCGGCGGTATCGGCGAGTAGATCGTCGTACTCCTGGAACGCGCTGACACAGGACGGTTCTCCCGCGAGGATCGGCACGTCGGCTTCGACGTAGTCGGCGAGGACGTCGACGTTCGTCTCGGCGTCCGCTCGAGCGTGGTCGACCATCCCCTGGGAGAGCGCCGGTCGACCACAGCAGGCGGTGTCTGGGACCTCGACCGCGTACCCACAGCGCTCGAGGAGGGAGACGGCAGCACGACCGACCGCCGGATGGTTGTACGCCATATAGCAGTCGGGGACGAGCGCGACCCGGCCCTGCTTGCCGGCGCTTGGGTGTGGGTCGTGGTCCTCGAACCACGCCTCGAACGACTCGGAGGCGAACGACGGTAACTCGCGTCGCCGGTCGATCCCGACGACCCGCTCGAGGAGTGTGCGGCCGGGCCCGAACGAGGCAAGCCGGTTCGCCACCGGTGCGAGTACGCTACCGAGGCGATTGAGTGTTCTGACGTTCGCAAAGAGGCGTGCGCGGAGGGGGACTCCCTCCCGCTGGTGTCGCTGGTGTTTGAACTCGGTCTTGAGCTTGGCCATGTCGACGCCGGTCGGACACTCCGTCTCACAGGCCTTGCAGGCCAGACAGCGATCGAGAACCTCCTCCTGGAACCACTCGCTCGTCATCGCATCCTCGTCGAGGCGGCCATCGATCGCCGCTCTGAGCGCGTTCGCCCGACCGCGCGTGCTCGTCACCTCGCTTTCCTCGCCGCGATAGGAGGGACACATCACCCCGCCGTCCATCGTCCGACACTTCGAGCAGCCGTTACACTGCTCGATCACGGACTCGACGCCGCCTTCGTCGGCGAAGTCCAACGCGTTGTCGATCGTGGCTGGGTCGTACCCCTCGAACCGGAGCTGGTCGTCGACCGACGCCAGTCGACCGTCGGAGTCGGGAACGACCTTCGCCGGGTTGAAGACGTCCCACGGATCCGCCCCACGTTTGAGTTCCTGAAACGTCTCGTAGAGGTCCTCGCCGTACATCTCCTCGAGATAGGCCGATCGGAGGCGACCGTCACCGTGCTCGCCACTGACACAGCCGCCGAGTTCGAGGACGATCTCGTGGATCTCCTCGCTGACCGTCCGCAGAAGCTCCCGATCCCGTTCCGTTTTGAGGTTCAGAAACGGTTTGACGTGTAACACGCCCTGGCCTGCGTGGCCGAACACGCTCGCGTCAAGATCGTACTCGAGCAAGACGTCGCGAACCCGCTCGAGGTAGTCGGGGAGCCGTTCGGGCGGGATAGCGGCGTCTTCGACGAACGAGAGCGCCTGCTCGTCGCCCTGTCGCCGGTTGAGCAACGGGTTCGACGCCTTCCGTATCGTCCAGAGCGTCTCGAGATCGACGTCGGTCGCAACGTCGGAGCCGACCCCGGCTCGCTCGAGACCGATCGAGCCATCCGTTTCAGCCGCCGCGATCGCCGCGTCGAGGCGCTCGTCGATCGTCGCCGCGTCACCCTCGACCTCGACGAGCAGCGCCGCGCCAGCATCGTCGGGGACGAGATCGAACCCCCACGCGTCGCGAGCGTATCCCAGCACGTCGGCATCGACGAGTTCGACTGCGCTGGGATCGGCTGTCAGCGTCGGTTCGACGGCGGCGGCCGCGGCGATCACGTCCTCGTAGAAGACGAGCGCTCCGGCACGTTGCTCCGGTCGTTCGGTCACGGCAAGCGTGACCTCGGTGATGACGCCGAGTGTCCCTTCGCTCCCGACGAACAGCTTCGATAGATCGACCCAGGAGCCGTCTGCGGCGACGCTTTCGACGAGGTCGTACCCACTCGAGTTCCGCTCGACGTCCGGATACTGCCGTTCGATCGCGTCGGCGTGCTCTTGTCCGATCGACCGGAGAGTCCGTGCGAGCGTGCCGGCTCGATCCTCGCGCGAACAGAGCGACTCGAGCCGATCGCCTTCCCGCCGATCGAGAGTGACGACGGTCCCGTCCGCGAGCACGCACTCGATCGCGACTACGTTGTCACGGGTCGTCCCGTGACGGACGGAGTGAGCGCCAGCGGCGTCGTTCGCGACCATCCCGCCGATAGTACAGGTACTCGACGTGCTGGGATCCGGCGGGAAGTACAGTCCGTCGGCCGCGAGTCGATCGTTCAATCGATCGAGAACGACACCTGGTTCGACGGTCGCCGTCTTCGCCTCGGGATCGACGTCGACGATCCCGTCCATGTGGCGCTCACAGTCGAGGACGATTCCTTCGCCGATGGCGTTTCCCGTGAGGCTGCTGCCCGCCCCCCGGGGTGTGATGCTCACACCGTGTTCGCGAGCGTAGTCGACGACTCGGCGAACGTCCTCCCGATCGGCCGGAAAAACGACGCCCGCGGGAGGGACTTCGTAGATACTCGCGTCGGTCGCATACAGCGTCCGTGTCGGTTCACCGAAGTCGACCTCGCCCTCGAGCGTGGCCTCGAGCCGATCCGGTGGCTCTTCCTGGTTCGATTGGACTGCCATTACGCGTTCGGTTCACACGCCGGCCGGTTAACCCTCGAGTCGTACAGACGGCACCTTTTTTGGCCAGTCGGCGGCAGGGTCCCGCGAGGATCACACGAGGAGGGATATCAAGAGCGTCGAGATATGTTCGACCGAACCCTCATAGTCGGTCGTCGTCGAGAACGGGGTATGACTGGAGAGACGCGTTCGGTGGACGGGCCACGGCCCCCCGTGGCGCCCCGGTCCGAACGAGCGGTGATACCATGACCGAGCAGTTCGCGGCGTGTCAGTTCGAACCGACGATCGGCGACGTGGACGCGAACCTCGAGACGATACGGGCCGTCGGCGAGGACCTTCCGGCAGCCGTCACGTTCGCCGTCTTCCCCGAACTCTGCGTGACCGGGTACGATCTACCGGTCGTCCCGTATCTCGGGGAGCCGATACCCGGACCCACGACCGACTCGCTCGTCGATATCGCGGCCGAACTCGACTGTCAGCTCGCGGTCGGCCTTCCGGAACGGGATGGTAACCGATACTTCAACACGACGGTCGTCGTCTCCGAGCACGGAGTCGAAGCGACGTACAGAAAACGGTACCTGTGGGGCGACGAGACGAACGTATTCGAACCGGGGGACGGTCCGACGACCGTCGAGACACCGCTCGGTCGCGTCGGTCTCTGTTGTTGTTACGAGCTCAACTTTCCCGAAGTCGGACTCGAGTACGCTCGCCGGTCGTGTGACGCCCTCGCGGTGAACGCGGCATGGCGGGAGTCGTTTCTCGACGATTGGAACCTGCTCTGTCGAGCACGCGCCCGCGACGGGCCGTACTACGTCGTCGCGTCGAACCACACCGGCGACCAGGACGGTCGCGAACACGCGGGACATAGCCTCGTCGCGACACCGCAAGGAGAGATCGAAACGAGCGTGGGAACTGAGCCCGACGCCGCGAGCGCGCCGGTCACGGAAGCCGCTCTCGAGCGGGCACGCAAACGAAACCCTGTTCGACGGACGCGGATCGCCCGCGGAGAGTGGCAGTGAACCGATCGCCGGTTAGTGACGACAGGAGACCGTATTAGGCCGCGACCGTCGTGTCGTCGATTCCACCGTCGCCACCGAGATATCGCTCGATCCGGGACAGCGAGAGGTCGGCACCGATCGCGAGCAGTGCACCGGGAATCGCACCGGCGATCACCTGCGCCCAGTCGTAGGCCTGAATCCCGCCGACGACCATGACGCCGAGGCCCGGACCGCCGATGAACATCGCGAGATAGGCGGTCCCGATGACGAGGACGATACTCGTACGCACCCCTGCGAAGATCACCGGCAGCGCAAGCGGGAGCTGGATCGAGCGCAGGATCTCCCAGTCGGTCATCCCCATCCCGCGTGCGGCCTCGACCATCTCCTCGTCGACGTTCTCGATCCCTTTGACCGTGTTGACGATAATCGGCAAAATCGCGTACGCCCACAGGCCGAGTATCGAGGGCCAGAAGCCGAGCCCGAGCAACGGAAGAGCGAGCGCGAGGATCGCAAGCGTCGGGATCGTCTGTCCGACGTTCCCGAGTCCGAGGACGACCTTTTTGATCCGGTCGTGTCGAACCGCCAGAATCGACGCAGGAATCGCGAACGCGAGCGCTGCGAGCTCCGCGACGACGACGAGCTCGAGGTGGCCACGGAAGTGATAGAGGACTTCATCGCTGTTTTCGACGAGGTAGATGAGTCCCTCGACGAAGTCGCTCACGGCTTATCACCCGCGTTACTCCGACGGATATCCTCGTCGGAGACCGTCCCGACGACGTCACCGTCCTCGACGACCGGAAGCCGTCCGTCCTCGCTCGCGACGAGACGAGACAACGCAGAGAGCGCCGTGTCCGTCGGCTCGAGCGGTGAGACGGTGCTCCCTCCGTCGCTCTGAACCGGTGCGGTAGCGTCCGCGACACCGCCGGCGGTCGCAACCTCTTCCGTCGGCGGGCTCATCACGTCCTCGACCTGCGTCACCTTGAGCTTCTTCAACGGTCGGTCCGAACCGATGAAGTCCTCGACGAACTCGTTTTTCGGTTCGTCGAGGATCGCCTGTGGCGTGTCGTACTGGACGACTTCGCCGACGTCGAAGATGGCGATCCGGTCACCCATCTTCAACGCTTCGTCGATACTGTGGGTGACAAAGAGGATGGTCGTATCCAGTTCCGCCTGAATCTTCAGGAACTCGTCTTGAAGACTCTCGCGAGTGATCGGATCGAGCGCGCCGAAGGGCTCGTCCATCAACAGGACGTCCGGATCCGAGGCGAGCGCGCGGGCGACGCCGACGCGCTGACGCTGGCCGCCCGAGAGCTCGGGTGGGTGTTGCTCGCGGTAGCTCTCCGGCGGGAGATCCATCAACTCGAGCAGTTCGTCGATACGGGCGTCGATCTCGTCCTCGTCCCAGCCGTTGAGCCTCGGGACCGTCGCGATGTTCTCGCCGACGGTCATGTGATCGAACAGACCGATCTCCTGGATGACGTAACCCGTGTTTCGGCGGAGGTCGATCCGATCGAACTCCGACAGTGGCGTCCCATCCCGGTAGACCGTCCCCTCGGTGGGATCCTCGAGTCGGTTGACGAGCTTCATCGTCGTCGTTTTCCCACACCCGGAGGGCCCGACAAGAACGGTCGTCGTTCCCTCCTCGACGGTAAAGGAGACGTCTTCGATAGCGACGGTGCCATCTGCGTACTGTTTCGTGACGTGTTCGAACGTAATCATGATATCACCCGCTGGAGGAGACGCATAGTTGCCGAAGATTCGACCTGTTCACCGTTGTTGAGACGGAAGAGCTGTTCACTGATGCTGAACGCGTAGTCGACCGCGAGTGCGAGCAGCGACAGGATCACCGTGGTGACGACGATCATCTCGGTGCGTACGTACGAGATGCCGTCGAACAGCAGATCGCCGAGTCCGCCGGCACCGATGAACGCACCGATCGTCGCGATACCGATGAGAATAACGACCGCGTTGCGGACGCCGGCCATAATAACCGGCAGCGCGATTGGGAGCTGTACCCGCCTGAGCAGTTGCAGTCGCGTCATCCCCATCGCCTCGCCAGCCTCGAGTGCCGCCGGATCGACGTCGTTCAGCCCAACGTACGTGTTCCGAATAACGGGAAGTTGAGTGTACAACACGAGTGCGACGATGACCGACGGCGCGCCGATACCGAAATACGGTATCAACAGCCCGAACAGTGCGATGCTCGGCACCGTCATCATCACGCCGGCGAGCCAGATGACGGCCGTCGCGAGTCGATCGTCGAACGTGATCAAAAAACCAAGTCCCACGCCGATGGGTACCGCGATCGCGATCGCGAACGCGATGATCTCGATGTGCTCAAGCGTCGCGACGAGGAGTCGGTCGGAGTGTTCGACCGCGAAATCCACGTACGCGAGCCAGTTGTGGACTGACGAAAGCATCGTCAGACGAGTCCTTCGTCCTCAAGGAATTCTGACGCGACGTTGGCCGCGTCGCGTTCCTCGTTTGCCACTTCGTCGTTCATTTCACGGATCGTCTCGTCGGTCAGCTGTGGTGTAATCTCGTTTAGGACGTCGGCGATCTCCGGGTGTTTGTCGAGCGTCTCGTTGTGGACCATCGGGGAAGCGTTGTACGCCGGGAAAAAGCCCTCGTCGTCCTCGAAAACGTGGAGGTCGAACATGAGAATACGCGGGTCCGTGTTGAACCCCATGCCGATGTCTCCCTCGTCCTCGTCGAGAGCCTGATAGACGATGTCTTCGTCGACGGTTCGGACGTTGTCGTCGAGCGTTGCCGCGGCGTCGTCGTCGAACTCGTAGTGGTCGAGCAGACCGGGCCACCCGTCGTCCTCGCGTTCCTGGAACTCGGGACCCAACACGGGGTCGATGTCTTCGGCGTTACCGTCGTTGGCGTACTCGGCGAGTTCGCCGAGCGTGTCGACCCCGGTATCCGCGTGCCAGTCCGGGCTCGCAGTGATCACGTAGGCGTTGTCGAGCGGAGCGTAGTCGAGAATGCTGATGTCGTGTTCCGACTCGAACTCCTGGGCCACCTGGTCGTGGAGTTCGTCGGAGTCCGCGATCACTTCGTCTCGCTCCGGCGGGAGCGTGATCCAGGCTGTTCCGGTGTATTCCCAGTAGAGATCCACCTCTCGCTCTCGGAGCGCTTCGAAGTTCGGCACAGTCCCACCCAGACCGGTCTCGTCGACGATGTCGAGATCGGTGTTCGCCTCGAGCGCTTCGATAGCGATCTGTCCGAGAACGCGCTGTTCGGTGAACCGTTTCGAACTGATGGCGACGCCGTCCTCACCGAGAACGCCGGTACATCCAGCGATTCCGGCGAGGCCGGCCGTACTGGCAATCGCACCACCCGTCCGCAAAAGCTGTCTCCGTGATGTATGGCTCTTCATTACACGGACCACGTTGGAGCATGCCACAATAACGATTCACACCAACTGTTCGCGGGGTTTATACCAGTTGTTCATGATTCCGGACGGCGGGAGCGCACACACCACAGACATCGAATCGTTCGACACGAACAGTGGGACTATTTCTCACCGAACCCCGTCGTCTCCCCTGACTCTACCGCCCGTGAATCAGTGTCGTTAGGGGGCGACACGACGACGGGACAGGAAGCGTTGAGCAGGACGCGCTGAAGGACGCTCCCGAAAACCGCCTTTCCTGCTGGACTTCGCTTGCGACTGTACAGATAGATACGGTCGACGTCCTCGTCTTCGGCCGTCGAAACGATCGTCTCGGCGGGGTCACCGTCGGATCGCCGTCCACAGACCTGGGTCGGGATTCCTGCTGCCTCGAGGGTATCGGCCGTTACGGAGACGTCCCGTTTCCGAGCGGCGAGTTCGTCGAGGGAGTACTCCTCGTTCGTCTCGAGGTCGAGGTTCGCTCGCGTCGTCTCGATCTCTTCGGGCTCGAAGACGTGTAGAACGATCGCCATCGTTTCCGTACCGGATTCGGTTTCGATCGCCGAACGAGCGACGTCACGCGTCCAACTGCTCTGGCCGGTCGATGGAACGAGAATTCTGTCCATATCAGTTCGCCCACCCCACACGACAGTAATCCCACGGGGGGACACGTTGGAGGGATTTTATATGCCGGTGTCCGACTCACACGAGCCAACCGACTCGTATCTTAAGTGAAACGCGCGTGCGCGTGTGTCTACGACGGACTGACCGGAAAACGCTGACGTCGCTGTCGTCGGCAGTATCGAAGAGTCGAATCTCGACACCCATTCTGCCGGTCAGAGAAGCGTATACTGTCGGACAGCAGTCAGTGGGGAGTCGGTCGCGGAATCGGGGCCGTCAGCCCCAGAAACAGCCACAATACCCCGATCGAGCGTCGAATCGTTCTGTCTAACAGTATGAACAGGTTAACGAAGATTTTTCTCCGGACGAATCCGAGAAGGAGTATGAGTACAACGGAGCAGTCCACCGACGCCACGACGGGCGACACGTGGGACGTCGTCGTCGTTGGTGCGGGGACCGCCGGTTGTTACGCCTCCGCGACGCTCGCGAACGCGGGGTACGACGTCGTCGTTCTCGAGCGAAAAGCCGAGGAAGAAGCCGGTCACATCGCGTGTGGAGACGCCCTGAAAGGGGCCGACGGGTTTCCCGACGCGATCCCCAAATCGAAGATCGAACCGGCGTTTACGAACACCGACGTCGATCACGGGCGGTTCGAGATTCCCCAGGAGGAGACCGTCCTCGAGATCCCGATTCCGGGAGAGCTCGCCGTCATCGATCGACTGGAGTACGGCAAGCGAATCATCGACGGGACCCTCGAGGCGGGCACGGAGATCCATTACGAGACCGTCGTCACGGACGTACTCCAGGACGACGAGGGGCGGGTGACGGGCGTCGAGGCGATCCGAAACGGGGAGCCACGAACCTACGACGCGACCGTCGTCGTCGACGGCGCGGGATCGCTGTCGATTCTCCAGGACATGGTCGATTTCTCCACGTCGACGTTCGATACGAACGTCGACTACTCGCAGTTCTCCTCGGCCTACCGCGAAATCGTCCGCGTCGACGAGCCGGTCGAGTGGGACGACGCGCTGGTCTTCAAGCCGACCGAACGGTCTGCAGGCTATCTCTGGTACTTCCCGCGGACTGAGACGGAGATCAACGTCGGACTGGGCTTTCAGATGACGGAGGAGCCGATGGAACTCGTCGAAGACCTCAAACGCGACCTGCGAAATCGACCCGAGTTCGACGGCGCACACGTCGAGGACAAACTCGGTGCAGCGCTGCCGACCAAACGGCCCCACGACTCGGCAGTCCACCCCGGCTTCGTCGCCGTCGGCGACGCCGCAGGTCACGTCAACCCGACGACCGGCGGCGGGATCGCGGGTGCGGCCTACGCCGGCGCGTACGCCGGCGAACAGATCATCGAGGCGATCGAGCAAAACGACGTCAGCGAGGAGCTCCTCTGGCGGTACAACGAACGCGTCATGGACCACTACGGCGGCCGGTTCGCCGCCTTAGACGTCTACAACATTCTGGTCGGCGCCGTCGACCTCGAGGACCTCACGAGCCTGATCGCAGCGATGCCCGGCGACAAACTCGCCGAAGGGCTGTATTCGGGCAGTACCGATCTGGACTGGAAGTTCAAACTCGAGACCTTACTCAAGACCCGCGGCCACTGGAAGACGCTCTGGACCGTCTATCGGACGAAACAACACGCCGACGACCTCCTCGCCCACTACGAGAACTACCCCTCGAGTCCCGCTGGACTGTCGGCCTGGCAACGAAAGCGCGACGAGTTGCTAGAGGCGGTCTACGAGACGACCGGTGCGGATCCCAAGTACTGATACTGCCGGACAACACACTGCAGACACCAACCACACTCGAGACGTCGCACGGGACACGGCAGGTGTCGAGACGCAATCGAGTGTGTACTGATCGTCATCCGTAGGATGAGCCAGGAGTCGATCGGCAGTCGTAGCGACGGCTGGATGGCCGGGTGGGACACCCCCTCGAGTGCAACACTCACGAGTGAACTGCGGGGCTCGCTCCGGTAGTCGCATCGACCCGCGCTCCCGTCGGGCGATCAGGTGCGCACTGCCGGTCAGTGACTACTATAGACGAACGTCACTGGGCCGGATAGCACTATAACGCTCGTTGCGGTACCACGTCGTAGGGAGTGAGATGGATGTATCAGGTTTTAGACCCGATCGACGGATCGGACGAAGCGTTCGACGCCTTGGCGTACAGTTTCGGAACGTTCCCCGACGCGGCCCACGTGCCGATTCACGTGATTAATCCGACCAAGAAACGCTACGAAGGGCCGGGTCGGACCGAAGGGTGGTTGACGAAAGCCAAGCGAGAGGCCGAAGCACTACACGAAACGGCCCGCGAGATGGCTGAGGACCACGGAGTGACGATCGCGGAGACGGTGACCGAACGGGGGCCGCCAGCCCGAGAGATCGTCGCGTACGCCGATCGAAACGACATCGATCACGTCGTTCTCGGAAGCAGAGGCCGCTCGAGCATCGACACCGTCGTGGTCGGAAGCGTCGCAGAGACCGTTACTCGGCGGGCTCCGACGCCGGTCACGGTAGTTCGAAACGTCGACGGTGACGAAGACACTCCACCCGAACGCATACTCGTCGCCATCGATGGGTCCGACCGGTCCTACGATGCGTTGGCGCTCGTCCTGAGCAAGTTCCCGGCCGGGGAGGTCACCGCGATATACGTCAGCGAGACGTCGTGGCGAACGGGCGACGGCGAGGAGAGCTCCGAGGACGAGACGTCGGAACGCGATGCCGACGCGATTCTAGACGAGGCTCGAGAGCGCGCAGACGAGTACGGAGCGACGATTCGGACGGACGTAGAACACGGCGATCCGTCGCAAACGATCGCCGAGTACGTCACCGAACGCGAGTTCGATCACCTCGTCGTCGGCCGGTCGGGCCGTTCGGGGTGGCCACGGATACTGCTCGGCAGCGTGGCCGAATCCCTCGTACACCGAGCCCCAGTTCCCGTCACCGTCGGCAACGGATGACGGTGCCGGATGAAGAATCGCCGCCACGCCGGCAGCTAACGGACCGCTCGATAGACGGTATTCGACCGGTTTCGGTACGAATCACCGCTTTTGGAATTACTCCCCTGTAGCATGATATCTGGACGGGATAAAGATAGTCAGAGCCCCAAATATATTCTATCAATATATTAGTTTTAATTATATATGTACTAAATATACCCTGGGCATACCACCCATACATTGACAAACAATTATTATGCACGCATAGTGGTTGACATTGTCAATGGTGCACGGCCATAGACCGACAGTATGATTACAACCCCGTCGCTAGCAGCTGCAACGCCAAGCCGAGCCAGAAGCAACCATGACTTCGAATGATCTCCTCGTCGACAAATGTGCTGTCTGTGAAACGTATTTCGTCGTTCGCTCGAGTGCCGATCTACAGCGACGACTCAACGCACACGAGCTCGAAGAGCACGGAAAAGTCAAGCCATCGCGAGTCGACCACAGCGCGACCGACTACCAGTAACGAAAACGAACCAGTTCTCATCAATCGATCGTCACGACACCGCGCTGTCGTTCGAACGCCGATCGCACGCGCTCGCGGTCGTCGAACGCCGACAGTGCCAATCCGAGTTTGATCCGTGCCTTCCAGGGTGGAAGGTCGCCCGCCGGAATCGTCCCGTGCTCACGGAGTGTCCGGCTACCGCCGGGACCGCCGTACCGGGCTGCAACGGCGCCGTCGAAACAGCGCGTCGCGACGACGACCGGAACGCCCGCGTCGACCGCGTCGGCGACGGCGTCGCCGATTTCGGGTGTCGTGTTCCCGATACCACTCGCCGCCAAGACGAGCCCGTCGACACCGTCGGCGACAGCTCGCTCGAGTTGCCGACCGTCGACGGCCAGTCCACTGGGAATTAGTTCGACTCGAGCCGTCGTCTCGGTAACAGGCAGCGACACGGACTCGCTGCGTGGCTCGCGTCGAAGCGCCACTCCGTCGGCCGTGACTTCCGCGACGGGACCGGCGTCGGGAGACGCGTAGCCGTCCGGACGGCCTGCCCGCGCCTTCGTCACCCACCTGGCCGCGTGGACGAGATCCCCGAAGGCGACGTACGTGCCGTCGGTAAATCGCTCGTCGGCCGCGACACGGACCGCCTGCAAGAGATTCTCCGGTCCGTCTGCACTCGGGTGATCGGCCGGTCGCTGCGCACCGGTGAACACGATCGGCACCGGTGTGTCGACCACGAGGTCGAGGTAGTACGCCGACTCCTCCATCGTGTCAGTGCCGTGGGTAACGACGATTCCATCGACACCGTCGCTGGCCGCCCGTTCGACGGCTCGTACCAACGACGTGACCTGGCAAACGGAGAGATGAAAACTGAGTTCGTCACAGACAGAGTCGACGTCGACAGTCGCTACCTCCTCGAGTTCGGGAACGGCAGCGACGAGGTTGGCACCGTCTTTCGACGGCGTCGCTCCGTCCGGACCGTCCGTCGACGCGATCGTTCCACCGGTGCTCAATACGCGAACGTGGGCCATGCGCTGGTGTTTCAAGCGGAGCCACTTGGCTTCTCGGCCCGTCGCTCGAACCATACCAATCAAAGAAACTAGACGGTAGTTTCTATACACTATATAAAAATGTTTCAGGTACGAGGGCATCCGAAACCTATCATACAATATATTTATTAGTGTATTTCGACTTCGACGCCGCTTGGCTCTGGAACAGAAGTCGTACGATCGATAGGAGTATCCGCAATCGGCCGCCACTGACCTAAAACACGGAGTACCGAGTCGGTCTCGAGTCAAGATAGATACGATCGGCCGTCGAGATACGACACTAATATTACATATTTTCTAGATATATTCGAATCCGGTAGTTCGATCAGATAGCTCCGATACTGCAGTCTATCAACGGACAGAGAGTTTACTCTTCTGTCGTTCGAGTGGAACACCGTCGTCGGCCCGGCAAAACAGTTATATCGCAGTATGGTGTGTTAATAGACAGCATGACCCATGTAAGTGGTTCTGGACTCGAGTCAGCGGTCCGAACAGCAACCTATTCGAGTCACATGGCAGGTGGTCAGCGATGAGATCGACGGCACTCTATGCCGGTACGGCAGTCACGCTCGCTCTCCTTACGATGATCGTACTCGCAACCCACGGGAGCGGCTCGTACATGTTCGTGCTGTACGGTGGGATTCTGGCCGTGGTCTTCGCAGGCTTCGCCTACGACGACTATACCGCCGACTCCGGATCGGTGACCGCTCGAGCACGGTAGCGGGACGACCACACGCTACTCGCCACCCACGCACGAGAAAAACGAACTACTGACTTCTGTCCGGCAGTATGAAGACAGATATGAAATCATCGTGGATCTGCCAATAGATCGGCCTGATATATCCCAACGGCTAAGCGACGACCTCGACGACTTTCGATAGACGAGTATCCGCCTCTCGGGCAGTTCACGATTCGGGCCGTCGTCGGCCCCGTCCCATTTCAAGGGAGAAGAGGTAGACCGGAAGCGTATGTTCGAAGACTTCGAGGAGAAGCGACTCGACGTTGGTGAGGCAGAGATTTATCTCCGGCACGGTGGTGACGGACCGCCGCTTCTGTTGTTACACGGCTTCCCCCAGACCCATGCAACGTGGCACAAAATCGCACCCGACCTGGCGAAGGACTACACCGTCGTTGCGCCCGATCTCCGGGGATACGGCGACAGTGTCGGCCCACCGGATCCCGAAGCGACGGATTACTCCAACCGGAGACTGGCAGCGGATGTGGTGACGGTCATGGAGACACTTGGCTTCTCTCGGTACCGAGTCGCGGGTCACGACCGAGGGGCTCGAGTCGGGTATCGACTCGCGTTGGACCATCCAACCTGCGTGGAAAAGCTGGCCGTTCTCGACATCGTTCCAACACTCGAGACGGTCGAACTGATGGACTACCAGTACGCCCACGAGATGTACCACTGGCTGTTCCTGGCACAGCCACACCCACTACCGGAGACGTTGCTGAACAACGAGCCGACGTTTTACGTCGATCAGCTGATCGAGAGCTGGGCGGCAGACCCGAACCGGCTCGCCCCGGAGGCGATTGCTGAATACCACCGCTGCTTCGAGAACGAACGGGTCGTTCGGGCGAGTTGCGAGGATTATCGGGCCGGATTGAGCGTCGACCTCGATCACGACCGCGCCTCACGTGCGGCGGGCGATCAAATCGAGTGTCCGGTACTGGCTCTCTGGGGCAGTGCTTCGGGGACCGTCGATTTCGATCCACTCGAGATCTGGACGCAGTGGGCTACGTCTATCGACGGTCGGGGGCTGTCGTGTGGTCACTTCCTGATGGAGGAAGCCCCCGAGACGACGCTCGCTGAACTCGAGTCGTTTCTCACGTAAGCGGGCGAGACTCGAGTTCGACGACGGGAGCTGTGTCCGATCGTCGAACTCGAAGTGTCGTCTACGGCCTCGATCAGTGACTCGAACACCCAGGTCAGACGGCAAACGTTTCCCTCCGACCGTTATGTGTACCTATGACATATGAGAGAGTATGTCTCGAATCGATCCGATCGAACCGGGTGACGCAGACGACGAAGACGTCGACAGGATCCTCCGCGAGAGCGAAAACGGCTGGTACAAGGATTCGGCGTACTTCGGGGCGGTGGCACATCAACCCCGGATTCTGAAACGGCTGGTCGAAACGTTCCGGCTCTTCCCGCGCAGCGACTCGATCGATGGAGAGACACTCGAGTTGATGCGACTGCGAGTCGCCGCGGTTCACGGCTGTGCGTACTGTGGAACCGTTCGCACCTGGGAAGTAAAAGACGACGTCGAACCCAAAGAGGAGGCGATATTCGGCGACGAGATCGACTCGAGTGTGCTCACTCGGCGCGAGGAACTCGCCGTCCGTGTCGCCGACTACATGTCCCGTGATCCACAGGACATCCCCGACGCGTTCTTCGAAGAACTGAGCGAGGAGTACACCGACGAGGCGATCATCGAACTCCTGTTGTTTGCCGGCCTCGAGGTCGGACTCGACAGGTTCTGTATCGCGCTTCGGCTCGACACGACCGAGGAGAGTCCGTATCCGACCGGCCTCGAGTATCCACTCGATCGCGAGTCGTCGCGAAACACCTGATCGCCAGCGTCCCGCTTGGTTGCGACGGCTGGATAGCCTAGACTGGTGTCACGTCCAACGGTTATATGCCGGGACGTGGTTGGCCCGCCTACGATGGCAGAAAACGAGCGGGAAACGACCGCTGATCGGGAATCGCTCCCACCGACGGCGATCACCGAGCGATTCGAGAGCCTCGAGGTCGGCGACGAGATCACGTTCAACAACCGGGACAGGCCACACGAAGTCGTCGAGACGGACACGTACTCGGTTACAGTCACCGATCCGGACGGCAATCGTATCACATTGTCACAAAACCTCCAGACAGGCGGCTGGAACGTCCACGAGGAAATCTGGTGGGTCAGTTCCGAACGAACCGACGAGTGACGTCGACCCCGGATTAGTTCCGCGTATCCATTATCGAACTAATTACGTTGTTCCGTAGTTCAAAACAGGTATAAATATTGCCACGTTGCAAGTTACCACGAATCATGCCTGAAACGATATTCGAGGTCGACGTGGATTCCGACATCGACGAACAGCCGGATCCGATCGTCAACCGATGGCATCCGGACGTCCCGCCAGCGGCGACGATCGAACCCGGTGAGAAAGTCCGGATCGAGTGTCTCGACTGGACTGGAAACCAGGTGAACAACGACGACAGCGCAAACGACATTCGGGACATGCGACTGGATCCCAACCACCATCTGAGCGGTCCCTTCGAGGTCGAAGGCGCCGAACCCGGCGATATGCTCGTGATCGACATCCTCGATCTCGGGCCGTTCCCGGACAATGAGTGGGGCTTTACCGGTATTTTCGAGTTGGACAACGGCGGCGGATTCCTGACCGACCACTTTCCAGAGGCTCGAAAGGCCATCTGGGACGTCGACGGCGTGATGACACACTCCCGTCATATCGACGACGTCAGGTTCCCGGGCTGTGTCCACCCGGGGATCATCGGCACCGCACCGTCACACGAACTGCTCGAGGAGTGGAACGAACGAGAGCAGGCACTGATCGAGCGAGGGCCCGAGGCCGAAGCCGCCGTCAATCACGAGACGAGAGACGAGGATCCACCACTCGCTCTCCCGCCGGAGCCGAACGAGGTGTTACTCGGGGAGATGGACGAAGACGACGTCGAGGAGGCCGCCGAGGAAGCAGCGCGAACGATCCCGCCTCGAGAGAACGCCGGAAACTGCGACATCAAGAACCTGGGTCGTGGTTCGCGGGTCTATCTCCCGGTTTTCGTCGAGGGTGCGAACTTCATCACCGGCGACCTGCATTTCTCCCAGGGCGACGGCGAGATCACGTTCTGTGGAGCGATCGAGATCGCCGGATGGGTCGATATGAAAGTCGACGTCATCAAAGACGGGGTAGAGAAGATGGGGACCGATCACGCGATGTTCAAACCGGGCTACCAGGATCCCGACTTCTCGAACTACGTCGTCTTCGAGGGGTACTCCGTCGACGAAGACGGGACCCAACATTACAAGAACGCCAACGTCGGGATGCGCCGCGCGTGTCTCGACGCCATCGACTATCTGACGAACTTCGGGTACACCGAAGAACAGGCGTACATCCTCCTCAGTACGATCCCGGTCGAAAGCCGGATCGCCGGTATCGTCGACCTACCGAACACCTGTGTGACGGTGTCGGTCCCCAACGAAGCCTTCGACATCGATATCGATCCGGACACGCTCACCGGTGAGTACGACTCGAGCGACAAAGGCGACGTCGCCAAACCATCGTAAACTCCAAAATACGTTCGGTGGATTAGGCGACGTATACGGATCCCGATGAGATGCAACAGTACAGCGCAACCGAAATCAGGCCCTTCTGGGACATATTGCGAGACGATAGCCGTCCGTTAGACGGCAGATTGGGATACCGAGAGAAAGCGGACGTATCATTAGAACTATCGCTTCGCTGTACCGAATCGATAACGAACGTTTCGAACGCGACCCGTCTCGATTGGCCAGTCGTTTCCAATAGTTGGACTTTCTTTCTTCGATCTCGGTGCGCTAAACTCGTCCAAATATAGAACAATTCGTGCGGAGAGTCTGTACAGTCTGTAGTCACTATATCCTCCACACTGTGAGCGTAAACTCGCAGTATGACAGATCGACTACTTTCCCGACGGAAATTGCTGGGTCTTACGGGCGCGAGTGTAGCGATCGGCCTGGCTGGCTGTGCCGACGAGGACGACGAGATGAACGGTGACGAAGAGGACGATGGGAACGATGCGGACGACGGGATGAACGGCGACGACGAGGACGATGGGGTCAACGGCGACGAAGACGATGACGACGAGGAGATGAACGGCGACGACGAGGAGATGAACGGTGCTGAAGGCGATGACGATGGAGACGACGAGGAAGAAGAGTTGGATCTCGACGACCGGGAAGGCGACGAAAGCGATGAGATAGACGAAATCGAAATCGGGTAATCAGTCACCTTCGGACCGCATTCCGGACGACGTATTCCGGTGAGTAATAGCTGCTATCTGCCCCTCGTCCGGATTCATTTGAGATATTCGGTACTACGTACAGTCGGGACAGACAGTCATCGCTGGCGATGGATTCCGCCGAACGGCCCTCGAGTCGTGGATATCGATTCATACTGTTGGACAGAACTATTCGACGATCGGTCGCGCTACTGCGGCCGTCCCAAGGGTGACGGCCGCGATTTCGCGACCGACGTCTCACTGACTGCTGTCCGACAGTATCAGGAACGGCCGAACCACCGCGGGGACGACACGGCAGGAGCGACCGACCTTCACGGAGCCAGGTTGGCTTCGGGTTTGAGCGACACGGAGTCGACGCGAGCGTCTAGGGAGGCGCAAGCGCGGAGGAAATCAGAGTCCATTGCCTCGGCGCTGCGAGCGTAATACTTCCGGACAACACGATGCACACACCGATCGTACTCGAGACGCGATCGGGTGTGTATTGACTGTTGTCCGGTAGTATAAACACGGACGCCCCGAGTCACTCGACCCGGGCTAGTTCACTGCATCGCCTTGACCCAGCCGGGAACGTGTGCGGGTTCGTCGGTACCGCCCTCCCATCCGTTCTCACGGAGGTACTCCTCGAGCGTCTGGGGTGTGAATCCGAAGTCCCGTTCGATCCGGCGGATGTTCGCCGGGAACGACGTGTGACCGCCCTCGTTGATGAAGTGGTCGCACATGACCGCAAACTCCTCGCCGAAGGCGTCTTCGGCCTCGTCGAGCGGCATGTGATACGGTTCGACGGTCTCACCGATCACGTCGCTGATGACCTCGGCGGTCTCGCGTAGCGTGAGGAGGTCGCTTGCGATGTTGTACTCGGTCCCCGCGAAGTCGTCCGTGTTATCCAGTGCAACGGCGGACGCGCGAGCAGTGTCGTAGTAGGTCGTCTGGAAGTGGTGGGTCTCCTCGTCGAGTGGGAAGGCGAGGACCCCGTCTTCGACGCCGATCGCCTCCCAGTTCTCCATGAAGTATACGGGTTTGATCGCGGTGTATGGAACGCCCGTCTCACGGAGTCGTTCCGAGACGAGATAATGCGACCGCAGATGCGGGACGTCCGTGTCTTCCCGTTGATCGCCGGCACCGCTGTAGACGAGATGCTCGAGGTCACCTACCGCTTCGATCGCCGCTGCGAGGTTGTCACCGAGTTCGATGTGGGTATCGTAGCCGACCGCCCAGAAGTTGATCGTCGCCCAGACCTTGTCAGCGCGTTCCACGTGTGGACGAAGGGTGTCCGGCCGAGACAGATCGCCCTCGACGAGTTCAACACCGAGGGCAGCGGTCGCCTGTGCGTGCTCTGTCGAGGCGTCGCGCGTCAGCGCGAGTATTTCGTAGTCCGTCTCGAGTGTCGCGAGTCGCTCGATAACGGCGCGCCCCTGATTACCGGTTCCACCGACGACGAGAATCGTATCAGTCGACATGAATCAAGTTCTAATAGTAGCAGTGTACTACTAAAAGATGACTTACAGTACTACCACACTATCAGTAGTATTGTATAGAGAGCGATCGTGGTGTCCGTTCGCGTCCCAGAATACGAACGTCGACCTGTGTCAACATATTACTATTATTTCTATACGAAGATATTCGCTCCTGATTTATGCACGGAAACGTCGGTGATCGACTACGGACGTTCGCACTGGATGAATTATCAGCCGGCATCTAATATTATACAGGTGTTTTTTAATAATTGAAATAGTATTCAAAAGATCTATACTATTACACTGGAAACGTTCGGGCGCTGGTCGTTCCAGCAATTCCACCGACCAAGTCAGAGGCACACCGGAACCTACCGGTCTTCTTCGCGTATCCGACGGTATCAGATACCAATCGTTCGAAACGGCCGTCCCGGTTTTCGGTCATCATACGGGCGCCCTGACGTTCCGTGCGTCGATCGCCGGCGGACGAACGTGGTTCCGTGGTACCACGAGATGACACTCACTCGAGGCGTCGATGAGGAACCCACGACCGAGTAGGACCCTCGATCCAGTCCCCGTGTATTCGGTGAGCGGTTTCCAAGACTGGCTACCGACCTCGAGGTTCTGTAGGCGCCAGAGAGTCGTAGACGCATACACCTCGAGAGAAGAACCCGCCACCACGGCTTTCGTGGCTCGATCGGACGCCGGTTCCGCGGAGGTAGGCATTCAGCCGGCCGTTCCACCGCTATCGTTCGGGATAGCGTCGAAGAATCGATCTTCCATTCGACGACGGAGCTGATCGACGAGTTCGTCGCCGTCGATATCGGCGTCTACGACCTCCTCGAGCGGAATCTGTCCGCCAGCCATCGACGGGTGGCCGCCGGCACTGCCGGCATCCCCAAACCCTCGCTCGAGACACGTCCCCAGATCGAGATCCGTCCTGATCGTCCGCGCACTCGCGTGTACCTCGTCGCGAACGATGCCACAGACGAGAACTGTATCGACGCCGTCGATGGTAAGCAGGAAATCAGCCGCCTGTGCGATCGCCACTTGGTTCTCCAGCCAACCCATACAGGAGACGATGCGGGACCCGCGACGGACGCGATTGACGATCGCGACGCCGAACGCGTCGACGGTCGCCGGCGTAAAGGACTCACTGTACAGTTTCCGAAGCAGTGTGGCGTCAGCGCGTGCGTGTAGGTAATTTGCAAGGTCGTACTCGGCGTCCGTCGGCTGTCGGTAGAAATCGAGTCGCTCCCGATGAATAGCGAACAAAAGCCCTGTCGTGATCCGTGCGGTGGGTTCGACGTCACTCTCGCGGAAGTACTCCGCGAGAATCGTTGCCGTCGCACCGTACTCCTCACGGATATCGGTGAACTCGGCTGTAACCCGTCGATCGGGCGGATGATGATCGATGACGATGTCGAGGTCGGTTCCCTCCTGGACGGGGTTGTGCTCTCCCGGAACCGAGTGATCGACGAACGCAAGGAGACCGTCTCGCTCGTGGACGTCGTCCACGTAGCGGCGCAGTTCTACGTCGAAGACGTCCACGAACGCACGGTTTTGTCCGGGTGAGACCGTTCCACCGTGGCGGATGTCGACGGTTTCGGCGCCGCTTCGTTTCGCGAATAACTCGAGGGCGATCGCCGACGCGATCGAGTCCGGATCCGGATCGTCGTGACAGACGATGGTAAGCGTAGACGCCGACCGCAACCGATCGAGTAGCGCTTCGGCGCTTGACATACCAGTAGTTCGGTTCCATCTCTGTTAACGGTTCGTCCAGTCGCAAGCGACCGTCACGGTTCCCGACGAAAGGGGCCATTCGACTCCGATCCCGTTACGTGTTAGCCCTCGAGCGATCACCCTGGACGCTCGGTGCTCGTATCGGAGTCCGCAAACACCTTGAGGACGATAAGTTCCTCGTCGACCTCGACGATATCGTGAGACACTCCCTCCTCGACGGAGAGGAGATCACCTGCAGCGACCGAGTAGGTCTTTTCTCCGACCATAATCGTTCCCGCTCCCGTCAGGACGTAGTAGAGTTCGTCTTGGGTGTGTTTTCGAGACCCTTTCTGCCCGGCCGTCGTCTCTCGGTATCGTTTGAGTCCGACAGTCAGCGATTCAGTGTCGAGTACGCGAACCGAGTCCTCGTTCATCGCTTCGAGTTCGCTCAGCAAGTCGTCGCTAGGGATATGCGTCATGGTCCTACCTAACTACCGTTTCACCTTATATCGCTCTCCCGACTTTCCACTCACACTCCACGGGGAACTCCGATCGTGTTCGCAGTTGGGTCCGGATCACTGATACTGCCGGACAACACGATGCACACACCGATCGCACTCGAGATGCTGTCGTGTTCCGCGGTAAACGTGTACCCGTAGCTCGACGTACCACACGCTAAATAGGGAGCGAGACGACATTCGGGTGTGACGCTCACACTCGAGGGCGAGTACACAACCGCCCGAATCATGGTCGACGACGAGTCGCTCGTCGAGGCGAACTGCCGCGAGCAGATTCGCGAACTCATCGACCATCCGGCGTTTACCGAGCCGGTCAGGGTGATGCCGGACGCCCACTGGGGTGCAGGCGCGCCCGTCGGGTTCACGATGGAACTCCCCGACAAAATCGTGCCGAACATCGTCGGTGTCGACGTCGGCTGTGGAATGGCCGCCACCGACATCGGGACCGAAACGCGAACGACGCATCCGCGAGCGCGTGCCGATGGGCCGAGACGTCCACGACTACGACGACGCCCCCCATCTCGTCGACGAGTTCCCCTTCGAGCGAGCAAACGACGTCTTCGACCGGTTCGCCGCCGCCTACGAGGAACGTTTCGGTCGGACGATCGATCCGCTCGAGTTCGACTTCGACGGCTACGGCGGCGACTACTTCAAAAGAAAACCAAGGCGGGTTCCCCGGGCCACCGTGCCCGGGGTTGAAGCCGACACCCGCTGCCGCTAACCACGAATCATTAAGTACCTATACAAGATATTGAAATTCGTGGCAGACGGCTACCTGAGACGCACCGCAATCACCCGCCCCATCCTCACTGACGAGCAACAGGACTTGCTCGATGCCACCATCAACGAGTGGAAAGCTGCCTGCAACATCAGTAGCCGCATCGGATGGGAACACGGTGAAACGCGGAAAACCTACCTCCAAGACCTCGCCTACGACACGGTACTGGGAGAGACACGGCTCGGGAGTCAACACGTAATCCTCGCCACCCATCAGGCCGCAGCCGCGCTCGATGGTGTCGAAGCAATCGAAGACCTTGATGAACACTACAAAACGTCTCGACCGGAATTTACCAGTAACACGGTGAAATACGATACCCGGACGATGACGCTGTTCGATGACGGGTCTGTTTCGCTTTCCACCGTCGATGGCCGGATCCAGTGTGACCTGAATCTCCCCGACGAAGAAGACGGGTATCAACACGAATACCTCAACGATGACGAGTGGGAAGTAACAGAATCTACGCTGTCGAAGCGTGATGGCGAATACTACCTCCACATCGGGTTTCGTAAAGACAAACCCGAGAAACAGGTCGAAATACAGGATGACGACGAGGACAGGACAGTTCTCGGCGTTGACCTCGGCATCGTCAACATCGCCACCACCAGTACGGCCTACTTCGCATCGGGAAGGGAACTCAGGCACCGCCACCGGGAGTTCGAGCGGATCCGTGGAAACCTTCAGCAGACTGGGACACAATCTGCCCATCGAACGATTCAGCAGATGAGCGGGAGAGAATCACGGTATCTCCGTGACCAACTTCATCAAGTCGCCAATCAGATTTTCGAAGAAGCACGAACACACGACTGCGAATACATCGTCTTCGAGAACCTGAAGCACATCCGAGAGCGTGCGCCACCTGTCAAGGAGTTCCACCAGTGGGCACACCGGCAACTCGTTGACCTTGTGGAGTACAAGGCTGAAGCCCACGGGATTAGTGTCGAGTTTGTAAGTCCGAAGAACACGAGTCGTCGGTGTCCCGAGTGTGGGCATACGAGCGAAGGGAATAGGGTGCAACAGGCGGAGTTTGAGTGTGAGTCCTGCGGTGCAACACAGAATGCGGATTATGTGGGTGCAAAGAATGTTGGGTGGCGGTTTGTCCGTCGGGGCCTACAGTCGTCTCGGCGGATGGGCGACAGTCAACTCGCCCTGAAGTCAGGAACGGTGACACCAAACCGGGGATTTATCCCGTCCGACTAACCACGGTCGGCAGAGGCCGAGTTCACTGACAAGCCCCGCGCCACCGTGCGCGGGGCAGTTGACACAGTTGTGTCGGCGCGTCCTCGCTCGACAGCGCCAAGGGATCGGACACGTCATTCGGAGCGCTGGCACCCTCGGCGGCGGCAACCACTTCATCGAGTTCGCGAAGGCACGCGAGACGGACCACTACTGGCTGGTCGTCCACAGCGGCTCGCGCTATCTGGGGAAATCCATCGCCGAGTACTGGCAACACAGGGCAAGTCAGTATCGCCACGCCGACGCCATCCGTGACGCTATCCCCGAACGGTACGAGGAGTACCTCGAGTTCGACCTCGAGACGGTAAGCGATCACGACCTCTACGAATGGGTCACCGGCGGGAAAGGCGAGTCCCACCTCGACAAGGAGCATCTCCGGGCGGATTTCGAGGACGAGGACCTCGAGGACGCGTTCGACGTCCTCTCGCGACCACAGGACGCGGTCGAAGAGCGCAACGAGGATCTCGACTGGCTCGAGGGCAGGGAAGCCCACGGCTACTACGTCGATATGCTCTTCGCTCAGCAGTACGCCCGGTGGAACCGCGAGTTGATGAGTGAGGCTATCTGTGACGAACTGGACGTCGACCCAGTCGATCGGATCGAGTCGATCCACAACTACATCGATTTTCGGGATCTGACGATTCGAAAGGGCGCGACGCCGGCACGCGAGGACCAACGACTGATCATCCCGTTCAATATGGCCGAGGGATCGATCCTGGCCCGCGAAAAGGGCAACGAGGAGTGGAACCGGACAGCACCCCACGGAGCCGGCCGCATCATGGGCCGAGGAGAGGCCCACGAGAAACTAAGCGTCGAGGCGTTCGAAGCGGCGATGACAGACGTCTACTCGGAGTCGGTCGTCGAGGCCGTCGTCGACGAAGCACCGATGGCGTACAAGCCGACCGAGGCGATCGCAGACGCCATCGAACCGACCGCGGAGATCGTCGACTGGCTCGAGGTCGTGCACAATCTCAAGGCCAAAGAGTGATCGCCGTCGGACATACTGTCGGTCAGCACGATTGGGTGACGGCCGCAAGTTCGCGACCGACGGGTCACTGACTGCTGTCCGGCAGTATCACTATCCCAACCGAGCTAGTGTGAGCACACACTATACTTTATGAGTGGGGATCTCGTAGGCACGGATATGAGTAGTGAGAGTGTCGACTCCGAAAGCAAGGTGTCGGGGAACCAGGCGAACATTCCCGCCCGCATTCGGCGGGTACTCGATATCGACGACGGCGACAAACTCCGCTGGCATATCGAAGACGACGGCACGCTCCGCGTGCAGGTCGTCCAGCAGCGCAGCGGTACGTTCGGTGACTTCGGTGGCTACGACGGGGATCGGACGACGGACGTCGAGAGCGAACACGACACGTGGGGCGTCGACGTCGAATAGATGCCACGCGCGCTCGTCGATACGACTGTTCTCTTTGCGGCAGCGTACCGCCGTGACAGTGCACACGATGCTGCCCTCCCGATCCTCAGCGGAATCGACACCGCTGAGCTTCCGGAAGCGGTGATTCTCGATTACGTCCTCGCAGAGACGCTAAACGGGCTGACGACACACGCAGGTCACGAGGCTGCTGTCGACTTTCTCACTCGAGTAGAAGAGAATACGCGATTCCACATCGACTCCCTGACAGCGGACGAGTTCGCCACGGCAAAAGCGCTCTTCCGACAGCACGAGTGTTTCTCGTTCGTCGATGCCTGTATCGTCGCGTACATGCAGGTGGAGGGACTCGGGTATCTCTACGCCTTCGACGACGATTTCGACGCCGCAGCGGATGTCTACCGTCTCGACACCGCAACTAACCCATATCAGCCAGAGTGAGCGAGACACGCTCCTGTATACTGCCGGATAACAGTCACTGAAGGCGTTCGCCGGGCAGGTGCGGCAACTGTGCACACTCGTGCTGTCCGGCAGAGTAGCGACAGTGACGGATAGCGGTCCGTATCAATGCCCCATCGAGTGACCGACCGCCCACGGGTATCCGTCGGTGCTTTCGACGACACCGTTCGGGCCGTGGTCGTGGTCGTGACCGTGGCCGTGGTCGTCGTCACGCGTCACGGCCACGACCTCGTCGATGCGAACGAGCAGGTTTGCGGCTTCGGTCGCACTGGCGATCGCCCGGTCAGTGACCGCAAGCGGCTCGAGAATCCCGGCGTCGACGACGTCGCCGAGTTCAGCGGACTCGCCTTCGAGACGGATACCCGTCGCGTGATCGCCCTCGTGGTGTCTGGCGCGTAACTCGACGACGGTGTCGATCGGGTCCAGCCCCGCCGACGTAGCGAGCGTTCGCGGGATCACCTCGAGGGCGTCGGCGAACGCCTCGACGGCGAGTTGTTCCCGATCGGAGACGGTCGTCGCGTACTCGCGGAGATCACTCGCGACTGCGATCGGCGTTGCACCGCCGCCGGGGACGACGACGCCGTCCTCGATCGCCCGCGACAGGACGTGAAAACAGCCGTCGACGACGCGTTTCGTCTCGTCGGCCACCTGTTGGGTTCCCCCGCGGAGGAGCAACGACACCTGTTCGACGTCCGTCCCGCCGTCGACGATCGCCACGCTGGTCGCCCCGAGGTCGCGTCGCTCGACTCGGCGGGCGACGCCGGTGTCCGCCGCCGACAGATCGTCGATCGTACCGACCGGCGTCGCCCCCGTGGCCCGGCCGAGTTTCTCGAGTTCGTCCCGACGAGTCCGTTCGATCGCGAGCACACCGGCTTTCCCGAGGAGAGAGCGGACCGTCTCGTCGATCGACTGCTGGCAGAAGACGACGTCCGCCCCGGCGTCGACGATGCGATCGACGTGTCGTTCGTAGACCGCCCGTTCGTACTCCCGCAAGTCGTGGACGTCCGTCGGCGATTCGAGGCTGACCGCCCCCTGTCCGGTCGCCGTTTCGACCGTGAGCTGGTCGTCGACGAGCGCGACAGTCGCGTCTTCGTACGCGTCGGGGAGATCCGGCTCGAGCGGAACTGGTGTCGTCGACGAGGAGTCGATATCGATGACCAGTCCCTCGACGAGTTCCGAGTCGTAGTAGGAACTGCCCGGGATCGCCTTGCGCGTGATTCGTTTCAGGTCGACCGTTCCGTCACGTTCGATCGCCCGGACCGCATCGACCGTCTGCTCCGCTAGAAAGTCGCTTGCGGTTTGGTTCCACTTACCTGTAATCGCTGTGCGAGCGATCGTTCGAAGGCGGTCGCGATCGTACGGATCGACCGGGATCGCCCGTTCGTACAGGCGCTCCCGTGTTCGTTCGGCAGCGAGGGTGTACCCGCGTGCGATCGTCGTCCGATGAACTCCCGTCTCGAGGAGTGTCTCGGCCTCGGCAAGCAGTTCGCCCGTCAGGACGATCGCCGACGTCGTTCCGTCACCGACTCGTGAGTCCTGGTGTGTCGCAACGTCGACGATCGCGCTGGCGGCGGGATGGCTAATGTCCATCCGATCGACGATACTCGCCCCGTCGTTGGTGACGACGACGGTTCCATCCGAACTCACGAGCAGTTTGTCCAGTCCCTTCGGGCCGAGCGTCGTCTTGATCGCGTCCGAAAGCGCCCTCGCGGCGGCGACGTTGTCTTCCCAGACGTCGTCGCCATCGAGTCGGTGGACGTCGTCTTCGGTCGAGAGTGCGTGGATGTTGCTACCGACTGTCATGGGTGTTCGGATATGCCTCTCACCAAGTATCAGTAAAAAGGTGCTGTAGACTCTCAGAATACGTGTTAACGCGTTCGAACGGTCCGGATCTCCAATCAGAAAGCGATAAACGGACGACACCTCGAGGCCGTGGCGATGTCGTCCGACGTCCGGTAACCGATCGCGTCCGGGTCGACCGAACAGCATAACTATCACTGCTTCGAGCGGCGATACGATGGGAACTGATCGAGGCAAACGATCGGTATCTACCGACGATTCCAGCGAGATGACAGCACGTATCGGGATTCTAACGGACGATTCGGCCCCCGAACTGACGGACGACGGACGCGCGATAGTGACGCGACTCGAGCGGCGAGGGTTCAGTGTCGAACCGATCGTCTGGACGGACGACGCCGTCGACTGGGACGAATACGATGCGATCGTGTTCCGATCGTGCTGGGACTATCACACGGCTCCCGAGCGTTTCCAGTCGCTGCTAGCGGCCCTCGAAGGCGCCGACACGGTCGTCTACAACCCCGTTTCGGTGATCGAGTGGAACGTCCACAAATCGTACCTCTTCGAACTCGAGGCGGCGGGGGTCCAGACCGTGCCGACAGTCCTTCTCGAACCGGGCGACGACCGAACCCTCGAGAGCGTCCTCCGTGATCGGGGCTGGGAAGACGCCGTCGTCAAACCGGCGATCGGGGCGAGTTCAACAGGAGTGTGGCGCACGTCACTCGAGGCAATCTCACGCGGTGAGCAGCGACTCGAGGCCGAACGGTCGGACGACGTACTCGTCCAGCCGTTTCTCCCGGCGATCCGTGACGGCGAACGGTCTATCGTGTTCGTCCGCGGTGAGTACAGCCACGCCTGGAACGACGTCCCGCAGGCAGACGAGTTCAGCGCGTTCGACGAGACGGATCTCTCGTACGAACCCGACGACTCCGTCCGCGAAGCGGCGGCTGCCACACTCGAGACCGCATGCGAACTCGTCGGTGTCGGATCCGAAGAGTTGGCGTACGCCCGTGTCGATTACCTCGAGCGCAACGGCGAGTTCGTCCTGATGGAACTCGAGCTCATCGAACCGTATCTCGGCCTCGACCGGACGGAAAACGGGATCGAACGGTTCGTCGAGGGAGTGACGACGCTCCTGGATCAGTCGAGCAGGCTATAGTAACAACTGATAGGGATTATCGTAGCCAACCGCAGAATCTAACGCCCGTCTGTCGATGTCGTGTCACCGTTCGTCGGAGAGAAACTATGGACTCCTACGATAATCCCTATGAAACGACTTATCCGGTCTCCTGTCGTCACTGCCCGCCGATCGCCAGACGGTGTCGGCGGGACAGCGGGACGGCAGTCCGTATTCACACCGATCGCACGGCACACGGCGCACGTCGGTCCCCGCCCGCCAGTTCGTGGGGCTCGCTCCGGTGGTCGCATCGAACCACCACAGCGGTGTGACGAGAATAGAACGATCGTACCGTATAATAGAAATTATTAACTCCAACCCCCCTATTGTTAATCAAGATGTCTGAGGGTTCGCGAGACGGTACTCGTGAGAAAGCGGAGCGGATTCGGAGGGTTTACAATATTGTTTTCACTAACTCAATCTGAGTTTCACGAAACGATGATCGCACACACAAGAGACTCCCCATCCCGGGCACGGAGTTCCAAACCGGTGCTTGCACCAGTGCAGCGATCTTCGGCCACGACTGGGAACGCCAGTCACTCGAGACGGGACGAGTCGGGCGTCGAAATCGACCGATGAAAGCGGTACGCGCCGGGTTGCGACGATTGGGATCGATGTCGATAGTCATGGCTGGCGTGTCGCTTCTCACCTACGGTCTCGTTTTCGTGACACCCGGCGATCCCGCGTACACGATTCTCCACGAGCGGCGTGGAAGTCCGCCGTCGGATGCCGAAGTCGCTGCGTTCCGTGCCGAACACGGCCTCGACGAACCGTTCGTCTCACAGTATCTCTCGTGGCTCTCCGGCGTCCTCCGTGGCGACCTCGGGACGTCGTACTTCCGTTCGGAATCGGTCAGCACGCTACTGCTCCAGTATCTCCCGAACACGCTCGAGCTCGCGGTCGCAGCGATGATCGTTTCGCTGGCGCTTGCCGTTCCAGTGGGTGTGGTGAGTGCCGTCCACCGGGACACCTGGATCGACCGGACGAGCCAGATCGCCGCGTTGCTCGGCGTCTCGATGCCGAACTTCTGGCTCGGCTATCTGTTGATCCTCGTCGTGTCGCTTCAGCTCGGACTCACCCCGACCTCGGGCTCGGGAACGCTCTCACATCTCGTGTTGCCGGCGATCACGCTGGGGACCGGCCTGGCAGCGATCGTTACCCGGCTCGTCCGGACCTCGATGCTCGAGGTCTTAGAGGCCGAGTACGTAGACACCGCCCGCTCGAAAGGCGTCCGTGAGCGGCTCGTGGTGTACAAACACGCCCTGCGAAACGCCTTGATTCCGGTCGTGACGATCGTCGGTCTCCAGTTTGGCTTCGTCCTGAGTGGTGCGGTGGTTGTGGAAGTCGTCTTCCAGCGGCCCGGACTCGGTACCCTGCTGGTGGACGCCGTCTTCGCCCGTGACTACCCGGTCGTGCAGGGAGTCGTGCTCGTGACGGCCGTCGCGTTCGTGATCACGAACCAGCTGGTCGATCTGGCCTACGTCGCCCTCGACCCACGGATCGAACGGGGTGAGCGCGCGTGAGCGAGCGCCACGCTGACGAACACACGTGGCGGTCACCGGACGCCGTCCTCGAATGGCTTCGCGAGCGAACCCGTTCACAGTTCGCGTGGTCGCTCCGGACGAACCCGGGGGTTCGATTCGGCGGGACGCTCGTCTGCCTGCTCGCCGTCGTCGCCGTCTTCGGGCCACTCCTCTCCCCGTACGATCCGACGGCACAGGCCCTCGAGGCCCGCCTCGAGGCCCCCTCGCTCGCTCACCCGCTCGGGACCGACGCGCTCGGGCGTGACGTGGCGACCCGGATCGTCCACGGTGCGCGGGTCTCGCTCGCGCTGGCGGTCGCCGCGACCGCCGTCCGCGTCGTCATCGGGACGACGATCGGACTGGTCGCGGGCTATCTCGGCGGACTCGTCGACGCCGCGTTGATGCGGCTGGTCGACATTCAACTGGCGTTCCCGGGTCTCGTGCTCGCGCTCGTGATCGCAGGCGTGCTCGGGCCGAGCCTTCGGAACGTGATGATCGCGCTCTCGGTCGTCGGCTGGGCCTCTTACGCACGTGTCGTGCGGGGGAACGTCCTCGAGGTGAAAGACCGGCCGTTCGTCGAGGCCGCCCGCCTCTATGGCACGCCACGACGGCGGATCGCCCGGCGGCACCTGTTGCCGAACGTGATAAACCCCGTCGTCGTGCTGGCGACGATGAACCTCGGGACGATCGTGCTCACCGCCGCCGGACTCTCCTTTCTCGGACTGGGTGCACAGCCACCCACGCCCGAGTGGGGGACGATGATCGCGGGCGGGCGCGAGTACTTGCGCTCGGCCCCGTGGCTCGTCACCGCGCCGGGGATCGCCATCATGGCGACCGTGATCGGCTTCAACGTCCTCGGCGACGGCCTGCGGGACGTCCTGGATCCCGACCACCTCGAGGAACGAGAACGGAGGCGATCCTGAATGCGTCTGGACGTCTCCGACCTCCACGTCCGGTTTCGAACCCGTTCGGGAGCCGTCCACGCGGTCAACGGGGCCTCCTTTGCGGTCGATTCGGGCGAGATCGTCGGGCTGGTCGGCGAAAGCGGCTGTGGCAAGTCCGTCACGGCCCGCTCGATCGTCCGCCTCGAGGACCCGGGCGAGATCACAGGCGGCAGTATCGAGTTCGGTGGGACGGACCTGACGGGTGCCGACGACCGGACGCTCCGACGGCTTCGCGGGCGCGAACTCGCGATGGTGTTCCAGGACCCCGAGACGACGCTCAACCCGACCTACACCGTCGGCGAACAGATCGCCGAGGCCCTGCGGGTCCGTCGCGATCCCGACGATCAGCCGTTCCTCCGAGAACTGTTCGCCGGCGTGCGCTCGCGGGTTGGTTCGAAGCGGACCCGAAAACGAGTTCTCGAGTTGCTCGGCGAGGTCGGTATCCCCCGGCCCGAAGACCGAATCGACGACTATCCCCACCAGTTCAGCGGCGGCATGCGCCAGCGGGTGATGCTCGCGATCGCACTCGCCCGCCGCCCCTCACTGCTCATTGCCGACGAGCCGACGACGGCACTCGATACGACCACGCAGGCGGCGATCTTGGAGCGACTCGCAACGCTCAACGACGAGTACGGGATGGGGCTCTTGCTTATCAGCCACGACCTGGGCGTCGTCTCCCAGCTGTGTGACCGGATCGTCGTCATGTACGACGGGGTCGTCGTCGAGTCCGGGCCGACTCGAGAACTGCTCTCGAGTCCCGCCCACCCCTACACGAAGGCGTTGCTCGGCTGTCTCCCCGGCCGATCCGAACCGGGCGAGACCCTGCCGACGGTCGGCGGGAGCCCACCTGACGGCTCCCCGCCGCCGGCCGGCTGCGTCTTCGTCGACCGGTGTCCGTTCGCCCGCAAGGACTGTCGGGAGGACAGCCAGCCGACCCTCAACCTCGAGGACGGTCGAACCGTTCGCTGTGACGTGTCCGACGCACGGGAGGCCGACCTCGAGACCATGCGTGTGGCCACGGCTGCCGACCCGATCGACGGTCCGGGTCCGGATCTGAATCCGGGAGATCGCGGACGGACGGCGGCCGTGGCGGTCGACGGCGGCGTCGAGACCGACTCGCCGACGGACTCCACGGCCGACCCGTCAGGAAGCGCCGTCGACAACCCCATCCTCGAACTCGAGGGCGTCACGAAGTCCTTCCGGACCACCGACGCGCTGGTCGACCGACTCCTCGGGACGGCCGAGCGACTGACCGCGGTCGACGACGTCAGCCTCGAGCTCCGGGCCGGCGAGACGCTGGGGCTGGTCGGCGAATCGGGCTGTGGAAAGTCGACGCTCGCCCGCGTGATCGCCGGCCTTGAGTCGCCGACGGCGGGCACGGTCAGGCTCGACGGCGAACCCGTCGACGACGTCGACTCGAGACGGGACGACCAGCTCGCGGACGTCGGCGTCGTCTTCCAGAACCCGGGGACGAGTCTCAATCCGAAGCGAACGGTCGGGGAGTCACTTGCCGAGCCGCTCCTCGAGGCCGGCTGGGGGGAGCGCCGTCGAGACGAGCGGGTCGAAGAGCTACTCTCGCTGGTCGAACTCTCACCGGAGTACGCCGGTCGGTACCCTCGCCAGCTCTCGGGTGGACAGCTCCAGCGGGTGGCGATCGCCCGTGCGCTGGCCGTCGAACCCGCCGTCCTGGTGCTCGACGAGCCGACGGCCGCCCTGGACGTCTCGGTCCAGGCGACCGTTCTCAACCTGCTCGAGCGACTCCAGAGACAACTCGATCTGGCGTACCTGTTCGTCTCCCACGACCTCGAGGTCGTCCGTCATGTCGCGGACCGCGTCGCGACGATGTACCTGGGGCGACTGCTGGAGGTCGGCCCGGCGAGCCAGGTCCTCTCGGAGCCGGCCCATCCCTACACGGCGGCGTTGCTCGAGGCGATTCCGGACAGCGAGGCGACGGCCGGCGGAGCCGGGCTGGCGGGCGAGCCACCGAGCCCAACCGATCCGCCGTCGGGCTGTGCGTTCCATCCGCGGTGTCCGATGGCCGACGACGACTGCGCGACGGTCGAACCGACCTGGGAGACCGTCGGGGACGCCAGCTCTCGGTGTCACTACGCGGACGAACGTGCTGACGAACACGACGAGAACTAATCGATACTCAAACATGCCGGAAAAACACGTCACGATGGATCGACGCACCGCACTGAAAACCACCCTCGGCGCTGGCACGCTCGCGCTCGCGGGCTGTCTCGCCGGCGACGACGACACCGACTTCCGCATCGGCTCGCCGTGGGACGTCGGCCGGGATCCCCTCGAGGATGGCTCCCCGCTCAGGCGACTCGGCATTACCGAGGCCCTCGTGAGCGTCGACTACGACGCCGAACCGGCCCCCGGGCTGGCGACCGACTGGGAGCGCGTCGAGAACACTCGCTGGGAGTTCTCGTTGCGCGACGACGTCGTCTTCCACGACGGCGAGGAACTCACCGCAGACGTCGTCGTCGACTCCCTCGAGCGTACCGTCGAGTCGGAAGCGTTCGCCGGGGTGCCGATCACGGCCATCGAGGCCGTCGACGACTCGACGGTCGCCGTCGAGACCGACACGCCGTTTTCCCCGCTTCCGGCCCACCTCTCCCGTAACGATGCGGTTATCCTGAGCCCCGGCTCGTTCGAGGACGGCGAACTCGTCGAGCCGATCAGTACCGGCCCGTTCGTCTTCGAGTCGGTACAGCCGGGTACGGAACTCCGTGCGATCCGCAACGACGACTACTACGGCGAGGTTCCCACGATCGAGTCCGTCCGCTACGAGGTCGTCGAGGACGACCAGACCCGCCGGATGAAACTCGAGAACAGCGAACTCGAGATGGCCCGTATCCTGCCCCAGGAGACCGTAAGCGACCTCGAGGAAACGGACGGGATCGACGTCTACACGCCGGAGATTCCCCGGATCAGATTCCTGACCTTCGACACACAGTCCGAGCCATTCGACGACGAGCGGGTTCGGCGGGCGGTGAGCTACGCCGTCGACCGGGAGACGCTCACCGAGTCGGTCCTCGAGGGCGTCGACGACCCCGCCGTCGGTCCCATCTCTCCGGAGATGACCGACTGGGCCGACCCCGACCTCGAGGAATCGCTGTACGATCCCGACCGGGCCCGCCAGTTGCTCGACGAGGCCGGCTGGACGACCGGTTCTGAGGAGGTCCGGACCCGCGACGGCGAGGATTTCGAGATCGAGGTCGTCGCCTTCGACGCGCGGAGCCTCCCGATGATCGCCAAGGTGCTCCAGGGACAACTCGCCGACGTCGGAATCGACCTCGAGATCACCGTCGTCGAGTACGGCACGATGCTCGATCAGGTCTCCCAGGACTCCTTCGACGCTTACCTCACCTCCTGGGGAACGCTGTGGTATCCCGACCCCGACAGACTCGCCGACATGTTCCACTCCGACGGCGACCTCCACCACGGCTACGAGAACGAGGAGGTCGACGCCTTACTCGAGGAGGCCCGCGAACTCGACGACCGCGAAAAACGACGGGAGCGCTATCACGAGGTCCAGTCGATCGTCGTGGAGGACGCTCCGATCTCCGTACTGACGGGGTATACGAACGTCATCGCGACGGCAGCCGAGGTCGACGGCTACGAGCCACACCCGACCGAGATCACGTACGGGCTCGAGACGGTCGATCTCGAGGGCGAATAAGGGACGGCAGCCGGTGCCAACGGTACCGACCGTCAGCGAACGCGCTCGATTCGATCCGCCGGCTCGAGGTCCGCCGCGACCTCCGGAGTGAGCCCGGCGATACTGTCGATGAAGTTCACCCGGTAGCTGGCCGGACCGTTGTACTCGAGGTCGGTTGCACGCTCGCCTGCGAGCCCGTAGGCGAGGGTTCCGTGTACGGCAGCGGTGAGGTCGTCCTCGATGCTTCCGGTAAAGGCCGCAAGCGTCGCCCCGAGCATACAGCCCGTACCGACGACAGTCGAGAGCATCTCGTGACCGGCGCTTACGCGGTAGACACTGTCGGGACCGGCGACGACATCCTCGGCCCCCGACGCGACGACCGCCGCGCCGGTCGTCGCCGCGAGTGCCAGCGCCGACTCCGTGATCTCGTCGTACTCGCCGACGGACTCGACGCCTTTCACTTCGGCCTCCGCACCGGCCAGATGCGTGATCTCACCGTAGTTGCCCTTGATAGCGGCGAAGTCGATCTCGTCGAGTAAACTGGCGTGGACCTCCTCTCGAGTCGGTGTCGTCCCGGCGCCGACGGGGTCGAGGACGACCGGGACGCCCAGTTCGTTGGCCGTCCGACCCGCGGCGTGTAACGCCTCGACGTTCGAGTCGGTCATCCGACCGGTGTTGAGCAAGATCGCACCCGCGAGTTCGGCCATCTCGGGGGCCTCGCCGGGAGCGTCCGCCATTACCGGTAACGCCCCCCAGCTGAGGGTGACGTTCGCCAGGTCGTTTTTCGTCACCTCGTTCGTCAACTGCTGGACCAGCGGCTCGCAGTCGCGGACCGCCGCGATCGATTCCGACAGCGCCTCGCCGGTGCCGTCGATCTCCTCACTCATCGTCCACCACCTCCTCGGTGGCGGCCTCGAGGTCGCTCGTCGCAGCCGCCGGATCCTCGGCGGCGGTAATCTCGCTGATCACGGCGACGCCGGTCGCACCCGCCTCGAGAACGGGGGCCGCGTTCGCGGCGGTGATCCCCCCGATCCCGATGACGGGAATCGAGACGGCCTCGGTGATCTCGGAGATCAACTCGAGGCCCGTGCCGTCTTTCTCCTCGGGGACGTCTTTCTTCGAGTCGGTCCCGTAGATCGCGCCCACGCCGAGGTAGTCCGCGCCGGCGTCCTCGGCCTCGAGCGCCTCCTCGACCGTTGACGTCGAACAGCCGATCACGGCATCGGGACCGAGCAGTTCGCGGGCGACTGCGACGGGAAGGTCGGATTGACCGAGATGCACCCCGTCGGCGTCGATCGCCTGCGCGATATCGACTCGATCGTTGACGAGCAAGGCGACGTCCGCCTCGGCGGTGCGTTCACGCAGTTCACGGCCGAGTTCGTAGCGCCAGCGGGCGTCGGTGTCTTTCTCCCGAAGCTGGACGACGTCGATCCCGCCGTCGATCGCAGCCTCGACGATCTCGGTGGTACGCCGGCCCTCGGAGAGCGATTCCTGTGTCACCAGATACGTCCGCCAGTTCTCCGGATTCATAGGCGGTACCAGCGGGTGATCGGACTAAGCCGCTTCGGTCGGGGACGCGGCACGTGAGATGTAGCGTCGTGCTGTTTGGCACGCATTCGTCACAACTTGGCCACGTTAGCCCCAGTTGTTGAGTGATCGAAGAGCGATCAATCTCGTCCATGCGGTCATCGATGCGTCGATCATCGTAATCCCGAACCAACGAGAGAGGATTGTAAATCGCCTCGGGGTCAAGCCCCGGGCATTCTCCTAGACCGGTTGTAATACCGACGTATTCTGACATAAAGCCACGGCTTCGAGTGTTACGACTGTTGCAAGTGTCACACCCTCACACCACCGTTTCAACTGTCGGCCTCAAACGAGGGTGAACAGAACTGATTATCACACCCCACTGTTTCAAGTGTTAAGGTTCCGCTGCACTGAGAGTGTAAATTGCATGCAGCCAAATGGAGAATGGTGAAAGGTACCCGTTGCACGTCACCCCACACTCCTTCTCACGACGATCGTTGCAGTCGTTTTCGATCTGCCTCTGACCGCCAACTCAGGCGGTCGGGTAAATACGTTGTGCCTTAAAGCGCAACATATGTCACATACTGTCATGATATGTCGTACTCGTTCGTCAGTATTCGTGGTAATCACTAACTTGTAACACAGTATCAAAGGAAGTGATGGCAAGTTCAGAAGACGACCCCGCAGAACGCCACAACGCAGAGATCCTGTCGATCGATGCCGGTGGGACGATGACGGACACGTTCCTCATGGACTCGGACGGCGAGTTCACGGTGGGGAAGGCCAAGACGACGCCTGACGACGAGTCTCGAGGCTTCATCAGGTCCTCCCAGGACGCACTCGAGGACTGGAATCTGAGCGTGGAAGAAGGATTCCCGGACCTCGTGTCGACGGTCTACTCCGGGACCGCGATGCTCAACCGACTGGTCGAACGGGAAAGCGAAGTCGACGTCGGGATCCTCATCACTGGTGGGATGGAGGATACGCTCCGAATGGGGCGGGGCCGACAGTCCTACACCGGCTACTCCTACTCGGATCGGCTCCACGTCAACACGCACAAACACCCCGAACCGCTGATCCCCCGCAATCGGATCCGCGGGGTGCGAGAGCGGATCGACGTCAAGGGCAACACGCTGGTTCCACTGTACGAAGACGGCGTCCGCGACGGTGTCAACGACCTGCTCGACCAGGGGGTCGACCACATCGTCGTGATGTTTCTCCACTCGTACAAAAACGAAGACCACGAACACCGGACCAAGGAGATCGCCGAGGAGATCATCGATGAGCGAGACGCCGACACGACGGTGATGCTTTCAAGCGAGTACTACCCGACGCTGAAAGAGTCCGAACGGTTGAACACGGTCACGGCGGAGGCGTTCGCCGCGGAGCCATCACGCGATCAGCTGTCGAACATCCAGGAGGCCGTCGACGAACAGGGCGGTGACGTCGGCGTTCGCGTAATGGCGAGTCACGGCGGAACGATCGACATCCACGCGAACGAACTCGCGCGGACGCTGATCTCCGGTCCGATCGGCGGGATGATCGGTGCCAACTACTTCGGACAGAAACTCGACTACGAGAACCTGGTCTGTACCGACATCGGTGGGACCAGTTTCGACATGGGCATCATCATCGACAACGACTGGCAGATCGATTACAGCCCGGAGATGGCACGCCTGCTCCTGTCGCTGCCGATGGTAAACATGGAGAGCGTCGGGGCCGGAACGGGCAGTTACGTCAGGGTGAACCCGACGTTCGACAAGATCGAACTCGGTCCGGAGAGCGCAGGTGACCAGGTCGGCGTCAGCGCGGTCGAAACCGACGTCGAGACGGTCACCGTAACGGACTGTCACGTCGCGATGGGGTGGATCAACCCGGACAACTTCCTGGGCGGCGATATGCCGATCGACCGCGACGTCGCCGAGCAGGAGATCGAAGCACAGGTCGCCGAGCCACTCGACATGGGCGTCTACGAGGCCGCCCAAGGCGTCATCGACATCCTCGAGAGCAAACTTCGTAACGACCTCGAGGCCGTCGTGACCGGCGAAGGGTACGCCCCATCGAACTTCAAGTGTCTCTCCTACGGCGGCGGCGGACCGGTGCATACGGCCGGTTACACCAAGGACCTGGGTTTCGACGAGGTGCTGATCCCCGAGTGGGCAGCCGCGTTCTCGGCGTTTGGCTGTGGGGCTGCCGACTACGAGTACCGCTACGATCAGACGACCAGTATCGACATCGACCCGGACCTCTCGATGCGAGAGGCGGCCGAAACCGCCGGCGCGGAGCTGACCGAAGTCTGGAAACGCCTCGAGCAGAAGGTCGTCAACGAGTTCGAAAACAGCAACATCGGCCGGGACGAGATCGATTTCCAGTACCACATCCTCGGTCAGTACCAGGGACAGCTCAACAGCATCGACATCGAGTCGCCGGTCGGCCGCGCCGACACACCGGAGAAACTCGAGCGAGTGCTCGACACCTTCGAAGCAGGCTACCGGCGCCAGTACTCCGAGGAGGCCCGGTCGCCAGAGCTCGGACACACCATTACACAGGCGTCGGTCCGCGGCGTCCGGGACGTCGTCAAGCCGGAGATTCCGACTGAACAACTACAGGACACCGAGCCGCCCGAGGATGCATACAAGGGAAGCCGGGAAGCCTACTGGGACGGCGAGTGGATGGAGACGGAGATCTACGATCTCCACGCTCTCCAGCCCGGAAACGAACTCAGCGGGCCGGCAGTCATGGAGGGCGCTGCCACGACGTACACGCTGCCACCGGACTGTGAAACGAGACTCGACGAGCATCGCGTCCATCACCTCACGAGAACCGAGTGATCGAGAGCGGGCGACCGCTCTCGTACGGAGATGCATCCGCTCTCACCGATTCCGTTCCCGAGGAACGATATCGGGATCGGAGGGCGGATGCACCGTACGAGCCCGCATCTGGCTCGAAACAGATGACGACGGAACCCACGGATACCGACCAAACTATGAGTTCACAACATCAGCAGGAGGAAAGCTACCCACGAATGCGACGCGAGAAGGAGCAGGTTCGCGAGCAACAAAAAGAGGGTGAAGGGATCGGCTGGGATGGCCAAACGCTTCGCGAACAGTTCGAAGCCCTCGAGAAGAGGACGGAAGAGACGGGCCACTACGCCGGGTTCGATCGCCTCGAGCTAAAAGAAGAGCGGCCGATCGAGTACGAGCAGATGTTCGCCCAGCTCCGTGGTGACCTCGTTACGGCGCGTGAAACGTCGAAAGAGGTCGCCGCGACGCCGATCGTCGAGCAGGAAGGCGAGCTCTGTTATGGCCTCTTTACCCCCGAGGGAGACTCCATCGCTGTCTCGACGGGGATCATCGTCCACATTCACACGATGAGCGAGGCCATCAAGTACATGATCAACCACGATTACGAGGAAAGCCCCGGAATCGAACCCGGGGACGTCTTCGTCAACAACGACACCCACGTCGGCGACGTCCATGCCTGTGACATCATGACACTCATCCCCATCTTCCACGATGGGGAGCTCGTCGCCTGGGCCGGTGGGGTAAACCACGTCATCGACACCGGCGCCATCGGTCCCGGGAGTATGAACGTCTCGCAGGCCTCCCGCTTCGGTGACGGCGCCCAGTATACGGCCCGCAAGATCGGCGAAGACCTGACGCTGTACAACTCCTGGAAGAACGACTACCCGGACAAGACTCGAACGCCAGACTTCCTGAAACTCGACGAACGGACGCGGATGACCGGCTGTCTGATGATTCGAGACGCCGTCAAAGACATCATCGACGAGTACGGCGTCGAGCAGTTCAAACAGCTCTCGCGGGAGGCGATCGAGGACGGCCGCCGCGGGTTCAGAAACCGTATCGAGAAGACGATGCTCCCGGGTACGTATCGGGGCGCGTCGTTCGTCGACGCCCTCTACGAAGGGCAAGATAACCTGACCCGTGCGTACGCCGACGAGAACCACCTCATGCACGCGCCGTCGGAACTCCACGTCCGGGAGGACGGGTCGTTCCAGGTCTCGTTCGAGGGCGCCAACAAGTGGGGCTGGCACCCCTACAACTGTACGCCGGCGGCGATCCAGGGCGGGATCTGGGTGATGCTCACCCAGACCGTCATCCCCAACTCGAACGTCAACGACGGCGCCTACTACAGCTGTGACTTCCACCTCCCGGTCGGCTCGTGGGCCAACACCCAGAACACAGAGACGGCCCACGCCTACGCGTGGCACTTCCTGGTGTCGGCGTGGGCCCCGCTCTGGCAACACCTCTCTCGAGGCTACTACGCCCGGGGCTTCTGGGAAGAGATCAACGCCGGCAACGCAAACACCTCGAACTGGCTGCAAGGCGGCGGCATCGATCAGTTCGACAAACTCCACGCCGTCAACTCATTCGAATCGGCCTGTGAGGGCGTCGGCGCCCGCTACGTCGAGGACGGCGAACCCCACGCCGCAGCGATCTGGAACCCAGAAGGCGACATGGGTGACGCCGAAGTGTGGGAGATGACCGAACCGCTCCCGTTCCTGGGTCGCGCGGTCAAACCCAACACCGGAGGGGCGGGCCGGCGTTCGGGCGGTGCCGGCTTCGAGTCGATGCGGACGGTCAAAGACGTCAGCAGGTGGTTGCTCTACGAGATGGGCAACGGATACATGACGAGCGACGGCGGCCTCTTCGGCGGTTATCCCGCTGCTTCGGGATACATCCTCAACGCTCACGACACCGACCTGAAAGAGCGCTTCGAGAACCAGGACGACTACCCACAACACGACCTCGATCCCGAGAGCGGCGAGTTCGAATCCAAGATCGACGGCGAGATCACCCGCGAACCGAAGGGGATCAGCACGCCCAAGGAGTTCGACGACTACGACATGTACCTGAACTACCTCCGCGGTGGGTCGGGACTGGGCGATCCCCTCGAGCGCGATCCCGAGGACGTCCTCGAGGACATCCACGACGGTTACGTGTTGCCACGCCACGCCGAAGCCGCCTACGCAGTCGTCGTCGAGAAAGTCGACGACGAGGCACAGCACAACTCCGCCGTCCACGGGGAGTTCGAGGTCGACGAAGAAGCGACGGCCGAACTCCGCGGTGAGCGTCGCGCCGAGCGGGCGAAGAAGGCCCAGCCGGTTTCCGAGTGGTACGAAGAAGAACGCGACCGCATCCGCAACGAAGAAGCCCTCATCGACGACGTCAAAAAGACCTACGAGAGCAGTATGCGAATGAGCGCGCAGTTCGCCGCGTTCTACCGGGAGTTCTGGGAGCTTCCGGAGGAGTTCTCGTTCACGCTGAGCGAGAAAGCAGAGAAATCGCTCACGAACCGCTTCGACACCGGTCTCAAGCAAAAGTGGAAGAACCCGACGAAAAGCCACGAGACGTGGCTCGGCGTCGGCCGCGACGACGAACCCCAGGTTCCTTACACCTGGACGAGCGATCGCTCGATTCGAGACCTCGAGACCCCCGATGCAACGTTCAGCGAGCCACCACGAGAAACGGCAACGGACGACGACTGACACGGAGGTGACCGACAATGCCAGAATCATACCCACGCGAACACATCGAAGACCTCGTCGACGACAACCTGGAGTGGAATCAGCTACACGACATGATGAGCGACTACAAGGACGCGGACCGATTCCAGAAGGTCCGTGACGTCCTGCAAGAACGGGTCGACTGGGACGACCCGATCATCATCCCGTACGCGGAACACCTGTACGTCGTCGCCAAGCCCGACGACCGATGGGTGATCAAGTGTGACTGCGGCCACGAGTTCTGCGAGCACGACGAGAACTGGAAGGCGGACGCACTGATCAACGTCCGCGATTCGGAGGAAGAGTACCTCGAGATCTACCCGGAGGACATGCACCCACACCCAGACTACATGGAGCTTCGAGAGTTCTTCTGTCCGGGTTGTAACACCTTGCTCGAGGTGACGAACGTCATGCCGGGCTATCCGCTCATCCACGAGTTCGAACCCGACATCGAGACGTTCTACAACGAGTGGATCGAAGAGCCGATCCCGACGGCGTAATCACCCACGGTCGATCCCACGTTCCGGTTTCGAATCGCGTCTCCACATTATGTCAAATGCCCGTTTTAGGTGGCAGGTCTAACGTGTGACCTCCTGGACCCAACGAGAACGACATACGGTCACGATCGCTTACCGAACGGGACGTCACCGACAGTTCATCCGGAGCGACCGTGACCGGGGAATGAGTTAATGACTAGCATGCAGAAACAGGTGATGCCGGGCTAACTCATGCTCAGAATCGAATTCCGAATCGATCTCGCAGGTGTTCTCTCACGGCTATTTACCGTCGACGAGCGGATCGAAAGCGCCGAGATCGATAACGCACTTCCGGTCGCCGGCGACTCCGTCTTTCTCTTCTTGAGCGCACAGTTCGGTTCGAGTATCTCCGACGAGCGTCTCTCGGAACAGCTGCCCGACATCCGAATCGTCGATATAACACAGGCGGACGTCGCCCAACACACGTACTATCTTCGCGTGCTCGCGGACGTTTCGGACGCCTCCGTACTCTCGCTGTTGACTGAGAACCTGGCGATTCCACACCGGATCGTCGGGAAAGACGCCACTCTCGATATCGTCGCCTCGGTTCGGGACTGGAACCACCTCAAGGAAGTCGCCAGCAGCATCGAGGCGGAACACGGCTCGCTGGAGTTGATCGGGACGACCCAGACGGAGGGAATGGGGTTCCCGCTTGGCAGCAACAAGATCAAACACAGTATGTCCGGGAAGTTGTCCGAAGAGCAGTTGGAAGTGCTCGAGACGGCCTATCAGATGGGGTATTTCAAAGTGCCACAGGAAGTGACCGCAGAAGAGATCGCAAGCGAACTGGACATCAGCAGATCGACACTGAGCGCACGACTTCGCCGCGTCGAACACAACTTCTGTGCGCTGCTGTTTGGACCACAAGAATGACGACCGTTATCATCGTCAACGCCGATGACCAACAGCCCGCTATCAGGGAAATCCTCGAGTCAGTCGTAGACGACGGCGAAACGGTCTATTTCCTTCGCCTCCCGGCTATCCGGTGTCTCGGCTCGTTGATCCAGGAACTGAATCCGATGTGCAACTACGACGTCGAGTACACCATCGACTGTCTCCCGGAGGGATACGACGTCACCGACCTCGTTCGGTTCGCCATGGACGTCGATGCGACCAGGATCTGTATCGGGATCACCGATCGGACGCTTACCGGCAAAGTACAGATCGACGATCTCACCCAGTCGATCCTCCTTCACGAGTCGATTTCGGGGGACTTCGTCGTCGGCAATCACGCGATTATTCTGGAGGAACTCGAGTATGACAGCTAACCCGACCAACGTTCACAGAAACGGATCAGATCCGTCGATCAAAACCGAATCACGGAGCACGAATTCATGAGTTCGACCGACCAGACCAAAGCCGAAAAACGACGTGCCGAAGCGAAGCGAGAAAAGGAAACAGTGCGAGCGAAACGCCGACGGGGAGTCGGAATCGGCTGGGACGGACGGACGCTGCGCGAACAGTTGGCAGAACTCGAGGATAAGACGGAAGCGACGGACCACTACGGTGGCCTGTCGGAACTGGCATTGAAAGACGACGACCCCATCCGATACGAGCAGTTGTACTCGCGCCTCCGTGGCGACCTCGTTACGGCGCGTGAAATATCGAAAGAGGTCTCCGCGACGCCGATCGTCGAACAGGAAGGCGAACTCTGTTATGGCCTTTTCACCCCCGAAGGCGACTCCATCGCCGTCTCGACGGGGATCATCGTCCACGTCCACACGATGAGCGAAGCGATCAAGTTCATGATCAACCACGACTACGAAGAAAATCCCGGGATCGAACCCGGAGACGTCTTCGTCAACAACGATCCACACGTCGGTGACGTCCATCCGTGTGACCTGATGACACTCATTCCGATCTTCGAAGACGGAGAACTCATCGCCTGGGCCGGTGGAGTGAATCACGTCATCGATACCGGCGCCGTCGGTCCCGGAAGCATGAACGTCTCACAGGCCTCGCGTTTCGGTGACGGCGCCTATTACACGGCCCGTAAGATCGGTGAGAACTTCAGATTATACAACTCCTGGAAGAAAGAATATCCAGCCAAAACGCGAACCCCGAAGTACCTGAAACTCGACGAACGGACGCGGATGACCGGCTGTCTGATGATCCGGGATTCCGTAAAAGAGATCATCGAGAAAACCAGCGTCGAGACGTTCAAGCAACTCGCTCGAGAAGCCGTCGAAGACGGCCGTCGTGGGTTCCGGAACCGAATCAAACGGACGATGTTACCCGGCACGTATCGTGGCGTCTCGTTTGTCGACGCCCTCTACGAGGGCCAAGAGCACGTCACGCGTGAATACGCAAACGAGAACCACATTATGCACGCGCCGTCGGAACTCCACGTTCGGTCCGACGGGACATTTCAGGTCTCGTTCGAGGGCGCCAACAAGTGGGGCTGGCACCCGTTCAACTGTACGCCTGCCGCGATTCAAGGCGGAATTTGGGTGTTGCTCACACAGACGGTAATCCCGAACGAGCGGGTCAACGACGGTGCCTACTACGCCTGTGACTTCCATCTCCCAGTTGGCTCGTGGGCTAACACCCAGAACACGGAGACGGCCCACGCCTACTCGTGGCACTTCCTCGTCTCCGCCTGGGCCCCGCTCTGGCAACACCTCTCTCGAGGCTACTACGCTCGCGGCTTCTGGGAGGAAATCAACGCCGGCAACGCAAACACCTCGAACTGGCTGCAAGGCGGCGGTATCGACCAGTTCGATAAGCTCCACGCCGTCAATTCCTTCGAATCGGCCTGCGAAGGCGTCGGCGCTCGCTACGTCGAGGACGGAGAGCCACACGCGTCGGCGGTCTGGAATCCGGAAGGTGATATGGGCGACGCCGAAGCCTGGGAACGAGTCGAGCCATTACCGTTCCTCGGGCGTGCGGTCAAACCCAATACGGGTGGTGCGGGCCGTCGTGCAGGTGGTGCCGGCTTCGAATCGCTGCGGACGGTCAAAGACGTCAGCAGGTGGTTGCTCTACGAGATGGGCAACGGCTATATGACCAGCGACAGTGGCCTCTTTGGCGGCTATCCCGCTGCTTCGGGATATATCCTCAACGCTCGAGATACCGATCTCGAGTCGCGTTTCGAAACCACCGACGACTATCCACAACACGACCTCGATCCCGAAAGCGGCGCGTTCGAATCCAAAATCGACGGGGAGATCGCCAGACGCCCCGAAGGGATCAGCACACCGAAAGCGTTCGACGATTACGACCTATATTTGAACTATCTCCGTGGTGGGTCTGGACTCGGAGACCCACTCGAGCGTGATCCCGAAGCCGTCCTCGAGGACATCCACGACGGCTACGTACTGCCACGCCACGCCGAGGATGCGTACGGTGTCATCGTCGAGAAAGTCGACGACGAGGCACGGCACAACTCCGCCGTCCAAGGCGAGTTCGAACTCGATCGGGAGGCGACTGAGACCCGCCGTCGAGAAGCCCTCGAAGAGCGAGCCGAGACAGCACAACCGGTTTCGGAATGGTACGACGAGGAACGAGAGCGCATCCGCAACGAAGAAGCCCTCATCGACGACGTTAAAAAGACCTACGAGAGCAGTATGCGGATGAGCGAGGAGTTCGCGACGTTCTTCCGCTCCTTCTGGGACTTACCGGACGACTTCGAGTTCGACCTTAGCGAGAAGGCAGAACGGTCTCTCGATAATCGATTCGATTCCGGCCTTCGTCCGATGTGGGACAACTACACTCGAGGACACAAAACGTGGCTCGATGTAGACGACGAACCGTACGTCCCTTACACGTGGTCGAACACTACCATTCGGGATCGTTCTGTTTCAGAACCCTCCAGTAGCGATCCCGAGCAGGCAGCTAATGATTAATACGAACGGTCAAAACCCCACGTTTAGTAGGAGTAAAACAAACCACTAGAGCGAATACGACACGAAACCATTCTTATTGGAATGGGAATGCTTATTATTTGATAGTTGTTGGAGAAATCTCTCGAGGGTATTCAAGAGAGGTAAGCCGACCA
>NZ_JAVDDV010000002.1 GCF_030848565.1 Natronolimnohabitans sp. A-GB9
AAGATGTACGTCTGGGCGTAGCCGGCATACTCCCCGCCCAGTCGCTCGCGGATCGCCCGTGAGGTGGCGGCGTAGGAACCCCGATCACAGTCGGGATAGTACTCCTCGACGGCCGACTTGAGCCAGGTATCGAGCGGGACGGCCTCGTCGAAGCCCAGCGAGAACAACAACACGCAGTCGGCGACCTTGTCGCCGACGCCGACGAACTGGGAGAGATAGTCGCGTGCGGCCTCGTACTCGAGGTCGCGTGCGTCGGCTGGGTGGGCCTCCCCGCTCGCGACCATCTCTGCCGTCCGGACGACGTACGGGGCACGGTAGCCGAGACCGAGATCGCGCAGTTCGGCTTCGGTCGCAGCCGCCAACTCCGCCGGCGTCGGGAACGCGTGATAGGTCTCACCGTCGAAATCGACCGGCTCGCCGTACTCGCGGGCCAACGTCGAGACCATCGTGTGAATGCGGCTCACCCGCATCTGCGTCGAGCAGATAAAGGCGATCAGACAGCCGAAGGGCGGATCGTCGACCAGACGCATTCCGCGGTGGGCCGCGTACGCCTCCGTCAGTAGGGGGTCGTCGGGTGCGTTCTCGACGATCGCCTCGAGGTCGTCCTCGAGACACAACAGCCTGCGAACGAGGGCGTCGGCGTCGGTCGTCGCCGCCCACTCGAGGGCGTCCTCGGTCTGGCGGACGCGGACGACCTCGCCGTCGACGACGGTGTGATACCACGCCTCGGGTGCGGGCGTTCCGCTGTACATCTCGCCGTCGCTGCGTCGCCAGAGGTAGCTCTGGCCGCTCTCGAGGGTTCGATACAGGTCGAGCCCGCCGGAGAGTTCGCCGAGAGGAATCGTCCCGGTTTCCATTCGTGGGAGGCTTCGACGGCGCGGGCTTTTGCCTTTCGAAGCCCCGTTCGGGTGGCGTCGGCGGTCGCGTTTCGACGGCGGATCGAACCTGTCTGCCAGCCCGTGAGTCCGTTCTAACGAGGCGAACTTTCATACTGGATGCGAAACAATACCAGTGTATGAACTGCAGGGTTGTCGTCGAAGCCGCCGTGCCGGTGTTCGACGTTGAGACGCCAGACGAGGCGATTCGCATCGCCATTTCGAAGACGGGCGAGATGTTGAACCCTGATTTGAACTACGTCGAGATCAACATGGGCGAGCGCACCTCCCCATCCGGGGAAGAGCTGCCGCCCGCCTTCATCGCGGCCGACGAGGCACTGGTCGCACTCGAGTTGGAGATGACCGTCTTCAACGTCGAGCGCGAGGAACACGCCTCGCGGATCGCGCGCAAGGAGATCGGGCAGCGACTCGAGAACATCCCCCTCGAGGTCAAACAGGTCGAGGAACTCGAGGAAGAAGAGATCGAAGACGAGTCGGAGTCGGAGTCGGAGACGGAGTCGACGAACGACCGAGAGTCGTCGGAACGCGATGAGACCTCGGCCGAGGGGAGCGATGAGTCCGACGACGAGGAGATCCTCCCCGAGTTCGAGGACCTCGTCGAATAATCCCGATCGAACCACCGTTTTTCGGTCGTTCCCGACTCGGTGAAACAGTCGAAACGAAGCGAAACAGCAGTGAAATCGCCGACCCGATCCCACCCGGACGGGGACGGCGGCAAGAACCGCAACAGGGGAGTCGAAACGACGAGTCTCGCCAGTCAGTAGCAGTAGTAGCCGAAGGAGTCGACGAGTTCCTCAGTCTGCAGTAGCGGCGACTGCTTCCTGCTCGCCCTCACGCATGTTCGTTGTGATCCCGCCGGCGAGTGCAAAAACGGCAGCCTTATGATCTGTTTTCGACTTGTGAATCGACGTCGGTCGAATACCGAGCGACTCGTACTCCTCGAGGTCGATCTGACAGTCTTCCCACTCCGCACACTGGTTCGATACCTCCGCGAGAAGGCCGTGAAGGTGAATGAGCTCCTGCTTCTTCATAACCATGCATTCCTATCCACTGCAGGGTTATATTATTATCTTGAGTTGCGTTAGCACGCACCCTGTGTCGGAAACCCGGGATATCACGGTCGAAGAACTCGAGCACGCCTGCTGTATCGATCCGAAACCGACCGCAGGGAGTGCCTGTAAGACGGTATTTCCAGAATAATCCGTGCTTTCGTCTCAGGTTTCGAAAGTCACACTCTCGAGAGGTAAACCGTCGCTACTGCTGGTATGCGCGTCGAAACGGCCGGCGGAATATCGATATTACCGGTCGGCCAATCGAAACGTCGACAAAAACGAGGAACGAGCCGTCGCTACCCGAGCTGTTTCAGCGTCTGGAGGTCACGATCCGTTCGAGTGAACTCTGCCATTCGCCGGGTGGCATGGCAGTTCGGACAGTGAAACATATCGGCGGCTGCAGGAAGTTTACCCGGAGAAAGCTGCCAATCCTTCGCACATTCTGGACACAACAGTTGCACGGTCGTTTCATCCATGGTACGTCATTTCACACCGCACCTCAAAAGTGTTGTCGCTCGTTCCGTCGGGAAACGTCCGCCCGCAGTCGCACCGATACCGCCGATGACAGGGCCAGAAACGTCTCCTTACGCAGGGGCCGCCGTGTCCGAAGCCTCGAGTAGTTCCTTGTAGCGGTTGCGGATCGTGACCTCGGAGATGCTGGCGACCTCGCTGACGTCGTTTTGGGTCACCTTCTCGTTGGTCAGCAGGGCGGCGGCGTAGACGGCGGCGGCCGCGAGGCCGACCGGCGACTTGCCGCTGTGGACGCCTTCCTGGCGGGCCGACTCGAGCAGTTCGCGGGCCATCCGCTCGGTCTCGTCCGAGAGATCGAGGTCGCTGACGAACCGCGGGACGTAGTGTTCGGGGTCGGCCGGCTTGACCTCGAGGCCGAGTTCCCGGATGATGTACCGATAGGTTCGGGTCAGCTCCATCTTCTCGACGCGGCTGACCGCCGAGATTTCGTCGAGACTGCGCGGCGTGCCGGCCTGGCGGGCGGCGGCGTACAGCGACGCTGTCGCGACGCCCTCGATCGATCGGCCAGGGAGCAGGTCCTCCTCGAGTGCGCGACGGTAGATGACGCTTGCGGTCTCGCGGACGTTCTCCGGCAGCCCGAGCGCGGAGGCCATCCGGTCGATCTCGCCCAGCGCCTGTTTGAGGTTGCGCTCCTTGGAGTCACGCGTGCGGAACCGCTCGTTCCAGGTGCGCAGGCGCTGCATCTTCTGGCGCTGGCGACTCGAGAGCGCCCGGCCGTAGGCGTCTTTGTCCTGCCAGCCGATGTTCGTCGACAGCCCCTGGTCGTGCATCATCTTCGTCGTCGGAGCGCCGACACGCGACTTCTCGTCTTTCTCGGCGGCGTCGAACGCACGCCACTCTGGGCCGCGGTCGATCTCGTCTTCTTCGACGACGAGGCCACAGTCGTCACAGACCGTCTCGGCGTGTTCGGTGTCGGAGATGAGCCGGCCGCCACACTCGGGGCATTGCTCTTTCTCTCCGGCCTGTTCGGTCGTTTTTTCCTCTTCGGTCTCGCCTTCGTAGGTTCTGATGGTGGTGTCTGTCATGGTGTATCGGACTCGTATCGGGTGCGTTACTCGGGACTCCCGGGTGGGGGAACCAGAAGAAACCCGGTCGCCTCAGCTAACATAGAGTAAGGCCGTAACGCATATAAGTGTTTCGCCTACCGTATAAACTAACCGGGTTTCCTGTTATATATGTTTCGGATATATACTTATTAATCATTTCGGTCCGCGTCCTCGGCGGCGCCCGGACGAGTCGCCGACCGACCGTCGTGGGAAACGTATCAAGGGCGGTGGGTGTCGCTCGGTGCACGTGAGTACCACCTACGTACGTCTATACGCTCCCATTACAGAAGCGTGGTGTCCATACAGATTGGCATCGCTATCCGAACTGTTCAACGATCGAACCGGTCGGATCGGCAGTTTCGACCGACGCCTCGAGCGGCCTCGGCTCAAACCGTAAAGAGATGTCCCTCGGTCGGCACGTCGAAGAGGCCGACGCGGGCCCCTGCATCGAGCCACGCGTGCCCGTAGGAAAACGACGCCAACGCGTTGACGAGGTCGTCCTCCTCGCGGAAGTGGCGGCCGTCCTCGAGATACGAAGTCGCCATCTCGTAACACTCCTCGGCCGCCTCGGCCATCGGGGTCCCCGCCGGCGGCGCGATCGACGCCGCCTCGAGGGCCTCCGCGAGCAGTTCCCCGTAGCGATCCGTCTTCTCCTCGAGTTGTGCAGCCATATCGGAGTGTCCGCGGGCCCGTTCGTAAAGTCGTCGACCCGTCCGCGCTCGATATCGTCCGGAACGTCCCCATCGTTCTGCAGGGAACACAAGTCGTATACACCCCGTCTCCCATATACAGGGACATGAGCGACCAGCCACGCGTCGAGATCTATACGAAAGACGAGTGTCCGTACTGCGAGAAGGCCAAGGATCTCTTCGACAGCAAGGGCGTCGAGTACGAGGAGTACAACGTCTCCGGCGACGACGAGCTGTTCGAGGAGATGGTCGACCGCGCAGACGGACGCAAGACCGCTCCCGAGGTCTTCATCGACGACGAACTCGTCGGCGGCTGGGACGATACGAGCGCCCTCGACGAGACGGGTGAACTCGACGAGAAACTCGGGCTGGCGACCGACGGCGGCGAGGAGATCGTCGAACACCGACCGCTGCTCATCGCCGGCACGGGGATCGCCGGCCTCACTGCGGCGATCTACGCCGGTCGTTCGAACAACGATCCGCTGGTCATCGAAGGCGACGAGCCCGGCGGCCAGCTCACGCTGACGACCGACGTCGCCAACTACCCCGGCTTCCCCGAGGGGATCAGCGGCCCCGAACTGGTCAACAACATGAAAGAGCAGGCTCGGAAGTTCGGTGCCGACCTCAAAAACGGCGTCATCGAGTCGGTCGACGACTCGACGCGGCCGTTCCGCGTCGAGTTGAAAAACGGCGACGTCTACACTGCCGACGCCGTGATCGCGGCCTCCGGGGCCAGCGCTCGGACGCTTGGCATTCCCGGCGAGGACGAACTGATGGGCTACGGTCTCTCGACGTGTGCGACCTGTGACGGCGCCTTCTTCCGTGGCGAGGATATGCTCGTCGTCGGTGGCGGCGACGCCGCCATGGAGGAAGCGACCTTCCTCACGAAGTTCGCCGACACCGTCTACATCGCCCACCGCCGCGAGGAGTTCCGCGCGGAGGATCACTGGATCGACCGCGTCCACGAAAAGGTCGAGGACGGCGAGATCGAGATCATGAAAAACACCGAACTGATCGAGGTCCACGGCTCCCAGAAGGACGGCGTCGACCACGTCACGCTCGTCGAAAACGAGATGGGCCATCCCACGGATCGACTGGACGACCCCGAGACCAACGAGTTCGAGTTCGACGTCGGCGCCGTCTTCCTCGCGATCGGCCACACGCCCAATACGGCCTACCTCGAGGACACCGGCGTCGAGATGGACGACGAAGGCTACCTCCGGACCCAGGGCGGCTCGGGCGGTGGCCAGACCGAGACCGACGTCCCCGGTATCTTCGGTGCCGGCGACGTCGTCGACTACCACTACCAGCAGGCCGTCACCGCGGCCGGCATGGGCTCGAAGGCGGCACTCGACGCCGACGAGTACTTAGAGGACGTCGAGCGCGCCGACTCTGGCGCCGAAGAGGCCAAAACCGCAGCGGCCGACGACTGAGACGGACTGCGCTGTACCGCTGTCGCGCCGATTACGTAGTGGCGTCCGGTCTCGGTGACGCGACCGGTTCCACCCGAGGCGTCTGTAGAGCGAGTACAACGTTTTCGTTCCTTTTGTTGGCCGTGGCTACGCAGCGGACGCAAGCGCGCGATAAGCGGCCGTCAGACGGCTACGAGCGCATGGCACGCGACCGTTGACTTCCCCACGACTCGACTCAGGACGCGAGGTCGTCGAACCGGGCCTCGACGTCGAATTCGGTCGGTCCTGTCCTCGAGAGTCGAAAAGCACAGCGGGCGGTCGGCGTTAACCATCGTTCGTCCTCCCCTCGCGGTCGTCCGGCCGATAGGGGATCGCCGCGTCCGGGCCGACGACACGAACCCCCAGCTGGCTCGCCTGCGCGCGGATCTCGAGGACGTGCCTGCGGGCCTGCTGTCGGGTTCGGGCGGTCGTCTCCTCGAAGGCCGTCCCCGTCGGATGCTGGATGTCCGCGAGGAGCGCCCGGGTCAGAGCGTCGAGTCGCTCGAGGCGGGTTTCGATAGGTCGGTCTCGAGTAGTCGGTTCGTCCTGTCGGTCGGGAGCGTTTCGATCCCGTGAATCGTCGTTCGACATGGCTTCTGGAGGGTGTGACGGAAGCCCCTCGCGGACTCGGTGTCTCTAGATCGATCCGCTGTTGCTGATACTGTCGGCCAGCAGTCAGTGAGCCGGCGGTCGCGAACGCGCGGCCGTCACCGTCGGGACGGCCGCAGTCGCGTGACGATCGTCGAATCGTGCTGTCCAACAGTATGACTCGCTGGCTTCGGACCCACGTGTAGCTTCCGTGATGCGAAGTCACGGCCCCAGGTACTTAATTTCTAGTGTATTTGTTCCGTATGTGGAGTATATACCTCAAACAGCGCTCGATCCGTTGCAGTTAATCACTACACAGTCGACCTGCGGGGTATGCGGGCCCGTGTCGCCTGGATGAACGAAGCCGACGACGCGATCCTCGAGTACCTACAGGAACTCGAGACCGAGACGGGCCACCGGATCGCGTTACCACCGACTGCAGTCTGGTACAACCTCGTCGAGGAACTCGCCGTGTTAGATCGGAGTCAGAACACGATTTCTCGCCGCATGAACGTGCTCTCGGATGCGGGATTACTCGAAAAAACCGACGAAAAACGCGGCTACTACCGGCTGACGGATCGTGGCAGTTCGTATCTCGACGGTGACCTCGAGGCGAGTGCCCTCGAGGACCCCGACTCGAACTGACGAGTCGAAAAGCGGTGTTGGAGCGTGTCGAGAATCCATCGAGCGGCCGCAAACTCTCCTGGGGACTCGCGACTGTGGTCGCTGCGTTGGGGGTCGGAAGCGTCACGTCCGTGCAGTACACTACCAGCTCCTGTGTATTTATAGATTAGCGTATTTACGCTATTATTGGATACAGTATACGCTATCAAATCGACGAACCAATTCAAGTTAATGTGCGTCGGTGGGACAACTGCGCCGAATGCGACCCCGGCCAGAGTGGATGTCACTGAAAGACGGACTCATCCTCGAGTTCCTCGCAGAGCACGACCTCGAGCTTCCAGCAAAGCCACTCTACCGAAATCTGAATCGACACGGCCACGAGATCGGCTACTCGACCGTTCGCCAGCGATTGGGCGAACTCGAGTCCCACGGCCTGCTCACGAACATCGACGACGCAGGGTATTACGAGATCACCGAGAAGGGACGTGCGTATCTCGACGGTGACCTCGAGGCGAGTGCCCTCGAGGGCGACGAATAGGTTCGCCTCGACGCGCTGCTTTTGTATCCGATCGACGCTCGCTGAGATTTCGGACGCTACAGCTGTCGCTGGTCGGTGTAGCGGTCGAAAGAAATGGAATGTGCGTCGAAAGCCGGACGAAGTCCGGTGGTTCGGAAGCTGCGTGCGTCAGTTAGTTCTGACGGCGGAGCGCCAGCATGGCGGCGCCGATCAGAGCCGAGATGGCGACAGCGACACCGAAGCCGGGCGTACCGTCATCGTCGGCTTCGTCGTCATCGTCGTCGTCAGCTGCGTCGTCGTCAGCTGCGTCGTCGTCATCGTCGACGGGTGCGTCGTCGTCGCCGTCATCCTTCTCGGTGACGGTCAGCGTACCCTCATCGGTGGCGTCGTCGGCAGTGACCTTCCAGTCGTAGCTGTCAGCGTCAAGGCCGTCGACTTCGAAGGTGACCGTTGCGGAGTCGTCACCGTCGACCGTCAGGTCAGCGTCGTAGACCGAGCCGGCGATCTCGAGTTCGACCGTCGTGGTCACTTCGTCGGCGTCGTTGTTGGTGACCGTGGTGTCGAACTCAGCGGTTTCGCCTTCCTCGATGTCGTCGACGTCGACGTTAACGTCGAGACCCTCATCGTCGTCGACAGGCTCGTCACCGTCGACGAGCAGCGTCTCGATTTCGTCGTCATCTTCATCGAGGGAGTCTTCGACGAGCAGGTCAGCGTAGACGCCGGACTGCTCGTCACCGAGGTCGAACTCGGCCGTGAAGACGTTGTTGCCGTCCTCGTTCGCTTCGACGACAGCGTCCGTGGTGTCGACGAAGCCACCTTCGTCAGACGGCGAGTCGATGTCAGCCGGGAGCTCCGTACCGGGTGCGACCGTCGTCGTACCCGTCACGGTTGCGCCGTCAACGGCTTCGATCTGGTCAGCGGAGTCGTCCCACTCGACCTCGCGCTCGTTGAGATCGTACGCGAACTCGAGTTCGATATCGTCATCGTCGTCTTCGTCAACGTAGTCGCTGTTGTAGTTGACGATGAACGTACCTTCGATCGAGTCAGTGTCGTCCTCGGTGATACCCTCGGTGACTTCGAAGATCAGGTTGCCTTCGTAGTCGTCCTCGTCGTCAGTGACGAGCGAGAGGGCGAGTTCTTCGTCACCGTGGTCGTCGACACTGTTGTTGGTGGCCCACGTGTACTCATCGTCGAACGGACCGTCATCGTCGCCTTCCAGCTCAACGACGATGCCTTCCTCATCGTAGAGCTCGTCAACGTCGTACTCTGCGAGCTCGTCGATCATGCCGTCAGCACCGAAGTCCTCGACTTCGATGAAGACACCGTCGTCGTCAGCGATCTCGCTGGTCTCCGTGATCAGACCATCTTCCATCGCTTCCTGGTAGTCTTCGAAGTCGCTAACGGATTCGTCTTCAGGTGCCGTGTAGACGTTGACGTCGCTGAAGTCAGCGCGGTCGCCAACGACGAGGCGGTCACGGTCGCCTTCAGTTTCCCACTCGAATTCTTCTTCGTCAGCATCCCAGGCGTCGTCGAAGTAAGCCTGAGCGTCAACGTCCTCGGTACTCTCTAGTTCACCGACAGACAGGTCCCAGTTGTACGCAGGGAGGGACTCGGTGTCGTCACCGTCGAGGAGGTTTTCATCTGCATCCTCCGGGATGTATTCGTCGGAGATCTCCGCATCATCGTAGTCGTCTGGGAGGACCCAGGTCGACGTGTGAGCGTTGAACTGGACGACAACTTCGTCGTCGTCGAGTTCGTCGAGATCGTAGACGGAGACCGCGGAGACGTAGCCGTCGTCCGCGTCACCGAGGACGAGCGTCGCTTCGTCGGACTCCTCGGCGGTGAACGTGATGTTCGCGATGTCACCTTCGCTGACGGAGTCGACGTCAACGAACTCCCAGTCAGCATCGTCGTCGGTCACCGTAACCGAGGCGGTGTCCTCTGCGAAGGAGTCAGTGACGTTGAAGGTGAACTCGTACTCGCCGGTGTCGATGTCAGCGTTGGTGAATTCGGCGTCGAATTCGAACTCGTCGTCACCCTCGTACTGGTCGTCACCGACGAGCAGGGAGACGACGTCGTCGTCGTCATCCACTTCGATGTTGTCGAACTCGTTCTCGAAGAGCTCTTCGAGCTCGTCGTAATCGAGATCGTCCGCAGTGACGTTCACCCACTGCTCGTCACGGTCGGACTCGAATTCGACAACGGCGTCTTCGTCATCTTCGTTGACGGTGCTGCTGTCGAACTCAACGTCGAGGTCTTCTTCTTCAACCCAGAACTCGACCTCGTCGAGTCCCGTACTCTCGTCAGCGACCAAGTGGTACGGTTCGTCGATCTTGAGTTCAGTAGTGTCGAGTTCTGCCTCGTGGAGACCAGTGGTTTCGTTCTCCTCAATGCGGAGAGTGGTCTCACGCGTGTCCGAATCAGTATCTGACGAGGAGAGGCCCTCGTGGACCTCGATACCCGAGACGCCCTCGAGATCAACGTCCTCGTGAGCGTCGTTAATCGTGACTACTTGTCCTGCCCAAACGGGATCCAATTCAGCTGGGTCGCTCACCGTCGGACCGTCGTCGTCAGGGTCCGCAGGAGCGGTCGCCGCTGCGCCGCCCGCGAACGCTGCGGACATGGCGACAACGGACATGACCATAAGCGCGGCCAGGAACACTGCGCGTCCCTTTTCGCGATAAGTCGTGTTGTCTGTCATTTGTTATGTTAGTGTTTGATTTCGATTAGTTAGCGAGCTATTCACTGGAGGCGATTCCAGCACTCCACTGTCAGGTCATCGTCTTCCGACTCGACCTTCCGGGTAGGGGTATCTGAATCTATTTCCAGGCTCGGCATAAGTTTTGTGTTAGCGTATTTTCGGCAATCTGAAATGAGTTAATGGGAATATACCGACGAGAGCACGTCTCGAGCCGGTTGCCGATTTCGAAGCGAAACGACCCCCAGAAAGAGGGGGTATCGCAACGATAATATACGCCCGGTAACGAGCCGTTAGCGTCGACACTGATCGACGAGACGACCACTCGAGGTCGGCGTGTCGCGTCGTGGGGGCCAGCTACCGAGTAGGGACCGTGGCTCGTTTTTCGCGCCCCCGATGCGTGCGTACGATCAGATTACTGGTCGCGTCCCGACGCCGAATCACCGGCGCCGGACGCCCGCGGTCGAGCGTGCCATCGCGCGCTCGTCTCGGACTGACTGACTGTTCAGACACAAAATTTATAACCGGATCGTACACCGGTCTAGCTAATGACAGACTGCCCTCCCGCCAGCACTGCCGACTCGAGTCGAGTCGGTCCAGTGGTGGCGCGGTCGCTTGGAGACGTCCCGCGTGCGTGGTGGTCCCCGTGATTCGTCGACGGCTCGCCGTGGTCGTATTCGTCGTGGTACTGACCGTGAGTGCGATGGTGGTCCCGGTCGGTGTGTTTGCTGAGGACCGGTCCCAGTCCTCGACCGCGAGTGGATCGCTAGACCGCGGTGAACCCGACCTCTCCGTCCACCTGCCCGACGACGAGGTCACACCGGGGACGATCGACGAACTCGCCTTCGAGATCCGCAACGACGGCACCGTCATCACGGGCTCGGATAGCCGCGTCACCGACGCGACTGCCGTCACCGTCGAACTCGAGGACGCCGGTCCGTTCGAGGCGGAGACCGACGAGATCGCTATCGGTCCCGTCCAGGACGGCAGCGTCAGCGAGGCGCCCCTCCCGGTGAGCGTCCCCAAAGACATCGAGCCCGGCGAGTACGACGTCACCGTCGAGGTCAGTTACACGCACGTCTGGCAGGTCTCGAGCGACGGCAGCGTCGACCGCCAGAGCGAGACCGAGACCCACGACGTCACCGTCGAGGTTCCGGACGAACCTCGATTCGACGTGACAGACGTCTCGACGGCCGTCGAGCCCGGCGCAAGCGGTGACGCCGAAATCGAGATCACGAACACCGGCACCGAACCCGCAACCGAGACGCGGACCACGATCACCGCCGGTGGCGGCGTCGTCGTCGACGGCGGGACGGCCGAAGAGGTCCTCGGCGACCTCGATCCTGGCGAGTCGGCGACGGCGATCGTCTCGGCCCAGATCAGCGACGACGTCAGTGCCGGCGAGAAGCCACTCGACCTCGAGTTCACCTATCGGGACGGAAACGGCGTCCAGCAGACGGCCGAACCCGAAACGGCGAGTCTCGCACCCGCAGGCGAGCAGTCGTTCGCCATCGAGAAGCTCGAGGCCGATCTCTCGGTCGGCGCAGCCGGCACGGTCGAGGGCGACGTTCGCAACGAGGGGCCGCGGACGATCGACGACGCGGTGCTCGTCGTCGAGCCGATGAGCGACTCGCTGTTCGTCGAGGATACCCACTACGCTCTGCCGGAGCTGAAACCGGGCGAGACGGCCGCGTTCGACTACTCGACTGACGTAAGCGGGCAAGCCGACGCGGGCGCTCGCCAGCTGCAGTTCCACGTCGAGTACACCGGTGGCGACGAGACGCCGCTCCAGGACGGCCCTCATTCGGAACGCGTCGTCGTCGACGGCCAGGTCGACGAGTTCTCGATCGACGGGGTCGACACCACCGTCAGACAGGGCGAGACCGACGACCTCCTGCTCGAGATCACCAACGAACGGTCCCAGACGCTGTCGAACATCGACGCGATGTTGTACACCGGAAGCGATCTCGCGACCGATAACGACGAGGCGTTCGTCGCCGAACTCGAGCCCGGCGAGTCGGCCGAGATTCCGTTCGACATCTCCGCTGCGGACACCGCCGCAGTCGAGACGCATCCGATCGAACTGGACTTCCAGTACGATACGGAGCGAGGCGAGACGGTCGTCTCGGATACGTATCAGCATCCGATCGACGTCGTCGACGGCGAGAACGACGACGGCGGCGGCTTCGGATCGATCGTCGGCGTCCTCGCCGTGCTCGCACTCTCCGGAATCGGGCTCGTAACCTGGCGCCAACGGGGATAACCGAATGAGCGACGCCGATCGCGTCGACGACCGGGAGCGTGAGGGCGAGTCCGCTGGTCGGTCCGACACCGCCTCGAGCGAGGCGTCGACGACTCGAGAGCGCGCCGGGACCAGCCTGTCCGAGCGACTCGCCGAGCGACTGCCCTCGAGGGGGAGTGATGGTGACCGTGAGAACCCGTTTACCCGTCGCGTCAACCCGCTGATCTCGAACCGGCCGTGGACGGTCGTCCTCGTGTTTCTGTTGGTGACCGGCGTCTTTATCGCCGGCGCCGGCATGGGCGGCGGGGAGCAAGAGGCAGGTGCCGACCAGTTCGCGGACGACACCGACGAAGCCGAGGCCTTCGAGAGCATCCAGGACGACTTCGGTCACACCGGCCACGACGACGGTGGGGCGACGGCCCAGCTGTTCTTCGAAGACGAACGAAACGTCCTCTCACAGCCGAACCTGTTGCGGATGCTCGAGTTCCAGGACGAAGTCGAGACACGAGACGGGCTCCGCGTCGAATCGACCACGAGCCCGGCCTCTCTCGTCGCCGAACAGCTCGATCCAGAGGCACAGACGCCCGAAGAGCAGTATCGGGCGGTCGAACGCGCCCCACAGCGACAGCTCGAGGATGCAATTGCCGAGGCCGACGAGGTCGCCGGCCTCCCTGTCAGCACCGACTTCACGCAGTCGTCCGCCCAGGCAGACGTCGCCCAGATCGCGATCACGTACGACACGGCGCCGATGTCGGAGACGAACGATCACGCGGACCTGCAGTTCGAAACCGTTGAAATAGCGAACGATATCGAGGGATTCGACACGGACGAGAACGTCGTCATCTTCGGTGATGCGATCATCGAAGAGGAGACTCTCCAACTTCTCGGCGATACCTCGATCGTCGTCTTCCCGGCAGCGATGATTCTCATCCTCTTTTTCCTGCTTGTCGCCTACCGTGATCCGATCGATCTCGGACTTGGACTCGTCGCGTTGCTGATGACGATGATCTGGACGTTCGGATTTATGGGATTCGCGAACATTCCGTTTTCGGACTCGCTGATCGTCGTCTTCCCGTTGTTGCTCGCCGTGGGGATCGACTTCGGCATCCACATCATCAATCGCTACCGCGAGGAGCGAGCCACGGGGACGCCTATCGGGGAGTCGATGTCGATCACGGCGTCACAGCTGTCGACGGCGTTTTTGATCGTGACGCTGACGACCGTCTTCAGCTTCGCGGCGAACCTGGTCAGTTCGATGGATGGGCTCAGACACTTCGGCATCGTCGCCGCTGCGGGGATGATCTTCACGTTCCTCATTTTCGGTCTCTTCCTTCCGGCTGGGAAGGTCGGCTTCGACCGGCTTCGAGAGGGGACACGTTTCCCGCAGTTCGGAACGACACCGCTTGGCCGCGAGAACTCACGCCTTGGCGCGATACTCCCGGTCGGGGTCCGGATCGCCCGCGTCGCGCCGGCGATCTTTCTCGTCACGATGCTGATCTTTGGCGGCGCTGCTGCGGCGTACGGTACCGGCGTCGACACCGAGTTCGACGAGGAAGCGTTCTTCCCCGAGGAAGAGCGACTCGAACAGTACGAACACCTCCCCGGACCGCTGGCGCCGGGCGAGTATACGTTCATGACGGTCCTCGACTACCTGGAAGAGGATTTCGACCAGGGAATGGAAAGCACCATCACGATCTATATCGACGACGGGGAGTTACGCTCCGACACCGCGTTGCGCGATATCGAGCGCGCACTCGAGAATCCACCCGAAGAGTTCGAGACCGATGGCAGACAGGCCGACGCCGAAAGCATCCTGTCGGTCATCGAACGCCACGCCGCCGAGGACCCAGAGTTCGACGCGGTCGTCACGCGCTACGATTCGAACGGTGACGGGACGCCGGATCGCGACGTCGACGCGGTCTACGACGAACTGTTCGACTCCGAGGCCAGCGACGAGGCGAGCCAGTGGCTCACGACCGACCGTGGGGCAACACAGATCGAGATTACGGTCGACGTCGACGCGGAACAAGACGACGCCGTTCTCGCGGCACAACAGACCGCCGACGAACTCCCGATGGACGCGACGGCGACCGGTCAGCTGGTCATCTTCGAGTCCGTAATCGACGAGACGACCGACGCATCGATCAATAGCCTCGCCATCGCGTTTCTCCTGACGGCAATCTTCCTCGTTCTAACCTACTGGTGGCTCGAGGGACGGGCGATATACGGCGTTCTCAACCTCGTGCCGGTGTTGTTGACCGTCGCGTTCCTCGCCGGTTCGATGCGATACTTCGACATCCCGCTGAGTCCGATCAACGCCCCGATTCTCTCGGTCTCGATCGGACTCGGCGTCGATTACACCGTCCACTTCATGCATCGGTTCGTCGACGAGTTCGAAGACCGCCAGGACGTCCACGAGGCGCTTCTCGTAACCGTTCGCGGAACTGGCGGTGCGCTGACCGGCAGTATGCTGACGACCGTCTGTGGACTGGGCGTCCTGTACGCGGCGTTGATTCCGCTGATCATGGAGTTCGGACTGCTTCTTGCACTGGGGGTCTTCTATGCCTGTATTACGTCGATCCTCGTTCTTCCCTCGGTGATCGTCGTCTGGGACCGCCTCGAGTCGACCGATCGCTTGCCGACGATGGCGTCCTGGCGGTGATCGACATCGACTCAACCGTCAGTCTTCGTTTTTGTCCGGAAAACGTACAGAATCAAGTACGTGTAGTCAAAAGAAGTGGTACTCACGGTGGGTGAGAGATCATGAACACATCTGCATCGGATGCCCTCGAGGCGTTCGAGCGACTCGGGTTGACGAGCTACGAGGCGAAGGTGTTTATCGCGCTCCAGCGTCTCGGTTCCGGAACCGCACGCGACGTCTCCGACGTCGTCGACGTACCACGATCACAGGTCTACAGCGTCGCCGAAAACTTAGCCGAGCGTGGGCTGATCGAGGTACAGCAATCGAGCCCGATTCGCTATCGACCGGTAAGCGTCGACGAAGCTCGACAACTGCTCCGAAAGGACTTCGAGACCGAACAGGACCGTGCGTTTACGTACGTCGAATCCGTTCGCGAGGAGGCAAAGGCCGACGACGAACAGGAGAGCGTCTGGACCGTTCGCGGCCGAGAACGCGTTACGGAGCGTCTTCGGAGTCTCGTCAGCGAGGCCGATCAGCGGATCGTCGTTGCGATATCGAATCCAGAGCTGATCGACGACGAATCGGTCTCCCTGCTCGAGGGACGTGCGGCCGACGGGATAACGGTTCGCGTGCTCACGGACAGCGACGACGTCGGCGCTCGGTTCGACTCCTGTGACGGAATCGACGTCACCGTACAACGACGTCAGTTCGTGGCCGACGATAGTTGGGGACGACTGATCGTCGTCGATACGGACACGATCCTCTTGAGCGTCGTCGACGCCGGAACCGAAACCGCCATCTGGAGTTCACAGTCTCCGCTCGCGTCGATTCTCGTCGAACTGGCCACGAGCAGGATCGAGCGATCGACGGTCGTCGCCTGACCGCCGATAGCACTGACGTGGTGGAAGTTAGAACGGGAACAGCGAGTCGGCCTCGAGATCGCGTTCTAACAGTTCGATCTCGTGGCCGTCCTGGTCTTTCGTGAAGGCGTACATGTTGTCGTTGCTCTCCGGATCGCGGTAGTCGGGGGCCTCTCGCTCGAGGAGCGTCTCCCAGTCGTCGGTGAGGTCGTCGACGCGGATACAGAGATGGCCCCAGGCGTCGCCGAACTCGTAGGAGCGGCCGTCGTAGTTGTAGGTCAACTCGAGGGACATCGCCTCGGGGGCGGCGTCTTCGGGTTCGACGAAGTAGTTCGCGAAGGAGTCTGCCTCCCAGCGACGAGTCGGCTGGTACTCGAATTTTCGGGTCCAGAAGCCGAGTGCCTCGTCGGCGTCCTCGACACGGATCATGGTGTGGTCGAGCGACCACAGCGCCCCCTCGTCGGGGTCGCGCTGGACGATCTCGATCTCGTGGCCGTCGGGGTCTTTGACGAACGCGTAGCGGCCGCCACAGGATTCGGGGTCACGATAATCCGCGACGCCCTCGTCCATCAGCTGCTGGTAGTAGTCCTCGAGTTCGCCCTCGGGAACGCGGACCGCAATGTGGCCCCAGGCGTCGCCCGGTTCGACGTCCTCGCCTTCGTTGTGGGTGAGCTCGAGCATCGCACCCTCCTCGTGCATCTCCTCGGGACCCAGATAGACGATGGTGAAGCCGTCGCCCTCGAAGCGATCTTTCTCCTCGTACTCGAGGTGCGTCTGGTACCAGTCGAGTGACTCCTCGAGGTCCGAGACGCGGATCATCGTGTGGTCGAGCGTTCCGTCCATACGCGAATCCTCGCTTGCGGACGGCAAAAACGTGGCGAAGGCGGTGGTCTACTCGTCGGCCGACGGCTCCGAGCCGGTGGTTGCCCCGGCCGGATCGCGGTCGGTCGCGGACGCCTTCGGCTCGACTCCCTTGCGGCGGGCGTCGAGTTCGGAGAGGCCATAGACGAGGCCGATCAGGAGAACGGCACCCAGCGGCACGAAGATGTACCACGGGACGCCGAAGAAGCCATAGAGTGCATAACAGAGGATCACGACGAGCAGGACTGTCGTGGCGTAGTACAGCTGCGTCCGGATGTGGTCGATCAGGTCCGCACCGGTAAACGTCGAGGAGAGCACCGACGTATCCGAGATCGGCGAGGCATGGTCACCGAAGATCGCCCCCGAGAAGACGGCGCCGACGATGACCGGCATGAGATCGAACGTGCCGGTGAGGTCGTACGCGACCGTGATCGCGATCGGCGTCACGATCCCCATCGTGGCCCACGACGACCCCATCGTAAACGCGACGAACGCAGCGACGAGGAGGACGACGATCGGAAGAACGGCCGGCGAGACGACCTCGCCGGCGATCCCGGCGACGTATTCGCCGGTCCCGAGGTCCTCGGCGACCGCACTGATCGACCACGCGAGCACGAGGACGGTCACCGCGGTGAGCATGATGTTGAAGCCGTCCAGCACCGTCTCGACGCTGTCGCCGAGATCGAAGAGGTCGTAGAACAGACCGATCGCGATCGCGGTGACGACCATCGCGAACGAACCCCAGACGAGCGCGGCCGCAAAGTCACCCGCACCGACGACGTCGACGAGTACCTGTAGCGTCCCCTCGTCGGCCATCGCTGCCTCGAGCGCCGTCGGGGCGCCTGCCTCGGCCTGTTCGTCGATCCACTCCTGATACCCCGTCCAGAACGCGCCGGCGAGTGTGACGACGATCAGGACGACGATCGGCGCGAAGAAGGTCCGCAGCATCGGCCGATCGTCGATCGGTGCCCCGAGGTCTTTCTCGACCTCCTGGAGAGGTTGGGCGTCGTCACGGGTTACCTTCCCCGTCTGCCACGAGCGGTGCTCGGCGTCGAGCATCTCGCCGTAGTCCCGTCGCGAGAGGACGATGATCCCGACCATCAGGATCGCCAGCAGGGCGTAGGTGTTGAAGGGGATCGAGCCGACGAAGGTTTCGAAGACGCCGGGGACGTCCCCGGCTGCCACGTCGTACTCCTCGCTGTCGATCAGTCCCTCGTAGGCTTCGTCGATCATCGACAGCTGGAACGCAACCCAACTCGAGAGCCCGATCGTCGCGACCGGCGCAGCCGTCGAGTCGACGATGTAAGAGAGCTTCTCGCGTGAGATCCGCATCTGGTCGGAGATCTCCCGCATCGTGGAGCCGACGATGGCCGTGTTGGCGTAGTCGTCGAAAAACAGGAGGATCCCCAACACCCACGTCGTAACGCCGGTGTTGCGCTGGGTCTCGAGGCGAGCCGTCGCCCAGTTGCGGACGGCGGTCGCGCCGCCAAGTCGCCAGATCAGCGCCACACCCGAGCCCAAAAGCAGGGTGAACACGAGGATATTCGCGTGGAACACGTCGCCGATCGACTCGGTGACCCACGTAAATGTCTGTCCGATACCGATACTTCCGGTCGCGATGACGCCGCCCGACCAGATACCAAGAAACAGCGAGAGGATCGGTCGCCGCGTTACGATCGCGAGGCCGATCGCGAGCAGCGGCGGCACGAGCGAAAGCGCTCCGAATTCAGACATAAGTGATTACTTGGAAGGCGACCTGATAACGGTACTGATTACGCTTCTCTCGAAGAATAATCAAACTTTTATAAAAAAGTCACGTCGGCGGTCGACTCGAGGCGACGGCGCTCGACCGTCACTCGATCGGTCACGAAAATCGGGGAAGCGCCGGATTCAGCGGCGCAGAATCAGTTTCAACACGTCCTCGTCCTCGAGCACGTGGTCGGTACCGACCTGCTGTTCGTCGTGGGTCGCGCTCGGGCCGGTGACGCGGGCAAAGCGGAACCGCTCTTCCATCTCGCCGCCGAGTTTCTCGACGGCGTCGCCGACGGTCGCGCCCTCCTCGACGACCAGTGGCTCCTCCCAGTCGATGCCGCGACCGGGTTTGTTCATGTAGACTCGGATCAGTCCGAGGTTCTCCCAGATACGGTCTTTCAGGACGTCGAGTCCCTTCTCGGCCTCGGCACTGATGAAGGTGACCTCCTCGGGATCTAAGTCGCGCTCTCGCAACTGCTCGTCTACCGTTTCCTTGTAGTCGGGCTCGATGAGGTCGACTTTGTTGACGCAGGTGATCGAGGGGATGTACTCGCGGTTGTCCATCAGACCGTCGATCAGTCGGTCGATCGTCACCGTCTCCTGGAGGTTGAGGTCGGCGTTGACATACCCCTGGTCGCGGAGGACGTCTTTGATCGTCCCTTCGTCTAACTCCTGTTCGGTACTCGAGGTGATCTTGATGCCGTCCTTGTGCTTCGGGCGGACGGTGACCCGCGGGGGCTCCTGGTCGACGCGGATGTTGATGTCGTAGAGCTCCTCTCGCAGACGGTCGTACTGGTCGATCTCGAACACGGAGAGGACAAAGAGGATCAGGTCGGCGTTGCGCACGACCGCAAGCACCTGCTGGCCGTCACCCCGTCCCGCGGCGGCGCCCTCGATCAGTCCGGGAACGTCGAGCAGCTGGATGTTCGCCCCCCGATGGTTGAGCATCCCGGGATTGACGTCCAGCGTCGTAAACTCGTAGGACCCGGTCTCGCTCTCGGCGTTGGTCAGTGAGTTCAGCAGCGAGGACTTGCCGACGCTGGGGAAGCCGACCAGCGCGACCGTCGCATCGCCGTGTTTCTCGACCGAGTAGCCGCCACCGCCGCCCGAGCCCGACTGCTGTTTCTCGAGTTGCTCTTTTTTCTCCGCGAGCTTGGACTTCAGCCGGCCGATGTGGGCCTCGGTCGACTTGTTGTAGGGCGTGTTGGCGATTTCCTCTTCGATCTCCTCGATCTCCTCCTCGAGCCCCATTTGTCAGTATCCAACCGCCGGTCCCGAAAAACACTTTCGACCCCGCCACGGGAGCGTGACATCGCTGCTGTGTCCGGGGATCGAAGCGTCTCGCCGGCAATCTCATACGGACTGCTGTAGTCAATTACCGCCGATCGCCGACCCCGGATCTGGCGATCGGCGGTAAATCGTTACAGCGATCCGTATCAGTTGTCGACGACGATCGTATCGTTGACGACCGCCACGCGGTCCAGAGGGATGAGCAAGCGATCGTCCGCATTGGTTTCGAAGTCGACCGACCGCGATCGGAATCGCCGCGCGGGCTCGACGACGAGATCGACGAGCTCGCCGGAGGTCGGGTGTAGCGTTACGTCGTGGATCGTTCCGAACTCGACGCCGTCGTTGCCGACGACGGCCTTCCTCGTGAGGGCGCTGGCGAATACGTCGCTCATGGCCCCCGGTCCACGACTCTCCCTCATAAAACTCCGGACGGTTGCGATCCTGCAACGGTTACAGACGACCGTTTCGCTCGTCGAAAGGAACGTAGGCAGTTGGTATCTTCCCGAGTCGTCGCCGAAACGGTTTCAGGCGAATCGCTGTCCGTCTCACACCACGTAGCGCCGACGAGATCGACGTGAGCGACTCGAGTGTTGCGATCGGGATCCGTCAGTCATACTACCGGACAAAAGTCAGTAAACACCCGATCGCACTCGAGACACGATCGGATGGGTAGTGACTGCTGTCCGGTAGTATAAGTTGCGTGGCCGACCGCATCGTATCGAGTTGACTACTGCTCCGGATGGATCGGCGCGTCGAACCCGCCACGTACCAGTGGCTTCGCGATGTGGCGTCGGGCACACGGCGGAACCTCGTACCAGCCGACCTCGAGGTCGCGCTCGAGGGACCGTTCCGCCTTTCCGGGCGCGTCGGTCTCACAGTCTCGACACCGATACCCCTGATTTCGCCCGGCGCTTTTCATCGTCCGCCCGCAGTCGGGACAGGTCGGCGTCACGCGCTCGGTCGTCACCAGGTCACGGACGGCGAACTTCTCGAGTTTGAGCGTTCCTTGTGAGCACTCGCCACAGGCAGTGATTCGGTCACCGACACGGAGTGTGCGGACGCGGTCGCGAAAGCGCTTCGTTGGCTCGAAAGCAGCACACGCGAGGCGGGCTGGCTCGTCGCCCGTACTATCGTCACCGTCGGCGACGCTCTCGAGGTCGACGAACACGTGGCCGCCGCGGCGCGTCTCGGGCTCGCTTGCGACCCGACCGTCGACGCGATAGGCGCGACCGTCGACGACCGACTCGAGCGTTCCCTCGCGCAGATGGACGTCCGTTCCCTGGTTGGTCACGAACAGCTGGCTCGAGACGACGGGTTCGCTCTCGATACGGGCGGCGACCTCGCGGACGACGTCGGGGTCGTCGCCGCGGATTCCGTGGAGGATCGGCCCCGGCGTGTGGGGGACACAGACGGGTTCGTCCTCGCCGCGGTCGACCGTGTCCCAGACGGTGGGGTAGCCCCAGTCGGCCGCCGCGAAGACGCTCTCGTCGTCGACCGTCCGCGGGGTTCCCCATCGCTCGGGCGCGCGATAGGAAATGTACTCGTAGGTCCACTCCTCGAGAGTCGGCCAGGCACCGACGGCGGCCACGGCGCCGATCCGTCCGCGACCGTCGCCGACGTGCCAGGAGCGGTAGCCGTGTCGGTCGAGCAGGGCCGTCGCGTCGTCGATCTCGAGGTGGTCACGGATCGCCAGCCGAGTGAACGCCTGGACGTCGTCGGGGACGGCCGCCGGCTCGTCCGCGGCCACTGCGAGCCCCGGGTTCGTCCGCTCGTCCGTCGCTTCTGCGAGGGTCTCGAGTCGCTCGCGGGCGACATCGAACGCCAGGTCGGGATCGGCGTCGGTGTGGATCGCCAGCGCGGCGTTGCCCCGTGTCTTGTACTTCACGGCGGGGTTGAGACGGACGAGCAGCAGCCGCGAGACGGTCGCGCCCGCCCGACGCAGTCGCTTGCCGATCTCCGCGGCGACGTAGGTCGTACACATCCCGCGCTCGCGTGAGTCCGTATCGTCCAGGCCGACGACGGTCATCGTCCGTGGTTGGGCAAGCGGCGAGTAACCCCTTTCGGGACGTCGCCGTCACCGCCTCGGGCTGGATTCGATCCGTCGTCGGGGACGAACGTTCATATTCGGAGACGATAACCGGTATATAAGTATACTGCCGGTACAGAAACGAACCGCGACACGGCATCCGAATCCCCGGGGGAAAGCGTCTTATACGAGGAATAGCTTACATGCCATTATGTCCCGCTCCGCACTGGTCGGCAATGTGACCGCGATGTTAGAGGACGCGGGGTTCGTGGTCAGCGACCGGTGTGCGATCCGACCGAAGAGTTTCGACGTTGCTGCTCGCCGGGGACAGGACCTCATTCTGGTCAAGATCCTCGGTAACATCGACGCGTTCAACGAGGCGACGGGCCACGAGATGCGCCGCCTGGGTACCTATCTCGAGGCGACGCCGCTCGTCATCGGCCTGCGCAGCCGCGACGAGGATCTCAAACCGGACGTGGTCTACTTCCGACACGGCGTCCCCGTCCTCAGTCCCGACACGGCGTACAACCTGTTCATCGAGGGCGTTCCGCCGCTGATCTACGCGGCTCCGGGCGGCCTCTACGTCAACATCGACGGCGACCTGCTGGCTGACGAACGACAGGACAGAGACTGGAGTCTCGGCCAACTGGCGACCGAACTCGGCGTCTCCCGTCGAACCGTCTCGAAATACGAGGACGGCATGAACGCCTCCGTCGAGGTCGCGATGGAACTCGAGGAGTTGTTCGACGCGCCACTGACCAGTCCGGTCGACGTTCTCGAAGGGGCCGACGAGGTCCACGAGACCGAGTCGACGCCGGACGATCCCGACGCGGACCCCGACGACCAGCAGGTCGTCGCCGTCCTCACGCGGGCCGGCTACGAGGTCCACCCGACGCTGCGCTCGCCGTTCAAGGCCGTCAGCCGCGACGAGGAGGACGACGATGACGAAGACGTCGTGCTCACCGGCCACTCCGAGTTCACGAAGGCCGCCGAGAAACGCGCCCGAATCATGAGTTCGATCGGCCACGTCACCCACACACACTCGGTGTACGTCGTCGACCGCGCCAAACAGGAGGCCGTCGACGGCACCGCGTTAGTCGAACGCGGCGAACTCGAGCAACTCGACGACGCCGCGGAGCTCCGAAAGGTCATCCGCGAACGCGCCGAACACGAGGAAGCGGCCTGAGCCGCCACATCTCACGGTCGCGTCCTGTTTTTATAGCAGTCCGTATCAGGCCGTCTCCTCACCGTACGTCTCCTCTAGATACTCGACGATATCGTCGCTCTCGGCCATCCCCTCGACGCCGTTGGCTTCGTCGGTGATGACGGGAACGCCGGTCTGTCCGCTGACTTCCTCGACGTCCGTTCGCTCGGCGTGAGAGCGAGGCACCTCGATCACGTCGTACTCGAGGTCGAGTTCGTCGAGCTTCGATCGAACCTTCATACAGTACGGACAGCCGGGCAGATCGTACATCGTGATGTCAGCCATGGGCGCGACTAGCCGAGTCACACCTAAGAGGTCACTGGTCAGCCGGCACGTTGCCGGAAACGCGGTTACAGGTGTGTGGCGGTCGAAGTAGTCTAGAACGTGACTTCGCCCGCCTGAACGCCGAAGTAGATGACGAAGTAGGCGATGAACGAGAGTGCGAGCACCCACTGTCCGAGCGAGACGTCGTGGCGTTCGCCCATTGCGGCTTTGATCAGCGGATAGCTGATGATACCGGCCGCGAGGCCGTTCGCGATCGACATCGTCAACGGCATGATCGTGATCGTCAGCCCGCCGGCGATCCCCCACGCGGGATCCTGCCAGTCGATGTCGGCGACGCCCTGGAGCATGATGATCCCGACGACGACCAGCGCGAGGTAGCTCGCGTACGTCGGAATAGCGGTGATCAGCGGAATAAACGCGAGCGAGAGCAGGAAACAGCCACCGACGACGAGTGCGGTGAAGCCGGTACGACCGCCTTCTTCGATTCCTGTCGAGGACTCGACGAACGTCGTCACGGTCGAGGTGCCGATCATCGCTCCCGCGGTGGTACCGACTGCGTCGGCCATCAGCGGCTTTTCGATGTCGGGGAGATCGCCTTTCTCGTCGAGGAAGCCAGCGATCTGTGAGACGCCGATGAGCGTCCCCGCAGTGTCGAAGAAGTCCACGAAGAAGAACGTGAACACGACCAGCAAGAAGACGAGCGGCTCCTCACCGATCATACTGAGCCCGTCGACGAAGCCCCAAAACAGCGGCGTGAAATCGTACTGGGCGCCCTCGATTCCCTGTTCGGGCGTGATGGTGCCTCGCTCGACGAAGCCGGCGAGTGTCACGACCCACGCCGCGATAGCGGTCACCAGAATGCCGATCACGATCGATCCGCGGATCCCACGGGCGTAGAGCAACAGCGTCAGCACCAATCCGGCGAGCGAGAACGCCGCGATCGGACTCTCCAGGACGTTACCGAGTGTGACGAGGGTGCTCTCGTCGGCGACCACGAGCTGGATCTCCTGTACGCCCAGAAAGAGCAGGAATACACCGATACCAGCACCGACAGCGAACTTCACCGGTTCGGGAAACAGCTGGATGATGTACTCGCGGGCACCCACGGCGGTCAGCGCGATGAAGATGAGCCCCTCCACGAAGACGGCCGCGAGCGCGACCTGCCACGGAACGCCGAGGATCAGGACGACGGTAAAGGTAAAGAAGGCGTTCAGCCCCATCCCGGGCGCCAGTCCGAACGGCCGCTTGGCGTAGAACGCCATCACGGCGATTGCGATGATCGACGCGAGGATCGTGACGACCGCGAGCATCTGTTCGACCTGCACGAGCGTGTACGTCTCGCCGGCGATCTCGGTGGTCGAACCGGGGTCGAGCTCCCCCGGTGGCTGCCCGAAGATCGCCGGTGCGATGATCGTCGGATTGACGACGATGATATACGCCATCGCCAGGAACGTCGTCACCCCCGCGACCGTTTCCGTTCGATAATTCGTATTGTGTTCGTCGAAATCGAAATAGTCAGCGATCGTGTCTAAAGCCCCCATCTTGGACGCTCGAGCATAGCAAGACCGTTCAGTTAAGCGTTCTCGTCCGGATCGAGTAGTCGAATAGACACGTTCGTGCAATACGGGGGACTCGTCGGGTCGATTCGAACGGGCGACGGACACGACGATCCAGCCGGTGTCCGAACCCGTTACCTTTGTCGTGAGCGAGAGAAACGCCTCGCTATGGGACACGCGGAGTCTACGCCACCCGCGATTGGTTCGACCGCCAGAATCCCGGACGAAACGGCTCGAGTAAGCGCCGATCGATCGGGTGACAGGATATGATCGAAGACGACGAGGCACTCGCGACGACCGACGCCCGCGACACGGTGCGTTCCTGTCTCGAGGCGGGAATCGAGGCTGGCCACCCGCGACGAGTGATTCGTGACGCGGTCGCCCTCGACGGAGACACTCTCTACGTTGCCGACGCGACGTACGATCTGACATCGTACGACGAACTCGTCGTCCTCGGAGGCGGGAACGCCGCTGGGCACGTCGCCGCGGCGCTCGAGGACGTCCTCGGCGACCGCATCGACGACGGCGTCGTGGTGACGGACGATCCGGTCGAGACCGACACGATTGCGGTCCGCGAAGGCGACCACCCCGTTCCGAGCGAGCGTGGCGTCGAGAGCACGCGAGAACTGCTCGCGACTGCCGACGCAGCCGACGAGGGAACACTCGTGCTGGCGGCGATCACCGGCGGTGGGAGCGCCCTCATGCCCGCGCCGGCGGACGAAATCTCGCTTGCAGCCCTCCAGGAGACGACCGACGCGTTGCTCGCAAGCGGCGCCGACATCGGCGAAATCAACGCCGTCCGAAAACACTGTTCGGCGCTGAAAGGCGGCCGGCTAGCCAGGCATGTGGCCCCGGCGACGGTCGGCACCGTGATCCTGAGCGACGTCGTCGGCAACGATCTGAGCGTGATCGCAAGCGGCCCCCTCGCCCCCGACGAGTCGACGTTCGAGGACGCGCTGGCGGTCGTCGACCGGTACGGGATCGGCGTCCCCGATGCCGTCGCCGATCGCCTCGAGTGTGGCGCCGCCGGCGAGGTTCCCGAGACACCCGCGCCCGGTGATCCCGTCTTCGAACGCGTCTCGAACCACGTCGTCGCCGACGGGATGACCGTCCTCGAGGCGGCCCGCGAGGTTGCCAACGAACGCGGATACGAGTCGCTCGTGCTCTCCTCACGGGTCCGGGGGGAGGCCCGCGAGGCGGCCACGACCCACGTCGCGGTCGCGGAAGAGATCCTGGCGACGGAGACACCGATTTCGCCGCCGGCCGTGGTCCTCTCGGGGGGTGAGACGACCGTAACCGTCACCGGCGACGGTACCGGCGGCCCGAACCAGGAGTTCGCGACGAGCGCAGCCATCGAACTCGTCGGCACGGACACAGACCCGGATGCGATCACCGTCGCCGCAGTCGATACTGACGGGATCGACGGCGCGACCGACGTCGCGGGTGCGATCGTCGACGCGACGACCGTCGACGACGTCGAAGCGGCCCGGGACGCACTGGCCGACAACGACGTCTGTCCGTATCTCGCCGACAGGAACGCGATCGTTCACACCGGTCCGACCGGGACGAACCTGAACGATCTACGGGTCGTCGTCGTCGAACCGGCGTAACGTCGGTCGGCGAGCGAACGTATTTCACTCAGGCCGTGCATTCGTCACCCATGGAGTTCGTTATCGTAGGGTACGGACGAGTCGGCTCGCGGACCGCCCGGATCATGGCCCAGGAAGGCCACGACGTCGTGGTCGTCGACGACGATCCCGATCGCGTCGATCGAGCAGCAGACGACGGGTTCGAGACGGTCCTCGGTGACGGCGCCGACGAATCAGTACTCGTCGACGCGGGAATCGAGTCCGCCGCCGCGATCGGCGCCTTTACGCCCGATCTGAACGCCAACTTCGCGGCCTGTATGGTCGGTACTCACCACGACTGTCGCACCGTCCTCCGGATCGACGAGGACTACCGCGAGGACATCTACGAGAAGTACGCCGAAGACGTCGACGAGATCGTCTATCCCGAACGGCTGGGCGCTGCCGGCGCGAAGACGGCCTTGCTCGGCGGCGACTTCAACGTCGTCGCCGACCTCGCGACGAATCTCCAGTTGACCGTCCTCGAAATCGGCGCCGACTCGCCCGCCGTCGGCAAGCGGATGAGCGAACTCGACCTCCCCGGCGACGCACGGATCTACGCCCACGGCCGGCAACGCGAGTCACTGACGATCCCGCTGCCGGGAACCGAACTCGAGGCCGGTGACGAGGTCGCGATCATCGCCGAGACCGAACGCGCAGACGAGGTTCGTGAGACGCTGGCGCCCGCGAGGGCCTGAGACGGACCGCTGTCAGACCGTCTCTTCGTCCTTCGAAGCGATCGAGTGAAAAGCGGGAGTGGACGGAACTGGCGCGCGGATGGGGTGGGAGTGGGTGGGGAGATTGCAGCGCGCCACCCGAATTGATGCGTTGCTGATCCATAAAACCGCGTCAGACGCCTGAATGACGGAGATGAGCGAGCTTATCCGTCGGCCTCGGGTCGAAAGACGAGCACGTTCTGGTGGACCATCGACGGGACAAACGAGAACGGGTAGCCGTAGACGTGGAGATCCTTGGTTGGATCGTACCAGATCAGGTTCGCGACGAGGGTTACCGGCGCAGTCGACTCGATGGCGCGTGCGAGATCCGCCGAGAGAAACTCGTAGGACTGTTCGCGGTACATATCGCCGATGAAGACGACGAGGTGGCCGTCGGGCGCAACCGCGTCGGTAAAGCGGTCGAACTTCGCGGCCATGTCCTCGAGCCACTCGGCTTTCGACCGTGTATTCGTTTCGTCGTCTTCGTCGACTCTTCCTCCGTCGCCGTCAGTATCACCACGCCGGCTATCGCCGCCGTCTTCCGACTCCGAACCGCGGTCGTCCCCGCCACCGCCCCCATCACAGCCTCCATCGCCGTCGAAGGAGCCGAGCTTGCTCTCGCGGATCGCGCGTTCGTTGCGCGTCTGCTCGAGTTCGTCCATGTTCCAGTAGGGGACGTCGGTCAACAGGAGGTCGACCGAGTCGTCGGGAACGTCCGCGATCAGATCCGCACAGTCGCCGTGGCGCAGTTCCTGGGGAGCCAGCGTCGGCTCACCGCGCTCGCGGCGCTGCTCGTTTTCTCGCTCGAGGACGGTCTCGTAGATTTCGACCCACCGTCGGGTCCGTTCGAAGCCGATGGCCTCCCGGAGTCCGGTGCCCTCGTGTTCACAGAGGCTCGCGCCCAGTAAGGTGCCGCCGACGCCCGCAAACGGGTCGAGGACGGTGTCACCGGCCTTACTGAACCGGCCGATCAGTTCCGCACAGAGCCGCGGGGGCTTTTGTCCGCCGTGTTCGCTGCGCAGGTCGTGTTGGAGATCCGGGGGATACCCCTCCGCGATCACCGACTTCGTCGCGTACTTCCACTCCTTCCCTGTGAGGTCGTTGACTCGGTTGCGCTCGTCGTAGATCCCCCGCCCCTCGACGTATCGCTGGTGGTCGGCCAGTTCGTCGGTGTCGATCACCTCGCCGTCCTCGACCGGCAGCGACTCGTCCCGGGCGCGTTCGACGTCGAACTCCCCCTCGTCGTCCGTGAACAGCCGACACTGGCGGTGGCGATCCCCGTCCTCGGTCATGGTAGTTCTCGAGTGGGTGCCACGATAACATAAATTGCCACCTCTCGATCGGTTCCAGTATCGATCAGCGAAACGAAGTCGGGAGTCGAAGCGTTACCTGTGGTCCGCCGGTCTCTCGTGAGACGGTCGGCTGTCGTATCGAACCCGGCGTTGCGGCGTTGCTATCCCGTATAGGAGCTTTCGCCGACGACCTCGAGGAACTCGCCGCGGGCCGTGGCGTCGGTCTCGTCGAAGGCAGTAACGCGAACCCTGACGCGCTTCTCGACGGTGTCGGGTCCGGCGCCCTCGATACGTAACTCGGTGTCGCCGATGTAGGCGAGTCCTTCGTCAGTGCCGTTCGTCTCGGCGACGAAGACGTTGATCTCGTCGCCCGTCTCGAGCGACGGCGTCGTACTCCTGAATCGCCAGCCTTTGAGGTATTTTGTCAAGAGACTCATAGTCGTGCCACCTCCTCGCTTTCGCGGTCGATGAGATACTCACGGCCGAAACCGGTGATGGCCGCCACCACGAAGACGGCGACCAGCAGCCAGCCCTGGAAGACGAAGGGGACGACGTCGATCGGCGTCACGAGCATCCCCGGCTCGAACCAGTCGTATTCGCCCGGCAGGTCCTGCATCGCAGTGTAACCGGCGAGGACGCCGCCGGACCACGGGAAGATATAGCCAAGCGCCGCGGTCTGGGCGTCTAAGATGTTCGCGCGCCGGTAGCCGTTCAGGTTGAACCGCTCGCCGATCTTCGAGATGTACGGCCCGATCGCGACCTCTGCGGCCGTGTTGATGGTAATCACGGCGTTGATCAGCGCCGAGGAGCCGACCATCGTGAGCTCGGCGTTGCGGACGTTCGTCGCGAGGTTCTCGATCGACCAGTCGAGGATCGCCTGGAACGCGCCGCCGCGGATCATGATCTGGGCCGCAGCGATGATCAGCAAGACGAGGATCGCGAGCTCGAAGAACCCTGCCGCCCCTTCGATCAGGCTGCCGCCGACGCCGACTGCATCGGCGTCCTCGACGATGGTGAGGACCGGCAGGAACTCGAGCGGTTCGGCAACCGGTGCGTCCTCCGGTGCGTTGAAGGAGACGATGTCGCCGACGTTCATCAGGCCAAGCGCGAGGCTGAACGCGATCGCGACGACGATCCCCCACGAGATGGCCTCGACGATGTGCCGGCCGGCGACCGCCGCACCGATCACGACGCCCATCGAGACGAGGTGTACGAGGCCGATGGGTTCGCTCTCGGCGACGAAGATCTCCTGGGCGTCGCCGGCGATCTCGAGGCCGCCCATGAACTGGCCGGCGACGAGGTAGCCGACGAACGCCACGACGGCGGCGATGATCACGTACTTGAATCGTGAGGCGACGACGCCGCCGATGTCGGAGTCCTGCGTGACGGCGCTGACGATCGTGGTGTCACTGACGGGCGCGAGGTTGTCGCCGAAGATCGCCCCCGACAGGATCGCCCCGAACAGCAAGATCGGGTTCGCGCCGAGCAAAATCCCGGCCGGGAAAAACAGCGTGACGAAGGCGATAGCCGCGCCGTAGCCGGTTCCGATGCCGGTCGTAAACAGTGCTGCGAGCACGAACGTGAGCGCGGGGAACAGCGCCGCGCCGATCCCGCCGACGTCGGCGAGCCAGACTAACCCGTCGACGAAGCCGCCGTCCTGGAGGACCTCGGCGAACATGCCGGCCCAGATCCAGGCGACGATGGCCGTCACCGCGACGGGCTGGGTCATCCCCTCGAAGATCGTGTTCGCGTAGGTCTTCCAGTCACCGCGAACGAAGAACATCCCGAGGATGAGCCCGATCAGGATTCCCACGACCAGACCGCTCGTATCGGAGATGCGCCACAGCGCCGTCTGTGCGATGGCCCAGACGATGAAAAACGCGATCGGCAGCGCGCTCATCCCACGGCCGCCGTAAAACGTTATTCGTGGCTCGTCGCTTCCGGTCCCCTGGGCGAACGAGTCGGTCGGATCGCCCTCGGGCGAGTCGTCGCTAGCATCACTCATCGTACAACACGATCGTTATAATCAAATTGGCGTTCATAAACGTTCTCACTGATCGACTGTCAGCTCGTGGAATTACAATCGGTTTTATGTGGGCTCTGGTCGAAACGAACGGCTGTAACTACCGACGAATTATCTTCTCCGCCGCGGTAACATCGGTGTTAGCGAGTGCCTTTGAGCCTCGAGTCCTTTCCCCGTGTATGAACATGCTCGTCGACGGCGAGTGGCGAACCGACGCATACGAGGTCACGGGCGACGGCGGCGCGTTCGAACGCCAGGAGACGCCGTTTCGCGATCGGATCCGTGACGATCCCGACGCCCGATTTCGACCCGAAACGGACCGGTATCATCTCTACGTCTCCGCCGCCTGTCCGTGGGCCCACCGGACGCTCGTGGTCCGGTCGCTGTTGGGCCTCGAGGACGCGATTTCGGTGTCAGTCGTCGATCCGTACCGTGACGAGGACGGATGGCAGTTCATGCCAGCGAAGGAGGGTTGTACGCGCGATCACGTCCACGACGCCGACTACCTGCGGGAGCTATACGTAAAAGCAGACCCGGACGCGACCTGTCGCGTGACGGTCCCCGTCCTGTGGGATCGCAAGGAAGACACCATCGTCAACAACGAATCCAGGGAGATCATGCGGATGTTCGATACCGAATTCGGAGACCTCGCCTCCCGCGACGTCGATCTCTACCCCGAGGGCTACCGCGAGACGGTCGACCGTATCGTAGACGAGATCTACGAACCGATCAACAACGGCGTCTATCGGGCCGGCTTCGCGACGGAACAGGACCCCTACGACGAGGCCGTCGACGAACTCTTCGCAGCGCTCGATCACTGGGACGAGGTGTTAGCCGACCAGCGATATCTCGCTGGCGATCGATTGACGGAAGCCGACGTCGCTATGTTCACGACGCTCATTCGGTTCGATAACGTCTACCATACACATTTCATGTGTAACGTCCAGTACATCCGTGAGTACGAGAACCTCTGGCCGTACCTGCGCGATCTCTACGGGACGCCCGGCATCGCCGAGACGGTCAACATGGACCACATCACGGAACACTACTACACGACCCACCCTGACGTAAACCCACACCGGATCGTCGCCCGTGGTCCCGATCTGGATCTCGAGGCTCCCCACGACCGCGACGAACTCCCGGGCGGACCGCCAGCGGAGCTGGCTGTGGCCAGTGTCGACGACTGATACTGTCGGACGAAAATCCTGACAGATGTTCGCCCGTCAGTATCGAACACGGTGTTTCAGACGGACTGCTGTCCGTCAAAAGAGCGCATCTCGAGGGCGACCCCGGGTCGAGAGGGCACATCGACCCCACCGATTCCCTTACGTTCCACTCGGCGGTCGTCCCTCACGGCGCCACGATTCGAAACTGTGCTCGGCCTCGTCCGCGAAGAACAGCCGCCAGATGACGTAGGCCGGAACGAGCACCGGTAGCAACGGGAGCAAGACGATCACGAGGAGGGCCGCCATGATGTACCCGAACGCAGACATCTGGAAGTTCGGGCCGTACCCCGTGGAGTCGGCGACGTCTGTAGCCATATATATGGATACGTACCTGTCGCTATTCGGTCTTACGGTCCCATGACGACCGATCGCCGCCCCGTCACCGACCGAGACGCGCTCGAGTCGACGCGAGACCGTCTACCTACTAGCCGTCTAACACGTCGGCCGAGTCGTCTTGCGGTCGATAGCCCAACTCGAGCATCGTCTCCGACAGTGAGAGGAACCGCTCGGAGTTGTCTGAGATGCCGTGGGCGGTCACCGGCGTCGACTCGAGAGTCGCCATCGACGCGTCGTAGAGGACGCGCTGGCAGTCATCGGGGCTGAGCCACATCGCGCGGGCGTACCGCTCGCCGGCCCCGTCCCGGTCTGTGACTTCGTCTTCGAGTTCGGCCTCCGTGAGCAGCCAGCCGATACGGAGGTTGACTACGTCGATCCCGTGGCGCTTCGCGTAGTAGTAGCCCATCGCCTCGCCGAAGACTTTCGTGACGCCGTAGTAGGTGTCGGGATCCATCTCGTCGCTCGTCCTGACGACGTCGGGCTTCCCGACGGTCGACTCCGGTCGAATCGGCGAGACCGTGTTACCCATGTTAACCGCGTGGTTCGAACTCGCGAAGACGACTCGCTGTACGTCGTTCTCGACGGCGGCCGCGTAGGCGTTGTAAACGCCCTCGACGTTTGGATCCGACAGTGCGTCCCACTCGGCTCGAGGATCCGGGTTCGCCGCGAGATGAATCAACACGTCCTGGCCCTCGAGGGCGTCGACGAACGCCTCACGATTGGCGATCTCGAGGGTTTCGGTGTCCAAATCCTCGGTCTCGCTATGAGAGAAGAGTGTCAGCTCCACATCCGTCTCCGAAAACGCTTCGATGGCCTCGCGACCGACGCTCCCCGATGCGCCGGTGATAGCGATGTTGGTCATAGGCGGTAGACACCGAAGCGAGGGAAATAGGTCGGGCCAGCGTTTCCCTGCCGGTGTCGGTTACGGCTCGCATCGGTTGGCGTCCCGACCGCCAGCGCAAAGACCGTGGGGGCGACCGTAGTCGCCAAGCGAACCCCGGACCGAATCGCTACCGGTCCGCTGGAACTGGCGTCCCGTGTTCCGTCGCTACGTCGACGACCTCCTACGGGTACGCGTTCGGTGGCACCCTGCCGAACTCCCAACGCCGATGGACGGAAACGAGGTCGATTCCAGAGGTCTCGAGAACGAGAACGAGGACGAGGACATCCTCGAGGCCGAGCGCTGTGCCGTTCGAACGAGAGGGATCCGACACACTGTACTCGACGAACAACCGATTCAGTGGGAGCCTCAGCCTGCACGCAACAGGCTTTTCGCCTCCCGCTTCGAACCCCATACGTTCCATTCGTGACCACTTCGACGACCTGGTCGGTCGAACTTCGCGTTCCCGAAGACGCCGGCCTCGACGACGCCGGCGAAACGCACACGATCGAGGTCCGCGAGGACGAGTCGATTCTGTCGGCGGCACGCAGCGCCGGGCTCTGGCTGTCCGCGGACTGCCAGCAGGGCTGGTGTATCACCTGCGGCGCGAAACTCCTCGAGGGCGAGGTCGACCACAGCAACGCGAAACGATACTACCCCGAAGACGAGGAGGCGGGGTTCGTGCTCACTTGTGTCGCCCAACCACGCTCCGATGTCGTCCTCGAGGTCGAGCGGTACGACGAACTGCTCCAGCACCGTGCCGACCACGACAGGCCACCGGGCCGATCGAAACTGTAGTATCAGGGGCATACTGATATGACGGGCCGTCGAACGACCGACAACACAGCCACACGATGACATCGACAGCCGACGAACACGAGCCGCTTACGGGTGTGTTGCTCTACGACGGCGACTGTCCGTTCTGTTCGGCCGCCTCGACGGCGATGCGCCAACTCGAGTCCGTCGGCGTCGTCTCCTGGGATGATCCGACCGCACAGGCGTTTCTCGAGGCCCAGTTCGACGAGGCGCCGTTCGCGCTCTTTTTCGTCGACCGTGAAGCCGAACGCATCTGGGCTGGCCGGTCGGCTGCGAGCGAACTCTGTCATCGGGCGGGGATGCCAGTTCTGATTCAGGACATCGTCGACGAGAGCTACGAGCGAATGGCCGATGCGATCCGGTTCGTCTCCGGCGTCGACCGCGAGATCGATCCCTACCACGACGATTACCCACTTTCGGACGAGGCCGCGGCGCTGTTCGACGATCTCGTGGCAAACGCCGAGCGAACGCACGTTCGGACCGGGACCGGGTCCGGCTCCGGTTCCCACAGCGGCAGGTGACGGACGACTCGAGAGCCCACTATCGCCACTATCGTCGAATACCGCCGGTGTCGTTACTCGACGAACTGATCCAGCGTCGCGTCGAGACCGTCGCGGACCTCGGTAACTAACGCCCCTTCGATGTCGAGTCCCAGGACGTCGACGGCCGTTCGGCCGACGCGCTCGCGCATCTCCGGTGGTGAGTAGACGCCGAAGCGCCACTGTGAGTACTGGGCCGCTCGCAGCGCCTCGACCAGCGGAGACTGCTGTCCGAGCTGGCGAATATCGCCGTTGACGACCACTCGAGACGTCGACTCGGTCATCGATGGGCGGCTCGGGACGTCGACGATGACACAGTCCGGATCGACGTCTGCATCGTCGGCGATCTCGCGTTCGAACTCCCGGATCGTCTCGTGATCGGCCTCGATGATCCCGCCGGGAACGTCGTCGATCTCGGCCCACACTGCCCGTTTGAAGAGGTCCCGGTGGTCGAGTCGACGCGAGAACTCGCTGGTCGCTTCACACGAGCGAAGGGCGGCGATCAGATCGTGGTCGTCCATCCGCTGGAGCCGTGTCGCGTCGACGTCGGTCTCGGGTGCGTCGAGCAGTCGCTCGGCCGCCCGGCGTAGCATCGCCTTGCTGATCCGAGCGACGCTGTGGCTGTAGACGGCGGGGTTCATCAGCGCCCGCGCGACCAGCAGGCTCTCGGCGGTCTGGACGTTTCCCTCTTCCAGGACGAGTTCGCCGTCGACGAACGTCAGTTGGCGGACGAGTCGCCCGTGGTCGATCGTCCCGTAGGGAACACCCGTGTGGTGGGCGTCCCGAACAAGGTAGTCCATCCGGTCGACGTCGAGTTCCCCCGAGACGAGCTGTCCGAACCGGCCCTCGCCGGCGATCAGGTCCGCGACTCGCTCGGGCTCGAGGTCGTGCTCGCGCAGGACCGTTCCGACGTCGCCGTTCTCAAGTACGTCGTGGACGTCGTCGTGGTATCGTCCCGTCCGACGGTAGGTGAGCGACTCTAAGTTGTGACTGAACGGCCCGTGCCCGATATCGTGGAGGAGCGCGGCGGCGTGGACGCGTTCGGCTTGCCGACCGGAGACGCCGAGATACTCGAGCGCCTCACAGGCGAGGTGGTAGACGCCGAGGCTGTGCTCGAACCGCGTGTGGTTGGCCGAGGGGTAGACCAGCGAGACCGTGCCGAGCTGGCGGACGTTTCGCAGCCGCTGGAGTGCGGGCGTATCGAGGAGGTCCTCGGCGACCCCGTCGATACGAATGTGGTCGTGGACGCTGTCCTTGATGGTCGTCATATCCCCGCTTTGACTCTCTCACACTAAAACGCTCGAGTTGCAGGGGAAATCGAACTACGGAGTCGGCCACGCGTACAAAAGCGGCCGTCACCTGACGCGCGGACACTTACCGGAATCGCCGCCGTGTTCCGCATGCATATGACCGAACTCGACGTTCCTCCGGACGCAGACCAGGACGAAGCCGCAGCGCTCGTCCGCGAACACGTAGACGTCGGCGACGTCGTCCAGATCTGGGAGCGCGATCGAACTGACGACGGAGACCACGACGTGACGGGGAAGGTGACCGGAATCGAGCCGGGCTATCTCGAACTCGAGGGACAATCTCCCGAAAGCGGGAGCGTACGCTACGACGAGATCGGGACGGTGATCAGGGTCGAAGGCCAGTAGCGTACGCGTCATCACTCTCGCTCTCGCTCCCGTTCGCGTCGGTCGATCCCGTACTCGCGGTCCGCAACCGAACCGTCGCGCGAACCGGCGTCGAAGACGTCGTCGGGGAGGTTCTCGACGGCGACGAGGCGCTCGAGGCGACGCTCGAACTCCGCGTCGTCGATCTCGCCGGCCGCGTAGCGGCGTTTGAGTTCCTCGAGTGCGTCTGGCTTCGCTGTCGGTTCGGATTCGGCGCCGCGCCCGTGTGCTACCGCCGGCTCCTCGTCGAACAGCAGCGTCGCCAGTTCCTCGCCCCAGAACAGAAAGATCGGCGTCAACAGGACCAGACCGAGTATCGAGATCGCGCCCGCGAGTCCCTCGAGTCCGGCGGCTCCGGCAAGAGCCGTCAGCGCGACCGTCACGATCGCGATCAACAGCCAGAGCTCCTCCGCCACGAACTCCCGTTTCGTGTCCGTCATCGTGGGCACCTCAGAGTCGCTCGACGATCGTCGCGATTCCCTGTCCGAAGCCGATACACATCGTCGAGAGCGCTCGCTTCCCACCCGTGCGCTCGAGTTCGTGGGCCAGTTTCGTCAGGAGCGCGCCACCGGTCGCGCCCAGGGGATGACCGTGGGCGATCGCGCCGCCGTTGACGTTGACCCGCTCCCAGGAGACGCCGGTCTCTGCGAGCCAGGCGGCGACGACCGAGGCGAACGCTTCGTTGACCTCGAAGTAATCGATGTCCGCGAGCTCGAGGTCGGCCTTCTCGAGGACCCGTTCGGTCGCCGGGATCGGGCCGGTGAGCATCGTCACGGGATCGACACCGACGACTTCGGTCTCGACGATCCGGGCCATCGGCTCCCAGCCGTGTTCGGCAGCCGCCTTCTCGCTTGCGACGAGCAGGGCCGCCGACCCGTCGACGATTCCCGAGGAGTTGCCGGGATGGTGGACGCCGTCGCCCTCCTCGCGAAACGAGAGCGGAAGGGACGAGAGGCTCTCGAGATCCGTTTCGGGTCGGGGATGTTCGTCCCGCTCGACGGTGATCGATTCGCCCTCGAGTTCGGTCTCGACGGGGACGATCTGGTCGTCGTACCGGCCGTCGTCCCAGGCTGTCTTCCAGCGGCGCTGTGAGTCGACGGCGAGCTCGTCGAGTTCCGTCCGGGAGAAGCCATACTCCTCGGCGATGCGTTCGGCCCCTTCGCCCTGGTGGGTCAGCTCGTCGAACTGTTCGAAGTAGGTGTCGGTGACGGCATCCGTGCCGGCGACGCCGTCGGCACCGTCCGACCCGATCGGTACGCGGCTCATATGCTCGACACCGCCGGCGACGAGGACGTCGTGCTGGCCGGCCATGACGTTCGTCGCCGCGAAGGTGACCGCCTGCTGGCCGGAGCCACACATACGGTTGAGCTGGACGCCCGGGACGCCGTCGCCCCAGCCGGCGACCATCGGCGCGATTCGGCCGATGTTGAGCCCTTGCTCGTCGACCGGCGTCACACAGCCGTAGATCACGTCCTCGACCGTCTCCGGATCGAAGCCGTTCCGTTCCTCGAGGGCCTCGAGGGGTTTCGCCGCCAGATCCTGTGGATGCATCTCACGAAGCGACCCGTTTCGTTTCCCGAACGGCGTCCGGACCGCATCGACGATGACTGCATCGTTCATGCGATGCAGTACCAGAGAGTGTCCGATAGTCGTTCCGCCCGTGTCGGTCGCCACAGGGCTGGATACTCGGTGTCGACTCCGGTTCACTCGACCCGGTTTGCCGGCGGAACGATCGACGAGAACCGTGAGCCGGAGTTCGAAGGTCGGTGCTCGCTACCGAACCGACTGTCGGTAGCTGTCGAACAATGCTGGCACTCTAGTTAATGATCGTTCGGAACTATTGGTTACGTGGGATGGGGATGGTGACCAGACTCCGGCTGCTCATCGACGACGATGGGGAGCTCTACGAGTGTCGCAACTGCGGGTCGAAGTTCGATTACGATCCCGTCGTCTGTCCGACCTGTGACGCGACCGAGATCGCACATTACGAGTTCTGAACGTCTCAGGCGGCAGTTCAGCGTCGTTCGTGAACGCAACTCGATCGTCACGGACGGTGCAGGGCGGAGACAGCGACAAGTCCATCCGACCGCGGCCCGTCGATTCGCTATGGACCGTTCGAGCCGGGATCGACCGTGGCCGTCGGCACTCGAGTCGGACGTGGGCGCGCTTCCGCCAGGCGAGACGGCGACAGCCACGTTCGGTATGGGCTGTTTCTGGGGCCCCGACGCGTTGTTCGGAGCACGGTCGGGCGTCGTTCGAACGCGGGTCGGATACGCAGGTGGGACGACACCCGAGCCGAGCTATCACTCGCTGGGCGATCACACCGAGGTCGTCCAGTTCGAGTACGATCCGGACGCACTCCGCTACGAGGACGTCCTCGAGTGGTTCTGGGCGAACCATGACTGGGCGTCGCCTGCACCGAAGCGACAGTACCGCAGCGTCGTCCTCGCTCACGACGACACACAGTACGAGACGGCCAGACAATCGCGGACCGCTCGCGAGGAGCGCGCCGGTCGATCGGCCGCGACCGACATCGAACGCCTCGAGGCGTTCACTCGAGCCGAGGACTACCACCAGAAGTACGAACTCCGATCGACGCCGGTCGCGGGCGACGAACTCGCGGCCCGCTGTGGCGACGCGTTCGTCGATTCGACGGTCGTCGCACGACTCAACGGATTCGTCGCCGGCCACGGAGAGCCGGACCACCGCGAAGAGCTGGTGGCGGCGCTCGAACTCCCACCGACCGTCCGCTCGGAACTCGAGCGTCGGTTTTGATTAGTGGCTCTGGCTCGAACGTGAGAGTATGACCGGTGACGATCGATACAAGCTGTTCGGCGTCTACCTCTCGCGGCCGGTCGCCGACGCTCTCGGCGACACTCTGTACGAGACGGCTGGCGTCGTCGACCTCGAGACGTACTTCGACGAGACCGCGGATGCGGTCCCCCAGGGCGATCCGGGCGCGGAGGCGACCGACGCGTTCGTCGCGGACGTGCTTGCGGAGTTCGCCGGCCTCTACGATCGGGCCGATTTCGAGGCTGCAGACGCCGTCGCGCCGGACGAGTTCGTCCTCGTTCAGTTGGCCGCAACACCCCAGCGCGTCTCCGAGATCCGCGAACGGTTTCGGGCCGCGGAGACGATCCAGGAGACGGACCTGCGGACGGTCCAGACCGCGATCCTCGCGGCCGCGCTCGGCGTCTCTCCGACGGCCGAAGCCGAGTGATACGGTCTGCTGTCGTCACGTCCCACGATCGCCAGGATGGGTCAGTGATCGACGGAACATCGGTCCAGGGGTCCGTATCAGGCCTCCTGCAGTTCGTGGATGGTCACCCAGTGGTCGGGATACGCGGCCTCGTGGTCGCTGGCTCGCCGGTTGGCTTCCGGCCAGTCCGGACACTCGCTGTCGAGGTCGCAGCTATCACAGCGAAGTAGGTATGCCATATGCTGCCATACTACGTCCGACAGCTTAACTCTTGCAGGCTAGAGTAACGACTGAAACGGTTCCCACACCGATCGTACAGCCCTCGTGCGATCGGGTGTGCACTGACTGTCAGTGGCTACTATACTGCGCCGACGACGGCGGTCGGTGCACTCACGCGACACCCGCCGTCGGCGGATTCACAGTACGTTCTGCTCGTTTTCGAACTCGGCTTTTTCCTCGTCGGACTCGACGACCGTCGTGACATCGACGTCCCCGTCGTTGGCCCGCACCCGTGCCGCGTCACGGTAGCCGAGGTCGACACGCTCCTCTCTCGTCACCGTGTCGCCGGCCTCGAGCGTGCCGATGTCCTCCTCGCTCTCCCAGACGTCGGTCCCATCGGCGCTGACGGTTACGGAGACGGTGACGTCGCTCGCGTCGTCGTCGCCGTCGTTGGCCAACTCGGCAGTCGCGTCCCGGCAGGTAGTTCCACATTCGACGATTTCGTAGTCAGAGAGTTCGAACGCCACGTCCGCCTCGTCCGAACCGTCGTCACTCGAGGCGACGGGACTCACGGCAATCGATGCGATTCCGGCACCGGCGAGGACGCTGATGGCTGTTCGTCGGTTCATGGTCACTGTATGACAGCGGACGCGCCGGTCCTCCGGCGCGACGCGCAGCGTCATTCCGGACAGGTTTCGTGATGATATGTGTTGACCTTCCACTTGCAAGTGGGTGGAACCGATTCGAACGACGCCAAGACGGAGACTCCCTCTGCGGGAACGAACGTCTCGTTTCGCTGTGCGGGCGGATTTTCCGACGACGAGTGAAGAGACAGCAGAAACAGTGGCAGAGATCACCGTCGTCTCTCCCGCGACAGGTGCGTTCGGCTGTGCGAAACCGATCAAGAATGCTGTAAGTTCACTAACGGAGTGTGATCCTTGGGAGTTGCGTCCAGTATATACGACGATAGATCCAGAACCGTTGGACGGGCTGTGTGAGTCACAGCAGAATGGGACAGGATGGATACTGATTCGGATTGGATGAGACGCTCGAGGAGGATGTTCATCGTACAAGATAGCTGGAAAAAACTTCTTTCGAATTGGAGTCCGTATTCGTATTCATGGTCCACAACCTCGACGATGTTGACCGAGGTATTCTCCACCTTCTCCAGAAGAATGCACGGGGAGCTACAGCCGCGGAGATGGCCGATATGGTCGGAACCTCGGCCAGCACAGTGCGAAACCGCATCGAATACCTCGAGGAGGGCGTGATTCGTGGCTATCTCCCCGAGATCGACTACGAGGAGGCGGGATTCGAACTCCATCTGTTCATCGTGTGTCGAGCGCCGGTTGCAAAACGAGCCGAACTGGCCCAGAAGGCGTTAGATCTCCCTGGCGTGATCAACGTTCGTGAGATGACAACTGGCACCCACAATGTCCATATTGAGTCGGTAGCCGTCGATTCCGAGATGGCAGATGAGACCCTCACGGGAATCGAAGATCTCGGCCTCGAAATCGTCTCCAGCCAGATCATCAATGAGTACCACGTTCAACCGTTCAATCACTTCGGAGAGGATCTCTTCGAGGACTGATCTCCCGGTGCGTATATTCTGCCGTATCCTTCTGGGCGTATCTCTTCTCCGAGTATCGTGACAGAACACGCCACGAGTACGTCTCGTTGAGAGGCCCGGAGACAGACGTATCGAGGAACAGCCCCCTGTGGGCACGGAAAGCGTTGAGTGAGACGGTCTCCTGTCGTCACTGGCCGCCGATCGCCAGAACGGTGTCGGCAATCGGCGGGAACTCGGTACAGCAGTCATGAGTGGATGGTGCCGAAAGATCGTGATCATCAGTCTACTGTTCTTTCCCGCACCTCCCGGCCGTAGCCTGTTTAATCCGAAGCGCATGTAACTGTGGACGTAACAGGAACCCTTCCGTGAGTGGCACGTAATAGCATACATGATTGCGCATTCCTCAGATCAGCATCTCCGAGGCGAAGTGATAGAAGACGACGACGTATTCGATGCATTGGCAGACGGACAGCGGCGGCAACTGCTCGTCGACTTACTGGACAGCGATCTGCGACGGGTATCAGAACTCTCCGACACGTCCCAGGAATTGATCGAAGCCCACGACGCACTCCTCGATCAGTTTTTATCGGGGCAGTTGGAGATACCCGAAGCAGACATGGAACTCATCCAGAACCATCACGTTCACCTTCCTAAGCTGGCAGAGTATGGATTTATCGAATGGAATCCAGAGGACTGTCTTGTCGCGAGAGGTCCCCGGTTCGACGAACTAAAACCGGTTCTCAACCGGATGGAAAACCAGCGAACGAATCGCCCCGTCACCGATCGATTTACCGATTTCCGCCAGTAGAGACCCTTCAGCGCGATACTGTGCACGGTGTGGTACCTGTAGACCTGCTAACCTCGGTAACGAATTCGAGTTCGACGACGGAATACAGCGAGTCCTCAGGTGGTAAGTACCGGGAGATATCCTATCGTATACCGGTATTTATTTCTGATATGATATATACACGGACCCCCGGTGGAGATGATCTCCGTGAAATGACTGAGCGAGTTCGAGATCCCGAACGCCTACCCAAAACGACGGTCCTGCCGCTACAAGGCCTGAGGAGCGCGAAGATGTATGGTTACAAACCGTGCGTAGTTCTATGGTTGGGGTAGATTTGAACGACGCCCGAGAACCCGCGCCTGCAATGCAGAACCTCGGTCTCGTTCAAATCTGCCCGACGTCACAATCTTGTCGCTCGCGAGTTTGTTCGCGACAGAAGTAGTGGGTTGGGGCAGATTTAAACCACGCCGAGACGAGCTCGCTGTGCGCGCCTCGTCTGGTCCAAACTGCCGACCACTTTTGACGACACGGACTCGTCGCTACGCTCCTCGTAATTGTGTCGTCAAAAGTGGGTTGGGGCAGATTTGAACTGCCGACTTCCTCCGTGTGAAGGAGGTATCATAACCGGACTAGATCACCAACCCGCAGGAGAGTGTATCGGATCGTCCGACTTAAGACTTCCTTTCAGCGCTCGTCGGTGTCGGTTCGTGAGCGCGATCCTCGAGTACTCCCGGTCGCTGCCGAACCCGTCCCTCGGCGGTCCGCATTAGGCCGCCAGCGATTCGCGGGCCGCCTCGAGACGGATTGGCTCCGGCTCTCCTTTGGCCCCGGCAGAATCGTTCGCGATCGGATGACATACGACGGTGGACACGAATTACCACGGCTATGAACGAGTTACAGCCGGTCGCTCTCGAGCGAGCGGACGGAATCGCGGAGCTTGTCGTCACAGGCGGGCGGGTCTACTGTTCGAATCGCCGGGAGTTCCTCGAACGCGACGTCGCCGTCGTCGGCGACCGCATCGCAGCGCTACTCGAAGACGCCGATTCCGTGACCGGCCCCGAGACGACAGTCGTCGACGCGACCGACCGCGTCGTCTTGCCGGGGCTGATCGACGCCCACACCCACGCCGACCTCCAGCTGGTACCCGAGCGAATCGTCCCCGGGATCCTCGCGGGCGGGACGACCGCGATCGTCACCGAAACCTCCGGACTCGGGCTCCATTTCGGTGCTCGAGGCGTCGAGACGACCCTCGAGCGCACCGCCGACCTGCCGGTGACTGCCTACCTCACCCTGCCACCACAGCCGTTCGTCGACACGTTCGAACCGGCCCGCGGGGACGACGCCGAACTCGAGGCGTATGCCGACCTGCTCGGCCGGGAGCGCGTGGTCGGCGTCGGCGAGATCGACTGGATCCACGTCGTCGACCGTGACACGACACTCGAGGCACTCGTCGATCAGGCCCGCGAGGCCGGCGCCGTCGTTGTCGGCCACGGGGCTGGCTGTCGGGGCGACGCGCTCCGGGCCTTTGCGACCGTCGTGGACAACGATCACGAGGCGATCACCGCCGACGGAGTGTGTGAGCGTGGTACAAACGGCCTCCACGTCGTCGGTCGCTGTGGCTCGAACCGCGACGATCTTCCGGCGCTAGCAGCGGCGTTTCCCGACCTCGACGGGGGAAGCGTTTCGCTCTCGACCGACGGCGTCTGGCCGAACGACCTCCGCGACGGGTTCGGGATGGCCGACGTCGTTCGCCGCGCGATCGAGGCCGGGATCCCGACACGCGATGCGATCGACGCGGCGACGCGCAACCCCGCCGAACACTTCGGGCTCGAGGGGCGGGGCCGAATCGCCCCGGGTGCGTACGCGGACGTGATCGTCGTCGACGACCTCGAGTCGATGACCGTCGAGACGGTGCTCACGAACGGCGAACAGGTCGTCTCTGAGGGCACGCCGAACGTCGAACCGCGAGCGGAGCCGTATCCCGACTACGTCTACGAGCAGGTGTCGGTCGACCTCGAGCGCGATCGGTTCACGGCGCCACTCGAGGCCGCAGTCGGCGGCGTCGTTCGCGCGATGGCAGTCGATCGCGGGCTCGTGACGACCGAGACGACCGCCGAGCCCGCCGTCGTGGGTGGCACGGACTCGAGCAACGCTCCCGACGAGGGTCGACTCGGTCCCGACCCCGAAGCCGACGTCCTCACGGCGACGCTGCTCGACCGCGAGCCGGGGACCGACGAGCGCGGCTTCACCGGCTTCCTGACCGGGTTCGGCCTCGAGGATGGCGCGGTCGCGACGAGCCTGACCTGGGAGGCGATCGGGCTGGCAGTCGTCGCCGCCGACACGGACGACGCCGTCGTCGCCGCTCGACGGGTCGCCGAGCTAGGCGGGGGCTTTGCAGTCGCTCGAGACGGCGCCGTCGTCGCCGACCTCGAACTGCCAGTCGGTGGGGTCGCGACCGAAGCGCCGGTCGAAGACGTCGTCCGTGGGTACGACGACCTCGAGGACGCGCTACGAGCGGCCGGCGTCGAGATCGATCGGCCGCTTCTGACGCTCCAGACGCTGACGTTCCCCGGCGTCCCCGCGCTGAAGCTCACGCCGTCGGGGTACGCGGACGTGCTCGGACAGCGACTGGTTGGCGTAGAGCCCGAACGGGAGGCGTAGCCGTCAGTACTGCGGCGACTCCTCGGGTTCGCCGTCGCGTTTGTTGACGACGCGGGCGAACGTGAACAGGCCGTCGGAGAGGCGGTTGAGATACTGCACGGCCTGTTCGTTGATCCGGTCTTCGGAGGCAAGAGCGACGGCGCGGCGTTCGGCGCGCCGGCAAACCGTTCGGGCGTGGTGGAGTGCTGCGCCGTCCTCGCTTCCCGTCGGCAGAATAAACGACGTCAGCGGCTCGAGTTCCTCGTCGTACTCGTCGATCCAGTCCTCGATAGTCTCGACGTGTTCGGCCCGGACGACGGGATCGTCCTCGTCGGGATCGGGGTTCGCGAAATCCGCCTGAACGACGTGAAGGTGGTTTTGGACCGTCCGCAGCCGGTCGTTGACGTCGTCGTGGTCCGTCGGTCGGATCGTTCCAAGAAGGGCGTTGAGTTCGTCGACGGTCCCGTAGGCTTCGATTCGCGCGCTCGTCTTGGAGACGCGGCTCATGTCCCGGAGATCGGTCTTTCCATCGTCACCGCGTCCAGTGTAGATCGACATGCCCGAGTCGACGGCCGGTAAACACTTAATTACTAGCCGACAGCTGGATGCAAACGGTCGACGGCGGAGACCGAACCGATCGTAGCTACTGACCGTCACTGCACACCCGTTCGCACGAGTGGAGCGCGGGTTGGAGCGAGCGGCGTACATGATACGGTCTACTGTAATCAATTCCCGCCGATCGCCGACCCGTCCTGGCGATCGGCGAGACAGCGGGACAGCAGTCCGTATGAGGCCAGCGACGCGACCGGAGACCGACGTGATCTGGGAGCGAGTGCGATCGGAGGAACATCGTTTCAGTTGTTACTGTAGCGCCGTCGAACGCCGATGTCGCCTGAATCGGTACGTTAAACACGTGGCGTACCCAAGCCCCGCTCATGGCGATGGAACTCGAGCACGAGTGTCCGAACTGCGGCGGAGAGAAGACGTTTTATCGCGCCGCGAGCACGACGCTGCACCTGGGCGAGAAGGTCAAGTGGCACTGTCCGGACTGTGATTACGGCTTCGTCCAGATCGGTAACAACGGGACGGCCGTCGACTCGAGCGCCGAAGCGTAACGCTCCCGATCCACCGTTTCGCCCGTCTGATACACCGTCGGACAGATGCGTTGATACACCGTCATCGGGGACGCATCCGGTGAAGGTATCACCCGTTCTGTCCGACGGTATACGATCACCCGGGTTGACTCCAGTTTACTAATCGTCTCACAGATCCGTCGCGGACCGTTCGTACGCCGGTGACACCGCACGGATCGTGTTCGCGACGTGTTGGAGCTCCATTCCCAGCAGAACCACGACGTCGCTCAGCGAGACGATTCCGACGAGGTCACCGTCGTCGACCACGGGAAGACGGCGGACGCCGGTGTCGGACATGAGATCGACGAGATCGTAGACACCCGTGTCCGCCGATACCGTCCGGATCTCGCCCGTGATGATATCGGAGACCGGCGTCTCCTCGTTTGCTCCCTCTCCGTCGAGGACCTCGAGGGCAAGATCGCGATCGGAGACGAGCCCGATCGGTTCGCTTTCCTCGACGACGACGACGCTCCCGACCCGGTTCGATCGCATCGTCCGGACGACGTCGGACAACGCCGCGTCCGGCTCGACGGTGACGACCGTCTCCCGTGCGATATCGATGACAGACATACAACACGTATATCCCCGTCGAGGATTACAAGTGTTACCCCATGTCTCCCGGAATCGACGACGTATTCCGTCCCCAGAACGAACAGGCGGCTGATAACACCATTTATCACGATCTGTGGTGCAATGTGGGACGGTAACAGTATGCAAGGACGGAGGCTGGCCACTACGGACGAACTCATCGCGATCGTCAGTCCGGACAGCGACGAGACCCTCGAGCGACTCGCCGACTGGACCGACGAACACGGAATCGAACTCTCGACCGTCGACGTCGGCGACGACATCGGCGGCGTCTACGACGAGAACCGGGCGACACTCGGCGTCACGCTCGGCGGCGACGGGACGTTCCTCGAGGGAATCAAGACGTTCGCTCCTCGGAACGTTCCACAGCTGGGTGTCAACACGGGGACGCTCGCGTTTCTCGCTCGCGTCGAGCCGGAGGACCTCGAGGACGCCTTAGACGAGACGTTACGCGGGCGCGCCGAGGTCGACAGCCGCCAGCAGATCCACGTCGACGCTCCGGGTGTGGACGCGACCGGGATCAACGACGTGATGGTCCAGCAGGTCCCCCCGGAGAACCCGATCGACCGGAAAGTGACTCGACTCGACGTCTACGCGGACGACGAGTACGTCGGCGAGTTCGAGGGGACTGGACTCGCCGTCTCGACGCCGACCGGCTCGACGGGGATTTCGCTGTCGGCCAACGGGCCAGTCCACTACCCCGTGAACAACCACACGCTCCAGATCGTCCCGCTGCATACACACAAACTCGGCGTCCGGCCGATCGTCGTCTCACCGGAGACCGAACTGCGGATCGTCACGCAAGGACAGGCGAGCCTGCTGGTCGACGGCGGCCGCGCCCACACTATCTTGAGCGGCGACGACGAGATCGTCGTGACGGGGGCCGACAAACTGGCTCACGTCGTCCGCACAAGCTACGACGACCACTTCTTTACCGCGATCACGAAGAAACTCGGCTGGGACATCCGCGACGCCGAGGTGCCGCCGGAAAAGCGCCTCGAGCAACGGTCGACGGCGAAATCGTCGCGCCGGGAGTCGAAGGGGTTCGTCGAACGTGCACTCACCGTCGCGACGGAGGCCGCCGAAGCCGCTGGCGAACCGCTGTGTGAACTCCACGGACAGGTCGAGTCGATAGATCAAAAGACTGACAAGTCGGACATCGTCACCGAGGCCGACCACCAGGCCGACCGGATCATCACGACCGTCATCCGCAACGAGTACCCAAACCACGCGGTCTTCTCCGAGGAGAGCACTCGTCAGTACGGGACCGACACCGACTACACATGGGTAGTCGACCCCCTCGACGGGACCGGAAACTTCGCCCACGGCAATCCCAACTATTCAGTCTCGATCGGCCTCGTCGAGAACGGAGAGCCGATCATCGGTGTCGTCTACGTCCCCGAGACCGGCGAGCTGTTTACCGGTATCGCCGGCGAGGGTGCCTGGCGTGATGGCGATCCGATCGCGACGACCGACCGCGACCGACTCGACGAGAGCATGCTCATCTCGGGGTACGATCCCGACGGACTCTTCCTCTCACATTTCTACCAGGAATCCCGCGGCGTCCGCCGTCTGGGCTCGGCCGCACTCAATCTCTGTTATCTCGCCAGCGGTAGCGCCGACGCCGTCTGGGAGCACGACACCTACCCCTGGGACATCGCCGCCGGCCTCGTGATCGCTCGCGAAGCCGGCGCGACGATCTCCGACGAGAACGGCGATCCCTTCACGTTTTCCCTCGAGACGGGCGATCGCTCGGCGCTGCTTGGCTCGAACGGCACGCTCCATCCGGCCTTGCTCGAGCACATGGAAGACGGGATCCAGTCTCCGACCCAGTAGATGGGCTAGCCCGCTGGAAGCGTCCGAAGAACAGTCCGTGACCGTCCGCCGACGTCCTACTCCTCGCCGTCCTCGAGTGCGTGCCAGGACAGCCGCGGGTTTCGCGCGGCGCTGGTCTGATCGATCCGTCGGGCGGTGGTGCGTTCGGGCGAGCTCTCGAGTGTTCCGTCGTCTTCGTCCGCGACGGCGTTGAACGCGGCTGCGAGTCGGTCGAGGGTCTCCTTGCTCTCGACCTCCGTCGGCTCGGTCATCAGCGCCTCGGGGACGATCTCAGGCCACTTGGTCGTCGGCGGGTGGACGCCGTAGTCGAGCATCCGTTTCGCGACGTCGGCGGCGTCCTGGTCGCCCGCGCTGGCGACGAACTCGTGGTGGAACGGTTCGTAAGGAACGTCGTACTCGATCCGGCTCGCGAGGTAGTTCGCGTTGAGGACGGCCTTCGCACTGGCGTCGGTCAGCCCCTCGTCGCCCAGTCGAGCGATGTAGGCGAAGGTCTTGATCAACACGAGCCAGTTGCCCTGATAGCCGTGGACCTTGCCGATGGTGTGTTCGGGGTCGAACAGTTCGTAGGTCGTTTCGGTGTCGGTCGAGTCGGCTTCCCGTACACGAGGGGACGGCAGGAACGGCGCCAGCTCGTCGACGACGCCGACGGGACCAGCACCCGGCCCACCCCCTCCGTGGGGCGTCGCGAACGTCTTGTGGACGTTGTAGTGCATCACGTCGAATCCCATGTCACCCGGCCGCGCACGGCCGAGTAGGGCGTTGAGGTTGGCCCCGTCGTAGTACAACAGTCCGCCGACGTCGTGGACCATGTCGGCGATCTCCTCGATGTCGCGTTCGAACAGTCCCAGCGTGTTCGGGTTCGTAAGCATCAGTGCCGCCGTATTCTCGGAGAGGGCGGCCTCGAGCGCCTCGAGATCGACTCGACCGGCGTCGTCGCTTGGCAGCGAGACGACGTCGTAGCCGCCCAGCGCGGCGCTGGCGAAGTTCGTTCCGTGGGCACTTTCGGGGACGATGACCTCGTCGCGGCCTTCCTCGCCGTTGTGCTCGTGGTAGGCCGCAGCGACGCGGATCCCGACGAACTCGCCGGCGGCGCCGGCGGGTGGCTGGAGCGTCACGGCGTCCATGCCACCGATCCGTCCCAGGTAATCCTGTAGCCGGTACATGAGCTCGAGCGTGCCCTGGACCGACTTCTCCGAGCGATCGGGATGGACCGCACCCGAGGGAAGTGCAGCCACGTCCTCGGTGAACTTGGGGTTGTACTTCATCGTACACGAGCCAAGCGGGTACGGTCCGCTGTCGATCCCGTAGACCATCTGGGAGAGACGCGTGTAGTGGCGCGCCAGTTCGGGCTCGGAGAGAGACGGGAGCTCGATCGAATCGCGAGTGAGGTCGTCGGGAAGCGGCGAGTCGTCGCCACCGACCTCGACGCGCGTTTGGTCTTTCTCCGATAGTAGTGGCTCGTACTGTCCGTTCTCGACGTAGCGAGCCTGGTCGTAACGGGCCTGTTCGTCTGCGCTGGCGTGGTCGGCGGCGTCAGGTTCGTCGCTCATCGAACCACCTCCTCGAGGGCCGCGACGAACGCATCGAGTCGTTCGTCGGAGACGCCGGCGACGCAGAGCTGTATCTCGTCTTCGCCGACGACGTGGACCGCGAAGCCGCGATCCTCGAGGTCGTCGGCGACCGCCCGCGCCGGCCGATCGACCCGGGCGACGAACTCCCTGAGGTGGTGGCGGTCGTGAACCGGCGCGTCGACGCCCTCGAGATCGTCGACTCGGGCGGCGAGATTCTGAGCGCGGGTGACACCGCGGTTCGCGAGGTCGACCAGCCCGTCGGGGCCGAGGGACGCGGCGTGCATCGCCGTTCGCAACGCGACCCAGGCCTGGTTGGTACAGATGTTACTCGTCGCCCGTTCCCGGCGGATGTGTTGTTCGCGGGTCTGGAGCGTCAGCGTGAACGCCCGCCGGTCGGTCGCGTCCTCGCTGGCGCCGACGAGTCGGCCGGGGACCTGTCGGAGGTAGTCCTCGCGACACGCGAACAGGCCGAGCCCCATCCCGTAGCTCGTCGGCAAGCCGAGTACGCTCGCGTCGCCGACGACGACGTCGGCGCCGACGTCGGCCGGTCGCTGGAGCACCGAGAGCGCGATCGGATCCGAGCCGAGGACGAACAGCGCGTCGTTTTCGGCGGCGAACTCGCCGATCGACGCGAGCCCTTCCTCGATCGTCCCCCGTACTGTCGGATTCTCCGCGTAAACCATGACGACGTCCTCGCCGACGGCTTCCTCGAGAGCCGCCAGATCGGCGTTTCCGTCGTCGGTCGGGTACTCTTCGATCGCGAGATCGGTGCCGGCGACGTAGTTCTCGAGCGTCGAGCGCCGTCCCTCGAGCAAGCGGTCGGGGACGAGCACTCGATGGCCGCTCGTCGTGCGGACGCGTTCGGCCAGCGTCGCGGCCTCGCCGAGTGCCGTCGCAGCGTCGTACATCGAGCAGTTGGCGACGTCGAGTCCCGTCAACTCGACCAGAAGCGACTGGTACTCGAACAGCGCCTGCAGGAACCCCTGTGAGACCTCCGGCTGGTACTGCGTATACGAGGTGAGAAACTCCGAGCGATCCGCGAGGTGATCGACCAGCGACGGCACGTAGTAGCCGTAGTGGCCCCGACCCAGAAGCTCGGTCAGGTCGTCGTTGCGACGTAAAATCGAGCGGACGAGCCGCCGTGTCTCCCGTTCCGATCTCGCGTCGATCCCGAACGTCCCGTCGAACCCGACCGCGTCGGGGATATCGAAGAGGTCATCGATCGACTCCGCGCCGATCGTCTCGAGCATCCGCGACTGTTCCGTCTCCGTGTGGGGAGCGTACGGGCTCCCCGTGGCGTCTGATCCGTGCATGGCTTAGTCGTCCCGGTCCCGATCGTGCGCGTCTGTCCATCCCCACCCGCGTCGGTTGCGGGCGCCGATCCGAGACATGATACCCGAGCATAACGGACAGAGGGTAATGAACGCACCCCTTCGATTCGGCAGCGGATAGACACGAGAGGGGGTACCCCACCCCGCTCCACGTCGCCCCACCTCGCCCCGTCCGGACGGCGATCACCCCGATCGATCCGCCTCGGTGTCGGCCGGCGTCCCCGAACGCGAGTCCAGTCCGTCCCGGGTTTCGCTGTCGGTGCTCTCGTCGCCGGTATCCGACTCCGACACGCCGTCGCGCCCGGACGCTTCCGACGGCTGCTCGTCCGCTTCGACGGCACCCACCGTATCCGCGTCGTTACTGTCGTCTTCCTCGGCGCCGGCCTCGGATTCGGGCTCGACTCGAGCGGACGAGTCGAGGTCGGCGGTCCGTTCTCGAGCGAAGGCGTCGAGGGTGACTTTCGCACCGCCGAGGACGACGGGGCCGATAAAGAGGCCGACCGCGCCGAAGACGACGATCCCGCCGAAGATCCCGACGACGACGATAGCGGAGTTGAAGGCACTCGTCCGACCGATGAGAGCGGGCCGAAGGTAGGTATCGGAGGCGCTGACGAGCGAACCGTAGGCCGCGATCGCGACGGCACCGACGAGATCGTTGGTAGCGGCGAGATAGACGGCGACGGGCAGCCAGACGCCGAAGGCACCGATCAGCGGGAGCAGGGCCAATACGAACGTCGTCACGGTGAGCAAGACGACGGCAGGAATGCCAAGCACCGCCAGCGCGAGTCCGAGCGCGATCGCCTGGATCGCCGCGACGGCGACGTTCCCGACCACGGAAGCCCACATGAGCTGATCGAGCTCGGCCAGCAGCTCTCGCTGGATCTCGTCGTCGATCGGTAACACGGTTTGCGTCCAGGCGACGAGCCGATCGCCGTCGCGCAACAGCGCAAAGAGCACGAACACTGTCACTGTCAGCCCGATCAGTATCGCCGGGAGGCCGCTGACGAGTTCGATGCCGCTGGTCGCGAGTCCCTGCAACGCGGTTCCGATCGGCTCCTGGTAGGTGTCATAGAGATCGGAGAGATCGATCCCGTGGCCGTCCTCGAGTTGCGCTTCGACGTCTGCCATGCCGAGTGACCCCTCCTGGATCGCCGTCAACACCTCGAGCGCTTGGCCGAGTGCGATCGCGAGCACGTACGTGACCGGGAGGAGGATCGCCAACACGGCAATCGTGACGAGGACGAGCGCGGCCAGCATCGAGCCGAGGGTGCGCTCGAGGCGCCGCTGAGCCGGCATGAGGATATACGCGAGGACGATTCCGAGCAACACGTACTGGAGATATGGCAGGAGGATAAGCGTCGCGAGGAAGACGCTGAGGGCCGCCAGAATCGTCATCCCGGTTCGGTTAGAGAGCCATCCCGGCCCTGGCGGGTCGGATCGGTCGGCCATGGGCCGTGTTACGAGCCCCCGACAGATGATTGCACTGGCGACTTTCAGTTCGGTGACGTACAGCGGTCCGTATTAATCGTCGAGCAGCGACCGCGAGGAGTTGGTGACGACCAGGAGGCTGCTCAGTCCCATCGCGATCGCAGCAAACAGCGGGTTGAGCAGGCTCGTCACGGCAAGTGGGATCGCGATCCCGTTGTAACAGAACGCCCAGCCGATGTTGCCTTTCACGCGGCGGTCGGTCGCGCGTGCGAGTTCGAAGACGGTGTCGACCGACGAGAGGTCGTCGTCGACGAGAGCGACGTCGGCCGCGTCGGCAGCCATCGCAGTCCCGCCGCCGAGCGCGATGCCGAGATCGGCGGCAGCGAGTGCCGGCGCGTCGTTGGTCCCATCGCCGATCATGACGGTCTGGCCCTGCTGGCCGAGTCGCTCGACGGTCTCGGCTTTCCCCTCCGGCGGGACGCCTGCAAACACTTGATCGATGGCTGCGTGCTCACGGAAGCGACTCGCAGCGCGGGCGTCGTCGCCCGTGAGGACGACGACGTCGGTGTCGGTCTCGGCGATCGCCGACAGCGTCTCGTCCCACCCCTCGCGGAGGTCGTCGCCGACGACGACGACACCATCAGCGGACCCGTCACGGCCAACGGCGACCGGGACGCGACCGGTCTCGCGGTGCTCGTGGACTGTCTCGAGGATCTCCTCGGACACCGTCCAGCCACGGTCGCGCAACAGGTCCGGGTGACCGACGACGATCTCTTCGCCGTCGACGACGCCCGTGACGCCGTTGCGGTGGCTCTCGAAGGACTCGATGCGCTCGTCGGCAGTCGTGTCGGATTCGGCATCGGCTGTGGCGGCCGTCTCCGATTCGACTGCGCCGCCGTCGGCGACCGGTCGCTCGGCCGCGATCGCCTCGCCGACGGGATGAGCGGACCGCCCCTCGAGTGTCGCCGCCTTCTCGAGGAGGTCGTCGTCGACGTCGGCGTCGACGACCGTCATATCGCCGGTAGTCAGCGTTCCGGTCTTGTCGAAGACGACGGTATCGGCGTCGCGGATACGTTCGAAGACGCTGTCGTCGAAGACGACGATCGAACGCTCTAAGGCGTCGCGGATCCCGGCAGCGACGGCAAGCGGCGTCGCCAGCCCGAGCGCGCAGGGACAGGAGACGATCAGCACGGTCAGTCCGACGAGCAACGCGTCGCCGATACCCGAGCCAAGCAGAAGGTAGATGGTCGTGACGACGACTGCGAGGACGAGGACGAGTGGGACGAAGATCGTCGCCAACTTGTCCGCGAGCTTCTGGATGCCGTGGGTGCCACTCTGGAGGTCCCAGACGAGTTCGCTGATCCGATCTAAGGTGCTCGTCGCGTCTTCGCCGACGCGAATCGTGAGTGCGCCATCCGAGACTGTCGATCCGCCGACGACGTCGTCGCCGTCGGTCTTCGTGACCGGCAGCGATTCGCCGGTGACGACCGCCTCGTCGACCGCGGCCTCACCGTCGACGACCGTCCCGTCGATCGGGATCCGTTCGCCACCACGGACCAGTACACGGTCGCCAGCCGTCAGCCCGTCGACAGTTACTTCTTCGGTGTCACCGTCTTCGCGGACGCGTCGGGCCTCGTCGACCTGAACGGCCGTCAGATCCGAGAGCCGTTCGGTTGCCTTCCGCTTGATCTCGGACTCGTAGTAGCTCCCGACGGTGACGATGACGATGATCGCGACCGTGACGTCGTAGTAGAGGTGGACTTCGTCGGCGATGGCGATCGAAATCGTACTGTAGAGCCACGCGCTGACGGCGGCGATCGACACGAGCAGGTCCATGTTCGGCGACCGCGTTTTGACCGCGACGTAAGCACCCTGCAGGATCGGCTTTCCGGTTATGACCAGGATGATCGTCGTCAGCGCTCCGATCCCGAGGAAAAACGGTGTCGCGATGTCGCTTGCAAGCGCCTCCGAGAAGAACTCGGCTGTCCGCTCGTCGTAGAACGCCCCGTCGAAGTAAGTGGGGTAGATGATGACGACGTACTGTAACATCACCATCATTCCCATGAGAACGCCGACGGCGATCCGGCCCATCTCCCAGTTGTCTGCCCGTCGGCGGCTGATCGCGTCCTTGCGGTCGTACGCACTGTAGCCCAGTTGGCTGATGTCGTCTTTGAGCGTCTCGACGGGGGCGACGTCGGGGTCGTGGTCGACTCTGACCGTGTCCGTGACGTAACTCGAGCTGACGTTGCTCACGCCGTCGGTCTCGCTTGCGACCGTCTCGATAAACGCCTCGCAGGTCGCACAGTACATCCCGTCGACCTCGAGGAACGTCGTCTCGTGGTCCGGCGGCACCGTCCGGTCCTCGTCGCGTTCGGCTCGGGTCTCGCGGACGTCGTCGGCGTCGACGGTGTCGATGTCGCCGAGCGCGTCGTACACGTCGCGACAGCCCTGACAACAGAACGCGTTTCCGTCCGCCGTGACGCCGCTCTCCTCGACGGGCAGCTCACACAGCGTACAGGAGTTCGAACTCGACATGACTGATCGTTAGTGGTGGTCGTGGCCCCCAGGCGCGTCCAGGCCGTCGTAGAACGGCAGCTCCGGATGCGGGAGGTGGATCCCCAGGCTCATCAATCCGTGTGTTAGCAGGACGTAGCCGAGGACGACGAACGCGACCCCGAGCAATCGGTGGACGCGCCGTCGGTGGGTCGCATCGACCGCGTCGATGACGGTCCCGTAGGCGAAGACGGCAGGCACCGTTCCGATCCCGAGTGCGGCGAGTGCGAGGGCGCCGCTGGTCGGCGACCCGGTCGTAAACGCGTAGAGGAACGCGGGATAGAGGACCGGACACGGCAACAGCCCGTGAACCGCACCTAATCCGACGATTCCCGGCCCGTTCGCGAGTCGATCGACGTGTGCCGTCAGCCAGCCGGTGACTCGCTGTAGACCAGGTATCTGGATCCCGCCGGTCGTCCGCCCCAGCGCGTAGTAGACGCCAGTCGCGATGACGAACGCGCCGATGACGAGGCCGAGACCGCCACGGACGACGTCGACGACCGGCGTGAGCTGCTCGGTCGTGACGAACAACAGTCCGCCAAGCGCGCCGAAGGCGGCCCCGAGGAGAGTGTAACTCGCCGTCCGACCCAGATTGAACAGTGCGTGCTGGCGGACCTCGTAGGTCGAGAGATGACCCGTCCGTCGGGTCGCAGCGGTCGCTCCGTCCTCGGTCCCGTCGTCCATCCGATTGGCATACACCGTCACGAGCGGCCCACACATCCCGATACAGTGGGCACCGGCGAGCAGACCGATGACCAGAAACAGCGCGACGTCGACACCGAGGAACGTAAGCGGGTCCATAGTTGAGTGATTCTCGAATCCCCGTTGATCGACCTAGTTAGCCGACGGTGTAGTGCGTTTCGCTCGAGTCGCGGCTTTCGACGATCGTACCACTACACGCGACGATAGGAGCCTCCCTCAGAGATCGTCCCGCTCACCGGATTCGTCCCGCGAAAATAGCTCTCGGTAACCGTTATCTGACAGATACTGGCTCGTATCCGACAGTATCACTCGACGTAGCGGTACTTCCGCTCGCCCATTCGACCCCAGCCGTCGAAGACGAACTCGGATTCGGGCGTCGTGAACTCCTCGACGTCGACGTCCATGTCGTGGTTGTGTGCGTCGTGGATCTCCTCGTAGTCCTCCCAGGACATATCGTATCGGTCCTCGAGTTGCTCTTCGACGTTCAGCGCCTCGATCTCCGCTTCCCAGCCGTCCTGGACGGTCTCGGCGTGGATTTCCGCCTGGGCACCGCTGCCGTAGGAGCCGACCAGCAGCATCTCGTCGGTCATCTCGCGGCCGTCCTCGAGTGCTCGTTTGAGCGCGCTCACGCGGGCGATGTGGACGGAGCCGGTGTACCAGTTACCGACCTCACGGGAGATCGACAGCGTCGGATCGATCGTCGCGTCGTACCACTCCTGATAGGCCGCGGTCTCTTTGAGCGCATCCATATACTCCCGCATGGCGTCGCGGTACGCTTCGTCGGAATCGAACGCCTCTGGACGGGGCTGGCGACCGATCTCCTCGGCGAGTTCGTCCTCGATGCTCGTATCGCGGATAACGTGTCGATAGGCGAGCATGGCCGCCTTCCGAACCATCCCCGGGAACGGCGTGTGGAACGGCACGAACGCGACGTCGTCTGGATGAACGTCGCCGGCGACGCTCTCGTAATCCTCCAGGGCCTCCCGCATCCGGGCGAGATACACCTGCACGGAACGTTTCCCGTCGACGGAAGGGAACTGCTGGTTGGGCTTGAGGAAGTCGGTCTCGTCGGCCGAGCCATAGCCCTGTCCGGTCGAGAGTTCCACGAGGTCGGGATCCTCGCTGATGTACATCGCGACGGCGCCGGCACCTTGGGTCGCCTCGCCGGCGTCACCGCGGGCGTAAAGCGCCGTGTCGGTCGCGATCACGAGCGCGCCGCGACCACGGTTGCGTCCCGCACGGATCCAGTTGCAGGCGTCGTCTAAGCTCTGGGTGCCCGCGATGCAGGCGAACTTCCGTTCGCCTTTGTTGGCGTGGTGGAAGTCGCCGTCGAAGACCTGCTCGAGACAGCCGGCGACGTACGTCGAAACCGGCTTCGAGTTGTCGAAAGCGCTCTCGGTCGCGACGTCGATTCGACCGATATCGTCGGGCGCTAAGCCTTTCCGCTCCATCAGCCGGTGGGCGGCGTTTGCCCCCATCGTGACGATGTCTTCGTAGCTGTCGGGGAACGAACTGGCGTTCAGGCCGAGCCCTTTGGTGTATTTCTCGGGGTCTTCACCCTTCTGCGGGGCGAACGTGCCAGGAAGGTCGAGTTTGAGGTTCCCGGTCCAGATCTCGACGGCGTCGATACCGACTGCGGTCATACATTCGTATTCGGAAAGCGCACATATGGTACTGTCGATGAATATTTCGACGACTGTCGAATTAGGTCGACAGTTCGGGCGGTCCCGAGTCGAACTGAACGCTCACGCGGTCGACTCGACCGCCACCCATCGTGATACCGCCTTGCTCCCGCCGGTGGGCGCGTGTCGGAATCCTCCCGACGATCGACCCGAAACCGCGTCGAGGTGCTCGATCAACGTCGGTTTCCGATCGGATCGCGGACCGTCTCTCGACAGTCGGAGTTATATTCGTCCGTTCACACACCCAACTTTTCATAAGAGAACCAAACTACTTATTAACAGATCGCTCGTAATGTCGAATGGTCGGGATCCAGCCCGGCAGCTCGAACCTCCCGACCAGTGTGCCCGACTCCTGGTTCGACCGGCAGCCCGCCCGCTTTCGGTCGAGTCAGTGCCCGGATTCGTTCGTCGACTCGAGCGTTGTCCGCCTTCGCGGGCAACTCTTGATTTACTCGTGCCAGGGATCGACGCCGGTGGCCGTACTCGAGCCACATTATCGATCCCGTCACCCTGACACTGACACGCAGCAGTCCGTATGACACTTCGTCCACGAAAGCCGCTAGTAACAGCTGCGCTGGCGATCCCGTTGATGGGACTGATACGGACTACTGTACGTCGGTACCGGCGCAACCGCGACCCGGGCTGCGGTTGCACCGGTACATCGGTACAGCAATCCGTATGAGACGGCATCGAAACCGAGATAGAGCCGACGAGACGCGACAGCGCTGCCGCTGGATCGTGGGTCGGCTCCGAAGAAACGAGACCGCTTAGTCCGAGATGAACTTGTTGTCCCGCCAGTTGACACCGCCCTGGCCGGAGTCGTGGTCTCGAGGCCCTTCGACGACCTCGATGTTGGCTGGCCGCGGTTCGCCTTCGACGATCTGGGTCGCCTCGAGGTCGCCCTCACGCTCGGAGATCGCCGTCAGGGTCCCCTTCTCGGCTGCTTCGGCGATGCCACAGAGAACGAGGAACATCTGGTACTGAAGCAGTGAGTTCTGGAGGACCGTCTCGCGGTCGCCTTTAAACGCCGCGAACTCGACCAGTTCGGATTCGATCTCCTCTTCTTCTTCTTCGTCCCAGCGGAACGCGTTGCGCCGTTCGTCGGGGTCTTCCTCGTAGACCCGGTTCTCGGTGACGCTGGCTTTTAGCTGGGCCGTCGGGGTGTACTTGCTGACCGACTCATCCTCGGCGACGGCTTTGAGAATGAGCGTGTTGTTTCGCCGCGTTATCTCCACGTCGGCGATTCCGTCGGGGAACGTCGCCTCTTCGATGTGTTCCCGAAGGTCTTCGAGTGGTAGTTCGAGGGTTGAATGCAGCCGATATACGTGTCTGGATTCCTCTGTTGACATAGTGGGATGATCTGCGGCGATAGTCGCTCAGTGCCTAGTACGGGTGCGTGACTTATATGACCTGCTATTGAATACGTGCTCGACCCGGTCGGATGAATTCGATCGGGAGTCCGGTGTCGGACTACTCGGCGTTTAGCGTCTCGGCCAGTTCGTCGCGCTCCTCGAGTTCCTCTAAGACGTCCGAGCCGCCGACGAACTCGCCGTCGACGAACGTCTGTGGGATCGTCTCCCACCCACTGTGGCGTTCGAGGGCAGCACGATACTCGTCTAACGACTCGAGAACGTCGACGGTCTCGTACTCCTCACGGTGGCTGTCGATGAGACCGAGCGCCTTCCGCGAGTAGCCACACTGGGGCATCAGCGCGGTCCCCTTCATGAAGAGGACGACGTCGTTGTTCTCGATGACGTCGTCGACCTGGTCGTTGACCTCGTCCTGATCGAGTCCCTGGTTCGGTGGGAAGTCCATATCCGTTCATATGACGGTGCGAGGGGATAGGCCTTGCGTCGTCTTCCGTCCTGAAACTCGAGGAAGGGGCTGCGATCAGTCTGCCGCCGTCGGAGACGTCCCACTCTCCTCGCCGGCCGAACGCCAGTACCCCTGGAGATACGCGCCGACGAACATACCGGCGATACCGTAGAGGATGACGACGTTGCCGATACCGAGACTGGCGTAGGCCGCGCCAGGACAGATCCCCGAGAGCCCCCAGCCGACGCCGAAGATGCCACCACCGAGGATCACGTTTCTGTCCAGCTGCTTCAGGCGTCGCGTGTAGACCGCACCCGTAAGTGGCGCCTCACTACGGACCCGTTTGATACCGAAGACGGTGATGCCGGTCACGACTGCGGCGCCGAACATTACGAACAGCAGGCCGAAGTCCTCGAACTGCAGGAAGTTCAGAACGATCTCGGGCTGGGCCATGTGGCTGAAACCGAGGCCGAAGCCGAAGATCAGCCCACCGACGAACACCAGCGGCAGGAACAGCGGGTGTTGCTCGTGTTCGGCGGTCATACTACGGATTCACCCCCACTGCCTGGACCAGCTGTGCGACCCCGATCGCGACGAGCAGGAACGTCGCGACGCCGACGAACGACGCACTCGAGGCGGAGCCGACGCCACAGACGCCATGGCCGGACGTACAGCCCTTGCCGAGACGAGTACCGATCCCGACGAGGATCCCGCCGAGGAACAGCCGCCAGGGCTGGACCTCGGTCAGCCAGATCGTCAGCCCGCCGACCTCCCGCAGTTCGCCGGTCGTCGCTGGCTGGTGGAGTGAACTCGAGACGAATCCGGACTGGAACGTCAGCGCGTAGACGGCCGCTCCCGCGACGATGCCGAGCGTGAAGACGACCCGCCAGTCACGCGAGGCGCGATACTGCTGGAAGCGCGACCGGTCCGAGACGTACGACAGCGTCGACTCGAGAAAGGTACTCGCGCCGGCCGGGATCGCGGTCCCGAGATAGATCACCGCGACCCCGAGACCCACGAGCAGGCCGCCGATCGCGTAGTGGCTGATCCCGGTGGGGAACAGCTCCGCGACCATCGCGACGTGAAGTGTCGTGATCATTAGTTGTAGGAAGGAAACGCCCGCGTATCAAAGCTACCTTTCAACAGCGAGAGAGTCCCGCCGTTCACGGCGTTCGCAAGACCTGTGGTCTTGCGCGCACACCGGAATTCGTCGAGTTCCGGGGACGCTGACGAGAGCAAAAGCTCTCGTTCGCACACCAGAACGCAAAGCGTTCTGGGGACGGGTGTCAATCGCGTGCGCTCCGGTGGGAAACCGTCGTATTACTGCTGGTCCTGAGTCTCCAACGCTTCCAGACCTGCTTCTAACACCTCTGTATACGCTTCCGAGAGGTCCAAATCGTTCGCTTCTGCGTAGTCTTTGACTCGGCCACCGAGCGTGTGTGAAATGTCGATGTTGGGCCGCATGACGAAAGGACTTTCAGACTAAATGTATAATAATCTGTTGTCGTGAAGCGCACCAACACGTTCGCCGTGCGGCCACTCTCCGATACCGGAGAGCAACTGCTACGAGACCTGTTGGACGCTTCCGCCGCTCTCTGGAACGAGGTCAACTACGAACGCCTCATGCGGTACAACGACGAGGACGGCTACGAAGACGAAGACGTGTGGGACGCCGATACAGGCAGTCTCGAAGGCAAATACAAAGGCATGCTCGGTACGTCCACCGCTCAACAGGTGATACGGAAGAACTCCGAAGCATGGCGCGGATTCTTCGAGAACAAGAAAGCGTATCACGACGAGTCGGATACGTCAGTCACTGAACACCCGGAACCACCGGGATTCTGGGGCAACAAAGACGACGGACGCAAACTCCATACCGTCATCCGCAACACGTCGTATACCGTCAAATGGGGCGACCGCTCCCGGCTCGAAATACTGGTCGGGAGCGGGTTGAAAGACCGATACGACCACACCGGGCGTCTCCGGCTGGAAATCGCTGGCAACCCGAATTGGCCCGACTACGAGAAACAGGGCCGGTTGGACCTGTGGTACGACGAGACAGGCAGCACCTTCCGAGCTTCGCAACCCGTGACTGTTTCTGACGATATACGGGACACTCCACTGGCCGACGAGAAGGCCGCTCTGGACATCGGTGCGAACAATCTCGTTGCCTGCACCACCACGACCGGTGAGCAATATCTGTATGAGGGCCGTGAGTTGTTCCAGCGATTCCGCGAGACGACGCGAGAAATCGCCCGGTTACAGTCGAAACTCGAAGAAGACCGATACAGTAGCGAGCGTATCCGGCGGCTGTACCAAAAACGGACTCGTCGCCGGGACCACGCTCAGGAAGCGTTGTGTCGTGACCTGCTGGAACGACTGTACGCCGAAGGCGTGGATACACTGTATATCGGTGGCTTGACCGACGTGCTGGACACGCACTGGTCGGTCGAGACGAATGCCAAAACCCACAACTTCTGGGCGTTCAAGCAGTTTACCGAGCGACTGGCCTGTACCGCCGAGGAATACGGTATCTCGGTAGAAGTCCGGTCAGAGGCGTGGACCAGTCAGGAGTGCCCGCAGTGTGGCGGCACAGACCGAACGACACGGCATCAGGATACACTCACCTGTCCGTGTGGGTTCGAGGGGCACGCCGACCTTACAGCGTCGGAAACGTTCCTAAAGCGGCACACGGAAGAAGCAGTCAGGCCGATGGCACGGCCCGTGCGGTTCGAGTGGGACGACCACGAATGGTCGGAGTCACCACACTCTCACCGTCCCAAAGAACAGCGCACAGACCCGAGTACCGTCCACCATGACGGGAATGTTGCCTCCGGCGAGTCGTAGACCGGCTGAGACTCCCACGGAGGAAACCGCGCCGTTCACGGCGCGGAGGATGTCATTCACGCGGGGAAACTTGTGTCTATCCCGGATCGTCACAGCTCCGGACAGTCATGCGGTCTCCTGTCGTCAATTACCGCCGGTTGCCGGGATAGGACGGCAATCGGCAGGACATCGGGACAGGGGTCCGTATCAGACTGACTACTGCCCGCCTCAGGCGCTTGCCGTCTCGAGGTCCGCTTTCTCGTACCGTCGCGCACAGTTGTGACACTGGTAGCCACCCTCGATATGCGCATAGAGGCGCTCTCCACAGTCCTGACACCGCCAGACGGGGTGGTTCATCTAGTCGGGTTGGGGAGCCGAACACGAATAAAAACTCGGGTGAACTGCTTAGCCCTACTCGTCCGACGAGTCAGTTCGTTGTGGACTGTAAACGGCAAATCGGACGACTAGACGAACGACGACGTTTACCCGTTCGTCGGTCCAAAGGGGAGTATGGACGACCACACCAGCGACCCGACGGTCGCGCCGCCGCCGGATTCGACGACGCCGACGGGCTGGCGCCCCGACGTGGGGCGCTGGGAGCACGCGACGCTCCGTCGCGCGACGGTTCACGGCGTCCGACTGTTCAACGCCGCCGCCTACCACGAGAGCCACGACTGCTTCGAACTCGAGTGGTACAACTACGGACGCGGGACGACCGAGAGCGCGTTCCTCCACGGAATGGTCCAGGTCGCCGCGGGCGCGTACAAACGCGTCGACTTCGAGGACGACGGCGGGATGCGTTCGTTGTTTCGGACCGCACTCCAGTATCTGCGGGACGTTCCCCGGGATTACTACGGAGTCGACGTCCTCACGGTTCGGACGACGCTTACGAACGCACTCGAGGAGCCGAGTCGCATCGACGACTGGGCAATTCCACTCGACGGCGAACGACCGACCGCCCGGTCGGTCGATTTCGAGTACGCCGAAGGCCTCGAGGAGTGATCCGATCCGACGGAACGACCGTCTGGATATCGGACCGATTCGAACCGTGACAGCTGTCGACTGATCGTCGCTCGAGTGGATGGGTCACCACCACACGTAATCGTGGTACCTCCCCACATGCACAGATATCTGACAGGTCACCGTCGTGAGAGACCGAATCGCCTTTGGCTTCAGAGCCCAACTATCACGTAATGAGAGTTGCACAGCTCGGGTCGGGAACGCCGGAGATCGCAGTCGTCGCGGGTATTCACGGCGACGAACCCTGCGGCGTCCGGGCCGTCGAGCGGCTGCTCGACGAGCGACCGTCCGTCGAGCGGCCCGTCAAGCTCATCGTTGCCAACGAAAAAGCCCTCGAGCGACGGGTTCGGTTCGTCGACGAGGATCTGAACCGTGCGTTCCCGGGCGACCCGAACGCGAAGACCCACGAAGCCCAACTCGCCGATCGACTCGTCGACGAACTCGAGGACTGTCTGGCGTTCTCGATGCACTCGACCCAGAGCCACGGTGAGCCGTTTGCGATCGTCAACGGGATCAGCGAGACCGCCAAGAAACTGGCACCACGGCTCCCGGTCTCCGCGATGGTCGAAACGAGCGACTTCGCGGAGGGACGGCTCTTCGCCGAAATCAAGACGCTCGAAGTCGAGTGTGGGCTCCAGGGGTCCGAGACTGCCGCCCAGAACGCGGATCGGCTGACTCGAGCGTTCCTGACGGCCGTCGGCGCACTGCCCGGCGATACGATGCGACGCGATCTCCCGGTCTATCGACTGACCGACGTCATCCACAAACAGGAGGCCGACACCTACGAGGTCTTCGTCGAGAACTTCACCGAGGTCGAGGCCGGCGACCCCTTCGCAGCCGCCGACGGCAACACGCAGATCGCCGACGAATCGTTCTATCCGGTCCTCATGTCCCCGAACGGCTACCGGAACGTCTTCGGCTACGCCGCCGAGAAAATAGACGTTTTGACGGCACCGCCAGCCGCCGACTAGCCGTCACTCGTTCGATTCTCGTACGGTCCGCTGTACCGATGTCCCGACGAACCTGGGACCCCCTCCCCCTGTAGCGTCGCCAGTACTGGCGGACAGCGATCGGTCTCACACGGAATCGTATACCATGTCGTCGGGCGGCCACTGCTCGAGTTCGTCGGCCGCCTCGAACAGGTCGTCGACGGCTTCGGTGTCCGCAAGCGCGACTTCCTCGTCCTCCCAGTCGACGGTAACGACGTCCCGCTCGAGCAAGAGTGGAACGTGTTGGTGGACCAATCGGATCTGTGCCCGCTCGAGTTGCTCGTCGCTGACCGTGTCGGTCGAAAGCCCGTGTCGGCGCGCGGCGACGTTGCAGGCGAGCGTTTCGACGCCACTCGACCCGTCTCCGACCGCGAGTTCGTGAAGGACCAGTTGCCGGTCGGCGCTTGCGAGCACGCGGAAGGCGTCCGTGTCGTTCATCGATACTCGGTTCTGTCCTCATTACTGTTGCAACCGGCATAGGACGTCCGCCTAAAGTCGTTGGGTATCGGTAACAATCGAACCGGACCTCGAGTTATCAAATATCGAGACTGGTCGTTTTGACATCCTCCACACGACTGAAGTCCTGTCTCTTATACTGTCGGACAGCAGTCACTGAAGAGAATTCGCCGGACGGAAGCGGCAAATTCTCACAATAGTTCTGTCCGACAGTATTACCCACAACTGGAGCCATTGTCGTGAGTGAACAAGATCGAGGAATGCAACCGAAACTCCCGGTTTTCACGGGCACAGTCACCCTCAAGGAGCGATTTCGTCGATCTCGCCTCCCGGTGTTCATCCACCCCAACCACTGGCATCATCGCTCGAATCGCTCCACACCTCGAGTGTCCGGTCACAGCTCGAGTTCGAGAGCGGCTGCAACGCTCGTTTGGAACGCCGTGGACGTATGGGTAAAAGACAGGGCTACAGCCGTGGCCTTTCTCCTGTATCCGTGTAAAACAGGCAGTGCATTCATCCGTCGTCACACCGAAATCCGTACAATGAACGATTCACCCGCTCACTCGAGGGTGGATGCGGATCTGCTGTTGATCGAGGATAATCCAGGAGACATACGCCTTATCGAGGAAGCGTTTCGAGACGACGAACGCAGTACCCTTCACGTCGTCTCCGACGGCGACGAGGCACTGGCGTTTCTCCAGCAGCGCGACGAGTACGAGGACGCGCCGCGGCCGGATCTCGTGTTACTGGATTGGAACGTCCCCCGGACGAGTGGGGAAGCGCTCCTGACCGAGCTCAAGAGTGATCCGGACCTCAAGTCGATTCCGGTGACCGTCCTGACCGGCTCCCAGGACGACGCCGACGTCACGCGTTCGTACCGGAAGTACGCCAACGCCTGCCTGAAGAAGGCAGTCGAACCCGACGAGTTCATGGAGACGCTTCGTGTCTACCGTGAGTTCTGGCTTTCGACGGCTCGACTGCCGGTCGTCGACGACTCGGAGTGATACGGACCGCTGTAAGGCATCCCGGTACAACTGCGACCCGTCTTGCAGCCGTGCCAAGAAATCGTTACAGCGGCCCGTATGAGACGAACGGTAGTCCGGTGTAGCCGTCGAGTGGCTCGTGGCCGCACTGGTACCGAAGCGGGCCATCCGTACGACCGACGAGAATGCGGCTATCGCCCGACCGCCCTCACTGGATGGTAAGCGGCCTGTAGCTGCGGGCACAATGGTATAGGACGTCCCGTGCCAACGTCGGCGTATGGAGACACGATGGGCGACCGTCGACGGTGTCCACCTGCAACTGCCGATCGACTGTACTGCTGCTGATCTCCGAGAGAAACTCCACAAACCGGACGACGCGACACTGGTCGCGGTGACCGGTGATCTCATCTCGGTCGTTCACGAGGAGGAGTGCCAGCTCTCCGAGATGGTCGCCGGCTGTGCGGATACGTACTACTTCAGGCGACCGGACGAACCCGACCGTAACGACGTCCTGGCCGCCGTCGAGATCGACTCCGCCCTCGAAGACCCGGCGTCGGACGAGACGACCATCCAGCGGCCCGGAATCGACCACTGATACGGTCTCCTGTAGTCAATTACCGCCGATCGCCGACCCTGTCCTGGCGATCGGCAGTACATAGTTACAGCAGTCCGTATGATACGCACCGCGACAGTTATCGTAACCACTGAAAGTCATACTGCCGGATAGCAGTCAGTGACCCGTCGGTCGCGAATTCGCGGCGTCCTCGCGGGGGCGGCCGCAGTCGTGCGACCGGTCGGTGCATCAGACAACCCGTCTCAGGTATCGTCGCCGCTCTCGAGTTCGAACTGTTCGTTCTCCGCGACGGTGTTGAGGACGATGCTCGTGTTCGACTGGTTGATGTCGGGATCGGTGATCAGGGTCTTGATCTGATCGTTCATGTCGTCGGTGTCTTTGAACTTCCCGATGGCGATGACGTCGTAGTCGCCGGTGACCTCGTAGACCGAGATCATCTGTCGGTGATCGCGCAACGTCTCGGTGATCTCGGGGAGGGCACTCCCCTCGGCTTTGAGCTGCATGATCGCGGTGACGTCGTAGCCGAGCGCGTCGTAGTCGACGATCGGGGTATACCCCTGAATGACGTCGTCATCCTCGAGATCCGAGAGATGGTTCGAAACCGTCGTCACGGAGACGTCGAGCTCTTCGGCGAGACTGCGAAGACTTGCGCGTCCGTTGCCGAGCAGTTCGTTTACCAGATCAGTGTCCAGGTGTTCGTACGTCATTTGTATACTCTGAATTGCTCCTTATATAAGGGGGTTACGAATACTCGAGTTTCGCTCTCGTTGGTTCAGTATTCGAATAGAGTGTCTCGGCGGAAACGTTCGTTCGGGATCCCGGTCGCAGTCCCGGAACTGGCGGGTGCCACGACGACTGTCCTCGGTGGCCTGGATGTCTCGTCCCGTCCTGGCCAACTCCGAGGCAGTCGCCGCGATCGATCGTCGGTCAACTCGAGTCGCTGGTAGGCGACGGTCGACCGGTGGTCTTCGATCGTCTCGGGGATCGGTTGATACGGATTGCTGTAACGATTTACCGGCGTAACCGTCGCCCGGGTCTCGGTTACGCCGGCAATGACGTACAGTAAACCGTATGAGGGGCTTCGGCGACGACGACATCTGACCAGTACCAGTCCTTGGGGAATCACCCGAATCTGGTCGGGAGTTCGGTCGGAGCCCAACATGTTGGGGTAACATACTCCTGACGTTCGACACGATATGACATATGCACGTGATGTTCTCCTGTATCGACTGGTCCCAGTTGACGAACCTCGTAACCGATTCTTCTAGATACCGTTCGTTAAACTCCGATAGCACCCCTGTAGAGGCAGATAATATCTCTGTGCCGTGAGTGGGTAACTAATATTGGTTACTCCACTACCCAAAGCTATTTTACCCCAGCGTCAGTCGTAGTATCTATGTCGATACAACGGCGACAGTTCATGACCGCGGCTGCCGGCGCTGCGGGAATCGGACTCGCCGGCTGTCTCAGCGATGACGACAGGGGCGGCACGCCCGATATTAACGGCGAAACGCTCACCTTGACGACGACGACGAGTACGTACGCCACGGGACTGCTCGACGAACTCAACGCGCCGTTCGAGGACCGCTACGGCGTCAGCGTCGACGCCGTCCCGGAGGGAACCGGCGCTGCACTCGAGCACGCTCGCAACGGCGACGCCGACGTCGTGATGGTTCACGCCCGGACGCTCGAGGACGAGTTTCTCGAAGCGGGATACGGCGTCAACCGCCGCGACCTCATGTTCAACGACTTCGTGATCGTCGGGGAATCGGACGATCCCGCCGGGATCGCCAGTGAAGACGACGCCACAGCGGCGTTCGAGGAAATCGCCGACACGGAGTCGACGTTCGTCTCTCGAGGCGACAACTCCGGAACGCATACGAAAGAACGCGAGATCTGGGACGAGGCGGGGCTGTCCGATGACGGGTTCGGAGAGTGGTATCTCGACGGCGGCGGTGGGATGGGAGAGACCCTGAACACGGCGAACATGGAAGGGGCCTATACGCTAGCCGACCGCGGAACGTTCCTCGATATGCGCGAAGAGATCGATCTCGAGATTCACGTCGAAGGGCCGGTCGAAGGTGGCCCGGAGCTGTTGAGAAACCCCTACGGGATCGTCGCGGTCAATCCCGCGGTTCACGAGAACGTCAACTACGACCTCGCGATGGCGTACATCGGCTACGTTACGAGCCTCGAGGGTCAGGAGATCATCGAGGAGTACCGGTCCAACGACGAACAGTTGTTCTTCCCCGAAGCGCTGTCGGAGGACTCGAACTTCCAGCAGTACGTCCCCGAGGGGTGGGAAAGCGACAGTGACGGGTGAGACGCGTCCAGCCCGCTCTCGAAAGGCAGATACGACAGCATGCCACTCGAACAGCATATGCTGACGCCGCTGGTCGTCGACTTTCCCTTCGAATGGAACTACATTCGGAGCATCATCTACGTCTCGCTCTACGTGAGCCTGACCGCGGTCGCGCTGAGCACGCTGTTTAGCCTGCCGATCGCGCTTTTTGTCGGCTTCAAGGACTTTCGTGGGAAGACCCTGGTCACGTCGATCATCAACACCGGGATGGGATTTCCAAGCGTCGTCGTCGGACTCGTGGTTCTCTTTGCGGTGTCGAACCAGGGTCCGCTCGGCTCGTTCGACCTCGTGTTTACGACCGAAGCGATGATCATGTCACAGTTCGTCCTCGCAGCGCCGGTGATCACCGGCGTGAGTCTCGCTGCGGTGAGCAGCGTCGAACAGAACGTCCGCGACGCGGCGTACGCGATGGGCGGCACGAAACTCGACGTTGCCTTCGTCACGATCAAGGAGGCCCGCTACGGGATCGCGACTGCCGTCCTCGCGGGCTTTGGACGGGCGATCAGCGAGGTCGGTTCCGTACTCATCGTCGGGGGGAACATCGCCAGCTCCGACGGGACGTCGGTCACACGGACGATCACGACCGCGATCCAGCTCGAGGCGCGACAGGGACGGTTCGAGACGGCGATGCTACTCGGTGCGGTTCTCGTCGTCCTCGTGTTACTCGTCAACGCGATCGTCGTTCGACTGGGAAGCGACGACGGAGGGTACCGATGACACTCGAGGCGATCGACGTCCGCCACGCATACGGCGACGAAACGGTCTTCGACGGCGTCTCGCTGTCGGTGGATCCGGGCGAAGTCGTCGCAATCATCGGTCCCTCCGGCGTCGGGAAGTCGACGCTGCTTCGGCTGCTCGCGCTGTTCGATGCGCCGGACGGCGGCGAGATAACGTACGACGACACGCCGATCTGGCAGCTCTCGGAGAAACGACGCCTCGAGTACCGTCGACGGGTCGGGATGGTCTTCCAGGAGGCGAGTCTCTTCGACGCGAGCGTTCGTCGCAACGCCGAGTACGGTCTCCGCGTCCGACAGTCCTGGACCGATCGGCTGCGTCACGAAGTCGCGGATCTCGTCGGTAAATCGAACGGAACCGGCCAGGCACTCGAGGCCCTCGAGACCGTCGGCCTTCGCGAACAGGCAACTCAGGACGCTGCGTCGCTCTCCGGTGGCGAGGCACAACGGGTTGCGTTCGCCCGCGCGCTCGCGTACGATCCCGAGGTGCTCTTGCTCGACGAACCGACGTCGGATCTCGACCCCCGGAACACGGCGATGATCGAAGACGCCGTCATGGAGGCTCGAGACCGCGATATCGGTATCGTCATCGCGACCCACGACATGCACCAGGCCGAACGCATCGCCGACCGGGTCGGCGTGTTGCTCGGAAACGAGATCATCGAACTCGGCGCGACCGAACGCGTCTTCGACGACCCGAACGACGAACGGACGCGAAAATTCATCGACGGCGAACTGATATACTGAGATGACAGTCGAAAAGGAATACACCACGAAACTCTCCGTTGGGGACGTGACGCTAGAGCAGCGAGACATCGAGATGCTCGATGCGATCGATCGGTACGGATCGATGCACAAGGCGGCCGACGAACTCGGACGATCGTACGCGCGGTTGCAAAACCGCATCGTCGAGATCGAGGAGGCCGTCGGTCCGATCACGGACCGAACACGAGGCGGCAGCGGCGGCGGTGGAACCGAACTGACCGAGACGGCCCACGAACTGCGCCGACGGTTCGAGCGTCACGAGGCCGAACTCGACGGCGTCGCGCAGGTCACCGAGTCCGTCTTCACGGGCACTGTCGCGGACCGAACGGGCGAACTCGCGACCGTCGAGACCGAGATCGGCCCGATCCTGGCGCTGGTTCCCGGCGACGCAAGCGACGTACAGGTGACCGTCCGCTCCGACGCGGTCGTCCTGACCGATCCCGAGGAGACGCCTCGAGCCGACGGCACCAGCCTCCGAAACCAGTTTACCGGCACGATCGAGCGACTCGACGTCGGCGACGCCATCACCAGAGTGACGGTCCGGCTCGCTGATGCGAGCACGATCCAGGCACTCGTCACGGAATCTAGCTCGAGTCGGCTCGGACTCGAGCCCGGCCGGTCGATCGCCGCGTCGTTCAAGGCGACCGCCGCGAGAGGGATCCGAATCGACTCGCAGACGCGAGCGTAGCCCGCGTCGTCGATCGGATTCGAGTCTCCAGTCTTTCTGTTTCTGTGACGCTACAGCCGAGTCGTGGGATCGGCGGGAACTCGGGACAGCAGTCCGTATGACCGATGGCGGTTCGTCGGACTCGAGTGGGCACGACGGTGCATGCTCGAGTAATCCGTCCCACTCGGAGCGATAGCTGTTTTTGGTCATGAAGACTGAAAATACCACGTCAGGACATACCACTGCGGCCTCGGAACGGAACGTTTTTTACTAGCCCCCAGCAATCACTGAATGCGTTCGACGCACGAGGCGACGTGCGACGGACGATGTGTCCGCTCCGTTGGTGTAGTCCGGCCAATCATTTCGGCCTTTCGAGCCGATGACCTGGGTTCAAATCCCAGACGGAGCACTCTTCTGAGGAACGAAGTAACGAAGTAGAGAGCGCACGCTCTAGAATTTGAAAGAGACGAGTCACAGCCCGGGAAGCGAGCGTAGCGAGCGACCCGGAACGTCTCGGCGATGTTCAAATCCCAGACGGAACGTCCGTCTGCCACAGACGTCGACAGGCGGCGTCACGACTGGGGTCGTGGGTCGTCGAATTGCGATCGCGCTTCGGGCGCGGCCCTTTCGGTGAGACGCTCGTTTTCCTCACCACTGAAGATCGACAGCGCATGTGAAGGGAGTTCGACTGTGACCGATTCCCCGATCGTCGGCGGAGCTGCTGTCCGTTCGACGACGAGTTCGACACCAGGTTCGACGCGGACGGTGACGTCGTAGCGCCGTCCGAGATCCGCGATCCGTGTCACTTCACCCGGCAGTGAAAGCGCTCGATCGCTCCCAGACGGCCGAATCGAGAGCGCGTCCGGACGGAGGTGACACGTCACGTCGCTCCCCGTCGGACGGTCAGTCTCCGTGCCGTCTATCACGATCTCGTGGTCACCGAGTGCGACCGTCATCGGCTGTCGAGCCGTAAGCGTCGCCGAGAACGTGTTCGATCGACCGAGAAACGACGCCACGAACGGCGTCGGCGGAGATTCATAGAGCGTCCGCGGCGCACCGATTCCCGACACGTCGCCGTCGTTCATCACGACGAGGCGATCGGCAAGCGCCATCGCCTCCTCCTGGTCGTGGGTGACGAACAGCGTCGTGACGCCGGTTTCACGCTGAATGCGGGCGATCTCGTCGCGCAACCGCTCGCGCAACGCTCGATCGAGCGCCGACAGCGGCTCGTCGAGGACCAACACGTCCGGCTGTGGCGCGATCGCTCGAGCGAGTTCGACGCGGCGCCGTTGCCCGCCGCTTAGCGCCTCGGGAAGCGCCGTCCGCTGATCGTCGAGATCGACCAACTCGAGGTACTCGTCGACGAGTTGCTCCCTGCGTTCGGGTTCGATATCGCGCGCAGCGAGGCCGTACGCGACGTTTTCGCCGACAGTCATATGCGGGAACAGCGTCGATCGCTGGAAGACGATCCCGACCTCGCGGGATTCGGGCGGCGTGTCGGTGACGTCCGTTCCGCGGAGGCGGACCCGTCCCGAGGTCGGGCGCACGTGGCCGGTGATCGCCTGAACGATCGTCGTCTTACCACAGCCACTCGGTCCGAGCAACGCGACCAGTTCGCCCGATTCGATCCCGAACGAGACGTCGTCGACCGCCAGTTCGTCGCCGTATCGATGAGTGAGCGAGTCGAGTTCGAGTGTCATTCGTCGATCACCGTTGGAACGCGTCCGAACCGTTGGACGGCCGAGAGCACGACGAGCGTAATCACGAGCAACGCGAGCGCGAGCGGGACGATCGCGTCGATCCCGCCGGCGATGAAGTCGACCCAGATGCGTGTGGGCATCGTTCGTGGGTTGTACGCGACCATCATCGTCGCGCCGAACTCCCCGATCGCTCGAGCGAACGTCAGGACGATACCCGCGAGGATCGCGCCGCGAGCTAACGGCAACGAGACGTTCCAAAACGTCGCGAGCGGTCCGTAGCCAAGCGAGCGCGAGGCCTGCTCTAACCGTTCGTCGACGGCGCCAAAGCCCGCTCGAGCGGTGATAACGACGAACGGTGCAGCGACGAACGTTTGAGCGAGGATCACGCCGATGAGGCTGTCGGTAAGCGGGACCCCCGCAGCGGTTGCGGCGGAGCCGATCGGGGTAAACCGCCCGACGGCCGTGATGAGCATCGCGCCACCGACGACGGGTGGGATGATGAGCGGAAGGATCACCAGGGCCTCCACGAGGCGTTTCCCGGGAAACGAGGTTCGAGCGAGAACGTACGCGAGTGGCACTCCCAGAACCGTCGCGATCGCGGTCGATATCGGCGCGGTGAGCAAGGAGTTACGGATCGCTCCCTGGGCCGCCGGTGTGGACAGTCCAGCGACGACGTTCGCCGTTCCCGTCCGCGAGAGAAACGCGACGAACGGGAGCGCGAAATACACGAGGATGAGTCCGCCCAGTAATGCCGGGAGCAACAGCTCCGGAGCCCGGCTCGAGGTTCGCAACCGTGTCGAACGATCGAGACTCATACGTCGATCTCCGCTGGGAGTGTTCCTTCCCCACGCGGGAGGCCGTCCGCGACGCGCAACCCTGCGTCGACGAGCAGGTCGGGGTTGTCGACGAGAAACTGGACGAGTCGGCGGCCACCGTCGGGAGCGTCGGCCGCCTCGTTTACCGTCGCGTTGTATAGAACGGGACGTCCCTCCGCCGTGTACTCCTCTTCGTCCGTCGTGAACGCGACCGTCGCGTAGTGGTCGGCCAGCTCCGGATTCGCGAAGTTGTACGCCTCGGGGAACTCGAGGAAGGGCATCCCGTGATCGACCGCCATATTGTGATAGACGACCGCCGCCGCTCGCGAGCCACTTTCGACGCCCGCCATCATCTGGGGCTCGTCCGGCTCCTCGTATGCGACCGTCATCAGCTCGTCCCGAAACCCCTCGAGGTCGTACTCTCGTTCGGCGAGTTCGAAGGCCTGGACGGCGCGATAGCCCAGCGGATCGAGGTCCGGATCACCGATCGAGAGGTCGCCCTCGTCGGCGTCCAGCGCGACCTCGTACCACGGCTCGCCGTCCTCGAGTCGCTGCCCGAACTCGGTTTCGTCGTCGTATCCGATGCCGACGCTGTTGGTCGCGAACTCGACGTCCCAGGTCGCGAACTCGTCGTACAATCGGTCACGAAGGAGCGTCGCGTCGGCGCTCACGATGACGTCGGGGTGTTTGGTTCGGTCTTCGACCATCCGCATCACCGCGTTGGCCCCATAGTACTCCCCGCGAACCTCGATGTCCGTCTCCGCTTCGAACGCCGGCCCGATGTGATCTTCGAACGTGTGAGCGAGACTCCCAGCAGCCAGTACCTGCACCGAACTGGTAGCACGTCCGATACAGCCGGCGACACCGAGCCCGACGACGCCGCCGGCCGCCGAAAGCACCGACCGGCGACCCAGGCCACCCCGACCGTGATTGTCACTGTTACCCATGGCCATTCGTTTGCTGTTATCCACACATATAACTACGGCTCGTTTCTAATAGCGTGTAAATTAACCTTAAACGGTTTCTCCATAGCTCGTTCTGGTGACGAAACGGGAACGTTCGGTCGTCCCGTAACGAACACCCGTTTCTCACTCCACGAGGTCACAACAACATTTAGTATTTTGTTTACATTATGGCTGAAATACAACTCGAGGGCCGAACGGGACGCCGTCACACGGACTTCTCAACGTTTTTTACCCCGCAGGACGACCGGTCGCTCATGAAATACGTTCGATTCCGCGATCCGGCCGGTGCTGTCCGACGCGGTGAGTACGAGAACGGTGACGTCCACTTCGGAACGGAGAGTTACGCCCTCGAGGACGACGAGATCGACGTCCTTCCGCCGTGTGAACCGTCGAAGATCGTCTGTATCGGTCGTAACTACGCCGACCACGCCGACGAGATGGGATCGGATCTTCCCGATCGACCGATGCTGTTCCTGAAGGGGCCGAACACGGTCGCGAGCCACGGCGATACCGTCACGGCGCCTGCCGGCAAGGAACGAATCGACTACGAGGCGGAACTCGCCGTCGTCATCGGCGAGCAGTGTCGGCACGTCCCCGTCTCCGACGCGATGGACGTCGTCGAGGGCTTTACCTGCCTCAACGACGTCTCGAACCGCGAGGATCAGCGAGACGAACGCAACTGGGTCCGCGGGAAGGCCTTCGACGGCGCCGCACCGATGGGGCCGGTGCTGGCCACGCCCGACGAGGTACCTGAAGACGCACGCGTCCAGTCGCGGGTCAACGGCGAACTCAAACAGGACGGGTCCCGCGAACAGCTCATCTTCCCGATTCCGGAGCTGATCGCCGAGATCACGACCTACATGACCTTAGAGCCCGGCGACGTGATCGCGACCGGCACACCCGAGGGAGTCGGGCCGCTCTCCGACGGCGACGAGGTCGAGATCGAAGTCGAGGGCGTCGGCACGCTCGAGCACACCGTTCGACTGCCCTGAGACGGATTGCTGGAACTCGTTTCCAGCGCTCGGCCGCCGGGCTGACTGGCCTCTTCGAATATCCTCGTTTCGACCCGTTCCGAACCTTTTTCGAGTGACTCGAGCGAAGCCGGACCTATGACCGTTCGATTCGGTGCGGTGACCGTCGACTGGTTCGGCCTCGCGACGATCCGTCTGGAAGGCCAGACCGGCGCGGTGATCTACATAGACCCCGGCCCGGAGGCGTACGACGTCCTCGAGGACAGCCCCGGGGACGGTGACCTGATTCTCGTCAGCCACGACCACCACTACGATCCCGACTCGATCCAGCGGGTGGCCCACGAGGACGCGATCGTCGTCGTCCACGAGTCGATCGACGCCAGCGAGATCGACCGCGTCGACGAAGCCCCCGAAGACCTGCCCTACGAGGTCGAACGCGTCCGCGCCGACGAGTCGTTCGTCCTCGGGCCACTGGATCTGTTCACCACACCGGCGTACAACGACCCCGACGGACCACACGTCGACGAACACGGAACCCCACACCACCCCGAGGGGCGTGGCTGTGGGTTTGGCGTCACCGTCGACGGTGTCACGGCGTTCTGGCCCGGCGATACCGACGCGCTTCCGTTCCACGACGACATGCGTGTCGATCTCTTTTTGCCGCCGATCGGCGGGACGTTCACGATGGACCGTCACGAAGCCGCCGCCCTGGCCGAGCGCCTCGAACCGGACCTCGTGCTCCCAGTCCACTACGACACTTTCGAGGCGATCGACGCCGACGCGGACGCGTTCGTCGTCGACGTCGCCAACCGCGGCGTACCGGTCGTCCTCGACGAGCCCCGATAGCCGGACCGATCGGTCTCCAGTTCGGTGACGTTCGACCGGAGACGGAAGATCTAGAACGTCTAACCGGACCAAAGGGTTAGTGTCGATGCCACCGAACCTCACCTATGGTCGGGGATCGTCGCTCGAGCCGGAACGGCGGATCGCCACTGTACTGTTCGAACTGTGGGACCGGCCTCGAGCCGTCGATGAACTACTGCCCGAACTGCGGCGCGCCAGCCGGCACCGATACCACTGGCGGGGTCGGGTCGACGCGAGAGCAGGCAGTCGCCGACTCGAGTCGAGGCGAGCCGACGGGAGACGGGGTGACCGACCGCGACGTTCTCGAATATCGGATCGCAAAGGCCTCTCAGGAGGGGTGGGAGCTCGAACACGATTTCGGCGACCACGCCGTCATGGTGCGTCGCTCGTTCGGCAGCGTCGACGAACACGTCCTGGTCGCACTGGTGACGGTCTGGTTTACGATGGGGATCGGGAACGCTCTCTGGGGAGCCTACCGGTACGTCGGGGATCCCGAGCGGATCGTGTTACGCGCAGCCCACACCGACGACGGGCGTGACGAGGCCGACGCCTCGCGGTCGACGCTCCTCGGTCGCATCACCGCAGCCGTCTGGTGGCTGGCGGCCGTCGCCGTCGCAGCGATCGCGGTCCAGGTCGGATTGCCCGTGGTGAGCGTCCTCCTCGTCGCGCTCGCCGTCGGCTTCGCCGCGCTTGGGACTGTCTCTCTCCCATCGGTTCGACGGCGTCTCGAGAACCGCCGGCCGATCACGGCAAACGGCCGCGTTCGCTCGGTCGACGAGCGAGCCGTCGTCGCCTACGACCGATCGTGTGCCGTCTGTTCCGACACTGTCGGCCACGGACTCGAGCGTACCTACCGAAAGGAGTTTTGCCTCCTCGGCGTTCCGCTTTCGGCCTCGGAGGGACGCAATTACTACTGTCGGCAGTGTGCGAACGGGACGGACTCGCCGGCCCACAAACGTGGGGAGATCGAGGACGTCGGGATCGAGGACGTCGGAACCGACGACGCATCGTATCGATCGCTCGAGACGGAGCCGGAAACGGAACGCGAGTCGACGTGATCGGTCACGAGTGACTGATACGGACTGCTGTACCGCTGTTCCGGCGGTCGGCGTGACGTGATGACAGCAGATCGCACGGGGGTTTTGTGGTCGCTCGCGTCGAAAGAACGACCGATGGTCCGAACGACGCTCGAGGGACTGCTGTTCGACGAGGGGACCAACGAGGCGATCCGCGGAGCACTCCCTGAGCCTGCCGTCGCGTTCTTCGAGCTCGTCACACACCTCGGCGATGGCGCGGTGCTCGTCGGACTCATGGCGGCGATGTACTGGTTCGGCGCGCCGTCACGACGGCGGACGCGAGCGCTCGTACTCGCCATCGGACTGCTAGCACTCGCTCTCTCCGCTGGTCTGAAAGGGATCGTCGACGCCCCACGCCCGGACGTCGCCTTCGGCTACGGCGTGTACAGCCCCTACAGCTTCCCCAGCGCACACGCCCTCGGTGCCGCAGCCGTCTACGGCGCGATCGCCGCCTTCGGCGAGCTAGGAACGAAACGGCTCCGATACGCGATCGCCGGGACGATCATCGTCCTCGTCGCACTCTCTCGAGTCGTCGTGGGCGCTCATTTCGTCGGTGACGTCCTCGTCGGCGTCGTCTTGGGGCTCGGTATCGTCGCCCTCGTCGTCCGTTTTCGGCCCGAGCCGACGCCGCTGTTCGCCCTGGCCGGCGCCGTCGCCGTCGTCTCCTTTGCGTTCGGTTCGACACACTACACGACGATCACGACCGGCGCCGCGATCGGTGCGACCGTCGTCTGGCCGTACGCGAGTCGGAAATCGTGGCAGCCATACGGGGCGTCGCTGTTCGTCTTCGCCGTCTGTTTGTTGCCGATGTTGGCGGTGCTCAGAGCGATCACTGTCGGGTGGGATTTCCATTGGATCGTCGACGTCGGCGCCTACGCCCTCGTCATGAGCGGCGCCGTCCTCGTCCCCGGTATCGCAGCGCGGTTGAACGACTGGGAATCGGTGACCAGACTCCAGGCGACGTTACCGTTCAGTCGCCGCACCGTCGATCCGGAGCAAATGCCAGCGACGAAAAAGTAGCGGTGGTCGTCACGTCGACCGTGCGATGGACTCGGCGACGACGTCGACCGAGACGGACTGCTGTCCCGCCGATCGTCAGCACGGGGGGTGATCGTCGGGCAGTGACGACAGCAATCCGTATCACTCGTCGTCGGGATGTGCGATCTCGAGTTCGAAGTCCTCTTCGGGGAAGGCGACGCAGGTCAGCACCCAGCCGTCCTCGATCTGGTCGTCCTCGAGGTACTCGTTACCGTCGTGGGTGACGACGTCGGTGGCATCGCCGTCGTATCTTGCGGTACAGTCTCCACAGGTACCGACCTCACAGGCGTACGGAATTTCGACGCCGGCGTCGAGTGCCGGCTGGAGGATGTCCTCGTCGGATGCGACCTCGACCGTCTCGTCTTCTTCGGGGAACTCGATCTCGTAGACGTCGACGTCCTCGTCCGTGTCGTCGTTCTCGCCCATACAGCCCGCGACTGCGACGGCACCGGCGCCACCGATCGCGGCCAACAACTGGCGCCGATCGGCCGTCGGCATGTCGCTTGGAACGGTGACTGTCGTGGGCGATCCGTCCGACGTATCGTCTCCGGTGCAGGTCGGCCTGTCACTCATGAGCATCACCCACACCCATCTCGAGTATAAACGTTGTCGCTTGGTATACAGGCACGCCTCTCGGACGGCCACAGTGCCTCGAGAGAAGCGGGGTCGACGATACGGGGTTCGCGTACCGTTTATACTGTTGGACAGCACTATTCGACGATCGGTCGCGGGACTGCGGCCGTCCCACGGGTGACGGCCGCGAGTTCGCGACCGACGTCTCACTGACTGCTGTCCGACAGTATAGCTCATTTACCGGAACGCCGGCTCGATAGCCGCTATAGAACGCCCATCTCACTGAGCCGTTCCGGTAGATACGTATCCGTCACGAAATCCAACCCGTGAGAGGCCAGCGACTGCTGTTCGGACTTCTTCTCGATCTCGAGTTGTAACTCGATCTGTTCCTCCCAGTAGTCGGTCTGGAAGCGTGGATCCTCGAGTTCGCTCTCCAAGGCGTTGACGTCGGAGTCCGAAAGCGGGTCGGTCGGCAGATCGTACTCCACGATGTCGGCGGGCTGGATACCGATGAACTTCGCCTCCGGCGTGGCCAGATACTCCGAGAGGTGGGCGGACTTGATCGAGCCGTAGGCGACGGAGCCGTAGATACGGTACGACCACGGGTCACCGTCCGTAAAGACCGTGACAGGGAGGTCGAGTTCGTCGTGGAGCCGCTTGGTGATCCGACGGGTCGCGCGGGCGGGCTGGCCCTTCAGGTGGACGATCAGGGCGTTGTACGCCTCGTCGAAGCCGTTCTCGACGAGTCGGTCCCGCATACCACCGGTCTCGACGGCGAGGATGAAGTCGGCATCACAATCCAAGAACTCGATCGTATCGGGATTGTTCGGGATCTGGTAGCCGCCTTCGCCGACGTCCTTCTGGCAGTGGATCTCCCGTTCGCCGCGTCGGGTCTGCTCGCGCAGATGCAGCGGCCCCATGATCGTCGCGCCCGACTCCTCGGGGCGCATGTGGAAGTCCTCGCGGGTAACCCCTGAAACGATCTCTAAGTCCTCGACCAGGCTGTTGGACTCGTCCTGGCTCGAGAACTGGGCCTCTTCGTTGTCCCAGCTCTCCGAGAGGTAGTAGAGTTCACGCAGGGTCGACGAGCGATCCTCCTCGAGCTGTTCGGCGAGGAACTCGATGGTGTAGACGGCCTTCAGGAGCTTCCGGGCACCGCGGACGGAGTTGGCCGACCGGGTCGACTCGCGGTCGCCGTAGACCCAGACCTCCTCTTCCTCGTCGTACTCGATGTTGTTTTTCGTCCGTGTGGGGACGGACATGTGGGGGATCTCGCCCAGTTCGAACTGGTCGTAGAACTGTGCCGCGAGATCGATCAGCTGCTCTCGTGCCTGTTGGTCGTTGTCTGCGCTCATTGATCTGTAACGGTGAGTTTCTCGCTTTCGATACCCTTCACGTCGAGATCGAACTCGGCGTCGGCGGTCACCTCGTACTCAAGCGTCGCCTCGTCGTCGCTTTTCACCTCGGGCTCCCACTTGACGAACCACTCGCCGTCCATCTCGACGACGGTCGCGTCGTCGGGGAGGCTCGTCGGCTCGGCGGTGACGATGTCGGTGATCTCGAGTGCTTCGTTGGTTCCGGAGTTGTTCTCGACGGTGATCGAGACGGCCTGGCTGTCGCCGTTTGCCTCGATGCCGCGCTCGACGAGCACGTTGTTCATGATGCGGGCGATCGCGTCGTCGATGTCGGGTTCCTCACGGCCCGTGACTTCGGCGACCTTCGAGGCCATCTCGGGGAGGATCGTCCCGAGGACGTTCTGTTTCTTCCGGCGCTGTTGCATCGACTGGCGCTTGTTGATGTAGCTTTTGAGTTCGCGGGCGGCCTCCCGGATCGCGAGTTCGATCTCGTCTTCCATCTCGGGGACGTTCGCGACGGCGTCTTTCGACTCGCTGGTGAAGGGGACGTTCGTCGACGCGACGTGGACCATGATGACCGCCGGCCCCTTCGGCAGCCCGGAGCCGCCAGGCTGATTGAGCCCGTAGTTGCGCCAGCCGATATCTTTGACTACGTCGGTCGTCGCACACGCGCCGCGCTGGTAGACCAGCGGCACGCGGTTGGCAAATCGCATGACGTCGACGCTGCCCTCGCTTTCGAGGTCGCCGCCGTAGGCGATGCCGGCCTCGACGATGAAGGGGTCGCCGCCGTGGACCTCGGCGTCTCGAGTCGCGGAGGCATAGAAGTCGGCGTCGAACTCCTTCTCGAGGCCGGCCGTGATCAGGTCCTCGGAGATCGGTGCGAGACACCGCGTCGGCGGTGCCATGATGTCGGTCGCACGCATCCCGTCGACGAGGTCGCTGGTGGCGTCACGGTCGCCCTCGAGTTCGCGAACCAGTGGCGGATCGTCGGGGACGGTCGCCATCACGTCCCAGACGGCGTCGACGACGTTCTCGCGGGCGGTGTCGCCGAAGGAGACGTCGTCGTACTCCTCGGTTAAGTCCGCGGCCCGATCGACGTGGGCTCGGAGCCGATCGCGGGTGAGCCGGTGGCGGACGTTCCCCTCGTCTGTACCGTCGGCCTCGAGTTCGTCCGCGAACGTGGCCGCCAGCCGCTCGGCGAAGGCGTGGACCACCTCGTCGTCCTTCCGGGTGCTCGTCGCTTCGTCGGCGAGGTCATAGAGGTCCGCGACGAGTCGCGACTCGGTGGCCTCGTCGGCGTCCGCTTTGGCTCCGGTCTCCTCGCGCGCGTCGATCAACTCGAGCCAGACGGCGTCGACGGCGTTCTCGCGGACTGTCTCCCCGAACGTGGTCCCGTAGTCGCTTTCGACTCCCTCGGCGGCCGTGTCGACGATCTCGAGGAGTTCGTGGTGGGCGATGCGGTCACGGTCCGCGACCGCCTCGGCGATGGCGTCGGCGAAGGCGGCCGTCGCGTCTGCGCCCTTGTTCGCCGTGGCGTCGGAGACTGCGGCGTGGAGGTCGACGTCTTCGTGCGCTGCGGGTGGCCGCCAGCGCATCTCGCGGCCGTAGTAGCGGTCCCGGAACTCGTCGATGATCGACTCGGCGGTCTTCTTGCCGACGCGGGTAAACTCCTCCTGGAGGAAGCCCGAGACGGTCTGGGAGTCCGTCGCCGTCAGCATCTTCATGACGGTCCCCAGTTCGACACCGTGGGGGTGGGGCCGGATCTCTTCGGTCTCCTCGGGGAGCTGGTCGGTCGCACGCTCGAACTTGAAGTGGGCCTGTGGCTCGCGCAACTCGAGACGCGCGTGGGGGTTGACGACCGCCGTGTGCTTGATGTAGTCGTGTAGCTGCTGGCGGGCGCGCATGTTCGCCTCCATCTCGAGTTCGATGCGCGTCCCGTGGGGGCGGTCCCAGGAGGTCGACTCCTCGACGCTGATCTCGGGTTCGTTGCTGTCGGTGTCGACGATGAGTTCGAAATACTGGGCTTCGCTTGCGCCCTGTGGACGGCTCGTGATCTTGGCGGGTTTCCCGCTGGTCAGCTGCGAGTAAAGCACCGCAGCGGAGATCCCGATCCCCTGCTGGCCGCGGCTGTTTTTGACGCTCAACGCACCCTGATTTGCGACGACGAAATTCTCGTCAGTGCCGGTCGCACCGGGTACGGAAATGTCGTAGACATACTCGGGCGGATCAGTCGCTTCGACGTCCGTTACCGGGAGCAAACACATATCGGTGTCAGTAAGCCCATGAAGGTTTTGAATCGTCTCCCAGAGTTCCTCGAGTCGCTCGGTCGGTCGGTGATCGTCATCGAGTAACTCTTTCTCCTTGAGAGTATGGACGTATCGGGGTTTCTCGACGTGGTCTCCGTCGAGCGCTGCCTCGATAAGCGATTGATATACTTCAGCGTGTTCGATACTAGAACCGACACCAGCACCCATCAGTAGGCCGGGGATCGTGTCCGGAACTGTCTTATTTTCGACGTGGCCTACCCGGACATCCTCAAGGAGCGACGTCGGAATGCGCTTGTACCCTTGTTTGCCGGTCTCCTGGCTCGTCGAGAAGACGTCCGAAAGGGATGCATCTTCTCCGTAGACTTTCGTCCGGTATGTCGTCGCTGGATCGTCAGCGTAGCCGGACGAATCCGAGACGGTCTCCGTGCTCGCTAACACCCCGTGCATGTTCCAGAGCACAGATAGCTGGCGTGCGAGCGTCTCACTTGTCGTCGTATGCGAGAGTTCGTTTGATGGGTGTGAATCGGACCCATCTCCCTGGTACAGCGCAGCGATAAATCGCTGGCGCTGCTCGGGCGGTGCCTGAAAGACGAACTCAGGAATTCGCTTTTCGTCGGCAGAACAACCACAGGCCGATTCGAGAAACATCGCTAACGGCGAGGCGAAAGCCTTGACGCGGGTCGAATTTCGCTCGCGCTCGACCGTCGTCGTCGATCCGGTAATAGTCTGAACAGCCTGCTCGGTCGATTCGATCAGTTCGGACTCCTGAGAGCCGAACGTAAACCCGACCTGTCGCGGGCCGACGTGACCCTCCGAGATGTAGTGGGCCACCAGTTCGACGAACGAATCGTCGATCGGGAGCGTCACGGGCATCGTGGTCTCCTTCCCGCCGACCTGATAGGTCTTGAAGATACAGTTAGCAGCCTTTTCTTCCCATCCGAGCTTGAGTACTAGTTCGGCCGGGAGATACCCCTTTTCGAGGTAATTTTGCTCGAGACTATCACGGAGAATATCGACGCCGTCGTATCGGTAGTAGTATCGCTCTCGATTACTCTCTTCCGATGGTTTCTTTCGGATCGTCTCCCCTGTTCGCAGTTCTTCGAGCGTCTCGGTATCGAATCCGTATACGTAGACGCGACGGTCTTCGAACTGCTCTGCAGAGAGGTGTTCGAGAACGTTTACCTCCTCGATCGTCTCGTCGGGAGACGGAAGCCGGCGCGGTGTCAAAAGAACGTCACCGGACTCGAGCTCACCGGCTTTGACTTCTTTCGTCTCCCCGTCTTTTGTCACGCTGAAAACGCTGTGATTACCGGTGACTTCGACGGTTCGCCCCTTCTGAGTCGTTATTTGGTACGTTTTCTCGTTGGTCTCGTGGCGTATCGCGTGAGTCACAGGTTCCCACGTCATCTCGTGGGTCTCGCGGTTGAACGATGGGACCTCGATATCGCCGGCTATCGGGGCCGTTCCCGCGCCCTCGTCGGGAAGATACGCATCACAGAGGACACCGATCGGAATAAATTCGATGTTTCCGTTTCTACGGATGAGGAGCCGCTGCTCAGGGGTAAGGGACTGTTCGCGGGCGTGAAACCGCGATCCATAGAGGAGCTTCCCGAAGACTTTCGGCAGCGATTCCTTCGTGATCCCGGGGCCGTTGTCCTCGACGATCAGCCGGTAGTAGTCGCCGGCTTCCTCGATTTCGACATAGATATCCGGTGCGATTCCGGCTTCTTCGGCGGCGTCTAAGGCGTTGTCCACGGCCTCCTTGACGGCCGTGACGAGGCCTCGAGCGCCGCTGTCGAAGCCAAGCATATGCTTGTTCTTCTCGAAGAACTCGGCGATCGAGATCGCCTGCTGGTTTTCGGCCAGCTCCTCGGCGATCCCCGGCTCGTCACCGAGTGTCGACTGAAACGACGTCATTGTCCCCCCATACTAACGGCGGGGCTAAAAGGTGTGCGTTACCGGAGTGAAAGTGAATCGGTAACGTCGGTGGTTACGACCGCACGCCGGACCGTCGTTCGTACGGTCCCTTGTCGCGATGATCTTGCGAGTTCACAACAGAGTCGGAGACTCGCCGGCAGCGACGGACGACGGTCGGTATTACTCGTCTTCCTCGAGCGGTGGCCAGTGCCACGCATCGCCCCGCGCGATTCCGAGCAGCTTTCGTCGCCGTTCGGAACGTGTCGCGACGACATCGGCAAAGGCCTCGTCCTCGACGGTCGGAATCCCGTCCTCGCGGAGGCGGTCGAGTTCGGGAGCCGGTGGCACTTCGTCGGCCGGATCGATGAACGACGTCCCGAGCGTGTCGAGATAGCTGTCGACGCTCGAGCGGGCGTTTTCGACGTGTGCAGGGTTAGGTTGGGCGTCTTCGGGAACGCCGTGGCGGAAGATCGTCAGTGCCTCGTCGAAGATCGGTACGGCCATCGCCGAGGCTCGCGACGCCTGTTCGCTGTGGTAGTAGTGGAGGATGGGGTAGGCCTTGTGCTGGTCGGCCAGCAAGGAGAGCTGGTCGGCAAGCGAGTTCATCGGGAGATCGAGGCCGCGAAACTCCTCGTCGGTTCCGTTCCAGCCCGCGCGGACGAACGCCTCGCTGCGCTCGCCCAGACCGGTGACGTCGCTGGCGAAGGACCGTTTCTCTGAGACGGCGCCGAGAACAGTGAGGATGTAGGAGACGCCCAGGGTAACGAAGGCCATCCCCGTCGCCGTCGTCAGGGCGCTGGCGATCTCCCACCCACCCGTCGTCGGTGAGTAGTCGCCGTTTCCGTTGGTGAACATCGTGTACGCGACGTAGTAGAACCGTCCCGACCAGTCGGCCGGCTCGCCGGTGTGGGGACTGACGAGCGCTGTCTCGTCGCCGGCGAACAGCAGCGTCCAGCCGAGCCACAACAGCGCGATCCACATCGCGAGGGTCAACGCGAGAATGAGCGGTCCGGCGAGACTCAGCACACGCGGATGATCGTCGCTCGCTTTCCGCAGCGTACGCCAGGTGAGGGTCGTCAGTCGACTCGAGAGCGGTCCGGAACCACCGTCGACCCACAGCGTCGTCCAGAGGATGTCGACGACGACGGCGACGAGCACGACGATCCCGGCGGCCAGGTACAGCGGTCGCATTTTCCAGGCCTACAGGGCCGAGTCCCGTCAACGATGGCCCGGTCACTGACGCGGGTTTTTCCCGGAAACGGCTCCCCCTGACCGTCGTCTATAGTTGCCACTGAAAGTCGGTGCGTACTCGGTCGACCGCCTCGAGACGAAAGTTGCCCGACAGCGCGTTGACCAACACGCGAGTTGCTCGCGTACGGCGTCGACGATGCCGACCGCAGACGTGATCAGTTCTCCGTGACGATATCCGACAGCACCGACGCGATCTCCTGGTTCGTCTCCGGACTGTAGTGGCCACCCTCGCCGCGTTCGACGTACAGCGACTCGACACCGTCGTCGGGATCGAGGTGGCGAGCCATGTCGACCGTCTCGAGGGCGTCGTATTTCTCGTCGAGCCGATCGACCAGGTCGCCGTAAATGGGCCGTGTTCGGCCTCGTACTTCGCGTACCGGAGCTGCTGGACCATCACGAAGACGGGCGTAAAGTTCTGTTCGTCCGCGTAGTCGACGAACTCCTCGATGAGCGCGTCGAACAGCACCTCGTGGGTCTCGAACAGGCGCTCGTGATAGCGCACACGGGGCTGTTCCATCCGCAGGGCTGATTGGGTCTGGGCCGTGTCGAAATCGGTCCCCGGAATCGACCGCCCGGTCCGTCGCTCGAGTTCCTTACAGCCCGTGATCGCAGCGTATCGCAGATACTCCGGATCGTCGAGGAGATCGGTCGTATACGGGAACGACGCGTAGTGGGGCTTGAACCAGTGCTCGTAGTGGAAGTCGTACTCCCGGAGGTAGTCGGCCTTCGACTCGAGGTCGAGTAGCTCCTCCTTTTCGTCGACGGGGCTGTCGATCCGCCGTAACTCGCCGTCCTCGAGGACGTACCGAGGCTTGACCGCCAGGATGTTGCCGAACTCCTGGTAGTGTTTCCAGACCGAGAGGATGCGGGCGATCGAGGAGGCGGTGACGACCATGAAAACGTAGTCGGTCTCCTCCTCGGGGTACTGGCGTTTCAGCCGCATCAGTGCCTGATCGAGCCCGTAGTTGCCGCCGCCGTAGTTGGCGACGTGGGTGTCGAGTTCCTGGGCCATGTAGTGTTGGAACGTCTCGTCGTCGTTGACCTCACGACAGAAACAGTAGGAGTCACCGTAGGTCGAGACGGTGACGTCCGCACTCTCCTCGCGGTCTTTCGCCGGACAGACCCGACTCCCGTACTCGTCCGTCGAGTAGGTGACGACCGTTCGGACCTCCTCGCCGGGGAGGTGGTCGCCGGTGTCTTTCTGTTTCTCTCGGTTCGGCTGTGGACACCACCCCAGTTCCGGGTCGAAGCTACTGAACTTCTCGAGCAGGTCCCGATCGATTTCCGGGAACTCCTCGGTGGCAACCGCCGGGATCCGCTTGACCGACTGGTACGAGATCACTTCGAGGGCGACGACTACGACGACGATCGCGAACGCGAGTGCGACGACTGGGAGCATTCGAGCAACGGTACCAGTACCCGCGGTAAGTGGATTGTGGTGTATTCTCCCCTTTCAACGAACGAGCGGGGAGTAATCGGACGATGTAGTTATCTATCGAAGGTATCTCAGAGACGGCAGACCGTATCAGTGACCGCGCCGATCGAACGTCGCCGTCGCGCGAGCGTCCGCACTTCGCCGACGGTCGCGTGTTTTGGCGGCACTATAGGCACCGAAACCGAACGCCAGGACGCCGACGAGAACGGCGTTCCAGAACTGGCTCGCGGCGAGGTCGAAAGCGATCGCCTGGACGACCAGCCAGGCGCCCAGTAGCCCGATCGCCGCCGCGAGCCACCGTCCGTGCTTCCCCGGGTTCGGCTCGTACGCGACCCGGTCGCGATCGATTGCGTCGGTGCCTCCACGGGCATCGTGTTTCGCGTCCGGATCGTGTTCGCCCATGTCTCTCGAGTAGCGATACGAAACACGCGTCGAAGAGACTGCTGCCCGTCCATGCAAGCCTGGTCGAACCAGTGTCGGCTCGAGGCGCTACTCGAGGGCCGACCGGATCAGTGAACCACCGTCACTGGGACCGAGGAGTGTCTGACGACGACTTCGGCGACGCTGCCGAGCAGGATACGTTTGACACCCGAGCGGCCGCGACTCCCCATGACGACGTGATCGATCGACTCAGCGTCGGCAAACTCGATGATCTCCTGGGCCGGCGAGCCGATCCGCGTTCGGGTCTCGATCGGGACGTCGCGTTCCTCGGCGACCGTCTCTGGGATCGAGAGGCGCTGATCGATATCGCCGAAGAGGTCATCGAGGGCCTCCTGGACCGCTTCGTCGTCGTCGGTCGCGCTGTTCGGGATAAACGGCAGCGTCGACGTGTCGGCAACCGTCAACACCACGAACTCACCGTCGGGAAAGAGGTCGATGGCGTACTCAAGGGCATCGCGTGCGGACTCGGAGTCGTCGAAGGGAACGAGAACGCGTGCTGGCATGCGAGGTGCGAATATACTGTCGGATCACGTGGACTTGAGTCCTGTCGTCGGTTTCTGAGCACCGAACTGTCGGATCGCGTATTATACGGACTGCTGTCCCGCCGACCGCCAGGGCGGGGCGGCGAGGCCGGGGCGAGACGACAGGCGACCGGATCGCCGTTCTCGAGAAACGTCTCTGGGACGAGTCGACGCGACCGACTCTCCGTTACAGCTTCCCCCAGTCGAGAGCCAGTCGCAGCCCTCGCTCAAGGTGACATATGACATATCAAGCTCATCTCTCAACCGAGCGAGTCCCGTCTTGTCTACTACACGAAACTGTACGACACGGTTACGGGTCGATTCGCTGGCTCTCTCGAGACGCGGCGTCGTCACGTCGATCCGATGTCCTAGAGACGGGGTCAGCTGGATCAGTCCACGCTTTTCCGGTGAGTCACGAAACATGGAAGAGACCAGAACTGCGGTCGATCTCCCGGTCAGTAAAGCGAAGGAGACAATTCACCAGTACGGACTTGGCCTGTTGTTCGCAGCGAACATCTTCGGTGCTGGGTCCGTCTACATTCTCACGGAAGCGGGTATTCTGTTCGGGTTCGGATTACTGTGGGTATTACCGCTCGGACTCGGCGTCGGGCTGGCCATGCACGAGATGTCGGCCCGGCTGGCCGCTGCCGACCAGCCACTGATGACCTACATTACGGATGTCGTCGGCGAGACGGCAGCCAAAGCGTTCTCGATCGGCATCTCGTTTATCATGCAGTTCTGGAGCGTCGCCAACTACGCGCTCGCGGGTGCGGCACTGGTCTATCTCACCCCGCTATCGAACCTGTATATCGCGATCATCGCTTCGGCCGCCCTCGGAATCTCGCTGGTCGAACTCCGGGTTTACCAGCGCCACGGGGACGCTGTTCGCGGCCGGGTTCATGATGCCCCAGTCCTACGGACTCTCGACGCAGTTCGGTGACCTGCACTTCCGCCGAACCGTCCACTTCCTGATCGGTCTCTCGGTCGTACTGGCGATCCCGATCCTCGCATTTACCGACTTCACGCCCGTCGATCTGGCGCTGTTGATGCCCGCAGTCAACGGCGTCATCGGACTGCCGTTGACTGCCCTCGCGCTCTTTGCGGGCGTGCGCCGGTACGTCGATCCGTCACGACTCGAGCAGGCGATCTTCCTGACGGCCGTCGTGTTGCTGTTCGTGACGTCGCTCGTAACCGGCGAGGATCTCGCGCACTCGGTCATCGAACTGCTGTAACGGTCGCCGACACCCTTGGAGTCCCGGGCATCGATCCGACTCGAGTCCGGGTTCGAATCCGACGCACGGGACGAGGTTGTACCGTCGATATTGTACGGCTCGGACGCTGAATCCGCAATCCCAAGAGTAACAACGCCCGAGCCAATCGACCCGATAACGTCCGGAGATGCTCGGCTTCCCCTTCGATATCGCGCTGGTGTTGTTGCTCGTGTCGATCGCCTTCTTCTCGGGCATCGGTATCACGACCATCGGCCCTGGAGGGATCTTCGTCACTATCGCGCTCTACTCGCTGACGCCGCTGGCCTCGAGTCAGGTCGCCGGCACAGCCCACGCGACGTTCATCGTCACCGGACTCGTCGGCAGCGCCGCGTATCTTCACTCCGGGGAGATGAAAACCGGCACGAGTCGCGCGATCGCGGTCGTACTCAGCGTCTCGAGCGTTCTCGGTGCGCTCGTCGGAGCGTACGTCAACACGTACGTTCCCCGTGCCGTGTTCGGGGTTTTACTGGGTGGTGTCGCCATGGCTGTCGGCGGAATCATCCTCTATCGGGAGCGGCGGGGGTTTACACCGATCTACGACCTCGAGCCACTCGAACGAGACGGACAGTTCGCACTCGGGGGACTGGGGTTCGGCCTCGGAATCGCAAGCGGCCTCCTGGGGATCGGCGGCCCGGTTCTGGCCGTTCCTGCGTTGGTCCTCGTCGGCGTTCCGATGTTGCTCGCCGTCGCCGTCGCGCAGGTCCAGTCGATCTTCATCGCGGCTTTCGCGACCGCGGGCTATGCCCTCCAGGGGAACGTGATCCTCCCACTTGCGGTCGTCATCGGCGTCCCACTCTTACTCGGTGTGATCACCGGCTGGAAAGTCGCTCACATGATCGACCCCGAACGGTTGAAGGTCGCACTGGGGGTCGTGCTCCTCGGCGTCGGACCGTACCTCGCGATTTGATACGGTCTCCTGTCGTCTCGTCCCGGCCTCGCCGCCCCGCCCTGGCGGTCGGCGGGACAGCAGTCCGTAGCGGTCGCCACTCGAATCGAGGGCGATCGGGTATGCAATAGCAGTGATAACACCCTGCCCTTGTATTTGCAAGGTAGCGTACTTCGAGAAATCGTTCCGACCTGACAGTATGGCCCGCCACGTTCTCGTCGCGATCGACGAGTCAGACCCCGCAGCGAAGGCCCTCGAGTACGCGCTCGAGGAACATTCGGACGCGACGATCACGCTGTTGCACGTCCTCAAGCCCGACCACCCCTACGCGCCCTCGCGAGCGAACGCCGGAATCGAGGAATACGAGGAGTACGTGCGCGAGTTTCACGAGGGTGGGAGAAACGGCGTCCTTCGACGGGGACTGGAACTCGCTGCCGACGATCCCGACGTCGAGACGGCCCTGCGGATCGGAAACGCTGCCACCAAAACGGTCGCGTTCGCCGACGAACACGGCGTGGACCTGATCGTCATCGGCAGCCACGGCCGGACGTCGATGAGCCGCGTCCTGCTGGGCAGCGTCGCCGAAACGATCGTCCGTCGGGCACCGGTTCCCGTTACCATCGTTCGATAGGTGGTGGCTCAACGCTCTGAGACGCACTCCGCACTCGGCTTCGGCTCGCGCGCGAGCGCGTACGTGACTTTTATGAGGAACCGGCGGCTATGCGAAAGCAGGTTTTACATGTCCCAGGAAAGCGAGTACGGCGCCGGACAGATCCAGGTCCTCGAGGGCCTGGAGGCCGTGCGGAAACGGCCGGCGATGTACATCGGATCTACGGATTCTCGAGGACTCCACCATCTGGTCTACGAAGTGGTGGACAACTCGATCGACGAGGCACTGGCCGGCTACTGCGACGACATCACCGTCACCATCCACGAGGACCGGTCGGTGAGCGTCGCGGACGACGGCCGTGGTATCCCCGTCGATACACACGACGAGTACGACCGTCCTGCACTCGAGGTCATTCTGACCGTCCTCCACGCCGGTGGCAAGTTCGACAACAAATCCTACCAGGTCTCCGGCGGCCTCCACGGTGTCGGCGTCTCGGTCGTCAACGCACTCTCCGAACGACTCGAGGCCGAGGTCAAACGCGATGGCGCAGTGTTTCGCCACGCCTTCGAGGCCGGCGAGCCCGTCGGCGACATGGAGCGGGTCCGCGATATGGACGCCGACGAAGAGACCGGCACACAGGTCCGGTTCTGGCCTGACACCGACATCTTCGAGGCCGACGGGTTCTCGTTTTCGACGCTCTCGAACCGGCTGCGGGAGCTGGCCTTCCTCAACTCCGGCGTTCGCATCACGCTCCGTGACGAACGCGAGGAAGCGACCGGCGAGGCAGGTCTCGTCGAGGAGACCTACGAGTACGAGGGTGGCATCCGCGAGTTCGTCGAGTATCTCAACGAGACGCGCTCGGCGATGCACGACGACGTCATCTACTTCGAGGACGAGGAGGAGGACATCCACGTCGAGGTCGCGATGCAGGCCACCGAGGAACTCCAGGGCTCGATTCACGCCTTCGCGAACAACATCAACACCCGAGAGGGTGGGACCCACCTCACCGGCTTCAAAACGGCCCTGACCCGAACGGTCAACGATTACGCCAAGGACAACGACATGCTCGGCGACCTCGAGGACAACCTCAAAGGCGAGGATATCCGCGAGGGGCTGACCGCCGTGATCTCGATCAAACACCCCGACCCGCAGTTCGAAGGCCAGACGAAGACGAAACTCGGCAATTCGGAGGTTCGAGGCATCGTCGAGAGCGCGATGCACGAGGGACTTGGTACCTACTTCGAGGAACACCCCGACACCGCACAGGCGATCGTCAACAAGGCGATCGAAGCCGCCAAGGCTCGCAAGGCAGCCCAGAAGGCCGAGGAACTCACGCGGCGGAAGTCCGCCCTCGAGTCGACCTCGCTTCCCGGAAAGTTGGCCGACTGTCAGACGAAAGACCCCGACGAAGCCGAACTGTTTATCGCGGAGGGAGACTCCGCCGGCGGCAGCGCCAAACAGGCCCGAAATCCGGAGTTCCAGGCGGTGCTCCCGATCAAGGGGAAGATCTTGAACGTCGAGAAACACCGACTGGATCGCATCTTGGAGAACGACGAGATCCGGAACATGATCACCGCGATCGGTGCGGGGATCGGCGACGAGTTCGACGTCGAGGACGTCCGGTACAAGAAGATCATCATGGCGACCGACGCCGACGTCGACGGGGCTCACATCCGGACGCTCCTGTTGACGTTTTTCTATCGGCACATGCGTCCGCTGCTCGAGGGTGGCTACGTCTATGCGACCCAGCCGCCGCTGTATCGCATTCGGTATCGCGGCGAGACCTACGATGCGATGACCGACAAGGAGCGCGACCAGATCGTCGAAGAGAAATGTGACGGCAATCCGACGCAGGTCCAGCGGTTCAAGGGCCTGGGTGAGATGAATCCCCAACAGCTCTGGGACACGACGATGAACCCCGAGAACCGCATCCTCAAACAGATCACCATCGAGGATGCGGCCGCGGCGGACAAGATGTTCTCCGTGCTGATGGGCGACGCCGTCGAACCGCGCAAGCAGTTCATCAAGGAGAACGCGCCGGAAGCCGAGTGGATCGACATCTAACAAACTTTTGCGCTGCGGGTGCGCCGAAGGCGCACCCTCGGCAAAACTTTGATGAAAAGCACTCCTCCCTCCCCGCCGCGCGGCAAGCCGCGCTCCGGGTCGGTCATCGGCCCGCTCGAGCGTCCGCAGAGCGGACGCTCTCACGGATGCAGTGCTCGCCAGCTAATTCACACAGACTACGAAACCCAATGAAGATATGAGTTCAGACGTACCCGATCCGACAGACGTAGAGGCACGAGCGGTAGAGAACGTCCGCATCGAGGACGAGATGGAACAGAGCTACATCGACTACGCGATGTCCGTCATCGCGGGTCGTGCGCTCCCACGTGTCGAAGACGGCCTGAAGCCGGTCCACCGCCGCATCCTGTATGCGATGCACGAGATGGGCGTCACGAGCGGCTCGAGTCACCGCAAGTCGTCCTCGATCGTCGGGGAGACGATGGGTGACTACCACCCTCACGGCGACCAGGCGATCTACGATACGCTCGTTCGGATGGCCCAGGAGTTCTCGATGCGGTATCCGCTGGTCGACGGCCAGGGGAACTTCGGTTCGATGGACGGCGATCCGGCCGCTGCACAGCGATACACGGAAGCCCGTATGGCTCCCGTCGCCGAGGAGTTACTCGAGGACATCGAGAAAGACACCGTCGACTTCTCCGCGAACTACGACGACCGGCTCCAGGAGCCGGACGTCCTCCCCGCGGCGTTCCCGAACCTGCTGGTCAACGGCTCCTCGGGGATCGCCGTCGGGATGTCGACGAACATACCGCCCCACAATCTGGGAGAGGTCGTCGATGCGACCATCGAGTTGATCGACGATCCCGACGCGACGGTCGAGGATTTGATGGACCACATCAAGGGGCCGGACTTCCCGACGGGCGCGAACATCGTCGGCCGCGACGCGATCTACTCCGCCTACAAGACCGGCCGCGGGCGTATCCGCATCCGCGCGGAGTTCGAGGTCGAGGAGTGGAAGAACGGACGCGAACGAATCGTCGTCACCGAACTCCCCTTCCAGGCCAACAAGGCCCGACTCGTCGAGCGCATCGCTGAAGACGTCAACGAGGGCGAGATCGAGGGCATCACTGACCTCCGCGACGAGTCCGACCGCGACGGCGTCCGGATCGTTATCGAACTCAAACGCGGGGCAAACACCGAGGTCGTCAAGAATCGACTGCTCGAAAATCACTTAGAGAAGACCTTCGGCGTCATCAACCTCGCGCTGGTCGACGGCCAGCCACGGGTCCTCTCGCTGAAAGAGACCTTAGAAGAGTACGTCGCCCACCGCCGCGAGGTCGTCCGCCGGCGCAGCGAGTACGACCTCGCCGAGGCAGAAGACCGCGCACACATCCTCGAGGGGCGACTGAAGGCCGTCGAGAACGCCGAGGACGTCGTCGATCTGATCCGCGATAGCGAGACACGATCGGACGCAAAAACGGCACTACAGGACGCCTACGGCTTCTCACAGGATCAAGCGGATCACATCGTCCGGATGCAACTGGGCAGCCTCACCTCGATGGAGGCCGCCGAGATCGAAGCCGAGTACGAGGACGTCACCGCCGAGATCGAGCGCTTAAACGCCATCCTCGAGAGCGAGGAGAAGCTCCTCGAGGTTATCAAAGACGAACTGCGGGAGATCAAAGACGAGTACGCCGACGAGCGCCGCACCTCGATCATCGAGGACGAGGGGACGGTCACACACGAGGACCTCATCCCCGAGGAAGAGGTCGTCGTCGTCATGACCGAAGACGACTACGTCAAACGGATGCCACTCGACCAGTTCGATCCCCAGGGCCGGGGCGGCAAAGGCATCATCGGCGCGGACGTCAAGGAAGACGACCGCGTCGCGACGGTGTTCCGGGCGAACACCCACGACTATCTCCTCTGTTTCACCAACCAGGGGAAAGTCTACCAGCTCAAGACCTACGAGATCCCCGAAATGAGCCGGACGGCCCGCGGCAAGTCCGCGGTCAACATCCTCGATCTCGACGACGGCGAGGACATCACCGCCATCGTCGACACCGACGCCCTCGAGGACGATGAGTTCGTGACGATGGCCACCCGCAACGGCTACGTCAAGCGCACCGTCGGCGAGGAGTTCGACAACATCCGATCGACCGGTATCATCGCTGCCGATCTCGAGGCAGGCGACGAACTCGTCGACGTCGAAGTGACCGATGGCGGCCAAGATCTGGTCATCGCGACGGAAGGCGGGATGACGATCCGCTTCGACGAGGACGAAGTGCGCGCGATGGGTCGCAACGCCCGCGGTGTCAACGGGATCAAGCTCCAGGACGGCGACGCCGTCGCCGGACTGGTTGCAACCGACGAGGAGGACGGCCAGTCGCTGTTGACCGTCACCCAAAACGGCTACGGGAAACGGACTCGCCTCTCGGAGTACAGCAGACAGTCCCGCTACGGAAAGGGGCTGATCGACATCAAGACGGGCGAGCGAAACGGTCCCGTCACAGCGGTCAAGGCCGTCGACGACGACGACCAGCTCGTGTTGATGAGCGAGCGCGGCCAGATCGTCCGGACTCGCGTCGACGAAGTCTCGGAGGTCGGTCGCAACACGATGGGCGTGATCGTCATGGAGGTCGAAGCGGGCGACGCCGTCGCCAGCGTCGACGACGTCCCTGCGGCCGCGGCCGACGCCGCCGAAGACTGAGACGGACTGCTGTCCCGAGTTCTCCCGTCGGTAATATGTCAGACAGCACGAGTCACCGGGCGGTCGCACACTGCGGCCGTTGCCGACGGTGACGGCCGCGAATTCGCGACCGGCGGTTCACTGACTGCTATTCGGCAGTATGAGAAATCGCTATCCGGTATTTTGCTAGCCAGTAGAGAAGGGAAAAGAGACGAGACGGCCCTAGCCGCGATCGGCTAGTGTGCCGGCTCCTCGGTGGGTGCAGTCATGTCCTCGATACGCAGGATGAGGATGTTGTTGGTGTCGTCTTTGCCGTCGACCCGTCCCTCGATGACGAGTTTCGACAGCGGCGTCGGGCCGACGATGACCTCGTCGTCCTCGGAGATCTCCCCCATCGAACCCTGCATGTGGATCTCGGCACGACAGAGTTCGGGATGGTGGACACTCGAGAGGTCGATCTCCTCGACGATGACGTCCTCGACCGGTTCACCCTCGTGTTCCAGCGGAACCGAAGCCGGGTCGTCCATCTGCTGGATTTCGAGAGCTTCGTAGGCCGACGCGGTCGGTTTGTAGCCGCCTTTCGGACCAGGTACACCCTCTACGAGCTGGAGTGCTTTGAGACTCTGCATCTGGTTACGGATCGTCCCAGGGTTGCGGTCGACCTGTTCGGCGATGTCCTCGCCTTTGATCGCGGCCTCGGACTCCTTGTGAAGATTCGTCAGTGCACGAAGGATTTTCTTCTGGCTGGGGGTGAGTTCGATGGATGACATACTGAATTGTTCGTAATTGATTTCCTTAAACCCGACGGGTGGGTCGGGTAGTAACCTCGGAATCTGATGTTAGAACCGTGTGTAGTAAGGCGTTTTGTTTCGATCGTCGAACCAGCAGTTGATATTCGTCCGTGTTACACGAACTGTCGGACAACAGTTAGTGATCGTACAATTCGCTCTGCCGGACATCGACACGACTGCGACAGTCATGACGGACAGCAGTCCGTCTCACGCCGGTACGAGCCATCCCTCCAGTAGGATCTCCGTGAGGACGTCCTCGAGGAAGAACATGAGGACGAACCCGAAGGAGAACGTCGCCGCGTTCGTCCGGGTGAGGACGGCTTCGGCGTCGAACCGGATGAGATCGGCAACCTCGATGAGCACCTGGAGGATCGCCCCGATCGCGATGCCAAAGAACAGGGCAGCGAGCACGTCCGACTGGGCAAAGCTACCGATCCAGCCGCCGAGGATGACCGGTCCGCCGGCGATGACACCCATCGCGGCGAAGTGACGCAGCGGCGGTGTCTCTCGGTCACGGGCGACGGCGGCGACGACCGTCGGTCCCTCCATCACGTTGTGCATGACGAAGGCCAACACGAGCAACATGAGCAGCGACGCATCGCCCTGAACGTAGGCGACGCCGATCCCGAGCCCCTCGCCGATGCTGTGCAGTCCCAGCGCGAGCGCGACGAGGTAGGCGATCTCGAGGCCGCTTTTCTCGGTCGCGGCCATCGTTCGCTGTCGCCACTGGCTCGCGAGATACATGACGGCGAACGTACCCGCGACGCCGGCGGCACCGAGGCCGAGCGCGAGCGTCGTCTGCTCGGCGTCGCCGGCGTGTTCGAAGACGTCCTCGGTCATCTCAACGGCGATAAAGGCAAGGACACCGGCCGCCAGCGCCATGAACGCGTGGAGATACCGGGTGTCGAGATCGCGAATGAACGGGAACCAGAGCATCCCGATCGCGACGGGGATGATCCCCGCGATCGAGCCGATTACCGCGAGCATCCAGATAATCTCGAGCGTACTCGCCTCGTCGACCGTCGAGAGATCACCGAACGGCGAGGTGAAATAGAGGAGTCCGAACACGACCCCGAGAATCACCACGGGACCGATCGCGAGGACCCACCGCGGGAGATCGTATATGGATCGATCACTCATCGCAAGCAACCACCTCCGACTGAAGCAACTCGGTTCGTCATTACCAGAGGATTAGAGAGGTCTAAACTTATATGTTTTCCACTGCTCGCCATTAGACTCGATCTAAACGCAGGAACTAACGAGTTCGATTGTACAAATACGAACTGAAGCGTCTTATCCTTCGACTTCCGCCGGCTGCGCGACGCGGACGTGATGGGCGACGGATTCAGGTAGCGAGACGGGCTCGTCGTGTTCGCTCGAGTGGGCGGTAACCATCCCGAAGGGGGCGACTTCGACGATCTCGAGTTCGACACCAGGTTCGACGCCGTGATCGGCGAGATAGGAGAGGACGTCGGCATCGCGGTCGGCGACCTCTTCGACGACCACGACGTCGCCTTCTTCGAACTCGCTGACGGACTCCCCGTCAGGTCGCTCGGGCGGCTCGAGGTCGGCGCTGGGGATCGGCGAGCCGTGAGGATCGACCGTCGGTTGATCTAAGGCGTCGGCGACGCGAGCCTCGAAGTTCTCGCTGATGTGGTGTTCGAGCCGGTCGGCTTCTTCGTGGACCTCTGCCCAGTCGTAGTCGAGGTGTTCGGTCAGGTAGGCCTCGAGCAGTCGGTGATGGCGGACGACCTCGAGGGCGACGGTCTCGCCTTCGTCGGTCAGCGTCACCCCGCGGTACTTCTCTCGGTCGACGAGCCCGCGGTCCTCGAGCTTGTCGAGCATGCTCGTGACGGTCGGCGACGTGACGTCGAGCTCCGCGGCGATGGCGGAGGTCTTGATCCGCTCGTCGCTCTCCCGCTGGAGCTGGTAGATCGCCTTGAGGTAGTCCTCCATCACGTCGCTCAGCATCATCGTACGCGGGTTTAGTCCCGTCTAACCCTAAGTCTTCCGCTGGGACAACGCTCGGCTCGGTGCGTCGCGAAACGACTCGTGACCGACCGAAGACGGCTATCCGGACGCTTGCAGGAACGTCGCGGTTCCGTTCTGTTGAATGTGGATTCGATAGCCATGGTAGCTAAACTCGAGTTTCGCGTCGGCCGTCCCGGACGGTGGCGAAGAGAACAGTCCGGCGACCATGTCGTCGATCTGCTCGTACAACGGCGACAGGGCGGTCGGATCGGTCTCCTCGAGATCGGCGACGACTTCGACGAGTTCGATCGTCGGCGTCTCCCGTGTCGTGTCGAGGTCACGTCGCGCGACGACGTTCATCGAATTGCTCGACCTGGTCATCGGTAGGCGAGTGGATGGCATCGAGTGTCATAACGGTACCACCGGCGGTCGCATGGGAACCGCAAAGCACCGTGGCCACTGCTTGCTGTACACTCTTCCCGGTGGCATCCGTACCACCAGGACCGATGGGCTACAGAGAGGACGCGATCAACGCCGTCCGCCGGAGCCTGCTACCCCAGCTCCACTACCTCTTCGCCGGCAGCTTCGATGGGTACGCCGTCAGCCACACTACGGCCGAGGAGTATGCGCTGACGACACACTGTTCGGAGGAGCGCCTCGAGGAGATCCTCGAGGATCTCGGGTTCTCGCGTAACCCGATCGCCTCGTTGAAAGTGCGTATGGACGGCAACACCTCCGAAGGGTCGTGGGTGTGGCGCGAGTCGCCACTGGCCGATCACCAGTTGCACATCGTCCTCCACGAACTCGAGGACGCCGCGAAGGTCGACGTCTACGCCCACTGGGAGTGTTCCTGGATCCGCCACCCCTACAAACACTACGTGGCGCGGGGGTACGACGCCGAGGCGGGCGTCGAGTTGGCCCGTCGCTGGCTGGTCAACTACGACGACGATCGGCTCAACGGCTCGCGGGGCATCGACTACGAGATCGACACGACTGCGAGCCGGAAGGCCAGCGAGTACCTCTCACTGTCGTACTATCAGGTCGAAGAAACACTCGCGAGCGTCACATCACGGCTTCCGTTCGTCGACGGCGACGGCAGTCTCGGATCCAGTCGAGACGACGGACGAAACACCGTCTCACCGCTGCTCGCCGACCGGGACTAGTGGCGGTCCACGCCTGAACTGCTGGGTCGAATCGAACGACACCGCAAGATTCGACCTAGCAGTCGACGGTTAGACCGGTACTAGAGTCCGTTCCGAATCCGGTCCTCGGCCGCCTCGAGCGCCGCCTCCCGGTCGAAGTCCTCGATAATCTCCTGAAGCTCGGCCTCGTCGGCGTCCGCGAGCTCGCGTGCGTGCTCGGTCATGTTCGGCACCGCACGGATGATGTTGTCGACGATCGGGACGTCCGCGACCTGTGGCGACCGCGAGAGCGGGTTGAGGTCGATGACGATCTCGGTTTTATCCATCGCGTCCAGTGCCTCCGCGCGGTCGCCGTCCTCGAGTGGTACGAGTACGACGTCAGCCGAATAGATCCCGTCTTCGTCGACCTTCGCGCGCTTGTGATCGAGGTTCGGAATCCGGGCGTCGGCCTCGAGTCCTTTGACGTCCTCGGCGCCGTGGTCGCGCAGGTGGTCGGCGATTGCCTCGAGTCGCTCGGGTGTGCGGTTGAAGAGGTTGATCTCCAGATCCGCACCGGTCGCCTCGGCGAGTTCGACCATCTCGCCGGGAACCAGCGCCGCGACGTTACCGTTGATCGAGAGGACGGGATCGTCGGCCAGCAGCAGGTGTGCCGCCGCGGCGCGTTCGGCCGCGTCGGCGCTGGGGATCGTCGCCTCGCCAAGTAGGTAGTCGAAGGCGCTCCCGCGGCCCTCGGCGTGCATCCCCTGCAGGTGGGTGATCCCTTTCTCGACGCCCTCCTCGATCCGATGGCGAGTGAGCAGGTCCTGGTATCTCGGGTGGTCCTCCGGGATCTCCTCTTCGTGTTCGACGTCGGCGGAGACGGTGTCGTAATCGGTCACGGTCGATCACTGGCTTCGGTCGATAAAAAGCGGCCCGATCGTTCGACGATCGACCGCTGTAATTCCTATCTCGTTCCCAGTTGTGGGTCGAATCGCCCGCAAGCGCGATCACGGCCCGAGCGCTCTGATAAACCCACGATATGTTTCGTGAGGAGTTACTCGTTTGTCTCGCCGCAACGACACGTATGGCGACCGATAATCGCGACCGAGCACACGGGCCAGCAAACGGGACACGCGATCCGGACGGCGACCGATACGACGCACATCTCGAGCGCAGTCGGATCGTCTGGGATCGCTGGAGCGACTACTACACGATGAGCGAGAACGATCTCGAGCCGATGCGCGAGGCGGCTATCGATCGACTCGACCTCGAACCTGGGGATCGCGTCCTGGAGATCGGCTGTGGGCCGGGTGTCAACTTCGATCGCGTTCGAAGCGAGATCGGCGAGCATGGCGAACTCATCGCCGTCGACTACAGTCCGGATATGGTTGCAAAGGCACGAGAGCGAATCGAACACCACGGCTGGGAGAACGTCGACGTTCGCCGCGCCGACGCGACGACGGTCGAATTCGACGAGCCGTTCGATGCAGCGATCGCGACGCTTTCCCTGTCCGTCATGCCCAACATCCACCGTACAGCTACGACTGTCCACCGGTCGCTGGTCGCCGACGCGACGTTCGTGGTCGTCGATATTCGACCGATTCCTGACGGCCCCGGTCGTGTGCTGAACCCGCTACTGTGGCGGTTCCTTCGCTGGTATGCGAACTGGAACCCCGACGACGACGTCGTGGATGCGCTCGCAACCGTTTTCGACACCCACGAGATCGTCGACACCTCCCTAGCCGGGACCCTCTACACCGTCGTCTGCGAGAAGGGCGACTGATACGGTCTGCTGTCCCGATCTCCCGCCGATCGCCACACTGGGTCTGCGGTCGGCAGTCTGTGACGACAGGAGACCGGCTGACGAACTGCCTTACGGGCCACGCTCGAGCACACGCTCGACCGCGTTCGCTTCGCCGCGACGGACGAGCTCCGACGCCGTCGAGACGGCACACTCGAGTTCGTCGGCGACGGCCTCGATGCCACCCTCGCGCGGAACCTCGTAGAAGCCGACGTCCCAGGCAGCCTGTAGTGCGGCCAGCTGTCGATCGGAAACGACCGTGCCGGTGGTCGTAATCTCCTGGCTGACCCAGCGGACATCGACTTGCATTCCGTCGGGGATTTCCGCCATGACGGCGGTGAGCGACGATGGGTGTCCGACGACGGTCATTCGAATCGTTCGGTCGGATCGGATCTCGATCGGCGGCACGATCACGACAGTGTCCTGTGCGAGCGCGCCCAACAGCGACAGTCCATCCGGCCCGAGATCCCGACGGAGATAGAGAAAGAAGCCGTCGTCCGATGGCGTTATGTCGTACTCGAGAACTGTCTCGAGATCGCACAACAGCGACTCGTAGACGTCCGGATCTCCGTAGACGAAAGCGGTGATCGTTTCGGTGCCATCGACGGTCTGTCCACCGAGGATGACCTCCCGCTCGAGGGCTGGTGACTCACAGATCCCCTCGTGGAGCGGGGGGATTGCAGCGGTCGTGTATCGGAGTTCGACCCGCATCGATTTCATGGCTCGAGAGTCCGGCGGCGAAGAGTTAAACCCCCGATAGCTATCGGGAGTACTCCGACGGTGGACCCGATACAATTCTGAATATGGAAGCCGACGAGATACAACAGGTGTACGACGCCTACTACGATACCCGGAATCCGGTCGCTCGGGCTTCCGAGTGCCTGCTGGGCCGACAGCTCGAGAATCCGGAGTGTATCCTCGAGTACCCACCCGAAACGAACGTCGAGTTGCTCGTCCATGCAGCCGACCCGGAGTCCCCGACGAATCGCGGACTGTCCCGAGACCGAAAGCCAGGCGGGAAAACGGTGAGCGATTCGGACTCGAGATCGAGTCGTCAGATTCCGTGATGTCGTACCCGGGTTACTTCAGCATCGCACCCGCCGGATGTGTCGCACAGACCGACGGCTCGTACCCCGCATCGGAGAGGCCGGTTCCGAGCGCGAACACCGTCTCGCCGAGCATCGCCATCGACGCCTGTCCGCCGGCCTCGGTGACGTCGTCGATCGTCCGGGCGACCTGTTCGGTCAGGAGGTCGGCCTCGCGGGCGAACAGCCGCGAAGCGTACAGAAAGGACAGCAGCGTCGGTTCCTCGACGACGCGGGACAGCGCCTGTTTCCCCGCGGCCGTCAACTGGTCCGTATCGCCCGAGAGCACCTCGGCCGTCGACAGTTCGCCGAACGAGACGTACTCGACCCGCGCTCGAGCGGGGACGGCATCGAGTTTGTTGACCTGTGGACCGCCCGGCTCGAGTCGGATCGGCACGCCGCCGTGGGCCTGTGCGACCACGTCGCCGAGACCGGTTCCGGCCTGGACCTCCGCACCGTGGGCGATCGTGACGAGTTCGTTTCTCGAGAGTTTCCGCTCGAACACCTGATTGGCCGCGAGCGCGGTTCCAAGCGCCATTGCACCCGAAACGCCGAACCCGGAGCCAAGCGGGACGTCCGACTCGGCCTCGACGCGGGCAGTGACCTCGAGGGTCTCGAGGACGGTCTCGACGGGATCGATCTGGAGCTGTTCCCCGTCGAGGACGACCGTCGAGTCCTCGCTCGCCGGCTCGACCGTTACCTCGACACCGTCGGTAAGCGTCAGTCCCGCACCGCGAGAGCCCGCTTTCGTCGGATCGTCGGCTTGGTGTGAGCTGAAAAAGCCCGTGATGTGCCCGGGTACGAACGCCGTCGCCTCCTCACGCATTAGGGGTGGTTGCGACTCGGGCGATATAACAGTGAAGATTTGTGGACGTGTCCCACCGACGTCGAATGCTAATCAACGACTCGAGCGAACCAGTGGGAGACACTGCCAAACGACGGGGGAGAGACGACTCGAGTGAAGTCGGTCGGACTCGAGATCGTCACGAAAAAGCGGAGAAACGCCGAGCCGGGAGACGGCGACGCTGCCGTCTTCCGAGAGAGCAAGTCTCGCTGGCTCTCGCTCGGCAGTTACGCCGTCGCCTTACGGCGACAGGCGTTGGCTGTTCGACGGCCAGCGATCAGTCCTATGGACTGAGTCGCTGGCGATCTCTCGGGAACAACACCGCTTCTCGGATGTTGTCGAGTCCGAGAATCGTCATGATCAGGCGCTCGCCACCGAGGCCGAAGCCGGCGTGGGGCGGCATGCCGTACTTGAACATCTTCGTGTAGTACTCGAACTGGTCGGGATCGAGCCCCTGCTGTTTGAAGCCCTCGATGAGGGCCTCGTGGCGGTGTTCACGCTGGCCGCCAGAGACCAGTTCCATCCGCGGGTGCATCAGGTCGAAGCCCGTCGAGAGCTGCTCGTCGTCGTCGTGGTCCTTGATGTAGAACGGCTTGATCTCGCTGGGCCAGTCGGTGATGAAGTAGTGGCCGCCGACGTCGTCGCCGAGGGCTTTCTCGGCCTCCGTCGGGAGGTCGTCGCCCCAGACGAGCTGTTCGTCGAGTTCGCCCGTCGCGTTGATGCGCTCGATGGCCTCCTCGTAGCTAAGACGCGGGAAGTCGCCGTCGGGAGCTTCGAACTCCTCTGCGAGGCCGAGCGCCTCGAGTTCGTCGCTGCAGTTCTCGGCGACGGCTTCGTAAGCGGCCGTGACGACGCCTTCGGCGACGTCCATCGCGTCGTCGGCATCACAGAACGCGCCCTCGAAGTCGATCGAGGTCGCCTCGTTTAGGTGTCGCGGCGTGTTGTGCTCTTCGGCGCGGAAGATCGGGCCAATCTCGAAGACGCGCTCGACGTTCGAGCCGGCGATCAGCTGCTTGAACAGCTGGGGCGACTGGTTCATGAAGGCTTCCTCGCCGAAGTAGGTGATCGGGAACAGCTCGGTGCCGCCCTCGGTACCGGTCGCGACGATCTTTGGCGTGTTGATCTCGGTGCAGTGGAACTCCCGGAACTGTTCGCGGGCCGCACGCAGAATCTCGGCGCGGATCTCGAAGATCGCCTGGACCTCCTCTTTCCGGAGATCGAGCGTGCGGTTGTCGAGACGCGTCGAGAGGTCGGCATCGACCTTCCCCGAGGGGTCAAGCGGCAGTTCGGGGTCGGCCTCCGAGATGACCTCGAGTTCGTCGGGCGTGATCTCGACGCCGGTCGGTGCGCGCGGTTCCTCTTCGACGCTCCCCGAGACGCTGACGACGCTCTCACGGGAGACGCCCAGTCCGGTTTCGACGAGATCCTCGTCCATCTCGTCTTTCTCGAACTTGATCTGGATCTTGCCGGTGGTGTCTCGCAGAATCAGGAAGGCGATCCCACCGAGGTCACGGATCTCGTGGACCCAGCCGGCGACGGTGACGTCGTCGCCCGGCTCGGCGTTTTCAGTGTAAGTTCTGTCCTGCATACCACCCGATTCCCGTCGCCGGAACTTAAGCCCAATCGTTCTGCGCCGGTCCGCGTGCTCGATACGGGGAGTCCGTATCAGCGCCGGTGGACCGTCATCGGAATCTCGTCTTTCGGTCGGGCGGTGATCGTCGCCAACAGATCGAGCTCGGTTCCGGGAACGACCTCGAGGTGGGACGACTGGTAGATCGTCGCGAGGATGAGCCGGGCCTCGAGCATCGCGAATCGGTCGCCGATACACCGGCGTGGACCCGCCGCGAACGGGAAGTACGCCAGCTTCGGGAGTTCGGACTCCATCTCGTCGGTCCAGCGTTCCGGACGGAAGGCAAGCGGGTCGTCGTACCAGCGGGGGTCACGGTGGACCACCCACTGGTGCATCCGGACCGTCGCGCCCGCAGGGATCTCGTAACCGCCGATGATGTCTGGCTTGACCGGCTCGCGGACGATTCCGGGGACCGGCGGATAGAGCCGCATCGACTCCTTGACTACCTGCTCGGTGTAGGTGAGCTCCGAGAGGTCGTCCATCGTTGGCGTGTCTCCACCGAGAACGTCCTCGAGTTCGTCGACGAGTCGCCGTTCGGCGGCGGGGTTCGTCGCGAGAAGATACGCCGTAAACGTCAACGAAAGCGCCGTCGTCTCGTGGCCGGCGAGCAACAGTGTCACGACCTCGTCGCGGATCTCCTCGTCCGAGAGCCGATTCCCCTCCTCGTCGGTCACCTCGAGGAGCTTCGAGATGACGTCTCGATCTGTCGGGTTCGCCTTCCGTTCGTCGATCAGTCGGTAGACAACGGCGTCGAGGTCCGCTCGGGCACGCTGGATGCGCCGTCGGGAGGGCGTCGGAATTTGTGGCGGGAGGACCAGATGCGGGAGGCTCTCGGTGGCCAGCATGAACTCCTCTAAGGCCGAGCCGACGGTATCGACGTCGTCGTCGATGTCGACGCCGAACAACGCCCGGGCGACGATCTTCAGGGTGAGTTCCATCATGTCCTCGTGGAACAGCCGGGTCTGGCCGTCGGCCCACTCCTCGAGGGCGTCCTCGGTGAAGGCGGTCATCATCGAGGCGTACTCCTCGATGCGGTCGGGCGCGAACGCGGGCTGGATGAGGTGACGGTTGCGCCGCCACACCGCGCCCTCGCTGTTCAGAATGCCGTTGCCGGTGATGGGACTGAGGACGTTCTGGAACCGTTCACCCTTGACGTAGTTTTGGTTGTTCTGGACGAGCACCTGTTCGATGTAGTCGGGGTGGTTGAGCTGAAAGACCGGCCCACCGGGATCCTCCCAGTAAGCGATGTCGCCGTACTCCCGGGCGATCCGCGTCATGAACCCGTACGGATCACGGAGGAAGGCAAGTTGGTTGCCGAGGACCGGAAGTCCGTCCGGGCCCGGCGGTCGGTCGTCTGCGATAGCGGGGGTGTCGCTTCCCATTCGTACTCGTCTCGAGGGACGCGAACCACCTATGTCTGAACCCGAGCATGCTCGGGATACTTACTTGCAGCCCGACAAGGACCTCCGATGGAGACCGCTATCACGCCGATCCTGGAACCGGCACCGACGCTCCGGTTTTCGGACTCGAGGGAGCCGAACACGACACGACGGCGATCAAACGCGAGTACGACCGTTGCGGTCGATCGTTCGACGTCCGGAGGGCAACGATGAGGGCCGCGACGGTTACGCTATCCTGGGACGGCGACGGGAACCCGATCGGCGAAATCTTCGGTGAAAGCGACGCAGTGTCGGTCGACGCGATCCGGTATATCAATCCCGTCCACGGGGATCGGTACGTCGAGTTGCTCGAGCTCCGTGGCGACCTCGAGCGTGCGCGAACGCTACTCGAGGCGTCAGAGACGGCCGTCGAACACGACGTCGCGGGCCACGGTGACCGGGGCGTCGCCTACGTCCAGTGTCGTACCGTCGGGCTCGTCGGCGACCTCCTCGCGATCCTCTGGCGGCGCGAGATCGTCGTCGACTGGCCACTATCTGCCGTCGACGCCGCCGGCGGTCGCGGACTCGAGATCACGGTTATCGGAACGGACCGGGCGATCCAACGGGCGGCCGCGGATCTTCCCGAGGGAGTCGATATCGATCTCCAGCGGCTGGGTCCCTACGATCCGGACGCCGACTGGAGCGCTGCCGACCTGACCGCCCGGCAACGGGAGCTCTTCGAGGTAGCCGTCCGCGAGGGCTACTACGAGGTGCCACGGGAGACGACCCAGCGCGAACTCGCCGCGGCGCTCGGTCTCGCGACGGGCACCGTCGGCGAACACCTCCGGCGGATCGAGTCGAAACTGGCTGGCGCGTACGCGACGCCACTCGAGTCGTAACGAGCGCTGTACGTTCCGAGACGGATCGGCTGCCGAGACTCGAGTGTGGTTGTCCGGGTCGTTTTTACCGAGCAGCCACAATCCCCGCCTATGGACGACCTCGAGTCACTCGCCGACGAGATCCGGAACGCGGGAACGGTCGTCGCCCTCACCGGGGCGGGGATCTCTGCGCCCTCCGGTGTCCCGACGTTTCGCGGCGACGACGGTGTCTGGGAGCGGTTCGACGAGGGCCAGTTCGCCTACGGTCGCTTCCAACGTGACCCGGAGGGGTTCTGGGACGATCGTGTCGACCTCCAGCAGGAGCTGTTCGGCGGAGAGTTCGAGCCTAACGCGGCCCACGAGGCGCTGGCCGCGATGGGTCGCGACGACTCTCTCGAGGCGATTCTCACCCAGAACACGGACGGACTCCACGGCGACGCCCTCGAGTCGACCGCCGGCTCCGAAACCGACGAAGTGAGCCGTGAGGGAGACGATCCGACAGTCCTCGAACTCCACGGCAACGCCAGGCGAGTTCGCTGTGCGGACTGTGGGAAACGGGCGGCGGGGGATCCGATCTTCGAGCGCGCCGCCGACGGCGACCTCCCGCCGACGTGTGACTGTGGCGGGGTCTACAAGCCCGACGTCGTCCTCTTCGGCGAGCAGCTCCCCGGTGCGGTCATCCAGCGCGCGCGGTCGTTGGCCCGCGAGAGCGACGTCTTCCTCGCGATCGGCTCGTCGCTGGTCGTCCAGCCCGCGGCGTCGCTGCCACGGCTGGCCGCGTCCGCCGGCGCGACCGTCGGAATCATCAACCTCGAGACGACGCCCGCCGACGACACGGCCGACGCCCTCGTCCGCGAGGATGTGACGGACGCTCTTCCCCGATTGCAGACGCTCGTCACGGAAACTGAAACTCGAGGATAAACACTGACTACAGGAGACCGTATCAGGCGTCGCGGGCCGCTTCGACCGTCTCTCGGACGGCGTCGATGCCCTCCTCGTGTGCGAGGTCGCCGACGACGATGACGTCGGCGTACTGAGCCATCGACGCCGCCGAGTCGTAGTCGTGAATGCCGCCGCCGTAGAACAGCGTCGACTCGTCGGTCGCCTCGGCGGCTGCCTTGACGATTCCTTCGTCGCCGAGGGTGCCGGAGTACTCGAGGTAGACGATCTCCTGGCCGAACATCCGCTCGGCGATCTCGGCGTAGGCTGCGACGTCGTCGACGTCGAGGTCGCAGTCGGCTTCGGTGTACGTCGCGACGTCGGCCTCGGGGTTCATGACGATGTAGGCCTCGGTCCAGGTCCGATCCCAGTCGAGATCGCCGTCGAGACGCGCCCACTCCTTGTGTGCACCCGTAATCCAGAACGGCGAGCCGGCGTTGAAGACGGTCGGGATGAGATACCCCTCGAGTGCCCGGTTGTCGATGACGACGTCAGGACTCGAGGGCTCCTGGTAGAGAGGCACGTCGTGTTCGGCACAGGCGTCGACGACGGCCTTCATGTTCTCCTCTGTGATCCCCATGGTGCCGCCGACCTCGATTGCGTCGGTGCCGGTAGCACAGAGGTCGCCGTACGTGACGCCTTCGGGAAGTTCCTTGTCCGGATCGATCTTGAGAATATGGTTCCAGTCGTCCCAAGGACAGGTAGTCATACCGCGTCGTTTCCCGAGAGCCAGCAAAAACGCTACGAAACGACTGTTGTCGAAATCAGACTCGAGTACTACTGTCGGACAACACACTGCACGCACCGATCGCGCTCGAGCCGACAGGCGTCGAAACGCGATCGGGAGTATATAGACTGTTGTCTGGTAGTACCTACGGTCTCCTGTCGTCACGCCCCGCCGATCGCCACACGGGGTCGGCGATCGGCGAGAGATCGGGACAGCAGCCCGTATCAGGCCGCTCGTCTCAGACGTACTCGAACCACTCGTCGTAGGCGTCGGTCCTGCGCTCGACCACGTCGAAGAACTCCTGTTGGATATCTTCGGTGACCGGACCGCGGGAGCCGTCGCCGATGACGACGTTGTCGACCTTCCGGATGGGCGTAACCTCCGCGGCCGAACCGGTAAAGAACAGTTCGTCGGCCGTGTTGAGTTCGCCCCGCGAGATCGAGACGTTGTCGTGGACCGTGTAGCCGAGATCCTCGGCGATCTCGATCACGGTGTCGCGGGTAATCCCGTCGAGGATCGACTCCGAGAGCCCGGGCGTGTAGATCTCCTCGTCCCGAACGAGGAAGACGTTCTCGCCGGGACCTTCGGCGACGTTGCCCTCCTTGTTGAGGACGATCGCCTCGGCGTAGCCGTTACGGCGGGCCTCTTCGCCGGCGAGCATACTGTTGACGTACAGGCCCGTCGTCTTCGCGTTCGTCGGAATCTGACTCGAGGCGTGTTTGCGCCACGAGGAGATCATCACCTCGATACCCTCCTCTAGGGCCTCCTCGCCGAGGTAGGCACCCCAGGGCCAGACGGCGATGGCGGTCCGGGTCGGGCAGTCCTTTGGACTGACGCCAAGCGAGTTGTAGCCGTAGAAGGCGACCGGTCGGATATAACAGGACTCGAGGTCCTGGCGACGGATGAGTTCCTTCGTCGCCTCGGTGAGCTCTTCTTTCGTGTAGTCGATGTCCATCTCGTAGGGCTTTGCCGACTGGAAGAGCCGCTCTAGGTGTTCCTCCCAGCGGAAGATCGCGGGGCCGTCTTCGGTGTCGTAACAGCGCGCGCCCTCGAAGACGCCGCTGCCGTAGTGGAGACCGTGCGTGAGAACGTGGACCTGCGCGTCGTCCCAGTCGACGAACTCGCCGTCCATCCAGATCGTGTCGACGTCCATCTCGTCGAATCCCATGATCGAGAGTGTTACAAGCCACCGTACTAAGTGTTCGCGATTTCGGGTTTCGATCCGCCCTCCGAGTTCGCCCAGAGGTCAGTACAGGGAGCCGTCTACCGGTGACGGACTGCTACTCCCGGTGATCGCGGAGTCGAACTGCCTCGAGTGCGACGGCGACGGTTCCGACGACGCCGATCACGACGGCACCGAACTGTACAAGCGTCGCGAACGCGGACGCCTCGGCATCGCCGTGGCCGTGTTCCTCGTGATCGTGGTCGTGGCCATCGTGTTCGTCGTGGTCGTGGGCGTCGCCGTCCGCGACCGCGTGGATATCGACCCACTCGCTGAGATACTGTCCGTCCGGCTCGCCGGTGATCCGTAGCTCCCAGTCGCCGTCGGCGGGCAGCGGCTGGACGGTCGTATAGGTCCCGTTCTCGGCGGCCTCGAGTTCGACGTCGAACGTGTCGTCCGGGCCGTCCGCCGACAGCCTGACGGTTCGGTCGGACTCGATCGGCCCGCCGTCGTCGACGAACGCGACCTCGAAGACGATCGGCTCGCCCTCCTGGACGAGGAGTCGATCCTCCTCGCCGTCGTCGCGTTCGGCAGGCGTCACCGTCAGTTCGAGGTCGACGTCACTCTCGCGCTCGATCGTCGTCGTCTCGACGCCGTCGTCGACGACGGCCGCCGTCGGCACCGACGTGAGCAGTCCCGAGAGGAGGAGTACGACGACGAGCACGCCGACCTCGAGTCGAACGGCGCGGGTGAACGCGACGATCGAGCCGTCGGATCGCTCGAGTCGTCGAAGGAGGACGAACCGGGTGAGTCCACCCAGTCCGAGCGCCAGCAGGACCAGCAACGTCTTGGCCGAGAGGGCAGTGCCGTAGATGGTCGCACCGAGGGACTCGAGGTCCGGGACGTGCCAGGCCGAGAGGGCGAGCCCGGTTGCAGCGGCGAGCGTGACGCCGCCGAGTGCGAGCAGGGAGTAGCGACGGATCGTCGCCGCGGCGAGGGCCGCGCGGTCTTCCGATCGGGTCTCGCGCAACAGCGGCGGTACGACGAGGGCGAGGACGAGCAGTCCGCCGACCCACAGCCCCGCACCGGCGATGTGACCGAAGTCGACGGCCATCCCCTGGAGACGGTCGATCGCGGTCGCAGAGTGGCTCGTCCAGCTGACGGCGCCGCCGACGCCGATCGCGCCGACGAGCGTTCCACCGAGCCAGAGCCGATGGGAGACCACGCCGGCGACCGCAGCCGCGAGGAGGGCCACGATCGCGCCGGTGAAGACGAGTTGGACCAGCCAGGCCTGCCCGAGTGGCATGCCGACGAACTCGGAGAGCGTCGTAGGCGAGAGGGGGCCGACCGATCGTGCCTGTACGAGCCCGAGTGCGACCACCGATCCGAGCAGCAGGACGCTCGCACCGACGAGCAGTCGAGTGAGCCGCCGGTCGACCGGCCCGGGCGCAGAACCGACTCGCTTGGCGGCCGGATAGACCGCGATCGCTGCCGTCACCGGCCCGCCAACGAGACCGACGAGCGCGACCAGTACCAGCCCCTTCGCGGCGGTCTCGATCGGTGGCACCGACTCGTCGGCCTCGTCGTCCTCGTAGGCCTCGAGGACGGCGTCCCTGTCGAGTGGCTCGTCGCCGACGCTGAAGAAGAACGTTCCCGACGTGGTGTGGCCGTCGTCGGCAAGCACCTCCCACTCGACGGTATACATTCCCTCCGTGTCGCCGGCCGCGTCCTCGAGCGGAACCCGGACGATCTGCGTATCGTCGGGATCGATCTCGGCGTCACCGCTTACGTCCTCGCCGTCGGGTCCGACGACGGCGATCTCTGCGTTCTGGACGCCGTCGCCGGAGAACGAGAGCGTCACGTCGTCGGGAAGCGTTTCGACCTGTTCGCCGTTGGCCGGATCGGACTCGCTCAGGTAGGCGTGGGCCGCGACCGGTGTCGCGAACGTCCCGATCAGAAGCGAAACCGCAACGAGCACGGCAACCGCCCTGACGGCGCCAGCGCGATGGGTGGAGAGACGGCGACGGTCGGTCGATTCGGGTCTCGCCATCGGTTATCGGATCCGGCCGGTGTAGCCGACGCCGGAGTCGCCGACGTACTGGATCGTGTCGACGCCGTCCTCGACGTCGACGTGGTCGACGACGTCCTGGGCTGCCATATCGACGACCGCCACGAAGCCGTCGTCGTCCGCGGGCGTGAGGAAGTACTCGTCGCCGGCGACGCCGGTCCGGTGGAGGTGGTGTGCGTCCTCGGGTCGTTCGATGTCACCGACCTCGAGCGTCTCGACGACCTCGAACGCCGCACAGTCGACGACGGCCGCTTCGTCGTTCATCGTGTTGGCGGTGTAGCCGTAGATCGTTCCGTCGTCGTCGTCGTAGCGCAACGCGTCGGGGCCACCCTCGACCGTCACGGAGGCGACCTCCTCGCTGTCCTCGCTTGTGGCGTCTAGGAAGCGGATCTCGTCACCGTCGAGGACGCCGAGCAGTTCCTCGTCGGGCGTGAGGTACATCCCGCCCGCGAAGTCGAGTTCGTCGACGATATCGTGTGTGTCGGTGTCGACGACGACGGTCGTGTCGCCGTACTCGAAGTACGCGAGCCCGGTCTGGGGCGCATAGGCCTTGTAGTGAGTGCCTTCGTCTTCGGCCACGTCCTCGAAGTCGATGAAATCCGACCGCTCGTAGGCTTCGAGATCGATAACCGGCACACCGGGATCGTTGACGTTGGTCGCGTATCCAGTTTCGCCGAAGTCTTCGTGATAGAGGAGTTTGCCGTGTCCTTCATTCTCGAGACCCGAGTCGACGATCTCGGTGACGTCGTGGGTGTCCGTATCGATGACGTAAAACGCCCCTTCCTCGTCGGAGTGGGCCCACATCTCCCCGTCGTTTGGGTGGTACATGTGGGTTGCGTCGGGACCGATGTCGACCTCCGAGACGATTTCCCGGGAGTCGGTGTCGATGACCAGCACCTGATCGAGCGACTCCTCGATGACGTAGATCTCGTCGAGATCGGTGGTGATCTTCGGATCGCCCCAGCCGTTGTCGTCGATCCCGTCAGTGATCTCGTCGACGACCTCGCCGTCGGCTGGATCGATGATCGAGATCGTGTTTGGCGCGAACGCGTACGCGAGTCCCTCACTCCCGCCGTCGGCTTCCGAACCGTTCTCGTCGTCGCCGTTCTCGTCGTCCTCGCCCAGACAGCCCGCGATGCCGACCGCGAGGCCGCCAGTTACCGCCTGTACGAAACGCCGTCGTTTGACGGGGTTGTCCATATACCGGAAACATTCGTGTCTACAGTATCCTGGTTCTGGTTCAGTTCTCGAACAAGCGGGAATGTAGCAGAAAACGTTGCGGGAAGATGGTTTCGTCCCGACTCTCGAGGGACCACGAAACAGGTGTTCAGGTCGGTCCTAACGGGTGTCCTGTGTGCCCTCGAGGAGGCCGTCGACCAGCCGGGTGAAGCGATCGACCAGTCGATCCGGGACGGTCGGGGTGACCTCCGAGAGCAGGGGTGCAGTTCGGTCGGGATCCGAAAGCGAGAGCGTAACGCGGTTGCGCCTGTCGTACTCCTTGGTAACGATATCGTGTTCGACCAGGTGGTCGAGGTGGTACTCGAGCGTGCTGCGGGCGATTCCGAGGTCGTCGGCGACCGTCCCTGGCCGACACGGCTCGTGTTCGATCAGATGGACGACGATCTCACGGACCGTCTCGCGACGGAACAGCGCCAAGGCGGCCCGCTCCCACTCGTCGTACTGCGGCGGGTAGTAGTGGGTCTGGCCGTAACACTCCTCGCGAACGAGGTCGCCGGCGTCGATCAGCCGTCGAATGTGATACTGAATCTGACCCGGCGCGAACTCGGATTCCCTGACGAGTTCGTTGAAGTGGATCCCCGCGTTGGACTGGACGTGTGCCCTGATCTGGTCTCGAGTATTGCTCATGGCAATCGATTTGATTCGAGGACTCCCGAGGTCGAGAGTCCGTTACTATCCCAGTGTAGTGCCCTTAGCCTGATAACGGCTTCCGATCGTTCCCGGGAGATGAGAACGGTTCATATGACCCGCCGTTCGTCGCTTTCGACAATCCTACCGAAGCGCATAGGTAACCCACGCTCCCACCTAGAGTCGAGTAGATGGAGCACACGAGCCCCTTCGAGATACAGTGGCTGGACCCACAGCTGGCGCCAGTGTTGCTCACCGTAATCGCCCTGGCCGCCCTCGGAACGACGATCCTCTTCTGTTGTGGACTCGTCGCGTACTCACGGCGGCGCACGCTCCGGTATCTCCTGATAACGGTCGTCCTCGGACTGCTCGTGGTTCGGTCGTTCGTCGGGCTCGGTACCGTCTTCGGGCTCGTGCCGATGACCATCCACCACCTCGTCGAGCACAGCCTCGACTTCGGGATCGCCGTACTCATCCTGTATGCGGTCTACCGAAGCGGCTCCGGAAACAGCGTCACAACCGGGTCCGACGCCGGAACGACGCGAACGCCGCCCGAATCCGACGGCGACTGACCGATCTCCTGCCGTCACGGCCCGCCGATCACCGACTCCGTGCTGGCGATCGGCTGAAGGTCGGGACAGCAGACCGTATGGGCCGGACCGCGACTTATCGGAGTCGCTCGAGAACGTCCCGTCCCTCGAGATACGTAAAGCCGTAGCGGTCGGCGTAGGCACGCGCATCGGCGGGCGTCATAGCCTCGCCGGTCTCGTCGTCTAACATCTCACAGACGACGACCGCAGGCGGGAGGTCGGCGGCGTCGGCGAGCGCGACACCGAGTTCGGTGTGGCCCTCGCGTTGCTCGAGGAGATCCGGGGCAGCCTTCAACAGGTGAACGTGGCCGGGGACGCGAAACTCCTCGGCAAAGGCGACCTCCTCGGGAGTGGCTGCGGCGTCGGCAAGCGCCCGGATCGTCCGCGAGCGATCCTTGTCGGTGATCCCGGTGTAGGTGTCGCGGTGGTTGACCGTCAGCGAGAACGACGAGCGTTCGTCGTAGCCCAGTTCGTGGTCGCCCGCCGCGGGGTGGTCGATCTCCTCGGTGTAGAAGGGCAGGTCGAACGCCTCGGCGACCTCGTGGCCGAGTGCGGTACAGACGAGCCCACCGGCGTCGTTGCGCAGTCGAGCGACGGCATCCGGCGTCACGGCGTCGGCGTGGTAGATCAGATCCGTTTCGCCCTCGCGGTCGGCCGCATCGTGGACGAGCACCGGCTCACCGGCTCGCAGCGATTCGAGGGCCGTCTCGACGGTATCGCTCGTCGTCGCACCCGTTCCGCCGTCGGCGTTCGCGTTCGATCGCGGCCCGGCGTGATGGCCCGTCATCGGCGATCACCCACGTAGACGGTGACGTGATCGTCGTCCTCAAGCCCGAGTTCGTCGCGGAGCTTGTCCGGGGCGATGACCTCGAGTTGGTCCTCGTCGTGGTGGGTCCGCTCCGGCGCGATGGTGTGGGCCTGCTCGTAGCGGTCGCCGTCGACCGTCTCGATCGTCGCGGCATAACAGACCGCGGGACCGTACGTTCGATCGTCGTCCTCCCAGCCGTCGATGGGAACGGGCTCGAGGGAGGCGACGGCGCCGCGCCGGCGGACGCTGTCGTCGCGCAGTTCGACGTTCAGCGTCCCGGGGAACGGCTCGTAGCCGAGACGCTCCTCGAACTGGCGTTTGTACCCCGGCAGGGAGATGTAGTGGCGTCCCTCGCCCATGCCGCTGGTGACGGTGCCGTCAAGTTCGATCTCCGAGTCGGCCTCGAAGATGCGACGGTAGTCCTCGTACTCGGCGTGGAGCGTGTGTTCGCCATCGTCGGTGATCGCTACCCACTGCCCGTCGCTTACGGTATCGCGCTCGAGCAGTCCGGCGCTCTCGAGTCGCTGGAGACGTCGCGAGGCGGTCTGATTCGAGGCGTCGAGTCGATCCGCGAGATGAGAACAGGAGATTTTGACGTCGCCCTCGAGTCCACCCTCGAGTGCGAGCAGTTTGAGCACGGCGAGTTCGTCGTGTCCGACGGCCGACTCCGTTGACGCTGACATACCAGTGGGTATGGGAACACTCCCTAAAAGCATACCGAATGTGGCATGCATACCAGAACTGTGACGAACCGTCGGGCGGATACCGCCGGTACCAGTCGGTTAGTGGGTCTGGTGAAAAAACCATCGGTGGGTCCCGCGGTTACGAGACTCCACCTCGAGTGTCGGGCGCGTCTCGAAAACGTGGGATGACGGGCGTGATACGGTCCCTGTACCGAGTTCCCAACAGGGCTGTGACCCTCCCGTGGTTGGGGCAGAACTGACTCACCGATCGATCTCACGACTGCAGCCGTCACCCGCGGGGACGGCCGCGACGTCGTGACCGACGGGTTACGGTGAGTATTTCCAGGCTCGGAAGACTCTTATATTGCACGAAAATATGACGCATGTGAACACGTCATATATCCAAATCCGCATGGAACGGAGAATCGAGCCGACCGACAGCGGACACACGCTGGCACCAGACCGGGACCACCGTGTTATCATCCGATCCTGAGGGGATACGGCGGAGCGTCGAGGTCGAGTACTGGGTCGTCGATGGCGAGGGGCGGCTGGTCGAACCAGGGCCGCTCGTCGAGGCGTCACCGGGAGCCGAACGGGAGTTCGTCGAACCGCTCCTCGAGGTCAAGACGACACCCTGTGAATCAGCGGCGGCGCTTCGCACCGAACTGTTCGACCGGCTCGGTGCCGTCCTCGACAGGGCCGACGACCTCGGACTAGGGCTCGTCCCGCTCGCGACACCGCTGTCCCACGACGAGATCCGAGAACGCCCCAGCGACAGGACGCGGATCCAGAACCGCGTCGTCGGCGAGGACTTCGAGTACGTCCGACACTGTGCGGGGACCCACGTCCACGTCGAACAGCAACCGGGACTCGAGATCGACCAGTTGAACGCCCTCATCGCGCTCGACCCCGCACTGGCGCTGCTCAACTCCTCGTCGTACTTTCGCGGCCTCCCGCTTGCGGCCGGCGCACGCTCGAAGCTGTACCGCTGGATGGCCTACGACGACGTCCCACATCAGGGATGGCTGTGGTCGTACGTCGACGACGCCGACCAGTGGGACCGGCGACTCGAGCGACGGTACGAGGAGTTCGTGACGGCAGCTACCGACGCGGGCATCGCCAGACAGGCCGTCGAAGCGAACTTCGATCCCGAGAGCGCGGTCTGGACGCCCGTGCAGTTCCGCGAGCAGTTTTCGACGGTCGAGTGGCGCTCCCCCGACAACGCGCTCCCGAGTCAGATCGTTCGACTGGCCAACCGAATGGCCGAACTCGTCGGTCGACTCGACGAGATCGACGTCCGTATCGAAGGGGAAACCGGCGACCTCCGCGAGGACACGCTCGTCCTCCCCGAGTTCGGGGCCGTCCTCGAATACGTCAACGCCGCGGTTCGAGACGGGCTCGAGTCCCCCGAGGTCCAATCGTATCTCGATCGGATGGGGTTCGACGTCGACGCCTACGAGCCGCTGTCCCACGAATTCGACGATCGCGGAGAAATCGGCACCGAGGCGGCGCGACGGCTGCGACTCGAGTACGCCGAACGCCTCCGACGGGATCTGCGGGAAGCGACACCGGTCAGTGGCGACTGATCGTCCGATCAGTAGTCGACGAGCGGATCGTGTTCCCAGAACTCGCTGCCTTTCTTGAGTTTGGGGACCCAGGTGTCCGCCTCTTTCGCGAGCAAGGCGACGCGGGACTCGGGGACGCCCCGACACTCCGTGAACTCGGGCATGTACGATTTGACGTCCTCGGCGAACTCGAGGACCTCCTCGTGGTCGGGCATCGCCGAGCGATCCAGTCGGCCCTGGGAGTGGCCGACGTGCATGTACGCCTTCAACTCGACGAAATCGGGGTCGGCCTGCTGGTAGAAGCCGGCGTACCAGTCGGGGTGGTGCATGTTCTCGCCTTTGACGAGGGTCGTCCGGAGGACCGTCCGCGTCTCGTCTTTCGCAGCGAGGACGTCCATCGTCTCGAGGAGGTTCTCCCAGGCGTCGTCTTCCGTCGCGCCGACGACCTCGTCGAAGGTGTGGCGTTCGGGTGCGTCGACGCTGACGTACAGTTGCGTGGGATCACACTCCCGGAGCACCTCGGGTCTGGTACCGTTGGAGACGAGAAACGTCGTGATGTCCCGGTCGTGGAAAGCCTCGATGAGTTCCGGAAGGTACGGGTAGAGCGTGGGTTCGCCGTCCAGCGAGATGGCAACGTGGCGGGGTTCCATCGCCTGGTCGAAGACCTCGCGGGGAACCTCGTCGTTGCCACCGAACCCCGACAGGAGCTTCTTTTGGAGTTCGATCGAGGCGTCGACGACCGCCTCGGGATCGTCCCACTCGACGTCGTCCATCTCGTAGGTGTGGCCCTGGTGGTCGCGCCAGCAGAAGACACAGCGCTCGTTACACCGGACGACCGGCGTCATCTGGATACAGCGATGGGACTCGATCCCGTAGAAGATGTACTTGTAACACTTCCCCTCGCCGCGGATGGCGTTTGCCGTCCAACCACAGGTCTGGGCAGCCGTGTGGTTTTGGCTGTGGTAGTCCGGACTCGAGACCTGCATCGCACCGCCGTCGTCTCCATCATCAGTTCGTTCGGCGTCGGTCCCCGCCCCGACGCCCGTTTCGGCGGAATCGCTCATGGTAGCCCCGCTTGGTCGGGGGCGGACAAAAGACGTATGGTAACTAGTGGACCCGCTTTGGAACGGACTCGAGTCGCGCTATTCGGGCAGTTCGCCCGGCTCGGCCGGCTCGTCGTCCTCGGAGACCACTTCGCGTTCGAAGCCATAGAGGACCAGCCCGGTGTTGGCGGTCATGATGACGCCGGTCATCGGAGCCGCCGCTACGAACAGGTAGAGCCCCACTCCGATCGCGAAGGGGATCGCGACGATCGCAGCCCACAGAAGCGGCCTCGAGATGTCGACACGTGTCGCGTCCCAGTAGGTCGCGCCGAAGAGGGTGCCCGTCACGACGGGACCGAGAACGGCGACGAGGAGATCCAGGACCATACGTTGTGGTTCGTCGGCCGAAAGAAAAACGTTCTGCGTAGCACAGCCACTGATCCGGTCCTCCGTCACGACCGCACTCTTATTATTCTCGAGTGGTATTTGTGAGTAATTGATTCGCAGGAAGAAGAACTCGTTCGATTGCTTACGGACGCGACAAACCGAGCGATCGTCGCTGCTCTCGACGACAGTGCTCGGAAACTCACCGTCGACGAACTCGCCGAACGGGTCGTTTCGGAGGATGGGACCGGCCCTCGAGCGTCGGCTTCCGAGGAAGCGGGGCTGCTCGAGTACGATCGCGACGAGAACCTCGTCACGCGTGGTACTCACTCGACGGTCGATGCCGAGCGGACGGCGATTACGGCCGTCGACGAACTCCTCGAGCGGTTTCGAGCGTGAAACGGGATCGGCGAAAGCGCCGTCGGGGTCCTCGAGGGATGGGAGAACGTCTCCGACTATTGCCGAGAGATGGCCGACGAGGCCGAGGACGAACTCGTTCTGGTCTACGGCACCGACGAGCCGCGAACGCGCTCGAGGACGGACAGCGTGCCGTCGGCGTGGATTCCCTCGAGGACGTCGTCGGCCGCCGATTTCGCCGCCTCGTCGGCGTTCGCGACGGCGAAACTCCGGCCGACGATCTCGAACGTCGAGACGTCGTTGATCGAGTCACCGACGGCGACGGCCGCCTCGAGGTCGATGTCGACGTGGTCGGCGATCGTCTCGACGCCGTCGCCTTTGTTCGGGTCGACGTCTTTGACGTGGTAGGCGTAGCCGGTATCGATCACCTCGAGACCGTGTCTCGCGGCGATTTCCTTCAGCGGTCCGACGGGCTGGTCTACGTTGACCGCGATTTCGGTCTCGCGCCAGCGGTTGACGGTGTCTTCCTCGCCCCAGCCGAGCGCGTAGCCGGCGGCCCGGTACTCCTCGGTGACGGCCCGTGCGGCCTCACGGTCGGCGGTGAAGTAGACGTCGTCGCCGGTGTAGACGACGCCGCCGTTCTCGGCGACGACGAGCTCCGGAATCCCGACGAAGTGACAGAGAGCGACGGGATAGGGGAAGGCCTTCCCCGTCGCGATTACGACGGGTGCCTCCCAGTTGCGAACAGGATCGAAGACGCGCGGGTCGAGTCCCCATCCCTCCGGACGGGTGAGCGTGCCGTCGATGTCGAGCACCAGCGGCGGATCGGCTGTCATATCTGCACGTGGGCCGGCCGTCGCCTAAAGCGGACGGTTCCCGGCGATAGCGTCGTTTCTCACGCTCGAGCGCGAAAATAGGGGACGGCCCTAGTGCTAAAGCGTCGGGACCCAGGCGGCGTCGGGGAAGATCCCCGCGAAGTACAGGAGTGCGACGAGCAACGTTCCGAAGACGATCGCCGCCGCGGGCGGGTCGACGTGTGTGTCGCCGTGGGCGTAGAAGACGCGCTGGAACAGTTCGCCGAACAGCGCACAGACGACACCGAAGACGATCGCGACGAGCAACGCGCCCGATTCGCCGAGTCCGGCGACGACGGCGTCCCCGCTTGCCATCACGGCCAGCGCGGCAGTCCCGGCCGGGAGCGTGATGTGATGTGTCACGGGGACCTTCTCGATGCCGAGGTTGAGAAACAGCAGCGAGGCCGCGCTGATTCCGAACGCGAGGAACGGACTCCCCGTCGCGATGGCGATCCAGCCGCCGAGGATACCCGCGAACGCGCCGATCGTCGCGACGTGGCCCCACCGGTACTGGTGGGGGAGCCAGGGTTCGACGGCGAACCGGCCCGGCTGTGCGGCCGAACCGCCAGCGTCGGTATCGGGTCGAACGATATCCCCGCCGTCGGTAGCGGAGCGACGCTCCCCGCGCTCGAACGGGCTCATGTCGAGGACGTTGCGCCCGCGTATCGTACCGATAACGCTGTATCCCAGTACGAGCCGGTGGAAGATCGCCGAGAGCACGACACCCATCGCGATGGGGTCGTAGGGCAGTGCGAGCGTCTCGGAGACGATCTGGAGCCACCAGCCGAGCAGGCCGAACGCGGCGCCGACCGCGAGCACGTCGGGTCTGGTACCAAGCGCCTGCACGATGTTCTTCGCCTGATGATAATCGGTCTGGAACCCGTCCATGTACCCCATACGCGCGGCGTACGCCGTCGCCGCGACGCCACCGCCGAAGCTAACCGCCGGCGAGAATACGGGGCCGAAGGCAACCTGGTCGGTGATCGCGCCGTCACCGCCGGCGAGTACGGCCGCCTCGCCGGCGATCACCATGAACCCGGTGAAGACGAACGCGGGAAGCGGACCGATCGCAGCGCCGAAGGCGCCGCCGCCGAGCGCAGCGATGATGGCGGCGAGATCGAACAGCTCCTCGATCATTCGGCTTCGCCGTCGTCCGCCCAGCCACGGGCGCGGTCGACGGCGTCCTGCCAGCGGCCGTACCGCCGATCGGCTCGCTCGGGGTCCATCGTCGGCTCGAACTCGCGGTCGATCTGCCAGTTGTCGCGCAGGCTATCGATATCGTCCCAGTAGCCGACTGCCAGCCCGGCCGCGTACGCCGATCCCAGCGCCGTCGTCTCGTCGACGACCGGACGGACGATCTTCGAGCCGATGATATCCGACTGGAGCTGACAGAGATAGTTGTTCTTGACCGCGCCGCCGTCGACTTTCAGCGAGGTCATCTCGATCCCCGAGTCGGCTTCCATCGCTTCTGCGACGTCGCGGGTCTGGTAGGCGATCGACTCGAGTGTCGCTCGAACGATGTGTTCTCGCTTCGTGCCGCGGGTCATCCCGACGATGGTCCCGCGGGCACGCTGGTCCCAGTGCGGGGCACCCAGGCCCGTAAAGGCGGGGACGACGTAGACGCCGTCGGTCGAGTCGACGCTGCGGGCGAGTTCGGCCGTCTGGGCCGGGTTGTCGATCAGCGAGACGTCCTCGAGCCACTCGATCGCCGCGCCGGTGATGAAGATCGACCCCTCCAGGGCGTACTGGACCGGTTCACCCGACCGCTGGAACCCGATCGTCGTCAGCAGGCCGTGATCGCTCTCGACGGCCTCGTTGCCGGTGTTCATCAGGAAAAAGGAGCCGGTGCCGTAGGTGTTCTTCGCGTCGCCGGCGTCGAAACAGGTCTGGCCGAACAGCGCGGCCTGTTGGTCGCCGAGTGCCCCCGCGACGGGGACCTCGGCCTCGAGGAACCCCTCAGGGTCGGTCGTCCCGTAGGTCGCGTCGTCGCTCGAGGGGCGCACCTCGGGTAGCATCTCGCGGGGGATCGAAAACTCCGCGAGCAGGTCGTCGTCCCACTCGAGGTCGTGGATGTTGTACAACATCGTCCGCGAGGCGTTCGTGACTTCGGTGACGTGTTCACCCGTGAGGTTGTAGATCAGCCACGAATCGATCGTCCCGAACAACACGTCGCCCTGTTCGGCCCGATCGCGGATATCGTCGGGTCGGGACCGCTCCATCTTGATCGGGTCGGCCTCGTTCAGCAACCACTCCGCTTTCGTCGCCGAGAAGTAGGCGTCGGCCTCGAGGCCGGTCTTCTCGCGAATCGTCTCGACCGTCCCGTCGTCCTCGAGCCGTTCGATGCGGTCGGTCGTCCGCCGGTCCTGCCAGACGATGGCGTTGTGGACCGGTTTGCCGGAGTCGGCGTCCCACAAAAGTGTCGTCTCGCGCTGGTTGGTGACACCGATGGCCTCGAGCTGGTCGGGACCGATACCGGCCTGTCCGAGCGCCTGCGTAATGACGCGTCTGGTGTTCGCCCAGATCTCCATCGGGTCGTGTTCGACCCAGCCGGGTTCGGGATAGATCTGTTCGTGTTTCTCGTAAGCGTTTGCGACGACCTGGCCGCCGTGGTCGAAGACGATAAATCGCGTCCCGGTCGTCCCCTGGTCTACCGCACCGACGTACGTTGACTCTGTCACTGGTGGTCACCCGTGTGGCTACGCGACGTCTTTATCAGCGGTCGCGTGATGTCGATAAACAACATTCACGGTCAGTATAAATGTTGCCGAAACTGTTCGTCCCGTAAGGGGTCTGATCGAGAACATCGACCGCGTACGGCGGGATCCAGTCGGGATTCGTGACTGTTTCGACGCCACGGCTCGTCGTGGAGCAGCGTACCGGTGCTCCAGACACTCCGGGAGGTTCTGTTATGGGCGGTCGACCAGCGCCGATAAAATAATGGGGGCGGACGCCAAGAGACGAACGAAGGGATGGCAACCGACACCGAGGTCCTCGTACTCGGGGGTGGATCGACGGGCTGTGGCATCGCACGTGATCTGGCGATGCGCGGCCTCGAGGTAACCCTCGTCGAGCGAGGCAACCTGACCGATGGGACGACCGGGCGCATGCACGGCCTGTTACACAGCGGCGGCCGCTACGCCGTCTCGGACCAGGCCAGTGCGACCGAGTGTATCGAAGAAAACGAGATCCTCCGGGAGATCGCGGGCCACTGCGTCGAGGAGACCGGTGGTCTGTTCGTCCAGCGACCTGAGGACGCGGACGACTACTTCCGGGAGAAACTCGAGGGCTGTCGCGATTGTGGGATTCCGGCTCGAGTCCTCTCGGGGCGGGAAGCCCGCGAGGTCGAACCCTACCTCGCGGACGACGTCAAACGGGCGATCGAGGTTCCCGACGCCGCGGTCGATCCGTTCCGCCTCTGTGTCGCCAACGCCGTCGACGCCGAGAACCACGGCACACGCATCGAGACCCACGCCGAGGTGATCGACCTCCTGCGCGACGGCGACGACATCTACGGCGTCGAGGTACGCCACGATTCCGGGCCCGGAAAGCGAGCACACGGGGTGGCAGGGACCACCGAGGAGATTACGGCCGACTACGTCGTCAACGCGACCGGCGCGTGGGCCGGACAGATCGCAGCGTTGGCCGACCTCGAGATCGCAGTCCGCCCCTCGAAAGGCGTTATGACGATCATGAACGTCCGGCAGGTCGATACCGTGATCAACCGCTGCCGGCCGAAAGGCGACGCCGACATCGTCGTTCCCCACGAGACGACGGCCATCCTCGGCACGACCGACGAGGAGGTCTCCGATCCCGACGACTACCCCGAGGAGGAGTGGGAGGTCGACGAGATGATCGACACGCTCTCGGAACTGGTCCCGATCCTCGAGGAAGCCCGGACGATCCGCTCGTTCTGGGGTGTCCGCCCGCTGTACGAACCGCCGGGGACCGGGACACAGGACCCGACGGACATCACCCGGGACTTCTTCCTGCTCGATCACGCCGAGCGCGACGGCGTCTCGGGGCTGTCGAGCATCGTCGGCGGGAAGCTCACGACCTACCGGGCGATGGCCGAGGAAATCTCGGACCACGTCTGTGAGAAGTTAGGCGTGACCGCCTCGTGTGCCACAGCCGACGAGCCGTTGCCGGGCAGTGAAAACATCGAGGCCCTCGAGGCCGGCATGGACGACTTCGGCCTGCGCTCGCCGGTCGCCCGCCGGAGCAAGCAACGGCTGGGAAGTCGGGCGCGCGAGGTGCTCGAGACCGACGCGCCGAATCCCGTCGTCTGCCAATGTGAGGGTGTCACCCGGGCAGAGATCCGGGACGCGATCGCCGACTCCGGCTCGGACCTGAACGCGGTCCGGATCCGGACCCGTGCCTCGATGGGCAACTGTCAGGGCGGCTTCTGCTGTGGAACTATGGCCTCCGAACTTCACCCCGAGTACGACGAGGCGACGGTTCGCTCCGCACTGGACGAACTCGTTCAGGAGCGCTGGAAGGGCCAGCGCCACGCCCTCTGGGGCGAACAGCTCTCGCAAGCGATGCTCAACTACGCGTTGCACGCGACCACGATGAACCGGGACCGGGATCCGGCCGGCGAGGAAGACGCGTCACTCGAGTACGACGCCTTCGACGGCGGTCGACCGGCGGCCGAGCCACGCACCGACGGCGGGAAACACGGTCGAAATGCGAGTCGAGATCGGGGTGACCACTGAGATGGCGATCGAGGACGACGTTCTCGTCGTCGGTGGTGGTCTCGCCGGCGCGATGGCGGCGCTTTCGGCCGCGGACGCAAACGACGACGCTCGAGTGCGACTGGTAACCTACAAACAGAGCACGCTGCGCCAGGCCAGCGGCCTGATCGATATCCTCGGGTACACGCCCGCAGGCGAGGGGCCACTCGTCGATCCCTTCGACGCCCTCGAGTCCCTCCCCACGGGACATCCCTACGAGCGCGTCGGAAGCGAGGCCGTCCGCGACGCGCTCGCCTTCTTCGACGAGATCGCGGGCGACGCCTACGCCGGCGGGCACACGAACGCGAACGCGCTCGTCCCAACCCACGGCGGAACCGTCAAACCGACCGCACGCTATCCCGCCTCGACGGCCGCCGGGCTGGCCAGCGACGACCGCGACGCGTTGCTGGTCGGCTTCGAGACCCTGCCCGACTTCGACGCGCCGCTGGCCGCGGCCCACCTCGAGGCAGCCGGCGTCCCGTTCGACGCCCGCGGCGTCACGGTCCCGTTTCCCGGCATCGTTCGCGACGACGCGAAGGTGACGCGCTATGCACACCTGCTGGATCGCGACGAGACGGTGACGACGGGTGCCGGCGAAACTGGCGCGCGCGAGGCGCTCGCGACGACTGTCCGCGACCACCTCGAGGACGAGTCTCGCGTCGGATTCCCTGCAGTTTTGGGCGACGACGACGCCGACGGGGTGCGCGCCGAGCTAGCGGACACACTGGAAGTCGACGTCTTCGAAGTGCCGATGGGACCGCCGAGCCTGCCGGGGATCCGACTCGAGGAGCTGCTGTATGGAGCACTCGAGGACGCCGGGGTGCGCGTGACGTCGGGGGTGCCGGTGGTCGACTACGAGACCGGCGCTAATGGAAGCGACGAGCACATCGACCACGTCGTCGTCGACCGCAACGGCACCGAGATCCCCCACCGGGCCGACCAGTACGTCCTCGCGACGGGCGGGCTGGTCGGCAAGGGCGTGCGCTCCGAGCGCGACCGCGTCTTCGAACCGATCTTCGACTGTCACGTTCCCCACACTCCGGACCGCTACGACTGGTTCGTCGACGACGTCTTCGGCGACCAACCCTACGCTCGCTTCGGTCTCGCGCCCGACCGCGAGTTGCGGCCAGTCGACGCGACCGACGAGCCCGAGTTCGTAAACCTCCGGGCAGCGGGAGCCGTACTCGGCGGCTACGACTACGCAGCCGAGAAGTCCGGCGCCGGCGTCTCGATCGCGACCGGCTACGTCGCCGGGAAGCGAGCCGCCGAGGTGGTGGACCGATGAGCGAGCCGGGCGACTCGAGCCCGCGTCTCGAGCGAGCACCGCGATTCCAAGCGACAGCGACTAGTAACTCATGAGCGACACAGAGCGACCGACCGACGATGGCGTACCGGGTACGGAAGACGACGAGTTCGAACCGGTTCAGGTGTTCCCCGAGGCAGCGGAGATGGACCTCCGACCGGGTGCGGACGACTGCTACAAGTGTTCGACCTGCGATACGAACTGTCCCGTCGCCGAGGTCGACGACGAGTTCCCCGGCCCGAAGTTCCAGGGCCCCGAGCAGTGGCGGCTCAAGCGTCAGGACGACCACGACATCGACGACTCCGTGATGAAGTGTTCGAACTGTATGCGCTGTGATAGCGCCTGCCCGTCCGAAGTCCCTCTCTCGCAGATGCACAACACGGCCCGCGGGGAGTACGTCGAAGAGAACATGTCCACGTTCTCCCGTGAGTACCTCCGGAACCGGCTGCTCGCGAACTACCGCCGACTCGCCCCGCTTGCGGCGACGTTCCCACGGACGGCGAACTTCGTGATGGGACTGTCCGCGACCAAGTGGATCGGCGAGAAGGTACTGGGGATCACGAGCGAGCGGGAGTTCCCCGAGTTCGCGACCGAGACGTTCCGCGAGTGGTGGACGAAACGGGGCGGCGCCCACGTCGAGAGCGACGAGAACCGAATCGCCTACTTCCACGGCTGCTACGCGAACTACAACACCCCCGAAGTAGCGAAGGCCCTGGTCCGGGTCTACGAACATTTCGGCTACGAGGTCATGGTCCCCGAGCAGTCCTGTTCGGGCACGCCGATGTTCGCCAACGGAACCCTCGAGGACGCCCGCCGGGCCGCCGAGACCAACGTCGAGGCCCTCGCCGCGGCCCTCGAAGACGGCGCGGACATCGTCGCCTCTTGCAGTTCGTGTTCGATGTCGATCCGCCAGGAGTATCCCGAACTGTTCGACTTCGAGGACACCGCGGCCGTGGCCGAAAACACCTGGGACGCTGTCGAATACCTTCGCGTCCACGAGGACCTCGAGGGTGAACTCGCGGGAACGAGCGTCGACAGCGCGGCGTTTGCCTATCACGCACCGTGTCATTCACGTAATCAGGGACTCGATGGACAAACGATCGAACTGATGAGCGCGATCGACGGGGTCGAGGCACACGACGTGGGTGACTCCTGTTCGGGGATCTCCGGCACCTACGGCTGGAAGGCCGAGCACTACGAGACGTCGATGAAGATCGGCGAGGAGATGTTCGAACACATGGAGTCGGCCCCCGCCGAGACGGGATTGACGGAGTGTCCGACCTGTTCGATGCAGATGGAACACGGGACGGGCTACGAGATCAAACACACCCTCGAGGTCATCGAAGCGGCGCTCCTGGAGGGAGACCACGACGCGGACCGACGCGGGCGCCAGGAGGCACGGTAGATGGAGTTACAGGAACGCATCGCCCGCCGACTATCGACGCGTGGGGATCCGGGTATCGTAGTCGACCGCGACCACCTCAGTCCGGTCGTCCATCCGACGGAGCCAGTGGGCCGCGGTTCCGTCCTCGAGCAGTTGCTCGACGTCCTCGAGCCAGTGTTCGACGGCGAGTTGCCGCCGCCGGTCGCCGTCGTCGGGCCGTCGGGTTCGGGGACGTCGGCGATCGTCACTGCGCTGTTCGACGCCCTCAACGAACGGTTCGGGGCGTCGACCCGGACGATCGGCACGACGACCCGGGCCGGGAGCGACGAGCCCGTCACGTGGTTCGTCTACGTCGACGGTCGCCGCGTCGAGAGCGCCTTTACCTTCTACCGAGCCGTCCTGTCGGTCGTCGCGACCGAGCCGGTCCCCGAAAGCGGCATCGGAACCGACGCGCTCCGCGACCGCCTCGAGGATCGACTCATGCGACCGGACCGACGCGCGGTCGTCGCGATCGACCACCACGACGAGCCCGAGACTCTCGACTTCGAACGGGCCTGTGAGTTGCTCGAGCCGGTCGCGGAAAGCGTCTCGACGGTCGCGGTCGGAACGTCGGTTCCCGAAACGTGGGCCGACGGCGATCCGACCGTTCCCGTCCCCGCTTACCGTCGACACGAACTCGTCGACGTCATCACCGACCGGGCCTCGAACGGACTCGCGGCGGGCGCCGTCGACCACGAATCGATCCGTGACGTGGCGACGTGGGCCGACGGCGACGCCCACGACGCGCTCGCGATCCTCTTCGGCGGCGCCGTCCTCGCAAGCGACGCGGACCGCGACCGGATCGAGGCCACACACCTCGAGACCGCGCGAGCCGACGTCCCCGACGATGGCGTCCACCTCGATCGAGTGCTCGCCCTACCGGAGACCCGCCAGCGCGTCCTGTGTGCCCTTATCGACGTCGATACCGATGAACGGCCGATCCGAACGGTCGCAGCCGACATCGCCGATCGCTCGTCGCTGACGACGGGGACGGTCAAGCGGTTCCTCTACGAACTCGCGGACCAGGGACTTCTCGAACGCGTCCCCCTTCCCGCAAGCGGCAGCGGACGCCGACCTAGCGCGGTCGTTCCGAACTTCCCGACGATCGCCTTTCGGGCGCTGGGGCCGTCGACGGCCGGCGACGAGAGAGCGGCTGACGACGGCGACGACCCCAAAACGAGCGGAGACGAAACGATCTGAGACGGTCTCCCGTCATCAATTACCGCTGTCGGTCAGTGTCGATACACGTACGATCCGGTTGTGATACTGTTGGACAGCACGAGTCGACGGTCGGTCGCGCGACTGCGGCCGTCCCGACGGTATGAGTGTGCCGGGACGTCGAGACGGAAAGTCCTCTCGCAATACCGTCAGTACTCGAGGTCGTCGGTGTACCAGTCGACGAGCAAGACGGCACCGGCACCGACGAGCGCGGCGACGACGGCCACGCTGGGGGTTCCGTACGCCGTCTCACCGAGGTTCGTCGTGACCTCACGATACGGCAGCCGGAGCGCGCCGACCATCAGGCTCACGAGGAAGGCAAGCGTCGCAGCCCGATACCGATCCAACGCGTAGCCGACCGCGTGGGCCATCGTGAACAGACCGATGACGGCGCCGGCACCGAAGATTGCGACGACCGCGCCGGCCTCGATCACCGGCTCGAGTGCGTTCCCGTTGAGTAGCCCGATTACCCCGTCGACGAACGTGCTCAACACGCCGGTCAGGTATTCGTACTGGCCAAGCACCAGGAGGAAGAACGCGCCCGAAACGCCGGGTAAGACCATCGCACAGATCGCGATCGCCCCGGCCACGAAGACGATCACCGGACCGTGGGAGACGTCACCCGCGGTGATCCCAGTCACCGTAAACGCGATCGCGATCGCGACGAGCGAGACGCCGATTCGAGCCGGCGTCCAGCGTTCGACCTGTCCGTAGAGGACGACCGCCGACGCGGCGATCAACCCGAAGAAAAAGCCGTAGGTCGGCACCGGATACGTCGTCGCCGCACCGTGCATCACCCGCGAGAGGACCACGATCGCCGACGCGACGCCGAGCCCGAGAACGATCAGAAACGCGAGATCCATCCGCTCGAGTTCGGTCCGCAGACTCGCTCGAGCCTCGGGATCGTGGGCCCGCAACGCCGGCCGAAGCCGGCGCGGATCGATCGCCGTGATCGCCCGAATCATTCGATCGTAGATACCGACGATGAGCGCGATCGTCGCGCCCGAGACACCGGGCACGACGTCGGCTGCCCCCATCGAGAATCCTTTCAAATAGACGGCGAGAAATTCCCGCATTGGGCAGGGGTATTCCGGACGAGGGCAAAAGGCTTCTCACTTCTGTAGATCGGTGCAGATCACGGGCTACGAGCGACCGTATCGGTGCGGAAACGTGAGAGCAACGGGTCGCTACTCGGCGGCGCCTTCCGTCTCGGTCTCCATCGTCTCGTTGTCGACGATATCGTTCTCGTCCGTCTCGTTGTCGACGATCTCGTCGTCCTCGGGCAGTTCGTCTTCGGGCAGTTCGTCCTCGTCGGCGTCAGGGTCCTCGAGTTCGACCTGCTCGAAGTCTTCGACGGTGATCTGGCCACCCTGGACGACGTCTTCCTCGGCGACTTCGGTCTGGGCCAGGTACCCGTCTTCGCCGAACTCGCCGACGGAGACGTTGTACTCTCCGGTGGCCTCGACGGCGCTGTCAGTGTAGCCGTCGTCGACGCCGAGTTCGTCGTCGGTCGCGTACGGGACGGTCACCTCGAAGCTGCCGTCGCCGTCGAGTTCGGCCTCCTGGGTGTAGGTGAACGTCCGTTCGGCATTGGTCTCGAGTTCGACGTCGACGGTGACCGTTGCGTCGTCCTCGAGGAGGGCGTCGTCGTCCTCGACCTCGCCGGTGAGCGTCGCGCCGTCGACGCGTTCGTAGGTCTTCACGGCGGCGTTGACCTGCGCGTCGAGGACTTCGGTTGTCGGGCTCTGTTCGAACTCCATGAATCGTTCTTGGCTCATCCGCTGGGTCACGATGGCCGGATCGCCTTCGTCAGGCGAGACGAGCTGACCGTCGTCGTCGAGGTGGAGCACGTCACCGTCCGTATAGCCCGCTTGCTGGGCCTGTTCGAACTCCTCGGATTCGGGCGGGAAGAGCCCGTCCATGTACATCTGTGCGTGCGTCACCAGCAGCTGCTGCGGTACGTCCGCGGTCTCGTGGACGAGTCGGTACTGTTCCATCCCCTCCGCGTCGTCACTGTACAGCTGAGACAGCATCGTGTCGTGATACGGCGCCTCCTCGAAGTCCGCGCGGAGTTCAGCGGCGTCGATGTGCTGATCGGGGTCGTGATCCGGCGGCGTCACGTAGTGGCCGTAGTCCGGACCGGACCACTCCGTGATCGCGGGGAACTTCCCGCCGGCCATCGCGTGGTCGATCATCACGTACCGCAGCTCCTCGTGGGTGGCCTCGGCGGCCATCGCCTCGAGTTCCTCGTCGGTGGCGTCTTCCGGCGACTCGCCTGCGGCGATCGCATCGAGGATCAGTTCACCGCGCTGTTCGGATTCGGCAGTCAGAAACGCCGAGGAGGAGTGGGCGTTTTGCTGGAACGGGTTCGAGTGGGGGATCCGCTCGGCCTGTGTCGTTATCAGGTGGCCGTAGTCCCACCACGACATCACCCCATAGGCCCCTTCGGGGTAGTCGTAGTTCTCGTCCTCGGGTAAGTCGTAGCTGCCGAAGTACTCGAGTCGCTCGGCGTTGTCGTATTCGCCCCAGTTACCCGGTTCGGGGGTGTTCTCGGCGAGCCAGTGGTTGGACTCCTCCCAGACCATGGCTTCCGAGTGGGGGCCGACGTTCTCGCCGCGATCCCAGGCCGTCTCGTCGGCGGCCATCGGCGGGAGCAGCGGCGCGAACAGCAACATAACGACGAGCACGAGAGCGATGATCTGATAGGTCTCGACCTGTCGCAGCGAGTCGACGCCGCCCCGAATGTCGAGATCGAAGAGTCGGACGACGTCAGCGACGAAGACGGCGTTGACGACCGCGACTGCGAGCACGAGATAGTACGCGAATCGGATCTGTGTCGCGGCCATACTGATCAGAAACAGCGACCAGACGACGATCAGGGTGTGCTCGGCGCGGAACTCACGGCCACGCAGCGGCCGCGTGACGAGGAGTGCCAGACCCGCGAGCATCGTGTAGAAGGCCGCGCCGAACTCGCCGTAGACGTGTTCGGTAAAGTTGTCCGGCGGTTGGGCCTCCGAGATCGTCTGTGCCCCAGTCCCTGGGTCGAGGGGCAGCAGTCGACTCGTGAGGTTGCCGATCAGTGTGCTGTAGAGATCGGGCAATGCAGCCCACATAACCGCGAAGACCGCGACGATGATCCCGACGATAGCCACCGGATAGTACCGTCGATCGATGCTTCGATCGTCCCACTGCCGGGCGAGCCAGGCCATAAAGAGCGCACCGAGCGCGACCAGGGCAGCCGCAGTTGGCTGGAGGAGGCCAAAGCTCGTCTCACTGCTGATCGTCACGCGCTCGAGCATGACGAGCATGAAGACGGTCGGAACCGCCATACTGACGGCACCGACGAACGCAACGTGGTCTGGAGAACGACCACGAACGTAGTCGAGGCAAAGCTGAATAGCGAAAAAGATCGCGAAGATACCGATAAGAACGACACCGGGCGGCCACACCCAAAGATACAGGCTCAACGCCCCACCAGCGAGAAGGCTGAAGATAGCGGGTGTCCGGAGTGCGTCCCAATCCTTGTCGACGAGGAGTTCGTAGACCGGCTTCTCGCGTTCGGCCACGCGCAAGGCGACCATCATCGCCAGGATCGAGATTGCCATAAACAGGACCTCAGCGACGTGGTGTTGGATCTGACCTGCAGTGGTACGATAGAGGAACGTCCCTGGTGCGAACGCGAGAAGCAGCACCGAGACGAGACCTCCGATCGTCCCGCCTAGCCGACGCCCGATATAGAAGACCGGAATCGCGACCAGTGCCGCCATCACGGGAACGGTCAACAGCGCGACGGTATAGAGCGTACTCGTCGAAGGGTCACCGAGACCGACGATCATCGCGATCGTCACGATGATCTGGTCGAAGAGGGTTCCAAACTGGCCGACGTAGTTCCCTGTCGGGAATCCGGTCCAGATCTCGTATGGCATCGTATACGGATAGTTCTCTGCGGTCCATTCGACCGTTCGCCAGTGATACCACGAGTCGACGCCACCAAGCGCCGGCGTCCCGTCTTCAGTGACGAACCGATCGTATGCCTGGATTCGTATCCAGAACATAAACAGCATCGCAACCCCGATTACCGGGAGGTGATACCAGTCAGCAAACGACCCCAGGAAGGACGATGAAGTATCAGTCCCCTCCTCGAGGCGTTCAGTGTCCGTACTCATTAGGTTGCACCAGACACAAGTAGAGAATAAGCCTTGTCATCTACAGGCCATGTCTTGATATCCACGGTCAAAACGGCCGTTTCGACGTGAATGTCTGTCATGCGGACCGGTATCCGTCGATGCGGACAGCGCTCTCCCCCAGCAGTGGGGTCGAGGAACCGAACCGACGGCCCGCTTTCCAGGTGACGTCGCCAATTCGGCAAGGTTTATGCACGACGGGCCGTACGAGCGCTACGATGCTGCTGCTCTGGATTGGCGGTGTATTTCTCGTCGCTGCAGGGATTCCGTACGTGCTCTATTTGTTGGGGCAGCGATGTCTCACTCTGAGCGGCTCTCCCGCCGAAAAGTCCACGGTCGATGAACCGGTCAGCGTCGTCCTTCCAACGTACAACGAAGCACGGATCGTCGAGGAGACACTCGAGCGACTCTGTTCGCTCTCGTATCCGACCGAGGCGATGGAGATCGTCGTCGTCGACTCGAGCGACGACAGGACAGCAGCGATCGTTCGGTCGTTTTTCGCCGATCGAGACACACCGGAGCTAACGCTGATCGAGGAGGACGATCGGGGTGGTGTCGCTCGAGCCGTGAATCGGGGCATCGAAGCCGCCACACACGAGATCGTCTTTCGGACCGACTGTGACTCGCGGCTCCACGAGGACGCGATTGCACACGCCGTATCGAATCTCGCCGACCCATCGATCGGTGGCGTGACTGGCCAACAGACCGAGGTCCTCGGCGATAGCGAGGTCGAAGCCTCGTATCGTGATCTCCAATCACGGAATCAGGCACTCGAGTCCCATCTCGACTCGACGTTTATCGTCCATGGACCGTGCTTTGCGTTTCAGAAATCGTACTTCGAACCGATCGCAGCCGACTCCCTCGCCGACGACACCGAAATCGCCGTTGCAATTCGAAAGCGGGGAAAGCGCGTGGTTATGGATCCGGCGATGCAGTTCACGGAAGTCGGTGTCTCCGGGCTCCGGGAGCGACGGCAACGAAAGGACCGGCGTGCGATGGGACTCCTGCAGTTGCTCGAGCGAAACCGCGACGTTCTCGGTCGGTACGGCCTGTACGGAGCCGTCGTCGTGCCGTTTAATTGGTGGTTCCTCGCGATTTCGCCGTGGCTGTCGATCGGCGGTGCCGTACTCGTTTTCTTCGGTCTCTTGACGACGGTCCCTCCCCTTGGAATCGGTGCACTTGCGGCGTTTGTAGGCTTCGTGTTGCTTGGACAACGTGATCTGTTGGGACCGCTTCAGGCACCCTACGCGGTGTTCGACGCCCACCTCTCGCTGGTGATCGCTCGAATTCGGCTGTGGCGGGATGGATCCGACGGCACCTGGTCGGTCGACGCCGCGTCGAGAGAACTGCTTCGCTGATACGGTCCCAGTTACGGATCGCTGTACCGATTTCCCGTGCAACCGCCGCCGGGTCGCGGTTGCGCCGGTACCGACGTCCAGTAGTCCGTAAGTATCGATCTCCGACGACTCCACAGCCCGGTCGTGACGCTGCGGACTCCGACACAGTCATCCGACCTCCTGTCGTCGTCCCACGGGGTCGGCGGTCTGTGGGACATGACGACAGGAGACCGTATCAGTTGTTACTAGAGAGGCGTTCGTCGACCCACTCTCGGCCGAGTCGTATACACTCACGGTAGTATCCGATCCCACGGGCGGCAGTCATCGTGAGCGAAATTGCGTTGTACAGGCCCCGATTCATCGAAGCATCGTACTGGTCGCGGCGAATACCGCTTGGACGGGGCGGAATTCCGGGACGACCGTACCGGTCTGGATAGTACCGCTGGAGTTGGCAGTGTCCGCGGCCGATCCGAACGTTTCGATCGAACAGCGATCGAAACGAGTCCCGTGTCGGATGAACGACTGTGGCTTCTTTCGCGTACGCGAGATCGTATCCGGCGTCGTATACTCGATTGCCGAACTCGAGGTCGCCACCGGAGACGAGTCGGTCGTCGAACCGGCCGACGTCCTCGAGCAGCGTCCGGGTAACGAAGAGACACGACGTGGGGGCATACCGGTGTCGTCGCAGGAAGCCTTCGATCGGAAACCCCGAGACGTAGTTGTACCGAGCAGTCGGTGATGGATCGTCCGGAAGCTGGAGTTCGACCGCCGGCGCGAGATAGTGGGCTTCGAGGTCGTCCATCCGTGCGAGCGCGTTCTCGAGCCAGTCATCGGTGACCCGCTGGTCGGCGTCGAGAAAACAGAGTCGATCGCAACTGGCATGTTCGATACCGGTGTTACGGGCGGCGTACGACGACTGGACGTCGCGTTCGAAGACGAGGGAGACGTGTTCATTTGCGTCGGCGTAACTCCCTGCTACGTCGGGTGTTTCGTCGCTCGAGTCGTTATCGACGACGACGATCTCTGCAGTTTCCGTATGAGAGAGCAGGGACTCGAGGGTCGTGGTGATTCCCTCGGGATCGTTGTAGACGGGGATGACGATCGAGACGTCCGGACGCATCAGTACTCTTGTGGACGGAAATGAGTGAGAAAAAGTCGTCGACCTCCGCACGTGGCTTCACTCGAGACACCGGTCGCGAATTCGCGGCCGTCACCGTCAGCGACGGCCGTAGTCGGGCGACCGAGCGGTGAATCGTGCTGTCCAACAGTGTATTACAGAACAGCTTCGAGATCCGGATGGGGGAAGTGATCCGTTATTCTGTCGTCGAGTTGCCGGGGGTTCGTCGCCGCTCGCACCGCTTCCCGGATCGCTTCCCACCGCTCGTGTCTCGCGATTACGTGGACTGGAATCTGCTCGAGTTCCAAGACGTGGGCGATTGCCAGGCGATGGTTTCCGTCGACGAACAGCGGTTCCCCATCGCGGCCGATCGCGACTGCAACCTCCTCCATCGAGCGGTCGAACGTTCGACTGAGAACGATCTCCCGAAGGGGTTTCCCGTGGCGTTGTGCCTGTGATTTGAACCCCTCTTCGCTGAGGGTTTCGTACAGTTCGTCGACGTGTTCGGTCCGTTGCTCGACGTCTGCAGCCGTCAGCGAGCCGTTCCAGTACGACTCCCCGCGTTCGACTCGAGCTATCGCCTCACGATAAACATCAGTTTCTTGCCACGGCGTTCCGTTCTCGAAGTGATCGATCACGCTGCGGTACTTGATCAGTTCGTCGAGCGGACGTGCCGCTTGGTCCCAGTCACCGTCGCGGACTGCGCCGAGATCGTCCCATCGATCGATCCGGTCAACGACGTGATGAGTGATCCGATCTGGGGGAAGTTCGATAACGGTGAACGGATCGGTTACCTGACAGTTTCGACGGCACGTTTTGCGGTACAGATACCGAAGGTACCACCAGTATCCCTGGTAGTTCAAATCGAGTACACGAAGTCCTGCTCTGACCGTGGGTAGAATGCCGTCTCGCCTGAGGATCGTACAGCCCTCCCGAAGCAGCTCAGGAACCGATTTCGAGCTCAATATCGACTGCTATCGTGTATGCAGTATAAAATCGTTCGATAACGTGATCAGTGTCCTGTGATCGGAGTTCCGGCGACCGACCCAAACACGACGAACTGATCGGGATCCCTAGTCGATCGATTCCGGGAGCCGAACGTTTGGGAGTCGTGTGGCCTCGTACAGCCTGGCCGTCAGCGTCTCGGGGTCGGGTGTGTCACGCGACAGCATCTTCGTCTCCGAATCGTAGTGGTATGTCAGTTGTCGCCGGAGCCACTCCCGCTGACTGTCCCGGTCGGCATCACCGAAGACGTCCACCACGTACGCCATTTCGATCCCCGAACAGTTGTACGGATACCCGTACGGGTTCCCGTCTAGACGCGCCGGAAACTCCTCGCCAGTGGCAAACGAAAGTGCCTGATCGAAAACTGACGTCTTCCAGACGTCGTGTGACGGATAGCACTCGTTCAAGATGGCAAACGCGTACAGGTTAAACGAGTGGTAGCCGATCGCACGCTCGTGCCAGACGTCGTGTCCGTCGCCTTCCTCGCTCCGACCGAAAATGGACCGTAGCTGTCCAGCAACCATCTTGTGAGCAGTTCCTCGACGGAGCCCATCGACGAACACGGTCGCGTATTTCGGAACGTCGAACTCCGGTTTCAGGAGATGTCGAATCACGCCGGAGTCGTACACGTTCATATTCGCGTCGATTTCGTCTAAAAATCGGGTCACCTGTGCATCGATCGCTGGATCCACACCGGGTTGCTCCGCCAGCAACGCACCAGCAGCTGCAAACCACAACTGGTGATTGAACGTCATATCGAACCCGATCACGGAGCCGTCGATATCGACGATCTTCCACGCTGCCAGTCGTTCGTCGAACGGATGGCTCAGAAACACGGACTCCGCGACCTCGAGCGCGTCGTCGTGCTCGAGTCCGTCCGCCGCACCGACGAGCGCCTCTATGGTCCATGCCTGACCGATCAGCCCGTTACACCGATCCTGAGAGCCGTCGAGTCGATGATAGAACGTCGCCCCATGAGGGCGACGGTCGCTCGAGAGGAGATACTCGGTCGCTCGTTTCGCAGCCGACCGGTATCGATCGTCACCCGTGGTTTCGTGAACTTTCAGAAACGTCAGCAACCAGTGGCCTGTGTTCCGAACGGGTGTTTCCGGATCGTTCCATGGACCGTTGTTTCCGGCCGGCAGCGAGCCGTCCGCGGACATCCGTCCGATAGCCTCGTCGGCACACGCAACCAGAAGGTCGTACAGATGGGCCGTCGACATCGACGGTTGACGTAGTGAACCCCACGTCCGTATAGCTTCTCCTCGGCTGGTCCGGAATGATACGGCCGGACAGCACGACTCGACGAACGGTCGCGGTACTGGGGCCACCCCTTGGGGACGGCCGCGAACTCGCGACTGACGGCTCACTGACTGCTGTCCGGCAGTAGACGAACTGTATCGAGCCGGAGCACTCGACGCGGACTCGTCGAGCGAACGGTGAGGTCGCTGCGATCAGTTCAACGAGTTCATATCCGTGTGTCGTGAAAGCGACCACTACCGACGCGTGATCGATTCGCTTTCCCTACTGCTTCGTGCCCGCCGAAAGTATGCGTCCGATGGCACCGCAGCAGTTCTCTCCGAAGCCCTGACGACCGTTCTCGAGAGCGAAGCTAGTCGATCAGTCATCCGAAACGCAATTCTCGATCACGCGATAGTCCTCGAACAATCGCAGCTTCGCGAGCGGGCACACAGATACTGGTCGTGTGTGCCTCCAGACTCGTCGAATCCGTTCGGAACGGAAGCGTCGATCCCGCCGAAGACTCGGCTGCCAAACAGCGGCTCGTTCGACGGACTAGAGCAGACGTGTCCACCGTCACCGTTCGTCGCCGAACTCGAGGACGTGACCGTACTGGGTCCCGCCGGAATCGGCGTCACCGATCAGTCGGAACTACTCAAGGATACGATCGCACCCAGAAGCGACTCCGACAGTCGGATCGAGAAAGTTCTCGCTCGAAGCGTTCGCCACAACGGATTCCGAACGACCAGAGACGCCGTTCGCTCGCCATCCGACCGCGCCGATCGACACGTTCGGACCGCAGCCTCGCTGATCCCAGTGTGGAACAACTACTACCATTGGACACTCGAGTGTCTGCCGAAACTGCTCGGGATCGAGACATATCACGAACGAACCGGCGAACTCCCGACGCTTCTCCTCCCACCCGATCTGTCGTCGTGGATGCGCGAGTCTCTCGAGCTCGTCGGCGATGTGGATCTCGTCTCGAGACCGCTCCGATCGGGCACGACCCGCGTCGACCGGTTCGTCGTTCCGTCGTATCCGACACCGTCGCGGACGGGGTGTTTCTGGCTTCGGGATCGAGCGCATCGAGCGGCCGGGGTGGAAACCGAGACGATCGAGGAGCTCCCCTCGCGGATCTACGTGAGCAGACACAACGCAAACATCCGTCGCGTGCGCAACGCTGGGGCGGTACACGACGTCCTCGAGGAGTTCGACATCGAGCCGTACGCGCTCGAGGAGCTCCCTGTCGCGACACAGGTACGGCTGTTTGCAAACGCCGATCTCGTCGTCTCTCCCCACGGGGCCGGGCTGGCAAACCTCGTGTACGGAACCGATCCAACCGTCCTCGAGCTGTTTGGCGGCAAGCAGAAAACGACGTTCTATCGGCTCTCGAAGCTGATGGGCTTTGAGTACCACGCACTGTTTTGCGATCATACCTGCGAAGACCTGCTTGTCGACCCCGATCGCCTCCGAACCGTCATTGGCGATATCATTGCCGGTGATCGAACCCCTATACTGCCGGCCAGCAGTCAGTGAGCCGTCGGTGCATCGTGCTGTCCGACAGTATCGTCGTGGTTCGGTAGCGTATCGGGATACCCATATATTTCGAACGTGACCGATAGAACGATCGTTCACTCGTATGAGAAACGAGGATATCTCTGGTGTGAGTGAGGCGATGGCTCAGTCATTGACGATGTTTCGGCAGGAAGGAGTGGACCGAGTAGTTTTGTACGGCGTTCGCTATCTGAGTTGGAAATTGCGAATACACAACCGTGTGAGCGCACTCCCACGCCCGGCAGCGACCGCAATCTACTGGCTGTCGAGAACGGCGGTGAGTGGACTCCTCTACGTCCTTGGATCAGTTTACTCGGATAAATACACTGATGCAGATCCATACAAGCGAATCTGGGTCGATCCAGCGACAATCGAGTATACTACCGGAGAGATATTCTCGAAGCGACGAGGGTGGAGCGTCGACGGAAATTGGGACGAGCGCGGCCGTCCGTTCATGCACCGAACGTATCCAAAGGCGATCGAGCAACACTTCGTCGACGGACTCGAGTGGGACGAAACCGTCCTCGCAGAGAAATACGATGGCCCGGCACTCGAGGAACGTGGCGCCGAGATCGATCGGCTGTATCACCGGATCCGTACGGAGGGTTATAAGTCACAGCGACAGCTCCTCGAGGATGCACCCGACGCCGCCTGGAGCGGACTCAACGATGCGATGCATCCATTGGCGAACGAGATTGCCGTCGACATCGGTCGGAACGGCGAACTCCTGTGGAATATGTGCGGCCAGCACCGACTCGCGATCGCAAAAGTCCTCGAGATCGACCGGATACCCGTACAGGTGTTCCGGCGGCACAAGGATTGGCAGGCCCTCCGAGATCGGGCACGCCGAGGGGGCGAAATACCCGAGTCCGTACGCGACCACCCGGATTTAGCAGACGTTCTCGAGGACGAATAACCCGCTGCGAGTGGTAATACCCTTAACTCGCCGGTTCAGATACCGACTCACGACGAATGCGCCTCGGCCAAACCTCCGTCATCTATCTCGTCTCGAAACTCGTTGCCTCTCTACTCGGTTTTCTCGCGACGATCTACTTTACGCGGACACTCGGCGAAGAGATCTACGGCTTCTACGCACTGACTCTCGCATTGGTCTCCTGGCTCGGGATCGTCAAAAGCGTCGGTTTCGGGCAGGCGATTGTCAAGCGAATGAGTGAAGACGAAGAGCCCGACGCGTATCTCGCTGCTGGGGCGACGATCAAAGCCGTCCTCACTGGTCTCGTCGCGGTGGGGATCGTGCTCTTTCGGGAACAGGTAAACGGGTACGTCGGACAGCCGGTCGCCGAGTTCGTCGTCCTCCTATTGGTCGTCTCGATTTTCAGTGAGTTAGTCAACGTTGCACTCAAAGGCAGTCACCGGGTTCACGTCTACGCGCCGCTGAGCACGCTGAAAGAGGGGGCACGCAGCGTCGCGATGATTGCACTCGTAGTCCTTGGCTGGGAACTCTCCGGAATGCTCGTCGGCCACGCGATCGGAACGGCGGTAATCGCCGTGATCGGGCTCTGGATCGTCCGGCCGACGATCGCAATCCCGCGGTGGCGACACGTTACCCGACTGTTCGACTTCGCGAAGTTCGCCTGGCTCGGTAATATGAGAAAGAAGACGTTCAGCGATATGGACATTATCGTGCTCGGAGTGTTCGTCCCAGCGGGGCTGACCGGAATCTATGCGGTCGCGTACACGCTCGCAAAGTTCCTCGATATTTTCGGAAGTGCGATACAGACGACACTGTTTCCGGAGCTGAGCAAACGATCCGTTTCGGGAGATACGGACATGATCCGGACGCTCACCAACGACGCACTGACATATGCTGGCCTCTTTCTGATTCCGGGTATTGCCGGCGCAGCGATCCTCGGCGATCGACTGATGCGCATCTACGGCGAGGGATTCGAGATCGGAGCAGAGATACTCACAATCTTGCTGGTCGGGATCCTCGCATACACCTACAACAAACAGCTACTCAACACTCTCAACGCGCTCGATCGACCCGACCTCGCGTTCCGAGCGAACGCCGCCTTCATCGTCGCAAACCTCGTTCTCAACGTCGCTCTCGTGTACAGTATCGGCTGGTTGGGGGCAGCGATTGCGACGGCAAGTTCGGCTGCGGTCGGTCTCGGATTCGGCTACTACTACGCTCGACAACACGTCCAGTTCCGGATCCCGACTGGTGAAATCGCGCGGCAATGTCTCGCTGCGCTCGTCATGGCAGGAACTGTTTACGGGACGCGAACGATTGCCGAACCCCACTGGATCGCCGACTACAACGAACTCTTCGTCGTCCTCCTCGTCACCCTCGGTGCCGGCGTCTACTTCAGTACGCTGTTGGTGATCTCGAGTCGGTTCCGGACGACGGTGACGAACAACCTGCCGTTTGACGTCCCGTTCGTGCCGAACTGACTGGTATGCCTTCCCAAAGTATATGCCAGCACACCGAAACCGTTACAGACATGCAAGCAGTCGTGCTGGCCGCCGGCAAGGGCACCCGCCTCGAGCCCCTCACCGACGATAAACCGAAGGCGCTCGTCGAAGTCGACGACACGCCGCTCATCGAGGACGTCTTCGACAATCTTCTCGAGATCGGCGTCACCGAACTGATCGTCGTCGTCGGCCACATGAAAGAGCAGATCATCGAACGCTACGGCGACGCCTACGAAGACGTGCCGATCACCTACGCCCACCAGCGCGAGCAGTTGGGACTCGCCCACGCGATCCTCCAGGCCGAACCCTACGTCGAGGACGATTTCGTCGTGATGCTTGGCGACAACGTCTTCCGGGCGAACCTCGCGGACGTCATCAATCGCCAACACGAAGACCGGGCCGACGCCGCGTTCCTCGTCGAGGAAGTCCCCTACGAGGAGGCGTCCCGCTACGGCGTCCTCGACACCAACGAGTACGGCGAGATCGTCGAGGTCGTCGAGAAACCCGAGGATCCGCCGTCGAATCTCGTGATGACCGGGTTCTACACCTTCACCCCCGCGATCTTTCACGCCTGTCATCTCGTCCAGCCCAGCGATCGCGGCGAGTACGAACTTCCGGACGCGATCGACTTGCTGATCCAGTCGGGGCGGACCATCGACGCGATCCGGATGGACGGCTGGCGCATCGACGTCGGCTATCCAGAGGATCGCGAGCGGGCCGAAGAGCGCCTGGCTGAATCTAGAACGATCGACTCGTCGTGATCAGCAGTCAGTGACACGGACCACCGTTCGTCTCAGTTTCAGCAACCATCGTCCGCAGGACGCGTCCCACCGCTGCAGTCGATTCGAGAGCCATCGTACCGTACCGTACCGAAGACGCCTCTCACCGACATCCAACGCCCGCCGAGCGACAGCGATCGGCCCGGGCCTACGGCCCGATAAGCGATATCGACGGGTTGGGCCGTCGCCCGGTCGATCCACAGTCCAGCCAGGGTTCGCTACGGGTGAAGCGAGTAGTCGAAGTACTCGAGCAGTGCGCTGACGAGTTCGAAGTAGCCGAGGACGCCGAGCGCTACGACCACCAGCGCCAGGATAAACGGTGGCAGCGAGCGGATGTCGATGTACATCGTCATGTGGTAACGATACACGCAGACATATACGTAGACGTCAGACATCAGTTGCTGAGACACACCGAAGGGATCGCAGTCGCAGTCACGACGGCCGCGTGTGTCGTACTCCTGTCCCGTCGAGCTATCTCGTCGTTTCGTCCAGTGCCAGCCGACTGTAGAGGTCGATCACGTTGAGGACGACGATCGTAAGCGGGAACGCCACGTCCGCGAAAGTGACGGTCTCGAGTCGAAGTGCCGTAACGAGGATCGGCTCGATGAGCGGTCCGGCAAAGAGTAGCGTCCCGGGGCTGAGAAACACGATCGCGACGCCACAGAGTGTACCCCAGCTCAGTCCCCGCTTCCACTGGCGGACACAGAGGTGTCCGGCGCCAGGGCAGACGACAGCCAGCAGATACGCCGACCACGTCAGTACGCGCGACCCGAACTCGCGCGGTCGACGCGTCGTGACACGTATCGCCGACACGGGTCATCGCCTCCGGCGGCGTCTCGAGCAATCGTCGTCACGGTCTCTCCCGGATCTGGAGCGTGTACCCATAACAGTCGCGTCCACGGTTTCGGTCAAAAATCTCAGTCAGACGATCGTCCGACGGCCGACAGACATCCGGTCGGAAGAACCGAAACCGTGCATACGGCCTGGTAGAAGTCAGTACCGGCACAACCGCAGCTGGGTCGCGGTTGCGTCGGCACATCGCTCCAGGGATTCGTCTCAGTCGCCGCTTGGGTCACGCCCGAGAACGCTGGCGACGGATTCGACGCGCTCCGTGGCGTCTTGCTCGCGGCTCTCGTAGTCGTCGACCTCGAGCGAGGTGATGACGCGATCGGTGTCGACCGCGTCGTGGGCTGCCTGGACAGCTTCGAACACTTCGTCGGCCGACTCGGCTTCGATGACCGTGTCCGTCGCGGTGAGTTCGTAGGAGATGTCGTACTCGTCGATCGCGTCGATAGCCTGTGCAATGTCGTCCGAGAGGCTCCCGTCGTGAACGGGAATAACCTCGAATCTGGCAATTACTGTCATATGATCTCGCGGACTCGACAGCGGCCGACGGTAACGCCCACTGTTGAAGATCGCTACCAGAACGATTGGCATAGAACTTCGGGGACGGAATCGGCGCCGTGTCGCCGGTGAGTTCGAGTACCGCCACGAGAATTACCGAGCGATCGATACTTCCAGGCAGCAGTCAGTAACCCGTCGGTGAATCGTGCTGTCCGACAGTATGAGAAACGGTCGGCGTCCGAACCGCGTCCTACCAGGGTTCGTTCTTCAGGCCGAGCTTGTAGGCGATCACGTTCGTCGTGACGTGAAGCACCGGCGTGAGGATCACGACGACGGCGATGACGCCCCACGTGAAGACCTTGAAGAACCAGTCGGGCGCAAGCAGTGCGGTCAGCGGCAGGGAGACGACGACGAAGTCGAGCTGGTCGACGCCGGGGAACATCGCGCCACGTTGGCGACCGGTTCGGCGTTTCAAAAACGAGGCGAGGATGTCGCCGAGCATCGCCCCTGCGGCCAGTCCCAGCGCTGCCAGCGGCGCGAATTCGGGGACATCGATCCCGATCGCGTTGCTGACGTCGGCCGCGACGAGGTTCAGAATTCCTGCGAGCGCGAGTCCGGCGACGATCCCGGCGGCGGTGCCACGCCAGGTTTTCCCATCGCCCAGTAGCCGGCTGTCACCCCACGTCCGCCCGCCGTCGATCGGTTGGCCACCGCCGGCCAACACCGCAGCGTTGTTCGGCACGTAAGCGGGCAACATCGCCCAGAACGCGATCACGATAGTCTCGAGTATTGCCATGTCCGCGGCAACGAACCGGGGTGTCTTAACCGCCGGTGGTTCGGACCGAGCGAGCCGACGCTCTACGTACCATCCCCCTATCGATCGGCCGCCAGGGTCGGCCACCGCGAGTCGAGTGACGCTGTGACACATCCAGATCCGCCTCGAGAGTCGTGCTCCGCCACGCAGATGTGTAAACAGTATCTGTAACTTCCACACACGAGAAATTTCTAGTATTTCTGATCGGTCCCTCTCGCAGGGCTTGCTATCATGGCACGAGATATTTTCGACGACGCGGAATACGAACGCCGGGTCGCCCGGACGAAAGAGCGGTTGCGCGAGGCCGCCCGTATCTCCGAGAACGCGATGCAAGCGGGACTCGAGCGATCGAGGACGGCGTGCCCGGAACGAGGCCGCCGCGGCGATCTACGACGTCTCGATCACGGGCACCGAGGACTACGGCGGCGACTACAGTTACGCAACCCTCATACGGACTGCTGTAACGATGTACCACCGATCGCCAGGACGGGGTCGGCGATCGGCGGTAATTGACGACAGGAGACCGTATCACTCGTCATCACAAACGAGTCGGATCGCGTCCGGGCGGCCGATTTCAGTTCGACTCCGGAACGTACACCGCGTTCTCGAGTTCGCCGCCGTCCTCGAGGACGGCAACGTTGTGGGCGACGATGTCGGCCAGCCGATCCCAGTGTTTCGGCGTGTGGCCGCCCGTGTGGGGCGTGATCAGACAGTTCTCGAGGTCCCACAGTTCGTGGTCGTTTGGCAGCGGCTCGGGATCGGTGACGTCGAGGGCGGCGCCCCGGATACCGTTGAACTGTAAGGCGGCGACGAGCGCGTCGGTGTCGATGATTCCACCACGGGCGGCGTTGACGACCACCGCATTCGGCGGGAGCGTCGCCAGCGCATCCTCGTCGACGAGGTGACGTGTCAGGTCGTTCAGTGGACAGGCGAGGACGACGTAGTCGCTTCGGGCGAACGCCTCGTGGACGTCTTCCTCCTCGAAGCCGAGTACCTCGTCGGTCGGGCCGCCCTTCGAAGGGGTATACCGGATGCCGATCGTCTCGACACCGAACCCGTCGAGGCGCGTGACGATCTCCTGGCCGATCGAGCCGAGGCCGACGACCGTGACCGTGCTGTCTGTAAACTCCCGTGGCTGGAAGTGGCGCCACTCGCTGTTTTGCTTGCGTCGCCACCCCTCGTGGAGGTTGCGCGCGAAGACGAGCATGTTCGCGATCGACTGCTCGGCGATACCGGGCGCGTGGATACCGCCGGCGTTCGTGACCGTGACGCCGTGGTCGGCCAGCGCGTCCATCGGCACGTGGTCGGTGCCGGCGAAGGTACACGCAAACAGCTCGAGTCGGTCGGCAGACTCGAGCAACGTCTCCTCGATCGTGATCCCCGTCACGACCCGTGCCTGGGAAACGAGCTCGCGCTCTTCGGCCGGTGTCCGCGCGAGCGCGACGGTGTGGTCCGGCAGTCGGTCGCGTAAGGTTTCGGCGTACGATTCCATCGATAGTCCTTCCGTCCCCTCGCGGAGGACGACGACGTCTGGGTTCGTGCTCATATGGTGTCTCCCGCGTCGCAATCGGCACCGTGCCATGCGACGCGTCGATATCCGACGATTGTCATCGGCTCTCTTATCCCTTTGTGTATCTCCCGTAAACACTGATTGTGTATAACTAAGTTACTGCAGTGCGTCAGCGAGTCGCCTCGAGCCGACAGTGATCCCACGCACCGGGCGCTCGTCGGCGACGTCGCCAGCGGAGTCGAGGGCATCGATCGCGTCGTGCCGTCCACGGAGTTCGGTGCGAGCGAGGACGCGACCTTCCTGATGGAACGCGTCCAGCGTGAGGGCGGGCTGGCGACGTATCTGATCGTCGGCACCGACCACCCAACCAGTCACCACACGCCGACGTTCGACGTCGACGAGGACGCCCTCGAGCGCTACGCCGAGGCGCGACTGGCCGTTGCAGGCTGGCCGACATCCGTCGGCGAGATCGTCGAAACCGAGGGCGCCGAACTGGACGTCCTCGAACGCGCGCGTCGAACGGCCACCGACGACCCGAACCGGGTTCCCGTCACCGTCGACCTCGAGGGCAGCGGCCCCGACCACCTCGCGGCCGTCCTCGAGACGCTGGACGGACTCGAGGGGGTTTCGGTCCGTGAGTGTTTGCTCGATACGTCTTCGCTCGATTGACATCCTCCGCTGCGTGAACGCGACGGAATCCTGAGCGTTGGAATGTTATCGTTTGGAAACTGTTCGTGCAAGCCCAGTACACTTGTCCGCACTCGGTGTACGCTCACAGACATGACTCGAGACTCCGCCCTTCGTCCGGTCACGGTCGGTGGTGATCGCCCAGAGACGGCGGTAGCCAGCCGTTCTCGGTTACGTTCGACGACCGGTATCGATCGCACGATCCGATGACTGATACAGATCGCCAGGGCGGCGACGAGGGGTTTTTTGCGGAACTCGATCCCGTCGTCTTTGGCGTCGGCTTCGCGATTGCCGTCGCTGCCGTGATCGCGTTCGTCGTCAGGCCGACGACGACGGGGTATATGGACACCGCGAACGACGTCATCTGGACCGGGTTCGGATGGTGGTATCTGATCGTGATGTTCTTTCTCGTCGCGTTCGTTGTCTTCCTGATCTTCGGCCCCTGGGGGAACATCAAACTCGGCGAGGAAGACGAACAACCGGAGTTCGCCTTTCTCTCCTACTTCGCGATGTTGTATTCAGCGGGAATCGCCGCCGGGATCGTCTTCTGGGGACCGGCAGAGGCGGTGTCACATTACGACGACGTGTCGCCGTTCATCGGTGCGGAGTCGCAGTCTCCCGAGGCCGCCGTCGGTGCAATTCAGTACACGTTCTTCCACTGGGGCGTCTCCGCGTGGACGGCGTACGTCGTCGTCGCCTTACCGATCGCCTACTGTGCGTATCGATACGACGCGCCGATGCGAATTTCGACGGTGCTCGCGCCGTGGATCGGCATCGACAATCTCGATACTCCCGTCGCGAAAGCCGTCGACATCCTCGCCGTGTTCGCGACGATCGGCGGGGTCGCGACGACCCTCGGACTGGTCGGGAGCCAGTTTCTGGTCGGCCTCGAGTGGACCATGGGCATCTCGGTCGGTGACCTGGGGACGGTCCTCGTCATCACCGGCATGACCGTCGCGTTCACGGCGTCGGTCGCACTCGGGGTCCAGAAGGGAATTCGCCGGATATCGTACGTCAACCTGTCACTGTTCGGCCTGCTGACGGTCGTGACCTTCCTGCTCGGACCGACGAGTTTCATCACAGCGATCGGAACCGAAGCGCTCGGCACCTACATCAGCCAGTTCATCCCGATGAGTTTCTATACTGGAACCGCCGAGACCGGGACCGGTGGTGTCTCCGGGTGGGTCGGGGAGTGGACGATCTTCTACTGGGCGTGGTGGTTCTCCTGGACACCGTTTGTCGGGTTGTTCATCGCACGGATCTCACGCGGGCGAACCGTCCGTCAGGTCGCTGCGACGGGTGTTCTCGCGTCGACCGGCATTACGATCCCGTGGTTCGCGACGATGGGCGGAACGGCGATCTACCTGCAGGGCGACGGCCAGGCCGACGTGCTCTCAGCGATCCAGACGTACGACGAAGCGGGTGCAGGGTACCCGCTCTTCGAGGCGCTCCCGCTCGGTTGGCTGTTGACGGCGCTGTTTCTCCTGCTCGTCCTTCTCTTTCTGATCACGTCTGCGGATTCGTCCACGCTCGCACTCGGCATGCTCACGACGGGCGGCGCACAGCGCCCCTCGACGGTCAACCGGGTTATCTGGGGCTTTCTCATCGGTGCGCTCGCCTCGTTGCTCATCGTTACGGGCGGTGTCGAAGCCCTGCAAGCAGCAGCGATCATCACCGGCGGTCCGTTTTCCCTCATTACGGTGATCGCCGTCGCTTCGATGGCGCTCGCGTTCGGGACCCAACGGTCGCTGTTCCTGCGAGAGGAAGACGAAGTCGACGTGCCCAGTTCCAGCGCGGTCGCCTCGAGTGACTCCGATCCCGATTCGAAAACCGATGACGACTGATCGTCGACTGCTCGTGTCACCTGGCCGGACGATCCGTGCCGGGATATGCCAGCAAACGAGCCATCCCCGTGTCGGGATAGTATCCCAAGAACATAGACGAAATTCGGTCCGCCCGATGTGACCGTTCGGGGACCAGGAGAGCCCGAGGAGGTGGTCGTTGCCGGCGTTCATGGCGACGAGCGAAGCGGTATCCGTGCGGTGAACCGTCTGCGCGAGGCCGACCTCGACCTGCAACGAGGCGTTGTGTTCGTCCTCGCCAACCCAACGGCGATCGAGAAGAACGGATCGCAGCCCGACTCTGCGAGTTCGTCGAGGACGCTTTCGGGACTGCTGCGGAACCGACCCCGTTCGCGTTGATACACAGTGGTCGGGACTGCAGGAGCGTGAGTTTCGATTGGCCTCGCAACTACCCGTGCCGCGCATCGTCAATCACTACGGGATAAACTGTTCTTTTTGTATTCGTTATACACAGGTTGTGTTTATGGATTCGAATCAGTCGTAGCGCCCTCAACAGTATCTATTACTGGACATTCAGGGAGATTTCTCCAACTTCTCTCGTGGACTCCAGTTACTTCCGAGTGATTCCACCGAGAGTTAGATAACGATATCAGTAAATGTGGACTGTACTGTGTGATCTCGAGTCCGGTCGAGCCGTTTCACGTACTGTTTTCGGAGTGGTCGACGACGAACTTACGCTGACGATCATCCCGCATGCGGTGATCCCCATTAGGAGTTGGAGCGGATCGGTTACAACGGCCCACAAAACGACGACGTCGAGAGCCATCGGTATCAGCTTCGTAGCTCCGAAGAACCCTGTCATCAAGACGAACGACACGATCGCCCCACCCCCAGCCAGTATCCGCCACCAGCCGAACGGAACCCAGAACGCTATCACCGCGAGCGCAGCACAGAAAAAGAAGGTTGCCGCGATCATCTCGAGAAACAATCCGAGAAGCGGCAGATCGGACGACATCGTGAGCTGGCCCAACAGTCCACTGTCGCCATCACTCCACGGCCAGACCCACCGCAAGAGGCCACCGAACTCTCGTTGGGCTTCGCTATCCAGTGGAACGAGATACGACGCCGCGAAGTGGGCCTGTAGTATACTGTCGGACAGCAGTCACTGAAGAGAATTCGCCGGACGGAAGCGGCAAATGCTCACAATAGTTCTGTCCGACAGTATATCAGAAGTGCTGAAAACAGCCAGTTCGCTATCGACATAATGCCCGTACACCATCCTGCGATAAAATCCTGCCTGCGCTCGAGTCGGTCAGTTCGTCAGCTCCTCGAGTTTGCGGTCGCGTGCCTGGGCGCTTTCGGTGACGCGTTCGGAGAACTCGTCGACGCGGTCTTTGATTTCCTCGCGGGTCGCCTCGGGGGAGAATCCGTCGGACATCGTCAACAGCCGGACGAACGCGCGGAGCTCTTCGTCGGTGAGCTGGGCGAACTCCTCGTTTTCCAGTTTCTCGATGACGTCGTCGACGTCGATTTGGCCGACCGGCTCGACGTTGAACTCGACGTTGACCATCCGGTAGTTCGAGCCGGCCAGTTGCTGTTCGGCCTTGCCGACACCCTCAGAGAGCATGTCCTTAAACGGCGTGTGATACCCCCTCGTCCCCAGATGCAAGAAGGCGAGCATGTCCGTGATCCCCTGGGTGTAGGCGTCGCGTTCCTCGTCGTCGGGATCGAACACCGTCTCCCGGTCGCGTTCCTCCATGTACTCGAAGAGGATACTGAAATCAAGAATCGCGTTTCGCACCCGACGTCGGATCCGGTTTCGCTTCTGTTTTTTCGAGTGATCCGTGTAGTCGGTCTTCCGACCGAGCAGGAAGTCGCGATCGGAGGGCGTAAGAATTCCGCGCGGCCGATCCGAATCGGCCGCCGTCTGCAGCGACTCCGGCACGTCGTCCTGGCTCATACGTGACACACAGTGGGGCCGCGAATTAACGTTTCTGTTCTTTCAGAGATGACTACGTATTGACACAATATCCTCGAGAGGGACGTCAGACCGGCCGGCGGGAGAGTTCGACCGCCGTCTCGGCCAGCACCGAGACGCCGATCTCGAGGGAGTCCTCGTCGATGTCGAACGTCGGCGTGTGGTGGTTCGTCGGGTGATCGGTCCCAACGAGGAGATACGACGCGAGACCGCCACCGTCTTGGACACGTTGCATCAGGTAGGTGACGTCCTCGCTGACGCCGAACTCGGTCGTCGGCACGACGCGATCGACGCCGTCTACGTCGCGAGCGACGTCGCCGACGAGATCCCGGAGCGCGGGATGGCTGTCCGCCCGGGGCGACTCGCTGATGACCCGCGGCGTGACGTCGCAGTCGTGCATCTCCGCGGCGGCATAACAGACGCGCTCGAGTTCGGTCCGCATGTACTCCATCAGGCCGGTCGTCTCGCCGCGGACTTCCGCTTCCATGGTGATCTCCTCGGCGATGACGTTGCTCGCGGTACCGCCCTCGATGTACCCGACGTTGACGCGGGTCATCCCGTCGCTGTGGCGGGGGATCGCGTACGCGTTCTGGATCGCCGTTGCCGCGGCCTGCATCGCGTTCCCACCCTCGTTGGGCGCTTTCCCCGCGTGGGCGCTTGCTCCTTCGAAGGTCGCCGTCAGGTGTGCCATCGCCAGGGGTTTCTCGACGCCGGCGACGATCTCGCCGGTCGAGTGGTCGAGGCCGACGTGGACCGCCAACAGGTAATCGACGTCCTCGAGGTAGCCACCCTCGGCCATCGCCTTCCCGCCGCCGGAAATCTCCTCGGCGGGCTGGAAGAAGACCTTCAGCGTCCCCGAGAACGCACTCGCTTTGACCGCCTCGATCGTGCCGAGTGCCATCGCGATGTGGGCGTCGTGGCCACAGGCGTGCATGTAGCCGTCGTGTTCCGAGCGAAAGCCCTCCGCGGCCGGCTGGTGGTCGTCGGCCGGCGACTCCTCCATCGAGATTCCATCGAGGTCGACGCGCAGTCCCACGGTCGGTCCCGCTCCCTGCTCGAGGACGGCGACGGCGCCGGTGTTGCCGCCGGTCATCCGCTCGAGGACGTCCTCACGGACGCCGGCCTCACGGGCCCGCTCGAGCCAGGGTTCGACCGCCTCGTCGTCGGGGACGGCCATCCGTTCGTCCGCTGCCAGCGCCTCGCGACCGACGGCGATCTCGTCGACGCCGATGCGCTCGAGTTCGTCGACGACGCGGGCCGTCGTCCGGAACTCCCGCCACCCAGGTTCGGGATGGCGATGAAACGCCCGTCGGAGATCACGTACGCTGTTTCGCACGTTATAGGACATTCTTGCCGCTTTTAGGCGCGGGAACTACTTAATCGTGGTTAATAATCGTCTCAGAGCGCTTCGCTGCCGGACGGATCGGGTTCACTCGTCGACTGCGACGGTATAGGGAGGTCCCTGATATCGAACCCCGAACCGGTCACGTCCCACTCTTTTCGGGACTGTAACAGGTAGATCTATCCGCCGAATCGGGCAGGCTAAATATCGCCGTCCGTTTTCATCGGGACGAGTTGGTTCCCGTCGATGCGCTGGCGATATCGAGAGACCGTCCTCGCGCTGTGTACGCTCGCCTTTCTGGTTACGATGATGGGGCGACTGGCTATCAGCCCCGTTATCCCCGAGATCGTCGAGACGTTTGCCGTCTCGAACGCGGTCGTCGGGCTCTCGCTGACCGGGATGTGGCTGGCGTACGGTCTCTCCCAGTATCCAAGCGGTGTCCTCGCGGATCGGTACGGGGAGCGATCGATCATCCTCGTCGCCGTCGGTGGGTCGGCGCTGGCTGCCCTAGCCGTTTCGATCACGCCCGCGTTCGCGTTGTTTTTCCTCGCGACGATCCTGCTTGGCGCGGTCGCGGGGTTACACTACAGTGTCGCGACGACGCTGCTTGCACGCACCTACGACGGCAACGTCGGCGCCGCCATCGGCGTTCACAACTCCGGTGCGACGGTCGCTGGTCTGGTCACGCCGGTCGCCGTCGCGTGGCTTGCGATCCATTTTGGGTGGCGAGTCGCCGTCGCCGCGGTCGCAGTGGTAGGGATCCCCGCGACGGTGCTTTTCGCCTGGAAGGTTCGCCCGACCGAACCCCGCCGTCCCGAGACGCCACTCCGGGATCGGTTCCAGGTCAGCGTCGTCCGTGATCTCCTCTCGCGGCCGGCGGTCGCGTTCACGCTCGTGATCGCTATCATCGGCGAGTTCGCCTGGCAGGGGACGGCGTCGTTCTTGCCGACCTTTCTCATCGAACACCACGAGGCGTCGACGACCCTGGCAGGGACGCTCTTCTCAGTGTACTTCGTCGTCCAGGGTGTCGCCCAGGTCGGCGTCGGAGCCGTCTCCGACCGGTTCGGTCGCGACCGTGCCCTCGCCGGCTGTATGTTCGCTGGCGTCGTCGGATTCGGACTGCTCGTGACGGCGTCGGGACTTCCAGCGATCGTCGTCAGTGTCGCGTTCGTCGGGGTCGCCATGAGTTTCGGTTCGGCGCTCATGCCCCGGTTCCTGAATGCGTTCTCCGACGAAGAACAAAACGCCGGCTTCGGCCTCGTCCGGACCGTCTACATGATCGTCGCCTCGCTTGGCTCCGTCGTCGTCGGACTGCTCGCGGACCTGTTCGGCTGGGCGGTCGCCTTCGGTTTTCTCGGCGCCGCCCTCGCCGCGGTCGCGATCGCGATCGTGATCAATGGGGCACTCGAGCTCGGATACTGACGGCGTTCAACAGTACGAGAACGGAAAACGGGGTCTCGAACCCGGTATGGCGCCGGACCCTCGAGACGACTCGAGCTACGCGAGTTCGGCGATCGCGTCCATCTCGACGCGGACGTCCTCCGGGAGCTGCGAGACCTCGACGCAGACCCGAGCCGGGGGCTCGTCGCCGACAGCGGGAAGCCAACACCACCGAGGGCCTTCGCGGAGGTCACGTGTCGGGATCGACGAGCAACGTGTTCAACGCGTCCGGGACCACGAGCACCTCGCTGCCGGACTCGAGTGCGTCGGCTACGTCGGCTTCGGCGTGCATGAGACAGTCCTCGACGACCGTGGGCGCCTCGCTGTTCGTGATATAGAGGTCGTGCTCCCGGAGGACGCGGGCGACGACGAACGCCCGCTGGGCGCCGGGCTCGTACCCCTCGCGCATCGCTCGATAGAGGGTTTCAGCGTCGTTCGCCCCGCTCAGTCGGCGATAGAATCGTTGCTCGCCGGTGCCGTCGCCGACGCCTTCCGGCAGCGCGGCGGGAACGACGAGTCGGCCACCCTCTCGGAGCGGATTTCGATCCCCGAGGGCGACGTAGGTCGCCCCGCGGGTCGCCTGGTAGAGGTTCGCGTCCTTGGGCGCGCCGACGCCACAGACCACGGCGTCGAACTCGCGATCGATCGGGACCGAGAGGGCGTCTCGAGCGATGGCAGCGAGTTCGCGGACGACACGCCGGCCGTCCCCTGCGCGAACACCGAGGACGCCCGCAGGGCCGTGGGTGAGGTTGACCGAGAAGTCCAGGCCGGCGAGGTCGCCGGCCGCGTCGAGCGTCTCGCGGAACGGGTTCCCCTCGACGCGGCCCAGTCGGACACCTTCGCGGGCGAGCATCTCTGGGCCGTGCGTGTATCGGATGAGCGACTCGCCCCCGGCGCCGATGACGACGGTCTTCGCGCCGCCGCTGAAGCCCGCATACTGGTGGGGCTCGACGACACCCGTCGAGAGCACCGTGTCGGCGTCGGCGACCGGTTCGCCGATCTCGACGGGGACCTCGCCGTCGGCTACCGTCCCCACCACCACGACCGATTCGGGATCGTGATTCGCCGCCAGATCAGCATGCGGACCGAGCATCGCCTCGATCTCGTCGTCGGTCATCGGTCGATGGAGACCGAGCCCGATCACGACCGTCACCTGCTCGCGCTCGATTCCACACGCCGCGAGGCGCTCGAGCAAGACGTCAAGCAGGATATCGTCGGGCGCCTTGCGAGTCACGTCGGTGACGACGATCGTGACGTCGTCGTCGGGGTCGACTCGGGTCGAAAGCGGCGCTCCGAGCGGGTCCTCGAGCGCCCGCTGGGCGGCCTCGCGAACGTCGACCGGTTCGCCGCCCGGCGGGTCGGCGACCGTCGTCGGACAGTCCGGCACGGCGGGATCGATCGTTCCGGCTCCGAGTGGTATTTCCATGCTGTCGGCTCACACGGATGGCTGTAAGTCAGTTCCGGCGTCCCCGTGAGTTCGTCCGGTTTAGAACTGCGACCGGAGCGCAGCGCCGGCCGACGCCAGCCGCCCGACCACGAGCGGCGCGGAGAACACCCACGCGACGAGGACGGCATAGAGGGCGACGAGCAGTGGTGCGACCTCGACGACCGTCTCCATCGTCCGGAGCCCTACGACGATGCCACCGCCGACGGCGACGAGGACGAGTCCCTCGAGTCGCGAACGCAGAGCCGGCAGTCGATCGATCCGGCCGGCGGTGAGAACCCCGCCGATCGCACCGCCGAGCGCAAGGACGCTGTCTGTAGTCCCACCGGTGAGGAAGACGGCCGGAACCGCGAAGACGGCCGCGATCGCGAACCCGAGGGTCGGAATCGAACGCGTGAGTCGGTTCATCGCGGCGACGAAGACGATCCCGAGGACGATGCCGACGATCACGTCGCCGAGATAGTGGACCCCGAGGACGACTCGAGACAGCGAGATGGCGACGATGATCGCCGCGGCCGCCGTCATCGCTCGCCAGTCCCGCAGGCGATCGAAGACCGAGATCAGCCCGCCGTAGACGACCGTCGCCGCGAAGGCGTGGCCGCTCGGGAAGCCGTAGCCGTCGATCTCGAGTGGTGTGAGAAGCGCCGATTCGGGCGGCCGCGGGAGTCCGAGTACGGTCTCGAGAGTCAACATGAATCCGAGTCCCGCGACGGCGTAGCTGATCACGAGCGCACTTCGCCGCCTGTCGTGACACCAGAACAACACCGCGAGCAGAACCATCAGTGTCGTCGGGCCGCCGAGTTCGGTGATCGCGACGACGACGTCGGCGTACTCGGCCGGGACGGCCCCACGGATGGGTTCGCTCTCGTCCTCGAGACGTATCACACGAGCGGATCGTCAGCCGATGATAAAGATGACTCGTTCTCTGTCGCCGACGCGGCTCGTTCGGCGATGCCGACGAACGTCGACTCGGGGAGGGTGTGCTCGATCGCGTCATCGGTGTCTGCGATCACCGTCGTGGTCGCGTCTGCCGGCGGCGACACGCTGCAGTGGAAGACGCCGTGGTCCAGTTCGTCGAACGTGACGACGCGGTCGTCGACGTCGAGGAGTGTCTCGTCCTCGAGGGAGATCACGTTCCAGTCGGCAAACGAGACGAACGACTCGTTCGCGAAGACGTGGTGAGTGAATCCGTCGTCGAACACCGGGGCGATGAACGCACCTTTCACGGCCGTCGAGAGATCGCGGCCGACGTGGATCCCGTCCGGTGAACGGTCGCCCTCGACGCCGACGACGAGATCGAATACCGTCTCCGGATCCGCGTACACGATCGTCTTCTGCTCCTCGTCGACCGTAATCTCGTCGCCGACGAAGGCGGGGTAGTCCACGACTCCACCCGTCGTGGCGGTTTCGACCATCGGGCCCGCGTCGTCTCCGTCCGGATCGACCGTCGACCGGTTCGACCCGTCGCCAGCGCCGGCGGGTTCGTCGAAACAACCGGCAAGCACCCCCGAAACGCCACACCCGACCGCAGCGAGCGCTCGCCGTCTGGAACGTTCCATCATTCTCGATGAAATACGTCACTAGAGACAAATACGTTACTCTCGGCTGCGGTATTCGAGACTCCAGTATCCGAAACTGCAACATTCGAGTCTCAGACGTCGAGGGGTGGGGCTGCTACGTTCGTGCCCACTCGAGCATCCGCTCGTAGACGGGATCCGACGCCAGCGCGGTCGAATCGCCGACGAGGACGAGCGCGCGTTTCGGACGGGTCAGGGCGACGTTGATCCGTCGGTAGTCCTCGAAGATCGGCCCCTCGAGCGAGCCGGTCGCAGTAAAGGAGACGACGATAAGCTCCTGGCTCGAGCCCTGGAACCGGTCGACCGTGTCGACGGTGACGGCCGCCGGCACGTGTTTTTCGATCTCCGAGACCTGTGCCCGGAAGGGTGCGATGACGCCGATCTCGGATCGCTCGAGTCCTGCGTTCTCGTAGGTGTCGATCAGGTCGGCGATCCGTGTGGCCTCCTCGCTGTCGGTGTACTGGCCGTCGTCGCCGGGGACGTCGACGAACGCGACCGGATCCCGCAGTTCCTCGGGGAGTGCGTCGCGGGAGACGCCCTCGAGGTCGTCCAGCGTCCGGGCGGCGACCTCGGGCTCGGCGGGCCGTAGTTGTCCGTCGTAGAACTCCCGGGAGGCAAACGCCTGAATGCGCTGGTTCATCCGGTACTGGCGATCGAGCATGACGCCCGCGTTCGGATGCAGGTCGACGAGCCGTTCGAACAGCGACTCGGTGAGGTCGGCCGCTCGCGGTTCGTCGCCGCCCTCGGATCGGACGACCGGCGGCAACTGCTCGTGGTCGCCGACGAGGACGAACCGGTCGGCGAGGTTGATCGCCGCACAGGTTCCCGGCTCGGTCAGCTGGGCAGCCTCGTCGACCAGTGCGACGTCGAAGGCTTGCTCTTTCATCACTCGCGAGCCACAGGTCGCCGTCGTCGCTGCCACGACCTGTGCGTTCTCGAGTTCGGCGAGTCGACCTTCGGGGTCGCCGGCGCGCTCGAGACGATAGGGCTCCATATCGTCGCGGACGCCGCTTTCGGAGCCGACGCGGACGACCCGTTCGGTGTCGACGACTCCTTCGAGTTGCTCGAGCAGCGCCTCGAGGGCGTTGTCGACCGCACGGTTCGTAAACGCCGACAGCAGGACGCGGTCGCCGCGCTCGACCAACGCAGTGATCGCGCGGGCGATGGTGTAGGTCTTGCCGGTTCCCGGCGGGCCGTGAATCAACGCACAGTCTTGAGCGCCGACGGCTTTCCGGACGGCCTCGTTCTGGGCCGCGTTGTTGTCGATAAACGTCTCTTCGGGGTGATCGAACGTCGGCGTTTCACGGCCGAACAGCACGTCCTTCCGCCGTTCGTCGCCTTTCAGGAGACAGTCGTGTAACGCGGTGAGCAGGCGATCGGTCGTCAGTTCGGAGGGGTAGACGTCCAAACGCGTCACTGCGACCGGCTCGTCGGCCGTCAACACGACCTCCTCGTCCAATCGCTCGATACGCGCGAGTTCGGAATCCCCTCGGACGGGATGGCCGTTGCTCGCAAGCACCAGATCCCCCTCCCGGAGTTTCGAGGTCGCGCCGCCGGTCCGGCGAGCGCGCAGTTCCCACCGCCCCTCCTCGAGTTCCCGTTTCCCGACGAACTCGAGGTCGATCAGTGCGCGGTCGTCGTCGGCTCGCTCCTGGGCGTCTTGCTCCCAGAGCTTGGCGTACTCGCGGTGGACCGCCCGGCGTTCCTCCTCGATCGCGTGATAGAATCGCTCGAAGTACTCGCGTTCGTCCTCGGGGAGCGGCGTCCCGATCTGGCCGGCCTTGGACTCCTGGTCGAGCCGACCCGAGACGACCATACAGGTGTCCTGTTCGAAGCAGTACTCGCATTTCGCGTCGCCCTCGTAACCCGTCGGAACGTCGCCGGCGACCTCCATCGCAGCGATCTCGTTGCGCACTCGGACGACGAACTGCAGGAGTCCCTCGCCCATCGAGAACTCCTTTGCCGGAGTGAGATCGCCGGTCTCCTCGTTGCGGTCGAGCGCCGAGTTCTTCGTGTACAGAAGCGTCCCGGTGTCGACCGAGCCGCCGTGTTCCTCGAGCAACAGCGCGTAGCAGGCGGCCTGGACCTTGTCCTTGAATCGGGGTTCTTTCTTGAGGTTCTTCCCCGTCTTGAGCTCGACCGGTGCGCCACGCCGGATCGCGTCGGCCCGGCCCCGGATGCCGAACGTCTCGCTGATGAGCAGTTGCTCGGAGCGCCAGTCGTCTTCCGCCGTGAGTCTGCCCTGCTCGAGCCAGCCCTCGATGGCTTTCGCGTTTTCGCGGACGTCCTCGGCGACGGCGTCGGGCGTCTCGCCCAGCAGGCCGAGTTCGAGGCCGCGTTCCTCGACGCGGGCGTCGATCGACGCCGCTAACTCTCGGCCCCGGAGCAGGTCACCGAACACCTCGTGGACGAGCGTCCCCTTCACGACGGGGTAGTTAAGCGGGATTCCCGAGAGCTTGTTTAGATAGTAGAGGCGGGGACACTCGACCCAGCTACGGATCGACGTCACGTTTACCAGAAAGCTCGGCTCGACGACGACGTAGGAGTCGCCCGTCGTCGAGTACTGAGTCTCGCCCCGGTATTCGTCTTCCTCGGCGTCGGTGACCAGCAGCTCCATCCCCGGCTCGAGCAGCTCGGCCGACTCGGTCCACTTACCCCACAGCGTCACCGTCGTAGTCGCCTCCGTGGCGGCCGTCGGCTCGGCGACGCCGCCGTCTCGAGCCACCGTTTCGGGATCGTCGCTCTCGTCGGTGCGGTTCAACGGCACCTCGGCGAGGTCGCTCTCGCCGTAGCTCGTCGACACCGTCCGCATCTCGACCTCGCCCGCGACGGTTCCGCGTACGTACACGACTGTTCGTCACGGACGAGTCCTCAAAAACGCTATCGGTCGCGGCCGCCGACGCGTCGTTCCTCCGTCGTCCGGACTGCTGTCCCGATCGCCCGCCGATCGCCAGGGTGGGGGCGGCGATCGGTGGGCAGTGACGACAGGAGACCGTATTACTCGTCGCTTTCCGATCCGACCCGTCTCGTCACCGCCCCCTCGAGTTCGGTCCTGACCTGCCGAAGGATCGGCCGGGGGTCGTCCAGATGTAGATAGTCGAAGTTCGGGACTCCGTAACACGAACGCAGGATCTCGGCCGTCCGGCCCGGCAGCGAGGGCCGCTCGACGAAGGGGGAATCCTCGCGGACGACGCTCACCAGGTGCTCGAGTTCGCCGTAGAGGTAGTGGGTGCCGACGCCGGCGTCGTAGCCGGGTTCGATCAGGTCGGTCCGGTCGGTGGCCGCCAGCCAGTACCAGGTCGGGAAATCCGCGCCGGCGCGGGTCGCACACGCAAGCGACTGCCACATCCGCGGGTTGATCTCGACGATCGAGAACTCGCCCGTCGCCGCGTCCCGAACGTACTCGATGCAGGCGAGGCCGTGCCACTCGAGTTCGTCGAGGATCGCCCGGCCGGCCTCCTCGAGTTCCGGAATGTCGACTGACTCCCGGAAGACGCCTCCACTACCGGTGTAGGAGTCGCCGCGAAGCTGGCGATGCTGGAACGTGCCCAGTGCCTCGCCGCGGTCGTACAGCGCTCCGAAGAGGAACTCCTCACCCTCGACGTACTCCTGGACGATCGGCTCGTGGCCCATCTTCTCCTGGAGCGCGTCGACGTCCGGCGTCTCGCCCGCCGGCACGTGTTCGACCGACTTGGCGATCGTCGAGTCCTCGAACGTGAACTCCTCGAGGTACGTATCGGTAAGGAGATTGTACCGGGATTTGACGATCCTGTTGCCGCTCCAGTCGTCGACGTCGCCGAGCAGTTCCGTGTCCGGGATCGCAACCCCCGCCCGTTCCGCGGCGTCCGCGAGTCGCTTTCGGTCGTGAACCGATCGCAACGTCTCGAGGTCCGGAACGACGACGTCGACGTGGCGCTCGAACTCGTCGGCGTACTTCGCGAGGACGTATGGATCGTGTGGGCGGTGGGGGACGATCGTCCGAACGTCCGGCCGGGCGGCCAGGCCCAACAGCGCGTCCCTGTACGCCGGGAGATCGCTCGGCGGCGGGACCAGCACCGACTCGTCACAGTACCGGGAGGCGGTGACGCTCAGGGACTCGTCGTCGACCGCGGCGATCGTATGGACGTCGCGGTCACCGAGCGATCTGACGGTCGCGTACCCGTGTGGGTATCGCGATGCGGTGACGACGACGGCCTCGCGGTCTTCAGTCAAGATCGATCACCGTCGGTTGGAGACACCGCTCGAACGGATCGGTCGCGTGATCGTGTCGCGTCGTCGAATCGTCCTCGAGTACACACGCCGTCGCGGGCATCGTCAGGACAGTCAACAGCGTGTAGAGCTCGCCGACGCGGTCCTCGCCGCGACAGTGGGTCCGGTACAGCTCGCGTATCGCGTCGGCGTCCGGCCCGGGGAGCGCGTCGGCGAGATCGCCCTTCGCCTCGAGAACGTCGGTGGCGAACCCGAACGAGCGAAGCAGTTCCGCGTCGTCCAGCCACGGGCCGTCGGTCAGGTACGGCTCCGGCGGTGACCGGGGTGAGACGTACTTCCGCCAGAACTCCGTCGCGTGTTCGCCGGCGTACGCGACCGGGAACGACCGCGAGAGCGAAACGCCGGTGCTCGCGTGCGGAATCGCCGCCAACTCGGGGGCCAGTCGTTCGACAGCCCGGTCGACGAGGTTCCGTCGGAGCCGATACCGGATCGGCATCGACAGCGAGAGGTCGACGAGTCGGTCGTCGAGAAACGGCGTTCGGTACGGAAGCGTCTGGCGGAGTGCAGTGTGAAATCGCATATCGTCGTCGTTCGACAACGGATACAGATCGCCGTAGTAGACGAGTTCGTCGAGCGAGTCGTAGGTGACGCCGTGGTGGACGATACGGTCGCCGTCGCGGTAGATGTTCTCCTCGAGTACCGTCCGGAGATCAGTCGGGGCTTCGAAGTCGTCGTGGGCCCGCTCGAGCAGGCGATCGATGTAGTCGTCGATCGTCTCGACCGACCGCTCGACCGGCAGGGACACCGATCCCAGGGGACCGAGCGACGTCGTCGGCGACGGGATCCCGAACCCATCGAACAGCGAGTCGGCGTACAGTCCCGACAGGAGTCCGTCGACCCGACTCGTGAGTTCGTCTTCGAAGCCGCTCGTATATGGCTGCGTAAACCAGCCGTTGAACGAGCCCGCCCATCGGTTGCGCTCGAGTGCGTCGATCCGGTACTGTGACCCCCGCTCGAGCAGTTCGAACTCGGCGTCAGCTGTGAGCGCGACCCGTTCCGCAATGCGGGCCTCGCGGTTCATCCAGTCGTTCATGTGTAACGCCGTCGCCTCCTCGAGGCCGGCCAGTACGAGCCTGGAGTCGCTGCCCCCGGAGAGCAACACGCCGTAGTCGCGATCGTCTCGCGTCCACTCCTCGACGACCGTCCGGAACCGACGTGTGAACTCGTCGACGAACCACTCGAACGACTCGTCGCGCGGCCGGTATCGCGGCCGCCAGTACTGGTCGCTCGTCAGTTCGCCGTCGGCGAGCGAAAGCGTCGTGATCGTCCCGGGCTCGAGTTTCTCGATGCCTTCGAACGGCGTCGTTACGCCGAACGTTCGGCGAAAGGCGAGATACTCGTGGAGGTACGCCGGAGAGAACGCAGTGTCGATTGCTGGATGAAACGGGAGCGTCTGGACGTTCGTCGAGAAGACGAGCGTCTCGTCGTCCGGCCGCGTCCAGTAGATCGGTACCGTGCCGAGTCGATCGGTACACAACGAGAGTCGCTCACGGTCCGCGTCGTACAGGAGCAACGCGAAGTTTCCGTTGAGTCCGCCCACGAAGTCGAGCCCCTCGCGTTCGTACCGTGACACACAGTACTGGGCGGGATCGACGTCGGCGGGGCGGGCCTCGTACTGGCCGGATCGCGTTCCGTCGCTCGCGTCGGCTCCGTACACGTCACCGATCACCCAACAGCGGATCGATCCGTCACTGGCCGCGTGAGGATCGTTCGAGGCTCGGTGTACCCGTGGTGCCGCCGCGATCGCCACGCCGTCAGTTGCGTACTGTATGCCGGCGTCGGACGGAAGCCAGTCGTCGAGTGTGTCCGCGGCCGAGCCGCCGGTGTGGACCACTCCGTGTGTGTATCGCATCCCTCGTCACCTCCTCGAGTCGAACGACGCTCGTTGATCGACGGTCGACTGAAGTACGCGAGCCTGCATCATAGTCGACGGAGGGCTGGCTGCGGTATTTATTATAGATGTGATAGTACCGACGTGTTGTGTGAGTTCAGTGGTTGTGACAGGGATCGATCTCCATCACGAATCCGTAACCCGCTGAACGACCGTTCGAAAGCCGGTATTTCGATCGAGCGACACGACAGCTCGAGCGACCGTCACACTGGAACGTCACGCTCATACTACGCCGCGAGGGGAACCATTTCACGAGCTAAAACTATTAGAAACAGTTTACATCCAGTTCATCGGGCGTCGAGGTGTCATACGGTCTCCCGTTGTCACGTCCCGCCGATCGGCGACATAGCGGGACAGCAGTCCGTATCAGTCCCCGTCCTCGATCGGCTCGCCCTCGAGATACCGTCTCCCGCGGTCCGTGATCTCGTACTTGCCGCGGTCGACCCGTTTGACGAGTCCGTGCTCGGCTAACTCGTTCAATCGACGACTGACCGCCCCACGACTCCGATCGATGTTCCGGGCGATCAGCGACGGCGTGAGCACGAGCCCGGCGGTCTCGAGTGTCTGAAGGATGTGCCCGTCCATCGGCGTCATCCATTCCGGTGGCGATCGGATCGCGTTCGGGTCGGTACAGAGAAAGACCGACCACTCCGTCCGTCGGAGACGGTTGTGCATCGGATCGTAGAGCCCGTACGCGACGAGCAGCGCAGCCAGACCGTGGACGAAGTGAATCGCCGGACGATACGTCAGCTGTACGAGCGGATCGGCGAGGACGAACAGAAACAGTCCGACGAACGAGACGGCGATCGGCGGCCGGGATCGAAGCTGGACTCGGTTCCGATACAGGAGGAGACAGAGGACGAGGCTGGCCAACACCCCGACGAAGAGATCGTACGCGACGAGTACCGAGTGGTCGGTCACGTTCCCCCTCCGAAGTCGTGAAGCGTCAGGAAGAGCAGCGCCACGAGGACGAGAACGCTCGTATTGATTCCGCTTTTGAGAAGCCGTACGAACGGGACGTCACAGCCGACGAGCAAAACGAGTCCGTTCTGGACGGTAAACAGCGACATCACCAACAAGAGCCCAAACACGAGCGTTCCGATCGGCGTGCGACGAAAGACAGACCACAGCAGCAACGAGAGAAGCGTCGCACTCGTCCCCGTGATAACTGCAAAGAGGACCGAGGCCTCGTAGACGAGACAATCGCTCATTAGCCTGTGTCTCGATTGCTTTTCCCCATTACTCTTGCTTTGTGCGAACGGCCGGCTGACGGACTCGAGACCGGGTCAGCGGGCGATTCAGTTCGAGCGACGCCTCGTAAGCTCGGATTACTCGAGTCGAACCGCGTCCCGGAGTGGAACAGTCGGCGACGCTTTTGCCCGCGTGAACCGGACCGTAGGCCGTCATGAGTGACCCGAGCAGGGACGACCGCGATCGTGAATCGACGGGCGGAGGAGCCGGTGACGTCGGCGACGAGAACCGAGCGCCGTCCGACGACGTCGACTCGGGGACCGGCGTCGGTGACCGGGACGATCCCGGACGCGATCGCCGCGACGATTCGACGCAAGTGGCAAGCGAGGAACGCCGCCGGAAGATCCCCATCTTCAGTGCGATCATCGCCATCATCGGCGCGTGGGTCGCCCTCTCCGTCATCGCCATCTACGACGTCTCGCAGGCGGCGTTCTGGAACAACGTCCTCGTCGGCGCTGCCGTCGTCGTCGCCGCCGGCTACAACTACTACCGGGTCTCGAACGACATGCCGATCAGCGTCGGCGTCTCGGGACTGATCGCGCTGCTGGGCGTCTGGCTGATCATCGCCCCCGCGCTGTTCGAAATGCCGGCAGGGCTCGGGCTGACCGAGAGTCCGTTCTGGAGTACGCTCGGGTCCGGGCTGCTCATCGCGGCACTGGCCGGATACAACGCCTACGACGCACGCGAGGCGCGGAGCGTGGCGACCGACTCGACGCGGGCCTGATCGGCTCGAGCCACGCTAACGGGTCGGTCCGAACTCCGACTCGAGTTCGTCCTCGAGCCGTCGGAGCCGGTGTTCGGCGGCGTGATGACGCATCGCGACGACGGCGAAAGCGATCATAACGACGGCAAATCCGGCCGAAACTGCGGGCGAGATTCCGTTAACGTAGCTGTTCCCGAGCTGTCCGAGCGCCAGCACGAGAGGACCAAACGCAAGCAGGGTGCTTTTGGCGGGTGTCGCGAGAAACAGTTCGACGAGCGAGAACGGTTGGCGGCCGGACATGATCAAACGTCGGTTACTCCTTGTGCCTGGGGAGCGAAGGTATCCCTTTCGGTTCGACTCGAATCGCTCGGACGAGACGAACAGTCCGTCGTTCGTGCGGACCGATACGTTCATTCTACCCGCAGTACAACGATTACGTATGCGGATTCGCGAGTGGCAGGACATACTCGAGGACGTCACCGATCGGGACGTCGAGCCGGAGGACTGGCGCGCCGTCGCCGGTGATCGAGCCGGCGGCGTCGGCGAAGACATGTACCTCGCGCATCCAGCCGCCGGGGTCTTCTTCTTGAAGACCTACGCGAAGAACCCCTTCGAGGTCAAAGGCGTCGGCACGCGCGTCGCTCGTAATCTCGACGACGAGATCGGCTCGTTTCTCCCCCAGGAGGACGCAGGCGGGCGCTTTGCCGTTCAGTCGCCGCCGGAAGACGAAGCACAAGCCGAGACGCTCTCTCAGCGTCTGGAGACGGTCCTCGAGACCCACGCGGACGCACCGACCCGGCCACAGGACCTGTTCGACGACGTCATGGACGCAATCGAGAGCCCCGCGTTCGGGCCGATGGAGTACGACCAGTACGACCGCCCCGACGAACTCGAGGACCTCTCGGACCGATTCGAGGAGGCCGACGAACTGCTCGACGCCGAACTCGAGGACCTGATCGAGACTGACGAGGTCGATCGAGGGTTCATGTGATCGCCGGAAACGTGTAATCAACACCCGGCGATCGCCACACCGATCTTTTTTATTATCCGGGAACAGCCCACGCCGTGGAGTCGATACTCGCGCTCGAGGACGGACCCGGAACGGACAGCCCGCTCGACGAGGATACGGCCGAGTGACGACAGCAGTCCGTATCAGAGCAGATCGCCCGATCCGCGACCGGACGGATTCCGCTCGATCGATGGGATCTCGCCGGTCTCGACGAGACTCTTACACCGTTGAAGCGCCTCGCCGGCGAGCGTCGCCGGGACGATCCCGAGACGCTGCATCGTCGCGTCGCCGAACGCCCCACCCGGCGGCTCGTACTCGACCCGGAGTGAGACCGCCGTCCCTCGGTCGTCGGGCGCCGGTTCGAACTGGATCGTCGCGGTGTAGGGAATTGGTGCGTCCTCGAGCGTCTCCCAGCGCATGTACTCTCCGGGCTCGCTGTCGACGAGTTTCGTCTCCCACTCGAGCGGCCGACCTAGCGGGCCGTCGACCTGCCAGTAGTGGCGTCGGTCTTCACCGCCGACTGACGAGACGTCCGCGAACGGACCGACGAGTCGGGTCAAATGCTCCGGATCGCGCCAGTAGGTCTCGAGTTCGTCGGCGCTCTCGCCGACGGTGATCGTCCGTTCGACCGCCGGGCCACGGACCGGCCGCTCCGATCCCGGCCGTTCGTGTCCCGAGACGGTGTCGCTCTCGAGTCGCTCGTAGAGTCGGCTGTGGCCGGTAACACCGCGGGTGAGCAACGCGGCGCCGACGGTCGCGGACGCCACACCGCCGAGCGAGCGACGCCTTGCCCCGCGTACCACCAACGCAGCGCCGATCGCCGCCGACGCCGCACGTTCCCATCGGCCGAGATTCGTTCGTCGCTCCGACGCAGTCGGATCGAACGCCGTTTTCGATCGCTCGTCGGTCACACGGCGCTGTGAGCGCGTGGTCATAGGTCGGATCCGGTCCGTACTCCGGAAACCGTTCCATTGGAAGTTTGCGCTGCAACTGCAACGCAAGTGTGTCTACCGCGGGCAGTCGGGATGGCGGTCGGTCACTGTGGGGCTGGCTTCCCCTGCGTTTGCGGCCGGTGGGCCTTTGAGCGCAGCCGTCGACGGATGGCCCATGAGCGACCGCGCCGAATCCGTCGTCCACGACTACTACGACGCGCTCCGCGAGGGCGACCCGCTCGCACCGTACTTCCTCGAGGACGAGTCGACGGTGAAATTCGGGATTAGCGAGGCGCTGTTCGGTTTCGAAGAGGTCAGCAACGCATTGCAGACACAGACGGAGACGACCGCCGAGTGGGCCGTCGAGAGCGGCCACCTCGTCGTTACGGAACGCGATGGGGTCGCTACGTTCGCCGACAGCGTAACGATGGCCTGGACCGACACCGAATCCGGCGATCGGAACCGCTTCGAGACGCGCTGGAGCGGGACGCTCGTCCGCCGGACCGACGACGAACGCGCCCCCGCGTGGCAGTTCGCCGTGATGCACGTCAGTACGGCCGACGAGCTATGAGCCGCGGCTCCGGTCGGGATCCCAGTCGCCGCGGCCGCGGCTCCGTCCGCTCGAGTGCGTTGACGAGTCCGTCGGATCGAGTCAAAGTCGCGTTCGTCGTACTCGTCGGGCTCTCCGGGGGGATGATGGCACTTCAGGGCGGCGCTTCGCTGGCCGTCGTCGGGCTGGCAGCCGTCGGTGGACTCCTCGCTGGCGGCGCGTTGCTGTGGTATCTGGTCTGGATCCTCGAGTGATATCGAGACGACAGATCAGCACCGGCAGTTACCGGTCGACACGCTGGAGCCACATCGTGGGCGCGTCGAGTTCGTCCTGGGTCGGGAGGTTCTCCGGACCCTCCCAGACGAGACCCGCCGTCTCGAGGTCGCGTTCCTCGGTGACGGTCTCGAAGAACTCCTTGCCCCGCTCGTACTGTCGTTCCTTGAGGCCAAGCCCGAGCAGTCGGCGGAACAGCTGCTGGATCGGTCCTCGTCCCTGTCGGCGCGCGTCGAGTTTTCGCCGCAGGTCCGCGTACTCGTCGTCGAAGGCGTGGTCCATCAGGAGTTCGGCATACCCTTCGACGACGGTCATCGCCGCGTCCAGTTCGCGAAACGCCTCGCGGTCGAACGACCCCTCCGACAGCGTCGCGATCCCCTCCTCCATGCGCGTCTCGAGATGGTCGGAGAGCCACGGCGCGGCGCCGAACTCCGCGGCGTGGGTGACCTCGTGGAAGGCGATCCACCGGCGGAACCGGTCGGGATCGACCTCGAGTTTCTCGGCCGCTTTCAGGATGTTCGGACGGACGAAGTAGAGCGCGTGGTCGTCCTCGGGCGTTTCAGCGAGCAAGAGCGGATCGTACTGCCCGAGGACGTTTCGGCCGAGGAACGCGAGCAAGACGGTCATCGTCCCCGTGTTGATCGTTCGAGCGACGCCAGGGAACGCCCCTTGTGGGACCTGTTGCTCTAGTGTCCCCATCACGCGCTCGAAAGTCGCGATGTTGGCGTCGATCCAGTGGTGGCGGTTCTGGATCTCGACCGTGTCGGGGACGTCGAACTCCGCGCCGGAGACCGATCGCACGGCATCGCGTGCCTCGCGGACGTCGCGGGCGTAGGCTTCGCGTTCGCCCGGCTCGAGCTCGAGCGAGCCGGGATCGGTCACCGCCTTCGCGGCGTCGGCGGCCGACTGCCAGTCGATCATATCGTCACCGGACGCCCCGGCAACGGCCCGGGCGCTGCGATAGAGATTCACGGATACGAATACGGGCAGCAAGCGCAAAAGGGTTCGGCTCGGATCGCCGTCGGTCGGTCTCACCGTCGGACGCCGGGTCGCTTTCCCAGGCCGCTGTCCGTCGGTGCCGCGCGATCACAACCTCCGGCAGTCGCGCCGGAACGAGGTCGACGATCGGCGGGACGTGACGACAGGAGACCGTCTCATACGGATTGCTGTAACGATTTACCGGCGCAACCGCAGTCAGGGTCGCGGTTGCGCCGGTAACGACGTACAGGAGACCGTATCAGTTGACGATGACGTCCGGCTCTTCTTCCTCGAGTTCGTCCTCGTCGCCGCCGCGGAACTTCTTGGCGGCCGCAGCGATGGCGACCAGCGTGACGAGCGCGACGACGGCGCCTATGGCCTTACTGCTCGACTCCTCGTCTTCCGGTTCGTCGACGTCGATTTCGGTCTCGGTTTCGTACTCTGGCGATTCCTCGGACTCCTCGGCGCCCGAACCGAACGGGAGCGCGGTACCGAGCGAGCCGAGTCCGAACTGTGTGTCGCCGTCCAGATGCAACTCGATGAGGGTGAACTTCGTATCGCCCATACCGGTGGTTCACCGACTAGATACTTATACTGTTTGCCGACCGTCACGCGTCGACAGCGAGCGGGCGGCGATCACCGCAACGTTCGGTTCGAGACGGTTCTGTGGAGCCAGTACCGGTACGATTAAGTGTCCATCACCTGCGGTCTTTCGTATGAGTGGACGACCGCTGGACGTCCTCGAGGCGTCACTTGGCGAACGCGTTACGGTACGACTCAAGAGTGGCGACGAGTACGTCGGCGAACTCGCCGGCTACGACCAGCACATGAACCTCGTGCTCGAGGACGTAGCGATTCCGGAAGGGGGAGTCGAAGACGAAGCGCCGGTCGAAGACACAACGATTATACGCGGCGATAACGTCGTTTCGATCACTCCATGACTGGCGCAGGAACCCCAAGCCAAGGAAAGAAGAACAAGACGACGCACACCAAATGTCGTCGCTGCGGTGAGAAGTCTTACCACACTAAGAAGAAGGTCTGTTCCGCGTGTGGCTTCGGCAAATCGTCCAAGCGACGAGACTACGAGTGGCAGTCGAAGGCCGGCGACAACTAACGGTTTCTCGTTTCACTACTTCGGATCGAGACGGTCGGTAGCGACGCGTCTGCGGGCCTGAACGGGCCAACGAGTGCTTCATCGTCGGCGGCTCCGAACGCCGACGATTGGCGATCGCAGTCGCGTGGCCCGTAGTCGACTTCCACTTTCGTACTCTATCGGACAGTTCCGACGCGACCGTGACCCGTCCAGCGGTCGCGCCGGGGGCATCGATCAGCGTTCTGTACTCTCCGTTCTCGAGACGTTCGGATATCGCCACGAGACACCCGCTACAGTCAGGAATTCGGACGCAACGCGGCTTTATATAGGTGTCAGGCGTATAATAAAACGACCGAACCGGAGACGGCAGTCGGTCGAGGACGAGACGATGCTATCCGACGCACTTACCTACCTGAAAGACAGCGACGACGTTTGGACGACCACGATCATCGGCGGCCTATTCGTACTGACGAGTTTCCTGGTACTCCCCCTCTTTTTCGTCTGGGGGTACGTCGTCCGGGTGCTCGAGCGAACCAGCCAGGGGAGCGTCGACCCACCGACGTTCGGCGACTGGCGTGTGTTGACAATCGACGGTGTGAAAACGGTCGCGATACTCCTCGCGTACGCACTGATTCCCGCCGTCGTGGGAGCCTTCCTATCCGGGGGTGTCCTGCTCGCGACCGGCGGGGAGCCGGGAGCCGTCGGCGCCGCTGCGCTCGTGGCCAGCGGTCTCCTGGTGGTCGCGCTCGCACTCGCCGTAGCCTACACTGTCCCCGGTGCGCTGGCACGATTCGCGACCGAACGGCGACTCGGTGCCGCCTTCGAGGTCGACGCGTTGCGTCCGAGCCTCACGACGAGCACGTACGCGGTCGGCTGGCTGCAGGCACTCGGGATCGTCCTCGTCGGTTCGATCGTCGCTGGTCTGCTCGGCGAGGTCCCGGTCGTCGGTGCCGGCCTGGGTGCGATCGTGACGTTCTACGCGCTCGTCAGCGCCTACTACGTCATCGGCCGGACCTGGGCTGATCTCCATCCCGTCTCGCTCGAGGAGGCGTCGGACGAGTCGTCGACCGAACGACCCGTCGTCTGATGCGAAGCGCTGCCGGTCGGTTTCGGCGCGACCTCTCTATGCCGGCGCGTCGTCCCATCGTCGGCCGACGAAAAGCGATCAACCGATGAACAACCATTAGTTCGCCCCCGCGAACAGTCGTCTATGGAGACGACGGACGCCTTCGCCGGCCTCGAGTGTGTCGACTGCGGCGGAACGTACGACGCCGCGGACGTATCCCACCGCTGTCCGGACTGCGATGGCTTTCTCGATCCGACCTACGACTACGACGCGATCGACCTCGACCGCGAGACCCTCGCATCCCGCCCGTTCGACTCGATGTGGCGCTACGAGGAACTGCTCCCGTTTACACGCGAGTCGGCGGTGACCACCGACGAGGGCGCGACCGCGCTGGTCGACTGTCCCGACCTGGTCGACGAACTCGGCGTCGAACGCGTCCTCATCAAAGACGACGGCCGAAACCCGACGGGATCGACGACCGACCGTGGGCAGTCGATCGCCGTGACAGCCGCCACACAACACGGCGCAGACGAGGTCGCACTCGCCTCGACGGGCAACGACGGACAGGCGGCCGCCGCCTACGCCGGTCGCGCGGGCTTTGAATCCCACGTCTACGTCCCCTCGCGTGCGAGCTTTACGAACAAGGCGATGATCAACGTCCACGGCGGCGACATGAACGTCGTCGGCGGTCGGTTCGACGACGCCGTCGGCGCCTACGAGGAGGCGATGGGCGAACACGACGACTGGTACTCGTTACAGCCGTTCGAGACGCCCTACCGACACGAAGGCGCCAAGACGACGCTGTACGAGATCGTCGAGGAACTCGAGTGGGAGGTACCCGACGTGGTCTGTTACCCGACGGGACTGGGCGTCGGCATCGTCGGCGCGTACAAGGCCGCGACGGAGCTCCGTGAGATCGGTCTGGTCGACGAGCGCCCGTCGCTGTACGCTACACAGGCCGACGGCTGTGCGCCCATCGTCGAGGCAGTCGACGCCGACCGCGACGCACACGAGCCAGTCGAGACGCCGGATACGATCTGTGGCGAACTCGAGATCGCCGACCCGCCAGCGAGTCCGCAGGTCCTCGAGGCCGTCCGCGAGACCGACGGCGGCGCGGTCGCTACCGAGGACTCGGACATCCTCGAGGCCGGCGTCCAGGTCGCCAAACACGCGGGCCTCGAGATGGCGCCGAGTCCGGCCGCGGCTGCAAGCGGCGCCTGGGAACTCGCCGAACGCGGCGCGTTCGACGGCGACGAGACGGTCGTCATCGTCAATACAGCAGCGGGGAACAAGGAGGGCGACGTCCTGCGCAGCCACCTGATGAGCCAGGGTGTGTAATACTATTTGACAGCAGTCATCGGACGGATGCGGTGAACGCACACACTAGTGCTGTCAGACGATGTGACAGGTTAGGCTTCGAACGCGATTCGTTCGACACCGACGACCACCCTGTAGACCAGGTACACGAGGTACAAATTCAGAGCGAGCCACACTGCTGGGACACCAAACACGGTCCCCGAGAACAGTATTCCGTACCAAACGAGCGGGGCAACGAGAAATATCACGACGAGCGCGTGAACAATGGGCAGTCGTATCCACGACGTACCAGCAGACATAATTTGATTGTTGAATTTTCGTATTAAATACGTTCTGTTCTGAGGCTGATCCTCGAGAACGGTATCAATCGTCGTCGCTTCGCTCTGCGTTCCCGTCCTCGAGTCGCTTGGTCTTGGCCTCGTCGACGACGTCGATCGAGACCCCCGCGTCCATGCTCCGATTTCGGTTCGCATCGCCGAAGCCGGCGCTCAAGACCCGCGTGAGGGCGTCTTCGACGTCCTCGTCGAGTTCGGTGATTCGGTCGGATTCGACCTCGATAACGAAGCCAGTGGTGATGTTCGGAGAGGTCGGCAGAAACAATACTTCACGGCCGTCGTCGGTCGTTTTTCCCGTCTTGAACGCCGTCATCCGGAGCCCGTTCCAGGTCTCGAGTTTGACCGGCTTTTGTAACGAATCCTGTTCGCCGAAGGCGGTTTCGGCGGCCATCTTCGAGGCGTTGTAGACGACCCGCATCACCGGGACGCGGTTGGCGACGTTGTCGACGACCCGTTCGACGAGACCACCGATGGTCGTCCGCATGAGATAGCCCACGGAGAACGTGAGGATGGTAAAGACCGTCAACGCGACGACGACCCGGAGGAACTGGGCGAGTTGCTCGCGTGTCTGCTGGGCCTGCGAGCCGTCGCCCGGCACCAGCGGCTCGAGGGCTTCCGGCTCGAGAATGAGGCCGGGAGTGAGACCGGCGATGATGCCGTAGAGCCAGTAGATGACGTAGAGAGTGACGAGAATCGGGCCGAGGACGATCAGCCCACTCGCGAAATCCCGCTTCCACGAAGCCATGTACGGCAACTCACACTAAGGGCTAATGAGCCCTTCCCTTTACCGATCGAGGAGGGCACGGAGGGCGAATCGAACGTTTGCCGTCCGTTCGGTCATCCGTCGGTAGAAGTACGAGAGCCACCGATCACCGAAGGGAGCGTACTGGGAAACGGGGTACTCTGCGGCCAGATCGTACTGGGCCGCTTCTCGAACGCCCATGAGCATCTGGATCTCGAACGGCGTGTCGTGTTCCTCGTGGAGTTCGATCGCGACGTCGATCATCGCGGGGTCGTGACTGGCGACCGCAATGCCTCCGTCGTAGTGGGCGAAAGCGTACTCGAGCAACGCCTCGTACTCCCGATCGACCCGGTCGGCGTCCTGATAGGCGACGGCGGCCGGCTCGTCGTAGGCGCCTTTGACGAACCGGACCCGTCCCGGAACGTCCGCGAGTCGCTTGACGTCGTCGCGGGTCCGCCGGAGGTTCGCCTGGACACAGACGCCGATCCCACCGCCGTGTTCGGTGACGAGGTCCTCGAAGGCGTCGAGGGTCGCGTCGGTCGTCGTGTGGTCTTCCATATCGATCCAGACGAAGACGTCCCGGTCGGCGGCGACGTCGACGACGTCCGCGAGCGTCTCGCGGAACACGTCCTCCCCGAGGTCCAGTCCCAACTGCGACGGCTTGACCGACAGCGTCGCCTCGAGATCCGACGCGGCGATGTCGCGGGCAAGCGCACGGTACTCCGCCGCGTCCGAGCGGACCGGCGGGCGCGTCTCGTAGTGTTCGCCGAGCAGGTTGACGATCCCGGCGACGTCGCGCTCGTTGAGTCGGCGGACGTGCTCGAGTGCCGTCGCCGGGGACTCCCCCGCGACGAAGCGGTTCGCGATCGGCGGTATCATCTCTCGAAGGATCGATTCATCACCCAGCCGTAAGGTAGTTTGTGTCTACAAGACGGCCGGCCGAGCGATCCGGCCGGGTGTCGACCGACGCGGCCAGACGGATAGCAGCCCGTATCAGTCGATCGAAACCTCGAGTTCGAGAATTCCGAGATACGGCGGTGCGCCGCCGCCGTCCTTGCGGAGTTCGGTCGCCGTCGACCCGATGTAGTCGTAAAACTCCGAGGGAGACTGGGGGATCACGGGCGTTCCGTCGTCACGTTTGAGATACGCTGGGGCGTTCGTCCGCTGGATGCGTTCGACCCGTTCCTGCCAGGCCGACCCCGAGTAACAGAAGACGCCGAAGGAGAACCGGCCCGCCGCGAGGGCGTCGTGTTTCGAGTCGAACAGCGTCACTTCCTCGGTCTTGTACTCCTCGTCGCTGACCCACGCGAGCGCGGCGACGTCGTCGGTCTGGAGGAGATAGAGGTCCCAGCCCAGTTGGGCGTCGAACACCGCCCAGGCGTTTCGCGGGCCGACGGTGTCGACCTCGAGGCTGAAGGCGGGACGGCTCCGCGACGGTTCGTGGACGAACGTCGCGTCGTAACCCGGCACGCGAATGCCACGATCGTGGTAGACGATCCCGTCGACGGGGATCTCCACGTCCAGGTTGTCGACGATCTCTCGGACGGAAAAGGCCCCCTCGTCCTCGAGGTGGTCGACGAACGTGGGAAACCGGGAAACGTCGTCCCAGGGCCGATCGCTGGGACCCGACTGGGGCTGACTCATCGATCCCCCCCGTGGCCCGACCGTTCGCGACCGTCGATTCCGTGTTCGGCTCGCCGGTCCGGGTCCGCGGAGTCCCGATCACGTGCGTTCGGGTCGGGACCCCCGCTCGAACTCGCGGCTCGTTTCCTATCGGCGATATCGCACATACGAGAAGAGAGCGTCTCGGCGCGGATTAGATTTCCGACCCGTTCCCGACCCGTCCCCGACTCGAGCCGGCGGCGTCGAAGCGGAGCGACACGCCTTTTTGACCGGGCGGGGCAGTTGCTGGTATGGATCCAAAGCGGGAACTCACGAGCGTCGACCTCGCCGCCCTCGTCGGGGAACTCGGTGCCTACGAGGGTGCGAAGGTCGACAAGGCCTATCTCTACGGCGACGATCTCGTTCGGCTGAAGATGCGGGACTTCGATCGGGGCCGCGTCGAATTAGTCCTCGAGGTCGGCGAGATCAAACGTGCACACACGGTCGCTCCCGAACGGGTGCCCGACGCGCCCGGCCGACCGCCGCAGTTCGCGATGATGCTTCGCAACCGGCTCTCGGGTGCGGACTTCGCCGGCGTATCCCAGTACGAGTTCGACCGTATCCTCGAGTTCGTCTTCGAGCGCGATGACGGCACGACCCGAATCATCGTCGAACTGTTCGGCCAGGGCAACGTCGCCGTCACCGACGGCGAGTACGAGGTGATCGACTGTCTCGAGACTGTCAGGCTCAAATCCCGGACCGTCGTCCCGGGCTCGCGCTACGAGTTCCCCGACAGCCGGACGAACCCGCTTACGGTCTCCCGGGAGGCGTTCGACCACGAGATGGACCAGTCCGATACCGACGTCGTCCGGACGCTTGCGACACAGCTCAACTTCGGCGGCCTCTATGCCGAGGAGATCTGTACTCGCGCCGGCGTCGAGAAGGCGATGGACATCGACGATGCCGACGAAGACGTCTACGATCGGATCTACGAGGCCATCGAGCGACTCGCACTCGACCTCCGAAACGGGAACTTCGACCCGCGGCTGTACATCGCCGACGAGGACGAGGAAGACGACGAAAGCGCCGGCCGTGTCGTCGACACGACGCCGTTCCCGCTCGAGGAACACGCCGAACTGGCCGCCGAGCCGTACGATTCGTTCCTCGCGGCGCTGGACGACTACTTCTATCGACTGGAACTCGACGAGGAAGAAGAGCCTGACCCGACCGAGCAGCGACCCGACTTCGAGGAGGAGATCGCCAAACACGAGCGGATCATCGAACAACAGCAGGGCGCGATCGAGGGGTTCGAACAGGAGGCCGAAGCCCTTCGCGAGCAGGCCGAATCCCTCTACGCCGAGTACGGGCTAGTCGACGACATCCTCTCGACGGTCCGGGAGGCCCGAGAGCAGGATCGGCCGTGGGACGAGATCGAACAGCGATTCGAAGAGGGTGCCGAGCAGGGTATCGAAGCCGCCGAAGCCGTCGTCGATATCGACGGCAGCGAGGGCGTCGTGACCGTCGAAATCGACGGCGAACGGATCGATCTCGTGGCCCAGCAAGGCGTCGAACAGAACGCCGATCGCCTCTACACCGAGGCCAAACGCGTCGAGGAGAAAAAGGAGGGCGCACTGGCCGCCATCGAGGACACTCGAGAGGACCTCGAGGAGGTCAAACAGCGCCGTGATCGATGGGAAGCGGAAGACGCCGCCGAGGACGAAGAAGACGAAGACGAACAAGAGGAACGCGACTGGCTCGCCGAACCCTCCGTCCCGATCCGGGAGAACGAACCCTGGTTCGATCGGTTCCGTTGGTTCCACACCAGCGACGGCTACCTCGTGATCGGCGGCCGAAACGCCGACCAAAACGAGGAATTAGTGAAGAAATACCTCGAGCCGGGCGATAAAGTCTTGCACACCCAGGCCCACGGCGGTCCCGTCACCGTGTTGAAAGCGACCGATCCAAGCGAGGCGTCCTCAGCGGACATCGAACTCCCCGACTCGAGCATCGAGGAAGCCGCTCAGTTCGCCGTCTCCTACTCCTCGGTCTGGAAGGACGGCCGGTACGCGGGCGACGTCTACGCCGTCGACTCCGATCAGGTGACGAAGACGCCCGAAAGCGGCGAGTACCTAGAGAAAGGCGGCTTCGCGATTCGGGGTGACCGCACCTACTACCGCGACACGCCCGTCGGCGTCGCGGTCGGCGTCCAGTGTGAGCCCTACACCCGCGTGATCGGCGGCCCGCCGTCGGCCATCGAGGACCAAGCCGAGACGACGATCGAACTCGAGCCCGGGCGCTACGCCCAGGCCGACGCGGCCAAGCGACTGTATCGGCGCTTCCGTGAGCGCTTCGAAGACGAGTCGTTCGTCCGCAAGATCGCCAGTCCGGATCGCATCCAACACTTCATGCCGCCGGGTGGCAGCCGGATCACAGAGGACTGACCGCGATCCGTTCGCCGCCGATTCATCCGACTCGAGTCACGGCTGCACCTGCCGGGTACAGTCCTACACGGCCGACGGTGGATACACCGTCTATGGTAGACGTCGATATCGACAGCGGCACCGAGACCCAGACCGACACCGACCGCGAACTCGGCACTGCGACGATCGTCTACGAGACGGCGTCAGGAGAGATCGAACGGGTCACCGTCGACAACGAACACATCGCTTACTTCCAGGATCACTGGCTGTTCGCCTACGGTACCGACGACGACGGCAACGACGTCGTCCGCCGGGTGCCACACCAACAGGTCCGCTACGTCGAACGCTCCGTCGAAGAACTCGAGGAGACCTTCGAGTCTGGCGTCGAGAAGGCCAAGGGGAAACTCGAGGAGCTTACGGACTGATACTGTCGAACAGCACGAGCCTCGGCATCGGTTACCTTCCGGTCATCGAGACGGACGATCCCATCGGGATGGGTTCCTCGACCGACGTCACCGCGGAACTCTCCTGATCCGAGGTCCCGGTGCGAGTTCAGTCGTCGTCGGCCGCCTCGACCCGGTCTGCGTGTTGCTCGAGGTCGGCCGCGAGCGTCCGGGCCTGGTCGGGCGTCAACTCGAGTTCCTCCATGTGGGCCGGGAGGTGTTCTTCGGTCATGTTGTCGAGTTCGAACTGCAGTTGGACGCAGTCTGGGTCCTCCCGATCGGAGGTCGCGTTCGCGACGGCGAACGCCTCGTTCTCGAAGTCTTGGCCCTTCGCGACGGCATCGACGAGATCCAGCGTCGTGTACGCGGTGACCTTCATCAGTCGGTCGGTCATCGCTGTGAATCCCCACCCATTAGTCGTCGGACGTGATCGGCGTCCCGTCGGCTCGAGCGGGCGCAGGACTGGCGTCCATGTCGTCGTCTTCGGCGTAGGGGTACCACGTGCGCTTCGTGTTGTGCATGTACGGATCGTCGTACTCCGTCTCCTCGGGTTCGATCAGGTCGGCGAGCTCTTCGTCGTCGCGTTCGGCGACGAACTCCCGGAAGCTCTGGTGCTCGCTGTCGCGTCCCTCGGCGAAGTTCTCGAGCAGGTTCGCGATCGCACCCGGCACCTCGTCGGCCGGGACGCGCTCGGCGACCCAGGAGGCGAACTGCGGGTCCTCGCCGAGGCCACCGCCGAGGCCGATGTCGAGCGCCTCGACGGGTTCGCCGTCCTTGCGCGTCTTCATCCCGCGCAGGGAGACGTCGGCGATCTGGGGCTGGGCACAGGAGGCCGTACAGCCCGAGAGGTGAATGTGGAAGTTCTCGACGCCTGCCGGGAGTTCGACGTTCTCTTTGAGCCAGCGGGCGAATCGGACCTGGCGGTTTTTCGTCTCGACGATCGAGAGCGAGCAGAACTCGGTCCCCGTACAGGCGATCGAGCCACGCTGGAAGGGATGTGGGTCGGGGCTATACTCCTCGAGGACGGGTTCGGAACGCAGTTCCTCGAGGTTCGATTCGGGAACGTCCGTGAAGATAATGTTCTGGCGCTGGGTCAGGCGGACTTCGCCGGAGCCGTACTCCTCGGCCGCGTCGGCCAGGTCGTACGCGTCGTCGACACCGATCCGGCCGACGAGGACGTTTAGGCCGACGTAGTAGTCACCGTCGACCTGCTCGTGGACGCCGACGTGGTCGTGTTTGCCGTCGGCCTCGCCGGCGTTGTACGAGTACGACTCGCGTAGGTCGTCGCCTGCAGTGTGGAGTTCGAAGTCGACGTACTCCACCTGGAGGGTCTCGCGGAGCTTCTCGGGGCCCCACTCGTCGACGAGGAACTTGATGCGCGCGTTGTAGCGGTCCTCGCGGTCGCCGTGGTCGCGAAACAGCGCGGAGATGCCGCCGGCGACGTCGACGGCCTGGTCGGGCGTCGCGAAGACGTCGATGTCGCGGGCGAGGCGGGGCTCGTTGCGCGAGAGCCCGCCGCCGACGCGGATGTTGTAGCCCGTGACGGTCTCGCCATCGATTTCCTTCTCGGCGGGCTCGAACGCCAGGTCGTTGATATCGCCCTGCCCACAGCCCTCGTCACAGCCGGTCACCGACACCTTCCACTTCCGCGGGAGGTTGGAGTGGGCCTCGTTTTTCTTGAACGTATCGTGGAGTTCGTTTGCGAGCGTCTCTGCGTCGACGTGTTCGTGTTTGTCCTTGCCGGCGACCGGACAGCCGACGATGTTCCTCCAGGAGTCACCACAGGCCTGGACCGTCGACAGCCCGACGTCCTCTAACTGCTCGAAGATCTCCGGGACGTCCTCGAGGCGGATCCAGTGGAGCTGAATCGCCTGTCGAGTCGTCACGTCGATCCAGCCGTTCCCGAACTCGGGATTTTCGGCCGGTCCACGGGAGAACTCGTCAGCGATCTCGACGATGCGCCGGAACTGGCCGGGCTCGAGAACACCGCTTGGCGGACCGATCCGCATCATGAAATACGATTCCTGGCCGGCTCGCTGGTGGTACAGCCCGTACCACTTGAAGCGCTCGAACCAGGCGTCCTGTTCGTCGTCGGGGATGGACTCCCAGCCCTCCTCGGCAAACCGTTCGATCTCGTCGCGGATATCCGTCCCGTAGAGTTCGTCCTTCCACTGCTCGACGTCGGTACCCATTACGCCGCCCTATGGAGGGTACGGATAAGCCTCTCCCCCTCTCGTCAGTTTCCCCCGCCTCTCGGTGGTCCCGGACTCCTTTGCCACTGTCCGACCATGTTACCAGACGACACTGTTCGAGATCGGTCATACTGTTAGACAGCACGATTCGACGATCGGTCGTCACCGACGGCGGGGACCGCTGGTTCGTAGACGACTTCGATTCGGTCGTATCACGAACGCTCGCCGTCGGGTTCGACCCCCCACTGGACGCACTCGGGATCGTAAGGGCAGAACGCCCCGTCGACCATTCGACCGACGGGCAACCGCTCGATCGTGTCGCGGGTGCCACACTCGAGACACTGCCCGACCGCGCCGGTGACCACGACCCGGCCGTCGACGTCGGCGTCGAAGAATCCCTCGAGCAGTACGTACGCCGGTTCACAGTCACAGAAGACGCCGCGAGAGAGCGTCCAGACGTCGCTTACGCTCACTTGACGGCTGTCGTTGACGCTGATCCACGCGCCGTCGTCGAGCGTTCGCAGTGCGATCGGCATACTCCCAGTTCGTCGCCCCCGACACTCCGTTCGTCGCCCCGGGCAACGCTTACCGCTGTGATGACGGCGCGTTCTCGTTGCTATGGACCGTCTCGAGTACAGAGGGAGCGACGTGGAGGCAATGTGGCGTCGGACGAACGGACCGAGATACCGGCTATTGTTTCCGACAGGGACGAGATCGGCGTCCGATTCGTTTCGGAACAATCCTGATTAGGGCGGGGGTCGTACCCACGGGTGGTGGTTCCAATGGACGGATCGATCGAGTCGCTCGAGCCGACGATCGGACCGCTACAGGTCGACCCGACGACCGCGATCGCAGCCATCGTCATCGTCGCAGTCGTCGGATCGATCGTTGTCCTGCTCTACCTCGCGTTCGGCACCGAGACGCCGGCGTTCCACGACGAGGCGAGCGCCGTCGGCGAGGCGACGGATGCCGCGACAGAGACCGAATCCGAGTCGGAAACCGAGCGGGATAGCGCCGTCGAAACCGAACGCGACCCTGACCCCGACCGCGACCCGGACTCCGACACGTCGAGTTCGACACAGTCCTCGAGCGAGACGACGGGCTCGGCCCAGGGCGGCTGAGCCGACGGACGCCGACGCGTCACTCGGGCTTTGTGGCGGCGTCCAGCACCCACGGCTGACTCCGTCGACACTTCGTCTGGTCTGGTCGCCCGGCTAGCCGTCGACCTCGCCGACGTCAGACTCCGTCTCCCGAGCGATCCGATCGACCCACCGCTGCTGGCTCGCGTCGTAAGACGCGCCGAGGGCGATCAGGAAGCCGATAATCGCGGTGATCACCGCGATTGCTCCGACGGCGACGACGGCGACTGACAGGAGTTCGCCGCCCAGCACCCGTGCCGAGGTCAACAGCGACACCGCCGTCACGGCCGCGATGAGCGCGAGCAGGCGGCCGAAGCGTCCAGTGTCGAATCCCGAATTGGATTCGTCGGTGTCAGTGTCCAGTAGCTCGTTGATGATCCCCTTGTACTCGTCGCCGCGGGAGGCGTTGCCGAGCGAGTGAATCGAGTGGGCGACCCACAGCCCGGCGGTGAAGTTGAGCAAGGCGACGAAGGAGACGAGCCCAATCTCTCCCCCGACGAACAGCCCCGCCAGAATCGCGTTGGCGAAGGCGACGACCATGACCGCATGGATCGTGAGCGAGCGCGTGCCGAAGTCCTCGAAGAGCTGAACGTGTGCCAGTTTCATACATACCGCTTGGCTTCGGGCGCGCATACAACGCGCCCCTAACTATGCCACACTGTACCAAACGTGACTGTGGCGCGAGCCGATACGAACGCCGAGCGAATCCGTCGACCACGCGGGACTCGTTCGAGTCGCTCCTCGCTCGAGGGATCGCAGCCCACTTACCGACACCCCGCGAAACCTCGCGCATGCAGATCAAAGACCGGGAGCAGGTCGAGGGCGGGCGCGAACGGGTGACCGTCGTCCCCGAGAGCGTCGACGACCTCTGGCATTTGCAGTACGTCCTCGAGCCCGGCGACCGCGTCGCGGGTGATACGACCCGGCGGATCCAGCGCAACGACGACCAGATGCGTGATACGGGCGGCGAACGCGAACACATGTGGGTCGCCATCGCCGTCGAGGACATCGAGTTCCACAAGTTCGCCAACCGTCTTCGAGTGGGAGGCGAGATCGTCGCCTGCTCGCGCGAGGACCAGCTGGGCTTTCACCACACCCTGAACGTCGAGGAACGCGACGAGATCTCGATCGAGAAACGGTTCAAACCGGACCAGGAGGCCCGCCTCGAGGAGGCCGAAGAAGCGACCGAGAACCCGGACGTCGCCATCGCGACCGTCGAGGAGGGCCAGGCCCACGTCCACACGGTCGCCCAGTACGGTACCGAAGAGCGAGCGACGATCACCGGCCCCACCGGAAAGGGCGAGTACGCCCGCGAGCGCTCGGAGCTCTTCTCGGAACTCGCCGACGTCTTAAAACGCCAGGACGCCGACGCGGTCATCCTCGCCGGTCCTGGCTTTACGAAACAGGACGCCTACAAGCACCTCGAGGAAGCGGTGCCCGAAGTCGCCGAGAAGGTGACCATGGTCGACACCGCAAGCGTCGGCGACCGCGGTGTCCACGAGGTACTCAAACGCGGTGCCGTCGCCGACGTCCAACAGGAGACCCGCATCGAAAGCGAGGCCGAGTACATCGACGAACTCACCGCCCGCATCGCCGAGGGTGCGAAAGCGGCCTACGGTCCCGAGGAAGTCCAGAAGGCCGCCGAGTTCGGCGCGATCGACGAACTGCTGATCCTCGACGACCGCCTCCGGAAGGAACGCGGTCCCGAGGGCGAGTGGGACGTCGACGTCAACGAGATCGTCCGCACGACAGAACAGAAAGGCGGCGACGTGACGGTGTTCTCGAGCGAGTTCCCGCCCGGCCAGCAGCTCTCCAATCTCGGTGGCATCGCGGCGCTGTTACGGTACCGACTCGAGTGATCGAGACGGGTTCCACGCTCGAGCTATCGGGGTCGGTCTTCGAGTCGCTTCCGGAGTTTGTACTCCTTCTGGATGATATCGGCACCGAGCGCGGTCAGCAGTGCCAGCGGCCAGAAGACCAGCAGCGTCAATCCGATTCCGACCGCGGGCGGGATCACGTCGGTCGCGGCGAATCGAAGGAGCCAGTAGCAAACGCCCGTCGAGACGAGCGAGATCACCGTCGGAACGATCATGGCTCGGTACGGCGATGGCCGTCGAAGACACCACCTGACGATCGGCTCGAGTGGCGTGTTTCGAATCGACAGCAGCCACGATCGCCCTTTGTACACGTCGCGATGGTCGACCATACGCGCCCTACGAAGGCCACCCGATATCCGATGACTGCTTGCAACCGCCAGACGACTCGCCTGCGCTGATCGAAGGCGACACGGATCGAAATCGCGTTATAGCTGGTCGCTGGCCTCGATCAACTGGATCAGGACGGAGGCAAACAGCGAACCGGAGCTCCAGATCGCCGTCTCGCTCCCGTCGTCGTCGACGACGCTCAACAGGATGCTGTCGTCGTCGACGACGACGATCCGACCCGAACGGTCGTCGCTGGTCCGATAAGACGGCGGCGCCTCGACCGCGACGCCGTCGACGGTCTCGAATCGCTCTCGAACCGCCTCGCTCCGGCTGATCACGGTGGCCGACACGCCAGCTGTAGCTCGTGTTTCGAGCGCCTCTACGGTGGCTTCCGTGACGAGCTCCGGCAGTCGCGTCCCGAAGACGATCCGTTCGTCGGCCCGCGAGAGCAGGTCGACGACGCGGTTATCGATCCGCTCGCGGCCCCTGACCGTCCAGATGTCTTCCTGAGTTTCTTCCGACGACGACTCCTGTTTGACGGTGTCGACGTAGTCGAACGCTCGCTCCTGCTCGCGTTCGAATCGGTTCCGGAGCGTCTCCTGGGCCTCGTCGATGCTGACCGGCCGATAGCGGATCGGACTCGACTGCTGCACCTCGAGGAGCCCGCGTTCCTCTAGGCTCTCGGCGACGCTGTAGACCTGCGAGCGAGGGACGTCTGTCACGTTGGCGACGTCACGTGCGGTGCCGGAACCGAGCTGGTGTAGGGCAATGAATACCTTGGCCTCGTAGCTGGTGAGCCCGAGTCGCTCGAACGCGTCGACGGCCTCGCTTTCGTCGTCGGTCACGGCGTGTCGCCTCCTCGTGACTCTCTTTCATCGTCGTCGGTGTCGGTTTCGGTCTCGATACCACCGTCGCTGGCGGTCGGCGCTCCGACGGACGCCCCCGGGCTGGCAAAGGAGACGTCGGGGCCGAAGTACCGCGTCCAGAGGATCAACAGCGTCGGCAGGACGATCACGCTCGCGATAAACGAGTACGTGATCGTCAGCCCGGTGATGATCCCGAACTGCTGGAGCGCCGGGAAGATCGCGAACGCGAGCGTCCCGAAGCCGCCGACGGTCGTCGCAGCGCTGCCAAGCAGCGCACCGCCGGTTCCGGTCACGGTCGTGTACATCGCTGACCAGGCGTTACCCTGGCGCTCGAGTTCGAGGGTGTAGCGGGCGCTGACGTGGATACTGTAGGCGACCCCGAGTCCGATGGTGAGACTCGTGATCATCCCCGTCAACACGTTAAACGGCATACCGAGCAGATACATCGTCCCCAGGATCCAGCTGACCGCGAACGCGACGGGTAGCAGCGTAACCGTCCCGAGAGTCGCGCTGTTGCCGGTCAGCCAGTAGGCCGCCGTCAGGAAGGTGAAGACGGCTACGAGCGTGACCAGCAGGCTCTGGAGCACCGTCTCGAGCAGGTCCTGTTCGACGATGTGGTTGACGATCGGATCGCCGGTCGCGATCGCGTTCAGTTCGCCCTCACCCGCGTCTACGTTGCGTTCGTCACCGGTTCCACTGGCGTCGAGGGTCCCGGCGATCTCGCGCAGTTCGTCGGTCACCTCGTCGAAGCTAGCGTCACCTTGCACGCCGACGGTCAGCAGGACCGACTCGTACTCGCCGTCGTCCGTGCGATGGATGACGCTGCTCGCTTCCGCTTCGTTGACCTCGAACAGTTCGTCGTACAGCGTCTCGAGGTTCTGATCCGGAACGTCGTCGTCGTTCAGCGTCTCCTGATAGGTCTCGTTGAACGACTCGTTCTCTGCGGCGGTTGTTTCCATCACCGATAGCGGTCCCTGGACGTCGGCCTCGCCGTTCGGGAGGGTGTAGACGACGTCACCCTCGGCGGCCTCCTCTTGGGCCGCCGAGAGCTCTTGTAAGGTGTCGTCGTCTGTAATATCACCCTCTACCAGTATCTGTGTCTGGGTGTCCTCTCGCTGGAAGTTCTCGTTGACGAACTCGAGGTCGTCGGCAGCCTGATACTCACCGGGGGACATCCCGCCTGGGAGGTGTTCCGTCCACGCGGGCGGACTCTCGGCGAGGAAGTCCTCCTCCTCGAAACTGGTGTCGACCTGGCTCGCGCCGTAGACGCCGCCGGCGGTCAACAGAAGCGCAGCGACGATGACCACGAGCGGGATCCGTCGGGCCGCAGTCGAGCCGATCGTGAGGACACTGGTAAAGCGTCCCTCGCCGGTGCCAAACGCACGCTTGCGACGGCTCCACCCGTAGGACTCGAGCAGCGAGTCGAGTTCGACTTTGAGCGCGGGGATTAGTCCGCCAAAGATGACGAGGGCGGCGACGATCCCGACGGCGCTGACGATCCCGAACTCCTGGATGGGCCCAATGGGGCTGACGAGGTTCGCGAGGAAGCCGATGGCGGTCGTCGCCGTCACCCAGACGAGCGCGACGCCGACGCCGGCCAGTGCGACCGCCATCGAGCCGCGAACGGTACCGGTGACATCGTCAGTCTCGCGTTGCTCCCGGTGGCGCATGAAGACGTGAATCGCGTAGTCGATCGAGAGCCCGATCAGTAACACGGGCACTGCGATCATCATCTGGTTGAACGCGATTCCGGCCCAGCCCATGAAGCCGAACGTCCAGACTAAGACGCCGACGATCCCGAGGATGCCAAGCGCGATATCGAGTGGATCGCGGTAGGCGACCGACAGGGCGATGACGACGAACAGCAGGGCGAGCGGGCCGACGATCCCGAGGCTGTCTCCCATCGAGCGATCGATCTCGTCGGTGATGATGCCGGCACCGAAGATCAGATACTCCTGATCGTCCTCGCTCGCGAGCTCGCGGAGGTCGAGCTGGCTGTCGAGAGCCGGATCGGTCTCACCACCCATCATGTCGCCAGCGTCCGTCTGCTGAGTGAGCATCGTCATCCGCGCGTCGGCATCGGTCGAACCGGGATCGTAGTCAGTCGGCATGAAGCCGAGCGCGGCCGCTTCGCCGTTCTCGTCCTCCGAGAGCGTGTCCACCAAGACGTCTTCGAACTCCTCGTCGTCTAACTCTTCGAGCGCCGCGATCTGCTCCTCGAGGGTCGGATCGAGGTCTTCGAGTTCGTTTTGCCGTTCCTCGAGGTCCTCGCCTCGTTGCTCGAGCGCTTCGGACGCATCCTCGAGTTCGGCCTGGTCTTCTTCGAGTTCGTCACCTCGTTGCTCGAGGTCCCCGCCCGCAGCCTCGAGCTCTTCACCTCGTTGCTCGAGCGCTTCGAACTCGTCGGCAAAGACGCCCATCGTACCGAGTTCGAAGGCCTCCTCGAAGGCCGCCTCGAGCTCGATGGACTCGATCTGCTCGAGGTCGGACTGGAGGTCCCGCACGTCTTCGGCGGTGGCTTCGAAGGCGTCCTGTTGTGGGCCTTCCAGACCGGCGTCGTCACCAGCCACCAGCCAGAGATCCTGGAAGGCCTGGTCGTTTGCACCTTCTGCTTCGAGCTGCCGGGTTTCAGTTAGCGCCTCGGTGAGGATCACCTGGCTCTCCGGATCGTCGGTGATCTCGGGAACCTGCTCGTAAGCGGCCTCTAACTCGACCAGCGTTCGAATCGATTCAGTCGCCAGAGAGAAGGTCTCTGCCTGTTCTTGATCGAGATCGGCATCGTCGATCGCTTCGGTTTGTACCTCCTGAATCTCCGCTTCGATCGCTGCCTGACCTTGCTCGTCGCCGGCAGCCTCGGCCTCGAGGTACTCGCCTTGCAACGCCATCGTTTCGTTCAGCGCTTCCTCGAGCACTGCGGTTCGTTCCTCGAGTTCGGCCTGCTCTGCCTCGAGTTCGGCCCGTTCTTCCTCGAGTTCCTCGGCATCGGCCTCGATAGCCTCACCGCGTTCCTCGAGTTCCTCGGCCTCGGCCTCGAGTTCGGCCTGTTCTTCCTCGAGCTCCTCGGCCTCGGCTTCGATCTCGTCGACCTCCGCTTCGGTGATCGCGGTGATCGCGACGATGTTCTCGACGCCCGTTATCGGATCGTCCTCGACGAGCGTGTCGGTTACCGACTCGTTCGCGTTGATTTCCTGTTGGAACTCGAGTGAACCGACAAGCGACTCCTGTGTGAGGACGTTATCGCCCCTGGCTATCAGTTGGACTGTTGTGGTGTTTTCGTCCTCCTCGACGACGAAGCGATCGTCGACGTCCTCGAGTGCCTCGGCTTCCGGCGACTCGCTTTCGAACTGATCGAGCGACGAGTCGTCGTCGACCATCGGCATCCCGGCACCGACAAGCGCCGTCGTCAACAGGAGTACAACGATGACGATCCGTGACCGTCCGGCAACGACGTCGGCGACGCGATTCGGGACGCTCATCGACTCCCCTCCTCGAAAACCGGCGGCAGCTCTTGGGGGACCATTCTGTTGTTATGATCCTACAAACTGTATCCATATACCTGTTCGGATAGGCACACTGAATGTGTACTACTGACACGGTGCCACCCGCTGCCAACCGGTGTGACGGTCGCCTATCCCGGTGCGCTGGCACTGCCACAGGCAGGTCGTGGGGTCGGTGGCATTGCCCGGTCTCCTGTCGTCACTGATTACCATTCGCCGATCCCAACCCTGGTGGGGCTCGCCCCCCGCGGGGCATCGGTACAGCAGCTCATATGGCGGACGGCAGTCCTATTGTGTGCCGTCGGAACAATCAGAAAAGAAGCCTGTCGCGGTCAGTTCGACTACTCGACCGTGATCGTCTTGAGATCCTCGGCGAATCGGACGTCGCCGTCGTAGTGGGCACCGATCGACTCGAGCATCTCCTCGTGGTGACCGTCGGTATGGGGATAGAGGTGAGTTAAGTAGACCCGACCGATCTCACGGCCGGCCAGCGCTTTCCCGAGCGTCTCGGGGGTCGGATGGTTCGAGACGTCGACGTCGTCAGGGAACGAACAGTCGTGGGCCAGAATCGCCGACCCCTCCGCGAAGTTCGCCAGACCGGCGAAGGCCTCGCTGTCGCCACTGTAGGTAAACAGGTCGCCGAAGCGGTAGGCCAGACACGGCAGCGAGTGACGCGTCTCGTAGGCCGAAACGTCGAATCCAGCGACGGTGAATTCGCCGGGGACGACCTCCCGGACCTGCAGGTCCAGTTTCCCTTGCATGTACTCGTGGACCGAGAGGAGGTCGTCGAGCAAGGACTTCGTCCCCTGTGGCCCGACGACCTCGAGGTGGTCCTCGCCGGCGAGCCAGCGAGCTTTCATCAGCGGGAGCAGGTCTGCGATGTGGTCGAGGTGGTGGTGGGTCAACAGGACCGTCGAGACGTTCTCGTAGCCGACGCCGGACTGCTGGAGCCGGTGGAGGACGCCCGACCCGCAGTCGACCAGGAGCGTTCGGCCGTCGTCCTGGACGAGGATTCCCGTCTGGAACCGCTCGCCGGTCGGCATCGCGCTGCCGCTTCCGAGAAAGGTAACACGCATACTACTGACTGACACAGGCCGCTCCGATAAGTGTAGTCTTCTCGCGGACGCCCGATGACGTTCGATCACCGGCGGAGTCAGTTCGAAGACTGCCCGCAGGACGGTTCGCACTCGCCGAGTCGACTGCGGGCTACCCGTCTCGATCTGGTCTGGCCTGAGCGCGGACGGCTCGCTCGTTTGGGTTGTACAGAAATCGATCGTACGTCCCGCGGTACGATCCTAACAGGGGCTCACCGCTGGTCGTGTCGATCCCGAGCGTCCGTGGTCGACCCTCCGTCTCGTACTCGTCGGCGGTATCGTTCGGATCGTAGACGGCGAACGTCACGGCGGTCTCGGTAGCCTCATAATCGTAGAGAAGAACGTAGTGTCCCTGGAGTACGTCCTCGCCGGTCAGCGTCACGCCTGCCGTCCCGTGCGTATCGAGTGCAACACGAAGCTCGCGGGCCTGTTCGCGGTAGTCGATCCATCTCGGATCGAGAAGCGGCCACCGCGCTGCCCACGAGTCGGCGTCGAGAAACTGGCTCCGGTGGAGTCGCTCGATATCGTTGCGTACGGGCGCCGTGTCTTCGTCCTCGAGTGGCTCGTTCACGTGGGTGATCTCGCTCACCGACGCGTGATCGATGGGAACGGCGTCCGGCACTTCGGCGTACCACTGCGCCGCTCCTGCGATGCCGTAACAGTTCCCCTTGGTTCCAAACAGCTTCTCCGCGTTCGCATAGAGCGTGCTCACGAACGCCCCGCCGAGGAGTTCGGAAACGTCGGTCGTCGAGAGGGGTGGCCCCGTTCGCGCGATTTCGTTCTGGCCGGCGGTGAGAAACGTCCGAACGTCGCTCTCGGAGACGAACTCGGACGGATCGACGGCCGTCAATGGCGTGGCGTAGTTGTCGAACCCGAACCCATCGACGACCGGCTCGAAATCCGACCCCGGTCCCGTCCCCGACGGTGACGACCGCAGCTTCCGCGCCGCGACCGCACCGACGGCTACTCCGGCCGGAACTGCAAGCCCGCGGAGCAGATCGCGACGCGTACGTCGGGTCATCTGCTGTGGAAGGTCGGGTCGTCCGGGCGAACGCTCGACACGCCGATTCGTACCACCGGAATTCAGTATAGACGTCATCCCTGCGATCGCCGGCACCGCGGATCCGGCCTCGACAGTCCCGCTTACAGCGGATGTCGACCATTCGTGGTGACTCGGTCACGTACCTTCGACTGATACTGCCGGACAGCACGATCCGACGATCGTTCCCGCGCTGTCGGAATTGGGAGGGGTTTTTCGGTTTCGGGGACCGAACGTCCTAGCAGAAGATCTGTGTCATACCTCGAGTACTACGACAAACTCCTGCTCGCAATCATCGGGAGTCTCATGCTCGGGATCGCAGTCGGCGTCGCGACGTCGATTGCGTTCACCACCGGTATCGCCGTCGGGGCAGCGCTCGCGACGGTGTTCGTCTACGAGGCGATGTTCCGCAACCCGCCGCTGCCGCCGTCGGCTTCGGGACGGGCCGTTGCCGCCGTCGGTTGGCACGCATTTCTCGCCGTCGTTCTCGTCGCTGCCGCGGTCTGATACGGCGACGCCGCAACTCCGCCGACGCGTTGCATCTGCCGGACAGAACTATTCACCGTCGGTCGCACTCCTGCGGCCGTTGCCGCCGGTGGCGGCCGCGAATTCGCGACCGACGGCTCACTGACTGCTGTCCGACAGTATCACTTTCGCTCCGGTGGCCAAACCCTCTTATCTGCCGGCCACCGAGACGACGACGATGAACGGGACCGACGGCCTCGAGTTGCCGGTCGACGACGACGCCCTCCCCTTCGATCCCGACGCCGTCACGGTCGAAGACGGCGACGTCTTCGAACTGCTCGAGCCCGCGGTCCAGGAGTGGTGGCTCGAGGCGTTTGGCGAGTACGTCCCCGAGAACGGGGGCTTTTTTACGCCGCCACAGCGGGGTGCGATCCCGAACGTCTACGACGGCGAGAACACGCTGATCTGTGCGCCGACTGGCAGTGGGAAGACACAAGCGAGCTTCTGTGCGATCATCAACGAACTCTACAGACGTGACCGGGAGGCAGAAGACGGCCTCGAGAACGCCGTCTACTGTCTCTACGTCTCCCCACTCAAATCCCTCGCCAACGACATCCACCGCAACCTCGAGGTGCCACTCGAGGGAATCGAATCGATCGTCGACACACGAGACGGTGAGCCGGCGATGGGTGAGATCCGCCACGCGATCCGTCACGGCGACACCGACGACAGCGAGCGCCAGCGGATGCTCGAGGAGACGCCCCACATCCTCAACACGACGCCCGAAACCCTCGCGATCTTGCTGAACTCGCCGAAGTTCCGCGAGAAGCTCCGGACCGTCGAGTACGTCATCGTCGACGAGATCCACTCGCTGGCCGCTGGAAAACGGGGGACCCACCTGTCGGTGAGCCTCGAGCGCCTCGAGGCGATGGTCGACCACGACATCACCAGAATCGGCTGTTCGGCGACGGTCGAGCCGCTCGAGGAGGTCGCCGAGTTCCTCGTCGGCCGTAAGGAACCCGGTGGTTCGTCACGGGGGTACGACGTCGTCGACGCCCGCTTCGCCCGCGAGTTCGATATCGAACTCGAGTGTCCGACCGACGACCTGATCAACACATCTCGGGACGTCGTGCAAGATCGGTTCTATCGGATGCTCCACGACCACATTCAGGACCACACCAACACGATCGTGTTCACCAACACGCGTTCGGGTGCCGAGCGGGTTTTGCACAACCTCCGGGAACGGTTCGACGCCTACGACGAGGATAACTCGGGCTGTCACCACGGCAGCCTCTCGAAGGAGGTCAGACAGGATATCGAGCAGCGACTCAAAGCGGGACGCCTCGACGTCGTGACTTCCTCGACGAGCCTCGAGCTGGGGATCGACATGCCCCACGTCGACCTCGTCGTGCAGGTTGGCTCGCCGAAGTCCGTCGCTGCCTTGCTCCAGCGCGTCGGGCGAGCGGGCCACCGCGTCGGCCAGACGGTCACGGGCCGAGTCGTCGCCCTCGATCGGGACGAGCTGCTCGAGTGTGCCGTGATGCTGAAGAAAGCCGAGGAGGGGTTCGTCGACTCGGTCTCGATCCCGGAAAACGCCCAGGACGTCGCCGCCCAGCACGTCTACGGGATGGCCATCGCCGAGATCCGCCCGGAGTCGGACGTGACGGGGATCCTCCGGCGAGCCTACCCCTACCGGAACTACTCCGACGAGAAGTGGGAGTCGCTCTGTCGGTATCTCACCGCCGAGTACGCGGGCCTCGAGGAGAAAAACGTCTACGCGAAGATCTGGCGCGACGAGAACGATCCGCCCGACGGCGAGCACCACCACGAGGCGTTTCCCGTCGGCGAGCCCCTGATCGGCAAACGCGGCCGGCTGGCGCGGGTGATCTACATGACCAACATCGGGACGATCCCCGACTCCTTTAGTTGCGACGTCTACACGCGCGCCGGCGACGAGTGGGTCGGACAACTCGACGAGGACTACCTCGATACCGTAGAGAAAGGTGACGTCTTCGTGCTGGGCGGCGATCACTTCGAGTATCGCTACCGTCGCGGCTCGAAGGTGTACGTCGACCGGACGAGCGCACGGCCTACGGTTCCCTCCTGGTACTCCGAGCGCCTGCCGCTGTCGTACGACCTGGGCCGTGAGATCCTCCGGTTCCAGGGCGAACTGCTCGAGCGCTACGACGCGGGTGGCCCGCCGCGGGTCCGTGCGTGGCTCAGAGAGTTCCCGTTAGACGACGACAGCGTGCGGGCGATCGCGCGGCTGTTCGAACACCAGCTCCGGTATGCGGGCCCCGAGAGCGTCAGCACCGACGCGCGGCTGGCGATCGAGGTCGTCCGCGACCACGAGGAGTACGAACGCCACTACTACGTCCACTCGGCGTACGGCCGGAAGCTAAACGACGGGTTCTCCAGGCTGCTCGCCTATCGCTGCGCCCAGGCGGCGACCGCCAACGTCCGCGTCGCCGTCGCGGACAACGGCTTCGTGCTCTCGATGCCGCTGAATCGGAAGGTCGACCTCGAGGGGATCGTCGACGGCCTCTCCGCCGACGCCGTTCGCGAGGATCTCCGGGCGGCCATCTCTGGGACGGACCTCCTCCAGCGGTACTTCCGGATCAACGCGACTCGGTCGTTGATGATCCTCAAACGCTACAAGGGCTACGAGAAATCGGCCAGCGAACAGCAGGTCTCGAGTGAGATGCTACTCGGGTTCGCAGAGGAGTTAGACGAGTTCGCGGTCATCGAGGAGACCTACCGCGAGATTCTCGAGGACAAACTCAACGTCGCCGAACTCGAAGCGATCGTCGACGCGATCGACACCGGAGCGATCACGGTCGAGCGCCACCTCCTCGATTCGCCGACGCCACGAGCCTTCGGTCTGGCGACGCTGTCGGCCAGCGACGTCGTCCTCGCGGAAGACGAAAGTGAAGCCCTCCAGGCGTTTCACGAGCACGTCCTCGAGGAGATCGGCGACGATCCCCCAAACTGACTTGATAGTAGACGCGAAACTGGGAGTATGATACTGGTACGGACGCTCGAACGGGAGTGGAGCGACCGCTGGCAGTCCGGCACCGACCGCTCGACACACCGACGGCGGTCCGCCGACCGATCCGAACGCGGCCGTTCGAACGCCCGCGGAGCGCGACCGACGCCCTTCCAGACCGACCGGAACGATGACTGACGACGAGCGACCGAACTGGGACTTCAAGGACCGCGATATCGCCATCCTGTGTGAACTCTCGAGGGATCCACAGCTCTCCTCCAGGGAGTTGACGGACGTCCTCGAATCGGAGTACGGGATCGACGTCTCACACGTCACCGTCAGTGAGTCGATCCGCCGGATGCGCGACGAGGGCGTCTTCCGGGAAGCGATCATCCCCAACGAGGAGTACTACACGTTCGCGCTGTTCGAGTTCAAGTTCAACACCGAACACTTCGACGAGGGGTGGCGAGACGCGATGGAGTCGATCCGAGACGACAAGCACACCCTGTTTTTCTTCCTCGCAGACGGGGAGTACCAGTGGAAAACCGTCATGATGTTCCCCGATCTCGAGGCGATCTCGAGGTGGATCCACGACTGCTACAAGAACCACGGCGACGTCATCGAGAACATCCGTAACTCGTCGGTCCACAAGGTGCTCAAGTTCCAGACGGACCCACAGATTTACGAGGATCTCGGTGAGGAACACGGCGAGTGATACTGCCGGACAGCACGATTCACCGATCGGTCGCGCGACTGCGGCCGTCCCAACGGGTGACGGCCGCAGTCGCGCGACCGACGTTTCATTGACTACTGTCCGGTAGTATGAGAATTACCCCCAAGGCGAGACCGGACGTATCGGCAGTCGTCGATCCGAACTCGACGTCACGGAAGCCGATCGCGAACCGCGCTCGCGGCTCGCTCGCCGGAGCGGATCGCCCCCTCCATGTATCCACGCCACTCGAGTGCTGTCTCCGAACCAGCCCAATGAATCGGGCCGACGGGGTCAGAGAGAGCCTGGCTGCCGTTAGTCAGGGCACCCGGCGCCATCGCAGCGTTGTAACCGCCCGCCGACCACGGCGTTTTGGTCCATCGCTTGTCGACGTACTCGAGCGGGTCGCCGGCGCGTGGGCCAAAGTACTGGGATAGCTCCTCGAGGATGCGTTGACGGCGATCGTCGAGGCTCCGATCGCTCCACTCGAGGGCAGGGGCGCCGGCGACGAATCCGACGAGGATGCCACACGATTCGTCCGGCGGGGTCGCGTCGGCGACCTCCTCGATCACACCGTCGTCGGCGAGTACTGACCCGGAGTAGCCATCGGCCCGCCAGAACGGCTCGTCGTACACCGCGAACCACTTGAGTACCGACCCCATCGGCGTTCGTTGCGTGAGCCACTCTCGACGCGCCGGGAGCGCCGGTTCGTAGTCGATCCTGCCGGCCAGCGTCGGCGAAACCGTAACGATGGCATACGAGCCGGTGGCGGTTCCGTCCTCGGTACTGACGGTCACGTCGTCGCCGCTCCAGTCGATCGCCGTCACCGGTTCGGCCAGCCGAACTCGACCGTCGAGGTCGTCGGCCAGGCGCCGTGAGAGCTGTTGGGTGCCGCCGCGAAGCCGGGACGCCTCCGTCTCGCGGTCCCCGTCCACGAGACCCTCGAGTCCGCCCCCAGCGTTGACAGCCGCGAGGAAATACAGCAGTGAAATCTCGGCCGGTTCGACGGTGAATTCGGCGCGGACGAACGCCTCGAACGCTCGTCGTGCGGTGTCCGTATCGAGTGTCTCCCGAAGCCAGGACTCGAGCGTCGTCGCGTCCCAGACATCGGCGTTTGGGGCGTCGGCGGGAGATTCGAGTGGCACCCGTCGGCGGAGCGTTTCGATTCGGTCGACCGCTGCTACCAGATCCGTCTCCGCCTCGTCGGGAAGGGCACGGAACGGCGACTCGTCCTCGAAAACCGTCCCCGAAACCGCGAGCTGGGCCGTTCCCGAATCGTACTGCGAGACCAACTCGAGATCGAACTCCTCGACGAGTTCGAGTACCCGGTCGTGTTCGGCACCGACCCATTGAGCGCCGAGGTCGATCCGTTCTCCGTTCGAAAGCGTGTGCTCGGCCGTCCGTCCACCGACGCGATCGCGTGCCTCGAGGACGGTCACGTCGTAGCCCGCCGTTTCGAGCGCTCGAGCCGCCGTCAGGCCTGCCAGTCCAGCGCCGACGACGACGGTGTCTATTGTCGTGTGGGTCGTAGTCATCGTCTCACCACCCGATCAGCAAAGGGGTTCGGCGTGACGCTTCGCTTCCGGCGCCGATGAAGGCTTTGGTTCCGATTCAGAATCGCACATCTCAGCACGCACAGGGACCTTAACCTTCGAGTCGTAAAGTCATGGGATAGAATGATTCCAGAGTTCTGACTACATCACGCAGAGTTTCGCACGTTCTCCCAAACCCTTTTCAGCGACTCTGACTAACTGGTTAGTTAGATGCAGTCCGGAGTGACGACGGGGCCACGAACCCCGAGGCCGACCGACCGACGGCGTATCGCGGATCGAACGACAGCCCTGACCCGCTGGAGGCAGTGAACACGTGGGTTCGGGAACGAATCTCATCCGACGGTGGCAAGGCGCCACGAGCGGCGCAGACGGGAATCGAACGGTAGTAATCGCTGCGGTCATCGTGAGCACGTTTTTCGTCGGGTTCGGGGGCGGCGTCATCTTCCCGATCCTGCCGAATCTGGGGGTCGTGCTCGGCATTTCGCCGTTTCTCGTCGGTCTGATCCTCAGCGCCAACCGGTTCTCCCGGTTGGTCGCGAACGCGCCGGCAGGCGTCCTGGTCGACCGCGTCGGAACGCGGAAACCGTTCGTCGTCGGAATGGTCGTCCAGGGGGTCGCGACGTTTGGCTACGTCGTCGCCATCGTCGCTGCCAGACCCGAGCTGTGGTTTCTCCCCGACGTCCCCGAAGCCTGGTTTCTCGGCTCGCGGGTCGTCTGGGGCGTCGGGAGCGCAGCCGTCTTCGCGACGGCGTATACGATCGCATCGGACGTCAGCGACGGGAGTTCCCGGGGCGCGAGCATGGGCCTCATCCGTGGCGGCGTACTCTTTGGCTTCCCGAGTGGCGTCGTCATCGGCGGGATCATCAGCGAGTTCGCGGGCACAGTGTCGGCGTTCGTCGTCGCGACGGTGTTCGCCGCCCTCGCGAGCGTGATCGCCTACGCGACGATTCCGGAGACTCACGTCGATGGCGACGAACACCGGTCGGTCTCGGTGTTGGACGTCGACACGAGCGTGCCCGCACTGACCGTCGGTCTGGTGAACTTCGCGGTGTTGTTCGCCTACATCGGCGCACTGTTCGCGACGCTCGTGCTCTTTCTCGAGCACAACGATCTCGGCGTCTTCGGCTTCGACGCACAGGCGTCGTCGGGGATCTTCATGGCCCTGACTGTCGTCTCGGCAGGGATCTTCATGTTCCTCGGCGGCTACGTCAGCGACCGGACGGAGTCGCGGGTTCCGACCCTCCTCGTCTTCCTGGGAACGACGTTCGTCGGCTTCGTCTTGTTCGCGATGGCCGACTCGATCGCGACGCTTGCGATCGCCTGTCTCCTGGTCGGAGCCGGACAGGGCGGGACGAGCGGTCCGTTGATGGCCTTGCTCGCCGACCTCACGCCCGACGAGCGCGTCGGCCGGGCCGTCGGCACGAACAACGTTCTCGGCGATATCGGCGGCGGCCTCGGACCGATCGTCTCGCTGCCGCTCGTCGAACTGGTTGGCTTTCAGCCCATCTACGTCGCGTGTGCCGTCCTCCCCGTCGTCGCCGGTGGCATTCTCCTCGCCGGAATCCACCGGGAAACCGGCCAGTTCCTCCCGAACGTGTCCGTCCTCGAGGACTCGAGCGCCGCCTCGAGCCAACTCTCGGACCACGCCGACTGATCGACGCGGTCTCGGGTCGAGCGAACACGTCTTCAAACGCGACGTGCGTCGTCTCCGGTTTCCATACACCCAAAAGGACACGCGTCGTCTATGAGAGACGATGACTGACAGAGACGTCCACCTCCCGGTCGCCGCACAGCCGACCGTCGACTCGATCGTCGACTACACACGACGGGCCGAAGACGGTGGCTACGACTGTGCCTGGCTCCCCGAGACCTGGGGGCGAGACGGCGTCACCGTCCTTGCGACGATGGCCGAACGAACCGACTCGATCGATCTCGGCTCGAGTATCTTCAACACCTACTCACGCTCGCCGGCACTGCTAGGCCAGACGGCAGCGACGCTCCAGGAGGCCTCCGAGGGCCGGTTCCGTCTCGGTCTCGGTCCCAGCGGACCCGTCGTCGTCGAGAACTGGCACGGGATGGAGTACGGCAACCCGCTCAAACGAACCCGCGAGACCGTCGAGATCGTTCGCCAGGTGCTCGCCGGCGAGACCGTCGACTACGACGGCGACGACTTCGAGCTCTCGGGCTTTCGCCTGCGCTGTGACCTGCCAGAGCCCGCTCCGCCGATCGAGGTCACGGGAATGGGGCCGAAAGCCGTCGAACTCGCCGGCCGCTTCGCCGACGGCTGGCACGGGATCATGCTCACGCCCGACGGAATCGAGGCCCGTATCGACGACCTCGAGCGCGGCGCCGAACTCGGCGACCGCGACCCCGACGACGTGGGGGTCACCGCCGGCGTCACCTGCTGTGCGCTCGACGATCCGGGCCGCGCTCGCGAACTCGCACGCCAGCACGTCGCCTTCTACATCGGCGGGATGGGTACCTTCTATCGCGACGCGCTGGTCCGTCAGGGGTACGACGTCGCCGCGGAGATCCACGACGCCTGGCAGGACGGCGACCGAGAACGGGCCCTCGGCCTCCTCGAGGACGATCTGCTCGAGGATCTCTGTGCCGTCGGCGACCCCGAAACCGCCCGGGAGCGACTCGAGCGCTACGAAGCCGTCGACGGCATCGACGCCGTCGCGGTCAGTTTCCCACGCGGTGCCGACGAGGACGAGATCCGCCAGACGATGGAGGCGATGGCGCCGGAGACGAACTGAGACGGATCGCTGTCGGTCGGTCCGGAGCCCTGCGATCGCAGACGCGTCGTCGGATCGCCGAGACTCGGGACAGTGGCCCGACTGCGGAAGTCGCCGCCGATCGTTATTCCGACCTATTTCCGACAGAATCAAAACATCCGAGCGCGTCTCCACTCGAGAACGATGGGATCCGAGACAGCAGACGCCGCCGGCACCGCGACAGCACGGCCGCAGTCGATTTCCTCGAATGTGCTTGCGGCCGGGACACACGTGCTGGCGTTACCGACGTGGATCGTCGGGCCGCTGCTCGTAATCTGGCTGTCACGAAGCGAGTACGTCACCGAACATGCACGACACGCTATCAACTGGCAACTCACCGTCGGTGTCGGCTACTATCTGGCCGGGGTACTCGCCGTCGCAACCGCCGCGGGCGGAGACTCGCTGTTCGTTCTCTGGGCGTCGGTCCTCGCGGTGATCGTTCTGGGCGGCAACCTCCTGTTCTGTGGCGTCGCTGCGGTTCGGGCAGCACGTGGCTGCCAGTGGGAGTATCCCGTCGCGATTCGGCTGATGACGTCGGCGGACGTCTCGCGAACGTTTTAGGGTGGGTGTACGATCCCAACCGAACTACGCTCGGTACTATTCGTCCGATAAATTAAAGCAAGCAAGAATTCTTGGATAGGTTATCTATGGTCCCCGGTCGATGGCACCCGCTGTTCGACCCAGCACTCCTCGAGGCGATCATCGAGGCGACACCCGAGTGGCTCGGCGCGTTACTCGTTCCGATCACGTACATCGGCAGCGTCTTCGTCGTCGTTCCGGCAGTTGTCGTCGCCTACTGGTGGGACCCCGACCGAATGGGTGCCTGGCTCCCCGCGTTTCTCGCCTACTACGGGCTGATGGCGAGTATCAAGTCGCTAAACTCGGCAACCCGGCCAGACGTCGATCCGGCCGTCGGTCCAGAGCTGTTTCCGGCGATCTACGCGACCTGGTACGAGCACGCGACGGCGATCTCGTCGACGAGTTTTCCAAGCGGGAACGCGATGGTGCCGGCGCTGATCGTCGGGCTGATGATCGTCGATCTGCGCGTCAGTACGCTCCGTCGCCGGGCGGTAGTCGGTGGCTTCGTCATCGCTCTCGTCGGCTACACACGGCTCGGACTCGGCGTCCACTACCCGATCGACGTCATCGGCGGGATCACACTCGGGCTGGCACTACTCGGCGTGATCGTCTACTGTCGACGCCGACTCGAGGACGGCGTCACGGCTGTCTTCGTCCTCGCGTTGGTCGTCACGTTCGTCAGCGTCTGGCTCCGCAGCAACGGTTTTGGCGTCCCGACGTGGGCCGGAATTCAGGGCTCGAACCGCGTTCTCGCCTTCGGCGGCGCCGTCGGCGGCCTGCTCGCCTGGCGGCTCGGTCGCACGACCGACTGGGCCTACACACGCGACACGCTAGGTAGCGTCGGCTCGTTCGCAACGCTGCTGGCCGTCGTCACAGCGACGTACATAGTCCATACGACCGTCACGCATCCCCTCGTGACGATGCTGTGGGCAGCCGTCGCCTTCGGAGCGGTCGTTGCCGTCCCACACATCGTCCCGACTCGCACGGAGCTGTCGGCGACGCTGGGCGTGTCGGCGTGAGAACGTGGCGTAGCGTGTATCGTAGTCCGATACGGACCGCTGTCGGTATCAAAACAGGTGACTGTCTGGTCCAAGCGTCACGGCTCACCGACCCGCACCGACGAACGTCGCGGGGACGACAACGAGCGCGAGCGGGTCGACGCCCGACCTAACGGGCGGAACCGCGTGTGCCATAGCGAAGACGACTGCGGCCTCGTCGACGATTCCGGCCCCGTCGCCGACGACCCCGGCAGCAGCGAGGCCAAGCGTCACCAGGAAACCGACCAGCCATGCGACGGCCCCGCGGACGAGCCCCCAGACAGCGCCGATTATACCGACTGCCCTCTCGAACGGCCGGAAACGCCTTGTGGATCGTTCGTCCCGGTTCGTCTCGGTTCGTCTCGCGCTCGTCTCGAGTACGCCGAGATCGAGACGCATTCGAAATCGCATCCGTACCGACGAGTCGACCCCGACAGCTACAAACCGCAGATCCACCCAGTTCGTGGTATGCCCGGGAAGGTGAGTCCCGACGAGTTGCTCGCACACGTCTTCGAGCGGACGGGAACGGCCGCCGAGGACGAAACGGTCCTGCAGGGGCCGGCCGACGGCGAAGACGCCGCCGCTATTTCCCTGCCGTCCGACGAGGAGACGCTGGTCGTCAGCTCGGATCCGATCTCGCTGGCGGCCGAGGGAGTCGGCTCGCTCGCCGTTCCCATCGCCTGTAACGACGTCGCTGCGTCCGGCGCCGATCCGCGCTGGCTGACGACCGTCATCATGTTGCCCGACGAGACGTCCCCACTCGAGGAGATCACCCGAGACCTCGACGCCGCAGCACAGGACGTCGGCGCTTCGATCGTCGGCGGCCACTCGGAGTACGTCGACCAACTCGAGCGGCCGTTGCTCTCGCTGACCGCGATGGGAACGACCGAGGCGTTCGTCCCGACCGGTGGTGCCACCCCCGGCGACAGCGTTCTCCTCACGAAGGCCGCTGGACTCGAGGGAACGTCGATCCTGGCGGCCGACTTCGGCGACGAACTCGGCATCGAGGACGACGTCCGCGAGCGCGCCGAATCGTTCGTCGAAGAACTCAGCATCGTCCCCGACGCTCGCGCGATCCGGGCGGACGCAACCGCGATGCACGATCCGACCGAGGGTGGCGTCGCGGCCGGCTTGCTCGAGATCGCCCGCGCCTCGGACGTCCGGCTCGAGGTCTCTCGAGACGCGATCCCGATCCGAGAGGAGACCGAACAGCTGTGTGCGGCGGCCAAGGTCGATCCGCTGCGGATCTTCGGCTCCGGCGCGTTGCTGGCGACGGTTCCGGCGGACGCAGTCGAGGATTGCCTCGCAGCGCTCGAGGAAGCTGGCCTCGAGGGTGCCGAGATCGGCACCGTTCACGAGGGAGACGGCGGGCTCGTGATCGACGACGAGCCGATCACCGACCCCGTCGAAGACGACCTCTATCCGCTGTGGGAGCAGGCCGACAGCGCCGACTGATACGGTTCCCTGTCGTCACGTCCCGCCGATCGCCAGCATGGGGTCGGGGATCCGCAGGACAGCGTGTTGGACCGACGTACTGGCTCACCTACAGACGGGTCGTATCGGTGGCAACACGAAGGCCCGAATTCGCCTGCGTGGGGCTTATTGACGCGGGAACGTTTCACCTGCCATGGCGACGATCGCCTACGAGGGACCGGACGGGACTGCCGAGGAAACCGTCGACGCCGGTAACATCACGGATTCGGGGAAAGTCCAGGGACTCCGGATCCAACTCGAGGACGGTTACGTCCACCTGCCTTACACCCGGGTGTACTGGATTCGGATGAGCGAAGACGAAGGGAAGGCCGACTACTCGTCGGCGTAGCGTCGGGAACGTTGCCCGTCGCCTCGCAGCCACCCGCGTGGCCACAGGTGCCACTGGACCGACGTTTAGATAGATCGTATCGGCCAGGGCACTCGTGGAAGTACAGTCGATCGAACCGAGAGTCGCTCAGCAACGAGGTGTCACTACGAGAGTGCCACCACGAAAGTGCCACTACGAGAGTACCATCACGAAAGGGCTACAGTACTATCGTGGCACCGACGAGTATCCACTCCCTCCCCAGCCGATTCGCTCACTCGCCGTGCTCGTTCGCTCATCCCTCGCGTGGGTTCGTGTCGCGGCTCACGGATCGTTCGCCGCGACACGGCACGCGCCATCGCACTCGAGTTCCGTGCTACCGCAGGCGGGTCCCGTGCTACCGAAAGACGCGAGTTCCGTGCTGCCGCAGGTCGTGAGATCGGTCACCTCGAGTAGATCGACCGGACCGACCAGCGCGGGGACGATCGACGACCGATTCGTGACCGCGACGAATCCAAAAATATCTAACAGTACGCGACTTTCGGGGAGAGTATGCACGTCTCTATCGTCGGCAGCGGCTACGTCGGGACGACGATCGCCGCCTGCCTTGCGGACCTCGGTCACGAGGTTACGAACGTCGAGATCGACGACGAGATCGTCGCGACGATCAACGCCGGCGAGGCTCCGATCCACGAGTCGGGCCTCGAGGAGCGAATCGCCGAACACGGCGGGTCGACGCTGCGGGCGACGACCGACTACGACGACGTCCGCGAGACCGACCTCACGTTCCTCTGTCTCCCGACGCCCCAGGCCGAGGACGGCAGTCTCGATCTGGCACCGATGCAGGCCGGCGCCGAGTCGCTGGGTCGGGCACTCGCCGACAAGGACGACGACCATCTCGTCGTCGTCAAAAGCACCGTCCTCCCCGGAACCACCGAGGAGGTCGTCGGCCCGATCCTCGAGGACGAGTCCGGCAAACGGATCGGCGACGACCTCGAACTCGCGATGAACCCCGAGTTCCTCCGAATGGGAACGGCGGTCGAAGACTTCCTCGAGCCCGACAAAGTCGTCATCGGAGCGACCAGTGAGGGAGCGGCCGCGACGCTGCGGGAACTGTACGACCCGATCGTCACGCGCGAGGAGACGTCCCTCGTCGAGACCGATATCCGCGAGGCCGAACTCATCAAGTACGCCAACAACGCCTTCCTCGCCTCGAAGGTCTCGCTGGTCAACGAACTCGGCAACATCGCAAAGACCTACGGCGCCGACGCCTACGAGGTACTCGAGGCGGTCGGCCTCGACGACCGCATCTGCGAGCGGTTCATGCGCTCGGGGCTTGGCTGGGGCGGCTCCTGTTTCCCGAAAGACGTCGACGCCTTGCGTGCCGGCGCACGCGAACAGGGGTACGATCCCGCACTGCTCGACGCCGTCGTCGCGGTCAACGACGGCCAGCCCCGCCGGCTGGTCGGGCTACTCGCCGACCACGTCGATCTCGAGGGTGCACGGATCGCGGTGCTTGGCCTGTCGTTCAAGCCCGGGACCGACGACATCCGGAAATCACGTGCACTCGACGTGATCGAGTCCCTCCAGGACCGGGGCGCGTCGGTCGTCGCCTACGACCCGGTTGCGATCGAGAACGTCCGGCCCGACTACCCCGACGTGACGTACGCCGACTCGGCGACGGCGGCACTCGAGGACGCCGACGGCGCAGTCGTCGCGACCGACTGGCCCGAGTTCGACGACCTCGAGTTCGAGGGAATGGCAAGTCGGATCGTCGTCGACGGCCGACGGATCGATATCGACGCAGACGCCCTCGAGGTCTACGAAGGGCTGACCTGGTAACTGGAGTCGGTCCGATATACTGCCGGACAACACGATGCACACACCGATCACACTCGAGACGCGGTCGGGAGTGTATTGACTGTTGTCCGGTAGTATAGTAACCGCTGCACGTGTCGATCAGTAGTCTTTTGCAGTCACAGTGGGGACTACCTGCCGATGGACAATGACGCGGTTCGTTCGGACGAGCGCATCTCGACGGGCGACGGAGCGGTCATCTCGATGAGCCCGGAGACGCGCGATATCTCCGCCGATGAGGTCTGTGTCCTCATTCCAACGCTCGACGAGGCGGCGACGATCGGTGACGTCATCGACGGCTTCTACGAGGAGGGATACACGAACGTCTTCATCGTCGACGGCGACTCCGACGACGCGACTCGAGAGATCGCCCGCGACCGCGGCGCACACGTCCTCGTCCAGTCCGGCGACGGTAAGGGCCAGGCCGTCCGCGAGGCACTGGAGTACATCGACGTCCCCTACGTGTTGATGGTCGACGGCGACGGCACTTACGATCCGGCCGACGCGGATCGCATGCTCGAGCCCCTCTCACGGGGATACGAGCACGTAATCGGCAACCGCTTTGCGGATATGGACGACGACGCGATGAAGGCGTTGAACGGCTTTGGAAACCGGATGATAAACAGGTCGTTCCGGTTCATCCACGGCGCCGACTACGATGACATTCTCTCCGGCTATCGGGCCTTCACCGTCGACTCGTTCGAACGGCTCTCGCTCGACTCGGAGGGGTTTACGATCGAGACGGAGCTAGCCGTCGAGTGTGTCAAACACGGGATCGACACGACCGTCGTGCCGATCAGTTACAGCGCCCGGCCGGAGGAGTCGGAGACGAACCTTCATCCGCTCAAAGACGGCGGAACGATCATCCTCGCGCTGTACTCACTGGCCAAGACGAACAATCCGCTGTTTTACTTCGGCAGCTTCGGCGTGGCCGGGATCCTCTCCGGTGGCGTCGTCGCCTCGTATGTCCTCTGGCAGTGGGTACAACACGGCCAGGGCCACGAGATCCTGGCGATGGTGTCTGCGGCCGCGATCCTGCTCGGCGTCCAGTTGCTCATGTTCGGCGTCCTCTCGGATATGCTCCTGTCGCTGCATCGCGAACAGCGGCGCCGTCTCGAGCAGATCACACGCGAGAACCGGGATCGGGATCGGGATCGGGATCGAGACCGAGACCGAGACCGAGACCGAGACGATTAGCTATACGGCTGCCGGTCGATTTCGTGGCATCTGTGACCTGTCTTCCGATCGCTGAGTCGCGGAGTCGACCGTCTCAAAACGGTAGCATCGAGCGAACCTGCTGGAAGACGCCGCCGGAGTGTTTCTGTCGATACTCCTCGAACGGTTCGTGGAGGGCGTTCAGGAGTTCCTGGCGCGAGTGAAACTCCTCGGTGTCGACCTCCGCGAGCATCTCACCCAGGGAGACGTCGTTGCCATGGACGTCGTATGGGATCTGCTCGTGGCCGAGTTCGGCCGCGATGTCGTCTTTCGTCGCCGGAAACGTCAGATCAGCGCTCTTGAGACGCGCGTCGACGGCGGCGATGCCGAATTCGATACTCTCGGGTTCGTCGTCGTCTCCGCCCGATGGTGGCCGGACTCCCATACGGTTCCGTAGGAAGTCCGATAGCAAAACCGCTACGAAGACTGTCGGGGAACTGACGCGGACGAAATTCCAGAGAGCGACTGCTAATCGTACCGAAACCACGCTGCCGATACGCCTTTGGCGTCGGCGACGGAGTATCGCGTATGACCGAATACACGACGGTCTCGATCCCGAAGGATCTGGCCGATCGCGTCGAGGAGACTATCGAGGGAACTAGCTTCCAGTCCACGAGCGACCTGACCCGATTCCTCCTTCGCAGTATCGTCATCCAACACCAGAAAGAAGGCGAACTCACCGAAGCCGAGTTCGAGGAGATCACCGAACAGCTCCGCGGGCTGGGCTATCTCGAGTGATACGCCAGTCGCAGTAGCACTGCTTCTCATACTGTCGGACGACGGTCGAAATCAGCCGGTCCGAACCGCTAGACCGACGCCAGCGCCAGTCACGTGTCACTCGAGCGGTTCGGCCGCTTCCTGCTCGAGCAGCGGTGTCGCGTTCTGCTCGGGGAGCGTGACGATGTCGTCGGTCGAGAGGTCGTATTCGCGATCGTCGACGCCGAGGATCGAGCCGACGTCGCGCGTAATTCTGACGGTGACGCGGTCGACGTCGTCGGTGTCGTTCTCGGCGGCCGATTCACTATTCGGTTCGGCCGCGGCTGTCTCTGGCACTGACGTGTCCGGCTCCGGGGGCGTCGGCGCAACGCTCTCGTCGGCGCCGATCTCCGGCCCGCTCCCGCCCATGACGTCGGCCGGCGTCACGCCGCTTTCATCGTGCCGGTCGTGGTCGGCGCCCGCCCCGTCGCCAGCAGCCGCCGGATCGACGTCCGCCGGCGGCTCCTGTGGCGGCACCGGCGGATCGTCTTCCGGTTCGGACCCATCGTCAAGCTGATCGCTTCGTGGATCGTCAGCTCGCGGACCCGTCTCGTGAACTGGCGGACTCGAGTCCGACGTCTCGGGACCGGCGACGTCATCGGGCGTGCCAAGACCAGATTCGGGGTCGGGTCCGGGCTCTGCCATCGATTCCGTACCGGCGTCGGCCGCCGGCTGGGACTCGGGCTCGGCACCCTCGAGGACGTCGAGCACGCGCGATTTGTTCGTGTCGATCCGGTCGACGAGGTCCTCGAAGAGGTCGGCCTCTTCGGCGGTCAGTCCTTCGTCGTCGGCCGCCATCCCGGCCGCAGCGAGGCTGGCCTGCTTGACGAGTTTGCCCATGCGCCGCTCGTAGATCGCTTCGACGACGTCCTTGGCCGTCTCGATCTCGTCGGTCAGACGACTCACTTCGGGCGAGGAGAAGGGGTCCTCGGCCCGTTCGGCGGCGCGGTCGCGTTCGTCCTCGAGGTCAGCGATGTAGTCGCCGACCTCCTGGTAGAACGAAGGGCGCAGGTTCTGGAGACTGTCCTTCTGGCGCTCCTTGCTCTGGACCGAACGCAACTCGTCTAAATTCATTCTTTTTCCTTCTCGGCTCTACCGCGTGCCATCAAGAAGACGGCAACGTACTCCGGTAGTGACTGGTCGCCTTCCGGGACCGTAAAGCTATCTCCTCCCAGTTCCACCTCGCCTGGCTCGGTGACGTCGACGGTGATCTCGTGACCGCGGAACGTGTCGGGGACGGCGTCGACCAGTGGATCGAAGTCGTCGATCTCGTCTCGCTCGAGACGGACCGTCTTCAGGCCGCTGCCGCCGTGGAGGCTCCCAGGAAGCCTGATGAGCCGGTTCGTGTCGGTCGTGACCGGCTCGTCGATCGGCGCGTTGTCTCGCTCGACGGCCCGCGAGGCGAACCGCTCGGCCAGCTGTGAGACCGCCGTGTGGACGGTGACGTTGCCCGCCGCGAGCTCCTCGCGGTTGTTCCGGGCCGCGTTCAGCGTGGCCGTCGCCTTCCCCTCACCGATGCCGTCGAACGACTGCAATCGCTCGAGTGCTGCGTCCTCTTCCATCTCGAGGAGTTCGTCGACGAAATCCATCAGGTGGGCGTGGGTACGGGCACCCCAGCCGCCTTCGATCTCGAGTGTGTGGCGCTCGGTCGGTGTCTTGCGGCCGAGACCGGCGACGGTCTCACTTCGGATCAGTTCGTCGTACTCGAGCCCGATGCCGCGGACGTAGTCGACGATCTCCCGTCGGTGCTCTCGCTCTAACTGCAGGACGGTTTCATCGCGAACGTGAACGTGGTAGCCACGACCCCCCGAGAAGACGATCTCGAGGTCCTCGAAACCGAAGTCGGTCTCGAGGAAGTCGAGCAGTCGAACGAGGGCATCCTTACACGTCGCGAGCATCTCGGCATACGAGTCCTCACCGAGGGTGACGCCGGGCAGGTGGTCGGCGTCGAGGTCGAAGACGAGATCAGCCGCCTGCCAGTCTTTCGCACTCATCGAACTCGCGCCGGGATCGCGAAACCGACCCGCCGAGAAGTAGACGTGGCGTGGCCGCTTGCGGACGAGAAACTCCGAAAGGTCGCCGAGTTCGAGCAGCGACCGGTGGCGGACCATCGTCGTGTCGGGCCCCTCGGTCCACGGAATAAACCCCCACTCGCGTTCGTTGGCCGACGGCGGCGGCGTGATCTCCGTCCGCCGGTAGTGATCGCGAAATCGCCCCCGAAGGTAGGCCCTCGTTCGCTCCTCCATACGACTCGAGTAGTCGTGGATGGGAGCGTATAATCCTGCCGAATGGTCGACTCCGCGCGGACCGTTCTCGAGGGACGCTGGGGATCGACAGTCGGGGCGTCGTCAGCGCCGCATCAGTTCCGAGATCTTGTCGGTGATACCGACGTCGGAACCGAGTTTCAGGTAGTAGGCGTCGCCGCCGTCCTCGTAGTAGTTGTCGATGCGGCGTTTGATCTCGAACCCGAGGTGTTCGTAGAACTGGAGGGCGTTTTCGTTGCTCGTCCGGGCGTGACACGTGATCGTGTCGTGGTCCTCCGCGACGCATGCGATGAGCTTTTTCCCGATGCCCTCGCCTCGGAAATCCGGGGAGACCGCGAGAAAGAGGATGTAGCCGTCGCGCCGGACGGCCGCGAATCCGACGAGTTTGCCGTCCTGGAGGTAACAGTGGACTTTCGAGCGACGATACGCGTCGGTAAAGAAGTCATACCGCTGTTTGAGCACGCCTTCCTGACGGTTGATCTCCTCTTTGAGTTGCCAGGCTTCGTCGACGTAGTCGTCGCTCCCCGGCGCGACGACCCGACTGTCGATGTTGACGCTCACTAGCCTACTGTAGCAGCGTCGCCAATATAATTCCACCGGCAGTCGTCCGTACGTCACGTTCGATAGACAAATCGAGCGATTCGGGAGGACGGCACACAGTCGATCGTTGTCGGTCGATCGTTACGGAGGCGCAGACAGGAACGCGCTCCGCTCGACCGCATGGAACCGACGGACATACGATGGCGGCGATCGAACGACTGAGTAGCAATGTCAGGATCGCAGGGCGGGCGGTTCGAACTGCAGAAACACACGGCCGATGTCGCGGTCGAAGCGACTGGCAACAGCCTCGAGGCGGTCTTCGCGGCGGTCGCCGACGGCCTCGCGGCCGCGTCGTGTGAGGAGATTCCCGACACGGGCGATCGCTTCTCGCTTTCGGTAGCCGCCGAGAGCCGCGAAGCCCTGTTGTTCGATTACCTCGACGAGTTGATCTACCTGCGTGACGTCCGGGCGGAACTACCGGTCGACCACCGCGTCGAGGCGATCGACGGGCCGACCGACGACGGCGATGGCGACAGCGGCGACGACGGCACGTGGTCGCTCGAGGCAAGCGCCCGCGGTGTCCCACTGGCCGAAATCGACGCCCGCGAGGTCAAAGCCGTCACGTACTCCGAGATGCGACTCGAGCGAGTCGAAGGCGAGGGCTGGGAGTCGTACGTCGTCTTCGACGTCTGATACGGACTGCGGTACCGACCTCCCGCCAGTCGTCGATTCCGAGGACCGCCAACGACCGTCGAATACGTCTCGCCGAAGACCGATATTCGAGAGTAGAGACGAACATCTTTGACCGTCGGGAGTGGAGGGCTACGTATGAGCAATCCCACGTTCGAGGCCGACGGCATCACGCTCGAGAAGGTGCGTGAGCACGTCTGGGAGATCCCACAGGAAGGTGACATGCGAACGCCCGCGCGGGTGCTGGCGAGCGAACCGCTCCTCGAAGAGATCTCGGACGACAAGACCCTCGAGCAGCTCACGAACACGACGCATCTGCCCGGCATCACGAAACACGCGATCTGTATGCCCGACGGCCACCAGGGGTATGGCTTCCCGGTCGGTGGGGTCGGTGCCCTAGACGCCGAAGACGGCTGTATTTCGCCGGGAGCGGTCGGCTACGACATTAACTGCCTCACGGGCGATACGGACGTCCTCCTCGAGTACGGCCGTCGGCTTCCGATCGAAGACCTCGAAAAGCGGTTCGAAGAGGAAAACGCGATGGTCGCCGGAGAGGAGTTCACGCCATCGACGATCCGACTGTTCACCGAACGAGACGACGCGACGGTGTACGAAGTGGAGACGGAAACCGGTGATCGGATCACTGCAACGGCAGATCACCCGTTCCGAACGCCAGACGGAATGCGCCCGCTCGAGGAGCTCTCTGAAGGCGACGAAGTCCATCTCCAGCCGTTCCGCGGTGTTCCAGACGAGGAGCCGGAGGAGTTCACGGTCCTCAGCGAGGACGACGTCGCAAACGAGAACCCACAGCTCGTCCGCGCACTCGAGGATCGTGATCTCCTCCCGTTGAAATCGACCGATGACGCGTTCAATCGGTTCCTCAAACTCGTCGGATTCCACACTGGCGACGGTGCGATCGGAAGCGGCGGACAAACGTGGTTCTACGGTGAGCCGACGGATCTCGAATCCATTCAGGACGACATCGATGCGATCGGATTCACCCCGTCGAAAATCTACGAGCGAGATCGGGCCCACGAAATCGACGGCAAGACCTTCGAGACGACGGAGTACAGCGTCCGAGCGAACTCGAAAGCGTTCCAGAAAGTCCTCCTCGAACTCGGTGCACCGGACGGACGCAAGATAGAATCCGACTTCACGACGCCGTGGTACTTCGATCGGCTGACGAACTGGCAGAAGGCCCTGTACGTCTCGGCCTATTTTGGGGCCGAAATGAGCGCGCCCGCAGCGCAACACGATAAGAACCTGTACTGTCCAAAAGTATCCCAGACCCGTGTCGCAGCTGTCGCTGACGACGGGGAGGAGTTCATGGCGGATATCGCCTCCTTCCTCGGCGACCTCGATATCGAGACAAATCAGATCGAACGGTTCGAGACGGACTCGAGTGCCGATCGAGAAACGATCAGGCTCCGTTTCGGAGTTAAAAATGATTCGGAGAACCTGATTCGGTTCTTTTCGACCGTCGGATACCGATACAACCACGAAAAGCGCCGAAAAGCTGCCAAAGCGATCCAGTATCTCAAGACGAAGGAAGCGGTTATCGACCGCCGTGCGACGATCGCTCGCGAGGCGAAAGCGATGGCTGATGGCGGAACACCAGCGCAGGATATCAAGTCGGAGTTCGACGTCAACGAGCGATTCGTCGAACGGAGTATCTGGGATGGTCGAAGCGGACGTCCGCGACCACCCGCCGAATTCCCCGGATTCGAGGACTACTGCGAAACGACGACGGTCGGTGACGATTACACGGTTGCCGCCCGAATCCGGTCTATCGAACCCATCGACGAAGCGCACAGGGTGTACGATATCGGCGTTACCCACGACGCACACAATTTCGTCGCTGACGGATTCGTCGTCTCTAACTGCGGCGTCCGGATGATGCGGACGAACCTGACTTACGACGACCTCCAGGGCCGCGAGGAGGAACTCGTCGACGCGCTGTTTGCCAACGTTCCGTCGGGGCTTGGCGGTGGCGGCATCGTCGAGGCCGGCGTCGACACCGTCGACGAGATCTTAGGGCGGGGCGTCGACTGGGCACTCGAGAACGGCCACGCCGTCGAGGAGGATCTGCTTCACTGCGAGGACGAAGGGATGCGCGAAGAGGCCGACCCCGAGAAGATCACTCAGAAGGCCAAAGACCGCGGAAAGAACCAGATCGGCTCGCTGGGATCGGGCAACCACTTCCTCGAGGTCCAGCGCGTGACCGACGTCTTCCACGACGAGGTCGGCGAGGCCTACGGACTGGAGGAAGACCAGATCGTCGTCCTGATCCACTGTGGCTCCCGCGGACTGGGCCATCAGACCTGTAACGACTACCTTCGGAAGATCGAACAACAGCATCAGGGGCTGTTGAACCAGTTGCCCGACAAGGAACTCGCGGCCGCGCCCGCCGGCTCGCAACTGGCCGAGGACTACTACGCGGCGATGAACGCCGCGATCAACTTCGCGTGGGTCAACCGTCAGCTGATCATGCACCGCACGCGGCAGGTCTTCGAGCGCGTCTTCGATCGCTCCTGGGAGACGATGGAGATGGACCTGCTGTACGACGTGGCCCACAACATCGCGAAAAAGGAGACACATACTGTAGACGGCGAGGAACGCGAACTCTACGTCCACCGCAAAGGCGCGACGCGGGCGTTCCCTGCCGGCCACCCGGAGGTGCCGAAGGCCTACCGCGACGTCGGGCAACCCGTCATCATCCCCGGCAGCATGGGCGCCGGCAACTTCGTCCTCCGGGGCGGCGAGAACTCGATGGATCTGACGTTCGGCTCGACCGCCCACGGCGCAGGCCGGCTGATGAGCCGTACGCAGGCCAAAAGCGAGTACTGGGGCGGCGACGTCCAGCAACAACTCGAGGACCAAGAACAGATCTACGTCAAGGCCCAATCGGGTGCAACTGTCGCCGAGGAGGCCCCCGGCGTCTACAAAGACGTCGACGAGGTCGTCCGCGTCTCCGACGAACTCGGCATCGGCGACAAGGTCGCACGGACGTTCCCCGTCTGTAACATCAAGGGCTGATACGGACTGCTGTCCGACAGTATGGTACGACGGTGCCGTCTGATCGACGCCGGTCCCTGCCCTCGAGTCGAAACGAGTGTGACGGGCCGTCGTCGAGTCGTCCCGTTCACTGCAGCCGAAACGGGTTCTCGTCGTCCGCCCCGTCGTCCTCGTCGCTCTCGTAGGGCTTTCGCGCCGTGATCGTCACCGTCGCCTCGGGATCGTCCTCGTCGGCCCAGGGGCTGTCGTAGGCCGAAATCTCGAGATCCGTGACGTCCCATCCCTCTGCCTCGATGAGTTCGACGAGTCGCCGCTGGTCCTCGAGCATATCCTCGTCCATACGCCACCATTCGAGCGTACCCCGGGTAGTTCTTCCGACGACGACGAACGTCACAGCGAGCGGACACAGCGTGTTCGAACGGGCAAGGGGTAACCGAAATAGGTTACGAGATTCGAAATAACCCCGCGTACTTAAGCGGTTTCATCTGCAATAGGGGTGTATGCTCACCGACGAGTTCGGGCGGGAGGTAACCGGGGTCAGGGTATCCCTCACCGATCGGTGTAACTTCGACTGTGTCTACTGTCACAACGAAGGGCTGGGTGACACTCGCGGACCGATGGATCCACAGGACGACGAGATGTCGACCGACGACGTCGTGCGCTTTCTCGAGGTCGCCGCCGAGTTCGACGTCGACGCGGTCAAGTTCACCGGCGGCGAGCCGATGCTTCGCCAGGACCTAGAGGAGATCATCGAGCGCACACCGGAGCAGATGGAAGTCTCGCTGACGACCAACGGCACGTTCCTCCCAGGACGGGCCGAAGACCTCGTCGAGGCTGGACTCGAACGAGTCAACGTCTCCCAGGACGCGCTCGATCCGGAGGACTTCGCGGCCGTCACGCAAAGTGGCGCCTACGAGAAGGTCTTAGAGGGCGTCGACGCGGCGCTGGAAGCCGGCCTCGATCCGGTCAAACTCAACATGGTCGTCTTCGAACACACCGCGGGCTACGTGCCGGAGATGGTCGACCACGTCGCCGAAAACGAGGGGCTACAACTGCAGTTGATCGAGTACATGCCGGAGCTGACCGGCAAACCCGAGTGGAACATCGACATCGGCCGCGTCCACGACTGGCTCGCCGAGCAGGCCGACGAGATCGAGCACCGCGAGATGCACGACCGCAAGCGATACTGGGTCAGCAGCGACGAGGGCGACGGGAGGGGAATGGTCGAGATCGTCGACCCGGTCGAGAACGCAACCTTTTGTGCGAACTGCCATCGTGTCCGGGTGACCCACGAAGGTTATCTGAAGGGTTGTCTCAACCGCAACGACGACCTGCGGTCGATGGGCGAGATGTCCAAACCCGAGATCCGCGAGGCGTTTCGCGAAACCGTCGCGAACCGGGTTCCCTACTACGGCGAGTACATGGTCAAAAACGACGACGGCGAGTGGGAACTCAACGACGACTACCTCGAGGTCGAGACGGCAGCGGACTGACGGTCGTGGCGCGGCTATCCGTGAGGTCTCGAGTGTGTCGACTGCATCGTGGGTGATACAACCGTTCTCGGTTACGTTTATATCAATGAGTGTCGGGCTCGCGCGACAATCAAAGACGTCTGATCGTTCCGATAACGGGAATGTTACTCGGTCCCGGGGCCGGGGGCTTTCGTTGCGCTTAAGTACCAGTCGCCGGTAGGTCCGGGTGCGATACGTGTAGGGGAGCAGTCCCCGAGTCCGAGAGGGCGATGATAGAGACACGGTGTCGTGGTAGCCAAGCGGCCCAAGGCGCATGGTTGCTAACCATGTGGCGTCAAGCCTCCGGGGTTCGAATCCCCGCCACGACGTCGGATACACTGACGATTCCTCGTCAGTAGTACTTCCCTGACGCATTTCGCGTCAGTCGTTTGCATCGCGCGCACACCAGATACAGATACACGACACATGAGCGAGGAAGCACCTCAAGAACAACAGGACGACGAAGACCTCCAGTACTTCGTCCGTATCGGGCAAACCGACCTCGATGGGACGAAGTCCGTCGAGCGCTCGCTGTCGGAGCTCAACGGGGTCGGTCGACGGACCGCCCGACTCATCGCCGACAAAGCGGGCGTCGACCGGACGGCGACGTTCGGTCGACTCGACGACGACGTCATCGACGAGGTCGTCGAAGTCGTAGAGAACTACGCCGACGAAGTTCCGGACTGGCTCAACAACCGCCAGGAAGACTTCTACACCGGCGAAACGACCCACGAGATCGGCAACGATCTCGAGTTGACCCGCCAGCACGACATCAACCGGATGAAGATGATCGACTCCTACAAGGGTGTCCGCCACAAGCGCGGCCAGAAGGTTCGCGGTCAGCGGACCAAGTCCACCGGCCGTACCGAAGGCACCATCGGAGTCAACGTCGAAGAGATCCGCGAAGAAGAAGCCGAAGGCGGCGACGAAGGGGAGGGTGAATAACGATGCCACTCGGAACCGACACCAAACAGTACGAGACGCCGAACCACCCCTACCAGGGTGAACGCATCGCTACCGAGCACTCCCTGATCGACCGCTACGGTCTCAAGAACAAAGAAGAGCTCTGGCGGGCCCAGTCTCAGCTTCGCTCCTACCGGCGCGAGGCTCGAGAGCTGCTCGGCCAGGCACAGGACGACGAGACCGTCATCAACCGCTCCGAGGAGTTCCTCGGTCGGCTCAAGCGTGTCGGCATCTTAGACGAGAGCGACGAGCTCGGCGACATCCTGTCGCTCGAGATCGAGGACGTCTTAGAGCGCCGTCTCCAGACGGTCGTCTACCGGAAGGGGCTGGCGAACACGACCGAGCAGGCCCGACAGTTCATCACGCACGGGCACGTCACAGTCGACGGCCAGCGCCACCGCGTCCCGTCGTACGTCGTCGACGTCGACGAGGAGGCCCTCGTCGAGTTCGACGAGAACAGCCCGCTCGCGGACGAACTCCATCCCGAACGCGCGGAGGGTCAGTAAACCATGAGTCAGGACGACGAAAAGTGGGGCATCGCCCACGTGCACGCATCGTTCAACAACACCATCATGACCGTGACCGACCTCACGGGCGCGGAGACGATCGCCAAGTCCAGCGGTGGGACGGCGGTCAAGCAAAACCGCGACGAGGCGTCGCCGTATGCGGCCATGCAGATGGCCGAGTCGATCGCCGAGGAGGTCAAGGCTGCGGGCATCACCGGACTCCACGTTCGAGTCCGTGGCCCTGGCGGCAACCTCCAGAAGTCCCCCGGCCCGGGTGCACAGGCGACGATTCGCGCACTCGCCCGATCCGGTATCGAGATCGGTCGCATCGAGGACGTCACGCCGATCCCACACGACGGATCGCGCGCACCGAAGGGTAAGGGCGGCTACTAGATCCATGACGGAATCGTACGACGTCGAGTTCGTCGAACGCGGGGACCAGGAGGCACGGTTCCTCGTCCGGGGTGTGACACCCGGGTTCGCCAACGGCATCCGCCGGGCGATGATCGCCGACGTGCCGACGATGGCGATCGACACCGTCCGGTTCGTCGAGAACTCGTCGGTCATGTTCGACGAGCAACTCGCCCTGCGGCTCGGGCTCGTCCCGCTGACGACGCCCCCCGTCGGCGAGTTCAGCGAGGACGACACCGTCACGCTCTCGATCGACGTCGAAGGGCCAGCAACCGCCTACTCCGGCGATCTCGTCTCGAGCGACGAACTCGTCGAACCTGCGACGGACGACGTTCCGATCATCGAACTCAAAGACGGCCAGCGACTCGAGGCCGAGGCCGACGCTTCCATCGACCGCGGGAAAAATCACGCGAAACATCAGGGTGGCGTGGCCGTCGGCTACCGTCACCTCCAGCGTGTCGAGGTCGTCGACGACCTTCCCGAGTTCGAGGAGCAGGAGTCACGGATCGTCCGTGGCGTCATCGAAGACAATGGCGAGCTCGTCCCGACGAGCGAGTTCGATCACGACCTCTCGAACCGATATCCGGGCAAGGAGGTCGAGATCGAGGACGTGCCCAACGCGTTCGTCTTCCACGTCGAGACGGACGGTTCCTTTACCGTCGAAGAACTTGTCACGCGAGCCGCCGACACGATCGAATCGCGTGCAACCGAACTCGAAGACGCAGTACAGCTATAGAACCTAATTTATGAACCGACGCCCCCGTACCCGAAGCGAGACCGCGTTCACCGGCGCCGTAAGCAACGAGACCGGTCCGGTCTCGCATACTGGAATCGAAAGGGGTTTGAAGGGGCGGCGGCTACACGGAAGTGCGAGCAGGGATAGCCAAGTCAGGCCAACGGCGCAGCGTTCAGGGCGCTGTCTCGTAGGAGTCCGCAGGTTCAAATCCTGCTCCCTGCATCCACTTCTCACTCGTCGAACGTCGACCACCGAAGAACCGACCGTCTACGGAAGACGATCGGCTCGACTCGCGTGGCGATCCGTTCGACGTATCGATTCCACTTCGACGGGACATATCCTCGTCCCGTCGTCTACCGTATTTGGAGGACACAATGAGTAGCAAAACCAATCCGAGGCTCAACGATCTCATCGCCGAGCTGAAGTCGACGTCCCGCGAAACGGACGCCGACGTCTGGCGCGACGTCGCGGATCGACTCGAGAAGCCCCGGCGCACCCACGCTGAGGTGAACCTAGGCCGTATCGAGCGATACGCACGCGAAGAAGAGACTGTCGTCGTTCCCGGCAAAGTGCTGGGCTCTGGCGCACTACAGAAATCGGTTACCGTCGCGGCCGTCGACTTCAGTTCCTCGGCCGAGACGAAGATCGAACAGGTCGGCGAATCAGTACCGCTCGAGCAGGCGCTCGAAGAAAACCCTGAGGGATCCGACGTACGGGTGATCCGATGAGTATCGCAGAATTCGACGCGGACGTCGTCGTCGACGCCCGTGACTGTATCCTCGGTCGCGTCGCCAGCGAAGTCGCACAGCGATCGCTCGACGGCGAACGTGTCGCCGTCGTCAACGCCGAAGACGCCGTCATCACCGGCGACAAAGAAGACGTCTTCGGCACCTACCGAAAGCGACTCCAGCTGGGTTCCGACAGCGGCCCCTACTACCCGAAGCGACCCGATACGATCTTCAAGCGCTCCATCCGGGGCATGCTTCCGCACAAGAAGCCCCGTGGCCGTGAGGCGTTCGACAACGTCCGCGTCTACGTCGGCAACCCCTACGAGGGAGACGACGACCGCGAGGCCGAAGTGCTCGAGGGAACGTCGCTGGATCGACTTTCGAACATTCGCTTCGTCCACCTGGGCGAAGTCTCCGAACAACTCGGTGCTAACGTCACATGGTAACGAACACGAGCGGAAAGAAGAAGACCGCCGTCGCCCGCGCAACCGTTCGCGAGGGCGAGGGTCGCGTCCGCATCAACTCCAAGCCAGTCGAACTGGTCGAACCGGAGATGTCCCGGCTCAAGATGCTCGAGCCGTTCCGCATCGCCGGTGAGGATCTGCGCAGTGAGATGGACATCGACGTCCGCGTCGAAGGTGGCGGTATCAGCGGACAGGCCGACGCCGTCCGTACCGCGATCGCACGCGGGATCGTCCAACACACCAACGACGCCGAACTCCGCGACGCGTACATGGAGTTCGACCGTTCGCTGCTGGTCAACGACGTTCGCCAGTCCGAACCGAAGAAGTGGGGCGGCCCAGGCGCTCGGGCACGCTACCAGAAGTCCTACCGCTAAGGTGATCAACTCATGATGGTACCGGTCCGGTGTTTCACCTGTGGCAGCGTCGTCGGCGAACACTGGGAGGAGTTCGACGAACGAGCCAACGAGGGCGACGAAGACCCCCAGGAAGTGCTCGACGAGCTCGGCGTCGACCGCTACTGCTGTCGACGCATGCTCGTGAGTCACAAAGACCTCGTCGACGTCGTCTCACCATACCAGTAACATGCAACAGCAACGTCACAACCGCTACGAGAAAGCGCGCATCCTCGGCGCTCGAGCGCTGCAGGTCTCCTACGGCGCGCCGGTGTTGGTCGAGACCGACCAGTCGGAACCGATCCTCATCGCTGCCGAGGAGTACGACGCCGGAGTGTTGCCGTTTACAGTCAAGCGAGGGGACGAATGACGCTGATTACCGACATCCGACTCCGACGCATCCTCGATTCGCGCGGGAATCCGACGGTCGAGGCCGACGTCGTCACCGAAAGTGGCGGATTCGGCCGTGCCGCGGCGCCAAGTGGCGCCAGCACGGGCGAGTACGAGGCCGTCGAACGACCGCCAAGCGAAGCGATCGCCGCGGCTCGGGAACACGCTGTCCCGCGACTCGTCGGTGAGGCATACGCCGGCAACCAGCGGGAAGTCGATTCCATCCTGCGTGCCGCGGACGGAACCGACGACTTCTCCGAGATCGGCGCCAACAGCGCGGTCGCCATCTCGATGGCTGCCGCAAAAGCCGGCGCCGACGTACTCGGCGCACCGCTGTTCCAGCATCTCGGTGGCGCGTTCCGCGGGAACAACTTCCCGATCCCGCTCGGTAACGTCGTCGGCGGTGGCGAACACGCCGCCGACGCGACCGACATCCAGGAGTTCCTCGTCGCGCCCGTCGGCGCGCCGAGCGTCGAAGACGCCGTCTTCGCCAACGCTGCTGCCCACGCCGCCGTCGCGGACCTCCTCGAGGAACGCGACGTCCCGTGTGGCAAAGGCGACGAGGGTGCATGGGCGCCGTCGATCGACGACAGCGAGGCCTTCGAGATCGTCGACGAGGCGGTCTCGATGGTCGAAGACGAGGTCGGCTTCGATATCAAGTTCGGCCTCGACGTCGCCGGTGCAGAACTGTACGACAACGATTCGGAGCGCTACGAGTACAGCGGCGAAAGCCGAGACACGGACGAACAGATCGAATACATCGCCGGGCTAGTCGAGGAGTACGACCTCGTCTACGTCGAGGATCCCCTCGACGAGGACGACTACGACGCTTTCGCCGACCTCACCGACGAAGTCGGCGATCAGACGCTGATCTGTGGAGACGACCTGTTCGTCACGAACACCGGTCGACTCCGCGAGGGAATCGATCGCGGCGCGGCAAACAGTATCCTGATCAAGCCCAACCAGATCGGAACGCTGACCGACGCCTTCGACGCGATCGAACTCGCGACCGAGAACGGCTACGACTCGGTCATCTCCCATCGATCGGGCGAGACCGAGGACGCGACGATCGCACACCTCGCCGTGGCGACGGACGCCCCTTACATCAAGACGGGTGCCGTCGGCGGCGAGCGAACCGCCAAGCTCAACGAGCTCATCAGAATCGCAGACGACGCGACATGACAGACGACAACGCATCCCAGGAAGGGCTCGACGCCGCCAAAGAGGAGATCGACGAGGAGCCGGCCGAAGGAGCCGGTCCCGCCGCCGATCCCGAGGAGGACGTCGAGCCAGCCGACGAACAGTCCGTAGACGCCGAGGCCACGGAGGCCGAGGCCGACGCAGAACCAGAACCCGAGGAAGACGAGGGTCCAACGCTCGACGACGACGTTATGAGCGACGAGGAGGCCGACCTCCTCATCCCCGTCGAGGACTACCTCGGCGCCGGTGTCCACATCGGGACCCAGCAGAAGACCAACGACATGGAGCGGTTCATCCACCGCGTCCGAACCGACGGTCTCTACGTACTGGACGTCTCGAAGACCGACGGCCGCATCCGCACGGCCGCGGACTTCCTCGCCAACTACGACCCCGAACAGATCCTGGTCACCTCGAGTCGCCAGTACGGCCGCTTCCCGGCCGAGAAGTTCGCCGAAGCGGTCGGCGCTCGCGCCCGTACCGGCCGATTCATCCCGGGCACACTGACCAACCCCAAGTACGACGGCTACATCGAACCTGACGTCGTCGTCGTCACGGACCCGATCGGCGACGCCCAGGCCGTCAAGGAGGCCATCACGGTCGGTATCCCGGTCATCGCGATGTGTGACTCGAACAACCAGGTCAGCAACGTCGACCTGGTCGTCCCGACCAACAACAAGGGTCGCAAGGCCCTCTCGGTCGTCTACTGGCTGCTCGCCAACGAAGTCCTCGACCGCCGCGGCGCCGAGCCGTCCTACTCGCTCGAGGACTTCGAGAGCGGCGTCTAATCCGTTCGAATCGCAACTGTTCGTTTTCTTATCGACCGGACCAGGAGAGATAGCGACTGCAATGTTTTTCGGTCCACTCGTCTCTCGAGATAGCGAACAAAGGAGTTAGGTGGACCTCGGTGCAACGAAACCGTATGATCGATTCGCTGTTCGAGTTCGAAAAAGAGGAGATTCCGCTGCCAGTGGCGCTCGCGACAGCGGCCCTAATCGCGATTTTCGCAGTCGGGATCCCGTATCGACTGGTCGTCGGCTTCTGATACTGTCTGACAACACACTGTACACACTGATCGCACGCGAGACCTCGTCGGGGACGACAGGCCTCGAGACGCGATCGGGAGTATTGACTGTTCTCCGGTAGTATGAGCCACAGGAAATTACAGGTACATTGGAACTGACGGACAGGGACTTGGACTCTCGTTTTCTCCTCGTCCGTCGTCGCTCGAGTTTAAATACGAAGGCCGGGCCAGGTGGGACAGACCATGGACTGGGACGTCATTACCGGCAGGTGGACCGTGTCGCTGGATCGCCAGCGGACTGGCGCCAGAACCACCGTCGTCGAAGTGGGCCGTCGAGAGGTCTCACCACTGGATTCGGACCGAACGACTACACTAGCGAAACGGGGCTCGGACCGTCCTGCCCGAACGACTGCGCCTGTCGATCGGATCGGACAGTTCGAGAACCGTTCGAGGCGAGCACAGACGGAACCGATCGCGGCGCTGGTCGCTGTCGTAGCGGTCGTCGTCGCGATCGGGCTCTACACCGCGGCTCTCGCTGGATTACTTCCGGGCACGAGCGATCGCACTGTCGAAGAGACGACGATCGATCGCGTCTGGGCGGACCTGGAAGACGACGAACGCGGCGTGTTCCCCGTCGCCGAATACGAGTCCAACGGCGACGAGGCAATGCGAGATGCCATTTCCCTCGAGTCGTTACCCGACGGCAAGAACAGCTACGTCGAGATCCGGGCGTACGAGAGCGGAGAGCCGACCGTCTTCGCTGCGACACACTTCGATTCGGACGGCGATAGCGTCCGTGACCGCCAGATCGACTCGACGCACGCCGATTTCGGACCGCCGCGCGGAACCGGTGGGCCGGACGAGCGTGGCGTCGCCACCAGACCGATTTCGGTCGCAGTCACGGACGCCGACGTTCGTGGCGGAACGCTCTACGTGGAGGTCTGGTGACCGTGGCGGGACCCGACGCCGAACGCGGTATCAGCACCGTCGTCGACGTCTCGATGGCGTTGCTGTTGATCACCGCGAGCGTGATGCTCGTCGGCTACTACCTCGCCAGCACGGCCGACGAAACGCCGACAGCCGCCGGGCAGGAAGAGGTGACTGGAGCGGCGTACTCGGACGACGTCGACGAGCTATCGGCGACCCGTACGGCCGAAGTACTCGGCGAATCGACGATCTCGGTGACCTACAGTCTCGAGGCAATCCGTGACGAAGACGAATTCACCGAACCGGTCGTTACCAACGAACACACGTACACGCGAACCGATCACGGAACTCCGCTCGGACTGTTGGCCGACGCCGCGGTGACGAACCACCGGATCGGTGGCGAGTCAGTACTCGCCTACGGCGAGGAGTACGAAGCGGCCGTCGACTGGGCGATTCGAGACGCGTTGCTCGGCGCCGAGCGGAACTTCTACATCGTCGCAGAGTGGGAACCGTACGACGGCGCGGCGATCAACGGCACGGCGACGGCCGGCGAACGACCGCCAGCCGACGCTGACGTCTCCAGTACCACGACGACGGTCTCGAGTGGGCTTTCGCCGATCGACGAGGACCGACTCGAGGACGACTGGCGAAACGCCGACGACCGGTTGGACGAGTGGATCGACGATACGGACGCGATCGCAGACGTCGACGACCCCTCGGACGTACCGGGACTCACAGGATCGGACGCTACGTCTTATGTGGCGGCCGGGACCGTCATCGGCGAGGAGATCGTGACCGGGTTCTTCCCGCCCGAATCGACACAGTACGCCCTCGAGGACCAAGGGATCGCCCGCGAGCACACGGTCTATCACTACACGTCGATGGTCGACGCTATCGGCGACTTCTCGTTTCGGAGCGCGGACACCCATCCACCGTTGGCCCGGTCCGACGCGAGTGCCGAGACAGCGAACCGTAACGTCCTCGTGGGACAGGAGGGCGGCTACGACATCACCGACGCGGACGCCCTCGCCGCCTGGATCGGGGCGGATATTCCCCGTGCGTTCGCCGACGAGTTCGAAGCGATCGGCGAACAGTACGACGGCGACGAACGCGACGAACAGCAACTCGAGACGGTCGTCGAGGCGCTGTCGAACGACGACGTGACGATCACTATCCAGACCTGGGACGAATGAGACGTACACGCCCTCGAACGATTTCGATCGCGAGCGACGACCGAGCGCGAGTTCCCTTCGCGGTGATCGGCGTCTTACTGCTCGTCAGCAGCGTCACGATCGTCGCGATACTCGAGACGAGAGACGAACCGAAGATCGACGTCGATACCGAGCTGGCAATCGACCGCGGCGAAGCGTACGCGACGAGCGAGATCCGTCACGCGGCCGTCCGGGCGACCGACACCGTCGTCCAGTCACCGGTGACGACCGTCGACGGCGATCTAGACGGTGTTCTCGACGACGACACCGCGTTCGAAGACCAGACGCGGCTGACGATCTTCGCCGAAGCCACAGCAACGCTCGACGGTCGCGAACAGGACGTCGGACAGGGCCGAACTGTTGAGGTGTCGTTACCAGCTGTCGACGACTGGACCGACGAAGACGACCTTGAGTCGGCACTCGAGTCCGTCTCTCTCGAGGAAGACGACGGCGTCATGGACGTGACGATCGAGGACGTCGCGTTCACCGTCCGCGACGCTGACGGCACTCTCGAGGCGGAGACGTCACGCGATATCACCGTCTCGGTGGGGACGACCATGTTCGAACTCCACGATCGCGTCGAGGCGTACGAGGAGTATCTGAACACGGGCATGCTCGACGGCGTCGAGGCCCGCGACGGATACGGCTACGACCTCGCGAAGCGGCTGTGGCCGCTCGTCTGGGGGAAAGCCTACTACGATCGGCTGCTCAGCGATGCCGACGATCGTGCCTTCGAGAACGTCACGCCGAACGATCACACCGAAGTGATGGCCAACGACGCACGGTTTGGAGCCCAGCAGGCGGTCTTCGGAACACAGGACGACTACGGAAACCGCGTGATGGCCGGTCCACTCCTGTGTATGGCCCACGACCTCTCGGAGTCGGCCCTCGAGTTGGAGTACGATTTCGACGAGCTCGCCGCCCAGATCCATCCGGACGACGACGTCGACGATGTCGATACGCTCTGTGAAGCGGGAGTCGTCTCTCCCGACGGTGAGTTGCCCGAGATGCCGACCGTCGAGGAGATCGTCGCCGAAATGCTCGAGCACGTCGACAAGAACGGTACGATCCAGGGCCATCCGTTCGCCGATATGGCGATGTACGAGATGGAAGCCGGTCTCGGACAAAGTGATCTCGAGGCCGAGATGCGGGAGACGTTAAACGAGACGGATCGGTTTACCGAGGCGTATCTCGAGGATTACTATGATGATTCTGGAAATGAACGAACCGATGATGATACAATTGATGATCCTGATGACGTAATATCTGATCTGCAAGATCAGCTAAACGAGATAGAAAATGATGCGATCTTCAACTATGATCGAACCCAAGACAGCATCAATAATATCTATATGATAAATGGAAATCTTGGAACCGTTAGCGACTCTCCGTCGATGGACGGTTTCGGACACCCTCTTCCTAGACTTCCGGACAAATACGATACCAGCAACCACACAGAAGTCGATCGTACATATCTGACAACGGATACTGCCGTCAATGCCAGCATTGACAAGACGACTCAAGACGGTAGAGATTCGAGTCTCGAGCGATCACTCGTCGAGGTTGATATCGAGGTTGAAATGCGGTACGCGACGTTTAGAGTGTGGAACGATACGACGACCAATGCTTCGGTTGACGTCCGAGAGTACGAGAGTCGATACACTGATTTCACGGCCTCGTTCGAACTTGACGGAGAATTCGCTCCAGATCTAGAAATCGATCCACACCGCGTCGAAAACGTACTCGAGCACGGTGGGTCTCACGATCCGTACCTTGGAAGCCCGACAAACTGGGAAGGCGCTGCCGACGAGGTGACAGAAGCGTTCTTCGGGCAGGATTTCGACAGTGACTCGGAGTTCGAACGGTGGCTGAGCGGAAGAGTCAACGATATCGAATCGACGAGTGATTTCAAAGAAGCGATCAACTATGACAGGGATTTCGACGAAGACATCCAACTCTCGCCACGGAATGAGGAAATTTTACATTCCCATATCGTCTGGGACGATATTCTCGAAGTACACAACGAGACGGTAACCGAAATCGAACCAGTCGAGACCGACGTTATGGAGATGCTGACGGCGGATGAAAGTCCAATGCGAGAGATCAGTGAAAATGTCAGAGAAGTAGAACGGGAGCTCGTAGATGATACTGGTGAGTTCGAAAACGCACCCGAACTCGCCAAAATGGAGGCCAGAAAGGTATACTTCGAGAATATTCACAAATACGTAGATGAGTTCGCCAGCGAACATGAGCGGATGACGACAGGGGGCAGTAATTTAATTGATGACCTGCTCGGCGACCTTCTGGATTCGGCCAATGCTATCATCAACGGGCCGATGAACCTGCTCGACGAAATGCTCGGCTCTGGTGAGGAGATACTTCAGAACGAGAAAGATACCGAAATCGATACTCCGGAGGTATTGAACGATGTTCACGTCAACGTCGATGGCTCGCCGACCTATCACTCGTCGCAGATGGCAGTCAACCGGACCGAAGTACCAGCAGTACGGGCAGAAGGTGATGGTCCACTCGAAATCAACGATAAAATAAGCTTCGCACCGATGGGTGTCAGTTACGAAAACGAAGTCGGTCTTCCTGGTTTCCCAGTGATTCCTTGGCCACCGCTGTTCTACCTACAGGTCGATGCCTGGGAGATTGAACTCGAGGGGGAGTATGTTCGCTTCGAAGCAGAAGCAACCAGCGGTGACCCGTCGACAGCGGGATCAACGACGTATGTCCGGGAGGATAAACAAGTTACACTCGGGACACCCGGTGGCAGTGAACTCGAGTTAGGTTCCACGGAACCGATCAGCTATGAAAACAACCAGACTATTCTCGTCGTAGTTCCAGCACCACAGTTTCTCCCACAGGGTGCTCCTGGCGTAGGCGACACACAATTTGCTACCGACGTCCCTGGTGAACAGCGTTCACCACTTTGGGACGATGTTGGACCAATTCTCAGTAAGTAAGGGGGAAATAAAATACAGAGAGTCTGCCATAGAACCGCTCACGAATAAATGGATGTGATTATAGAATTTTATTTAGGAACCCTCTATTGCATAGAGCTTATCGTCTAGAGCAGGAACATATATTGTTTCACCGGAAATCACAGGAGAAGATGTGAAATATCCATTAAATTCCATTTCCCAATGCAAATCACCTGTATTGCAATCTAATGCAATAACACCCAACGAATTAGCGAGGTATACGACATCGTCTGCAATGACGACCTCTGACTCAGGAAGAGGTTTTTCAATCTCCCATTTGATTTCACCCGATTCAGCCTTTACAGCTATTACTCGTTGATTATCGCCAAGGTATACTATTCCATCAGCAACTGCTGGACTTGTCTCAACCCCAGTAGTCGTTTCGACTGTCCACACTTCTTCACCAGATTTCGCATCATATGCGTGGAGTTGTTCGTCACCACCTGAGACGAAGACCATTCCATTGAATACTGTCGGATTACCAATATGTAATACGTTCTCTCCTTTAACAGTCCACTCGTGATCACCGGTTTCGACATTTAATGCATACAATTCGACACCCATCGCGTGATACAGTATCCCGTCATGGTACGCAGGAACGTCGGTCGTACCGATCAAATCCCGTGAATTTCGAGGGTACCGGCGGACACTCGTGTAGTCGCCGCTGTCGAGATCAACGTTCCATACATGGTTATCGGAGATAACGAACACGCCATTTGGAGTCGGGATTGGTTCGTTGTTAAGATTGAGACTGCTGTCGAGTTCGATCTCATCAGACTCCCAGCGGTCCCCGCCCTCCATATCGTATCCATATACGCTGTGACTAGCACGTGGTCCATAGATCATACCATCGTGAGCCATCAACGGGCCGTGTCCGTCTTCTTTCCAGAGGAGTTCCTCGGATTCTCGGTCGAATGCGAGAACTACGCCATCTCGGCTCGTTGCGTAGAGACGGTCGTCGGCGAGTATGACAGGATATGAACTGCCACCACCAATATCGTGTACCTTACGAGCGGTTAACTCATCTCCGCTAGGACCCGTTGCGTTCGGTTGATAACCTGTATTCTGCAGATCGACACCGTACATCGGCCAATCAGTACTCGAGGAGGCGTCCGCTGGATCCCCGCTGACATCGTTCTCGTTACCGTCGTTTTCGTCCGTATCACTATCGAAACAGCCCGCGAGTGCAGTCGTACCTGCAACACCCGCACACGTACCGAGCCACTGTCGGCGTGTCCGAGTCTGGTTACCGCTCATAGATTCTAAATAATTTCTTTCTAACAATAATATTTTGGGATAGGAATTACCAGTCGATGGTATTCGATATCCGGGGGAGATACTCGAGTCCACTGCCACCCTCGAGCAACGAAATCGACTCGTCCAGAAACTACGAGACCGTAGCAACCAGTTCGGAGACGCGCTCGACCGCCGACGAAGCGTCGGTCCCGAAGACGAACGTGGTCGGTTCGATGCCGAAGGCACCGCGGTGGTAGGCCACCGGGGGAACGCCACCGTACTCCTCGAATCGCGAGCGGAGGTGTGCGCCGCGGTCTTCGTAGTCGGCATCGAACTCGAGTGGTTCGAGCCCCAGCTCCCTGGCGGCCTCGAGAAGTGAGTCGGTCGTAGCGATGTTGAGAGCCCCACGAACGTCGGAATCGACGTCGGTAGCGGCGAGGACGGCAGTGGCGACGTGTTTGGAGGCGCCGAACTCGGGGTTGGCGGGGATCTCGAGCCGGCCGTTCATCTCGTAGATACGGCCGGGAATCGCAGCGACGTCGGTCTCGTCGCTCGGGTCAGGAAGGCACATGCCGATGTTGGTGCCGACGTTCGGGACGTAGTCGCTCATTCCGGGGAGCGTCGCGAGCGTCCGGGCGGCCGTTCGGACGTTCGCGAGGACGTCCCGTTCGGCCCGAACATCGGGGTCGAGCCCGCGAACGCAGAGGTCACAGCCGAGGCCCCGAAGCGCGGGCATCTCCTCCTCGTGGAGCTCACAGATCGGGCCGCGGTCCTCGAGGCTCCGGATCAGCGAAAGGAGTTCGGCCAGCGCGTCGTAGCCATCCATCTCGCCGCCGGCGAGGCCGTCGGCGATACGGTCGACCGCAGCGACGGTCTCGGGATGGTCGCGAAAGCGATCGTCGCCGCCGCTCTCGCCGCTGACGTACTTGCTGACGGCGGCCTGGGTTACGCCGAGGTTGGCCGCGATCTCCTGTTGGGTCATGCCGCGGTCGGCGAGGCGAGTCGCCAGCATCGCTCGAATCGTCGGGAGAAAGCGATCGACGACGAGTTCGCTCGGGAGGACGAGGGACATACGACCGGGTTGCGCCGACACCGGCTTAAATTCGACTACTGTGACCGGTCGGCATCGAATTACGGCCGATCAGCCTGGCGCTCCGCATCGAGCAGATCCCGAAGCCGGTTTGCGACGAACTCGACGCTGACGACGAGAGCGAGGATCGCGACGATCGCCGCCATGACCCGCGTGTAGTTTCTGGCGTTGAACGCCATGAAAAGGGGGTAGCCGATGCCCCCAGCGCCGACGATACCGAGTACCGAGCTCTTGCGGGCGTTGATCTCGAGGTAAAACAGCGTCCAGGCGACGTAGGCTGTCGTCACCTGCGGAATACGGGCGGCCGCGGTCGTCGCGAGGAGCCCGGCCCCGCTCGAGGCGACGGCTTCGACCGGCGCGCGGTCGATCTCTTCCATCTCGTCGGCGAACAGGCGGCCGAGATCACCGATCGTCCCCATCGCGATCGCGAGCGCACCGGCGACCGGTCCGAGACCGGCCAGCACGACGAACAACAGTGCGTACACCATGCTCGGAACGGCACGGACGCCGCCGAGAAGGAGCCGGACGGGAGTGTGGACGAGCCGCGGTGTAACGTTGCTCGCACCGAGGACGCCCAGACAGATCGCGATCGGGAGACCGATGGCCGTCCCGACGGTCGCGATGGCCAGCGTCTCGAGGGTCGCCGTGGCGAGTGACGGGCCGTCGGCCTGGAGTTGCGCCCAGAGCTGGGCGGGCGCTAGCATCTCCTCGAGGAGGACGTCTCGGAGATTTCCGCGATGGGCATAGAGATAGGCGAGGTCGAGTCCGATCCAGCGGGCGGTCGCGGTGACGACGGCGAGTACGCCGACGACGACACTGATCCGGACCGCGAGTCGACGGCGCAGTCGGGTCTGTACGTGGTCGAACTCCTCGTCGACGGCGTCCGAAGTCGTCGCTTGGCTTTCGTCGCTCGAGGGATCGCCTCGAGCCGATTCGTCGTGACCGTCGAGTTCGGGGCGGTCAGTCACGGTACACCTCCGCAATGCGGTCGGGGTCGACGTCGGTCGCGGGCGCGTCGAGCGTCAGCCGCCCGTCGGTAAGGCCGAGATACCGATCGGCGACAGCGTCGGCCAGCCGAGGCTGGTGGAGGCTGACGAGACCGATCAGATCGTCGCGACGGACGACCGATGCGAGGCGATCGAGGACGTCGCGTGCGGTCGCGGGATCGAGCGAGGCGACCGGTTCGTCCGCGAGGAGGACGCGGGGCTCCTGGTGAAGCGCGCGAGCGATGCCGACCCGCTGGCGTTCCCCACCGGAGAGGTCGCCGACGCGTCGGGTTGCATAGCCGTCTAAGTCGACCGCGTGGAGGCGTTCAATCGCGGATCGCTTTTCGGCCGGTGTGTGCCAGCCGAGCAGCTCTCGCCAGACCGGCTCGCGGGCCAGCCCCCCGTCGAGGACGTTCTCGAGAGCGGATTTACCGTCGAGCAACGCACCCGCCTGGAAGACGAGCGCAGCGTCGGTCGGTCCGATCGCATCGCCGCCGAGACGGATCCGTCCTGAATCCGGCTCTTCGAGGCCGTTCACACAGCGCAACAGGGTCGTCTTCCCGGCGCCGGAGCGACCGACCAAAACCGCGAGCGAACCAGGCTCGAGGTCGAACGAGATGTCGGCGAGTGCCGTCTCGTCGCCGTATCGTTTCTCGAGATCACTGACGGAGAGCATCGGACTGACAGTGGGTTACTCGTCGCCTTCGCCTTCGTCTTCCGCCTCGTCGAGCGTCTCGATGTCGACACCCATCTCGTCGGCGATGTCCCTGACGTGGTCGTACAGGTCGGGATCGAACGCGCCGTACTCGTCGACGCGGTGGTCCTCGAGGGATTCTTCGGGCGTGTCGATCAATCGCTCTGTGAGAGCCTCGCGGACGTCTTCGGGCGTGTCCGGTTTCGCGACGATCACATCGAATGGGATCGGATCACTCTCGGCGATCGTGACGATCTCGTCGTCGTCGGGGTGTTGGAAGTCGCCGTACGCGGCGGCGTCGACGTGGCCCTCCTCGAGAACCCGAAGCGCGGAGTCGTGGCTTCCGGCCCACTGAACGTCGAAGTCCTCGGGTTCGGTCTCGAGGTCGCCGGCGTGAAATCCCGCCTGTGAGAGCCGGTAACGGGGGAACATCCCGCCGCTTGCGGACATCGGGTCGACCATCGCGATCGTCTTGCCCTCGAGGTCGTCGATCGACTCGATCTCCGTCTCCGCTCGCGTCGCGATGTAGGTGTGATAGGAGTCCGAGCCGTGCGACCAGTTGATCGCCAGCGGATGGACGTCGTCTTCCTGTGCGAGAACGAAGATAAACGGCGAGAGATTGGCCAGCTCGGTGTGGCCGTTGACGACGCTCTCGACGACGCCGCTGTAGTCGGTCGTCGGCGTGCCCTCGACGGCCTCGAGTTCGTCGAAGCCGTTCTCGAGCCACTCGAACGTCCCCGCATACTGTTCGGTCAACTCTTCTGTGTCCTGAAACGGCGGCAGTCCGAACTCGATCTCGCCGTCGGCCCACGCGGCGACGGGGTACTCGTCCTCGTCGATGTCTGTTCCACCGAAGTCACCGATACAGCCGGCCATCGTGGCCGTGACCGATCCCGCGATCGCACCGAGATACGTTCTCCGATTCATAGACTCCCTGTGAACCACCCAAAGATAACACCCACGAATATCAGTGACGACGATCAGCGAGATATCACGTATGTTCGGTGGCAATCGGCGCCCTCGAGAAGATAGCTATTAACCGTCGTCGTGCCAACGGCCGAGCATGGCAGTCTCGAGCGCTCCCGGCAAGGTGTATCTGTTCGGGGAGCACGCGGTGGTCTACGGCGAGCCCGCAGTCCCGTGTGCCATCGAGTTACGGGCGCGGGTCGGCGTCGAGCAACGGACGGACAGCAAACTACGGGTCCACGCCGAGGATCTCAGTCTCGACGGCTTCACGGTCGAGTACGCCGGCGGCGCGAACGATCGACCCGACGTCGACGCCTCGGAGTCGCTGCTCAACGCAGCGATGGGCTACATCGACAGCGCGATCAGGCAGGTCCGTGACGTCACCGGCGAGGACGAGGTCGGCTTCGACGTGACTATCGAGAGCGACATCCCGCTGGGTGCCGGCCTGGGGTCGTCCGCCGCGGTCGCCGTCGCCGCCATCGACGCCGGAACGCGCGAGCTCGGTACGACGCTCGAGGCCGGCGAACTGGCCGAACGCGCCTATCAAACCGAACACGAAGTCCAGGACGGTCAGGCCTCTCGAGCCGACACCTTCTGTTCGGCGACCGGCGGTGCCGTCCGCGTCGAAGGAGATGACTGTCGGTCCCTCGAAGCGCCCGACCTCCCGATCGTGATCGGCTTCGACGGCGGTGCCGGCGACACCGGAGAGCTCGTCGCCGGCGTTCGCGACCTGCGTGGCGAGTACGGCTTCGCTGCCGACACGATCGACGCGATCGGGGATATCGTTCGCAACGGCGAGGCGGCGCTCGTCGACGGCGACGTCGAGGAGTTGGGCCGACTGATGGACTTCAACCACGGCCTGCTCTCGGCGCTTGGCGTCTCCTCTCGCTCGCTGGACTCGATGGTCTGGGCGGCCCGCGACGCCGGCGCCTACGGCGCGAAGCTGACGGGTGCTGGCGGCGGCGGCTGTATCGTCGCGCTCGATCCGACCGACGAGACCGAGACCGCACTGTCGTACACGCCGGGTTGTGAGGACGCGTTCCGTGCCGAACTCGCCGACACGGGGGTGGATCGAATCGAATGATCGTCCTGAAACTCGGCGGCAGCGTCATCACCGACAAGGAGCGGCCGGAGACTCTCGACGGTGAGGCTCTCGAGCGGGCGGCCGATGCGATCGAAGCAGCACTCGCGGACGGCGTCGACGACCTCGTCGTCGTCCACGGCGGCGGCAGCTTCGGTCACCACAACGCGAGCGAACACGGGATCACCACGACCGAAGGCACGCACGAGGCTGGCGCCGCACTCGACGTCCACGGCGCGATGAAGACGCTAAACCAGTTCGTCCTGAGTCGGCTCCTCGAGCGAGACGTCGACGCGGTGCCGGTACATCCCTTCTCGACGGCCCATCGAGACGACGACGGGGATCTCGTCTTGCCGACCGGGCAGGTCGACACGCTGCTCGAGGGCGGGTTCGTGCCCGTGCTCCATGGGGATATGATCTCACACGCTGGAGCGGGTGCGACCGTCGTCAGCGGAGACGAACTCGTCGCCGAACTGGCTCGGTCGCTGGACGCCAAACGGATCGGACTCTGTTCGACGGTGCCGGGCGTGTTAGATGCCGACGACGCAGTCGTCGATCGGATCACGGCCTACGAGGATGTCGCGGACGTCCTCGGCGCCAGCGACGCGACCGACGTCACCGGCGGAATGGCCGCGAAGGTACGGGCACTGCTCGAACTCGAGGCCGAGGCGTCGATCTTCGGACTCGACGACCTCGAGTCGTTCCTCGAGGGCGAGAGTCCGGGGACGACGATCGATCGATAGCACCGGCCACGACGACAGTTGCCGGCGGTATTCGTCCCCGAGTCAGCGTTCACGTAGTCGTGAGTAACCCGGATATGCAGGCAGAACGACCATCCGTGTCTCACTGGTTACCACAGTCATCACGGGAGTGATCAACTGCCACGTGGCGTCGACACCACGTGACGTCGATCACTGTGTCAGTTCGTTCGGACACGTTCCCGACCGAGAGCAACTATGTCAGTAGAAATCGATATCGAGTCCGCCACGCTCGACGAAAAGATCGACAAGTCACTCGACGTACTGGAGGAAACGTGGGACCGATTCGACGATCCCGTCTTTACCTGTAGTTTTGGAAAGGACTCGAACGTCGTTCTCGACCTCCTCGATCGGTCCACTGCCGACCTCGAGGCGCAGGCCGGACTCTCCTTTCTCGACCACGGCAACCACTTCGAAGCGACCTGGGGGATGAAAGACACCCTCGAGGACCGCTACGGGCTCTCGTTCGAGACGTACGAACCCGAATCGAGTTACGAGGAACTCGTCGAGGAACACGGGCCACGCGTGAATCAGCGAAAGCCGGATCTGTGCTGTACGACGCTCAAGTCGACGCCGATGGAGCGGATGATCGACGGCCACGACGGCTGGATCACGGGCTACCGGATCGACGAGGGCCTCGACGACGACGGTGACGGCGAGACGAGCTACGAGTGGCGGAAGAACCTCGACTTCTTCGAGCAGAAAGACGAGGTCGTCCGGATCAACCCGATCGTCCACTGGACCACCGAGGACGTCTGGGAGTACCACGACCGCCGTGACATCCCCTACAACGATCTCTACGACGAGGGCTTCGAGTGTCTCGGCTGCAAGCAGTGTACGCTCGACGGCGACGCGCTGTTCGCCTACGACAGCATCCGTCGTGTCGGCGACGAAACGGCAGACGACTGACCACCCGATTCAAGACGATGACGACGGTCGATACACAACCCCCAAACGAGATCGCCGAACAGCTCCTCGAGAAACAGACGGGCGACGAACTCGTCCTCTACGTCGACGACGGGACGGAACTGTCCGCGTCGGTCGTCAGACCGCTTCACCTCCCGAGTTCGGTCCAGGACGGTGTCGACGGTTCCAGCCTCCGGTACGCCGTCGAGGCCGACGAGCGAGCGGCCGAGGAACTCGGCCTCTCCGGACGGGAAGGCGTCATCGCTGCCGAAGAGGTCGAGTCCGGCTCCTGGAACCGGTCTCGAGTCCAGTTCCACGAGGTCGTCTCCGGCGACGATGGAGACGACCGCGACGAGTTCGGTGACCTAGAGCGGTCTCTCGAGATCGTCGCCGTCGACGACTGATACTGTCGGACAGCACGATTCGAGGTTCGACGACCGGCTCGACGTCACCGGCTCGGCCCTCGCCTCGAGGTCGAAAAAAGGCCCGCGATCAGTTCTTGAGCACGGTGATGACCAGCGAGAGCGCGGTGAGGACCAACAGCCCGATCGCGATGGGACTGTTGAAGAGGAATGCCGTGGCGCTCTCGCCGGTCAGCAGCCAGCCGGTGACGAAGCCAGACTCGGCGATATCACCGAGGATGACGCCCAGGACGATACTGACCAGCGGATAGTCGTACGCGACGAACAGGATCCCGACGATACCGAACAGCAAGACGATATAGAGGTCGACGGTGGCGTTGCGCACCGCGAAGGCACCGACGATGGCGAGTACCGTCACCGCCGGGATGATGTATCGGACCGGGATATAGGCGAGTTTCCCGAAGTACTGTGACCCCGAGACACCGTACAACAGGATGAGGACGTTACCGATGAACAGCGAGAGGATCATCGCGTAGACGATATCGCCCGAGGAGTCGAACAGGCCGGGCCCGGGATTCAGCCCGTGGAGCGCGATCGCACCTAACAGCGCCGCCGTCGCACCGCTGCCGGGGATTCCGAGGGTAAGCGTCGGAATCAGTGCACCGCCTTGTGTCGCGTTGTTACTCGAGTCCGCGGCGATCACGCCTTCGATGGTGCCGTTGCCGAAGCGAGACGCCAGTTCGTCGCTGGCCCAGCGTTTGGCCTCGTTGTAGGAGACGAAGTTCGCGACGTCTGCGCCGGCGCCGGGCAACGAGCCGACGAAGGCGCCGATGAACATCCCCCTGATCGTCTCGATCGGACGCGAGACGACCGCGCGGACGCCGTTGTACACCTCCGAGAGACTACCGCCGGTGCGGTCGTTGTCCTCGGTAACGACGGTGCCACGATAGCCGAGCCGGAACACCTCGGTGAGGACGAACAGCCCGATCAGGACGACGATGAAGTCGACACCGTCGAGCAGCGCCGTCTGGTCGAACGTCGCCCGCGACTGGGAGAGCTGTGGGTCGTTCCCGATCGTGCCGATCAACAGCCCGAACGCACCTGCAAGCAGCGCCTTCGAGAGCGACGACCCCTTCGCGGCGGGGATGATCGTCAACGCGAACACTGCGAGCAGGAACATCTCCGGCGGTCCGAAGTTGAGGGCGAACGACGAGATCGGCGGCGCGAAGACGAGAAGCACGGCGGCTGCAAACAGGCCGGCGATCCCCGAGACGATCGCAGAGACCGCAAGCGTATAGACGGCCCGTCCCTGTTTCGTGAGTTCGTACCCGTCCCAACAGGTCACGACCGAGCCCGGTGCGCCCGGCGTGTTGATGAGGATCGCCGGAATCGAACCGCCGTACACCGCGCCACCGTAGGCCGAGACCAGGAAGATCAGTGCCGAGGTCGGCTCGAACGCGATCGTCACTGGGGTAAAGAGGACGATCGTCATCGTCGCCGAGAACCCGGGTATCGCCCCGAACACGACGCCGATCGCGGTCCCGAGGACGATCGCGAGGAGGATGTACGGGTCGGTAAGGATGCCGAGGCCGGCTTCGATCGATGCCGGCGTGAAGACGACGTCGATCATAACGGAACCCTCAGCCACTGGACGAACACGATCCAGACGACGAACGCGACCCCGACCGAGTAGAGCGCAATCCTGGTCGGATCGCGCTCACCGAAGAGATACAGCGTGATCGCGAGAAAGGCGATAGTCGCTACGAGAAAGCCGATCACGTCGAGCACGGCGATGTAGACGACCGTCAGACCGATCAACAACGCCGCGTTCCGGACCGTAAACGCCGGGTCGTCCGTTCCCGTCTCGGGAGTGGCTCCCTCGGAGGCTAACTCGGCCGACTCGGTCGGTGGCTCGTCGGGTGGACGCTCGGATCGCTCGAGACCGGTGTCGCCGTCGATCGAAATCGCCTGTCCGAGGATCGTCACGACGGCGAGACCGACTGTGGCGTACAGAAGTGGGCCCGCATACAGCATCGAAAGGTCCGGCAGCGCGTACGTGTCCCAGTAGTAGTACAGGCAAAACGCCAGTACGATCCCCGGAAACAACAGTTCACCTGTATCGATACTGATGGTTCGCGAACCGGCCGAAACGGTGACGACCGGTGGTGTAGGTCGTGTCATACGTCTATTGGTCGTAGATGAAGTTCTCGATCACGTCGGCGTACGTTTCCATGAACTGAGCGTTCTCCTCGACCTCCTGTTCGGTCTCCTCAGGGCCGCGATAGTCGGCGATTTCGTCTAACCCACCCTGCTCTTCGATTCGTGTCTGAAACTCGTCGTCCTCGAAAACGGCGGCGTAGCTCTCGGCTAACTCCTCGAATCGGTCGGGGTAGCGATCGCGAAGACCGCCAGGTGCGACGATCAACTTCCACTGTCCGAGACCCTCCTCGACCAGCGGAATCTCGTCCAGACCGAGTTCGCCGAAGGCCGGCGCAGTCGGCCACAGCTCCTGTTGGTCGGGCGTGTGAGAGCCGAGTGCGGTCACGTCGTCGGCGTGGTCGGGATCGAACGCCCACGGCTGATTGACCCCTGCGTCGATGTCGCCAGCGAGGACCGCCTGTCGAACGCCCGAGCCGCCCTCCATGTTGACGATCGAGAGATCGAGGTCGTACGTCTCGTCGACGAGCAACGCCGACAGCGCGGTGTTCCCGATCGCGGCAGTGATGCCGACGGTCGCCCCCTCCTCGCGAGCGTACTCGATGAACTCCTCGAGGTCGTCGTACGGTCGATCGGGGGGTGCAAACCACATCGTCGGATCCCAGTGGTGTGTCCCGATGTAATCGAAGTCCTCGGTGCGATAGGGCGCGTCCTGAAACAGCCACGTCGCCTGCATCTGTGGCAGGTTCCACATCGCGATCGTGGTACCGTCGGGCTCGGCGTTGTACACCTGCTCGCCGCCGACTTGCGTGGAACCGCCCGGATAGTTTTCGACGACGAAGTCGATCCCCTGGAGATCGGACCACGTCGGTGTCGTGACGCGGATCGCTCGATCGGTACCACCACCCTGTGCCCAGGGAACGATGACGGTTATGTGCTGTTCGTCGAACAGATCGACGACGCCGAGCACTTCGCCGCCGTAGATGCTGATTCCGGCGGCGCCGACCGCGCCGACCTTGAGAACGTCGCGTCGGCTAGTCGTCTCGTAACCCATTGGTATTCGGTTCGAGGATCGTCGTTCGTACCGACTCGAAAGCGGCTGCGTTCCCGCGTTGCAGCAACCGATCGCCGGGTCGGCCGTGTGATTCGTCGGTTCGCCGGTCCCCCCTGATAATCAGTTCTGACATGAATTGGCTCGTTCCTCCGGTCGATGAACCGTTCTACGCGGCGAATCGACCACCGCAGCGGAGTATTATCCACGAAAGTACGTGTGAAACGACGTATTTCACTGAGGACGGATTCGGGGTTCCCTATTCTGCCTGCCATGTCAACCCATTACATAAACCGTCTCCGATCGGCTCGAGAGCTGCCGATCCCGGCCGGCGGAAACAGACCCGGCGGATCGATACGCATACGGTCTCCTGTCGCCACTGGTGGCGTCCCCAGCCTGCAGTGATGGGTACAACCGATAGCGGTCGGCTGTGTGTACGCATCACTCGACGCTGGGGACGGTACTAGGCACAGCAGTCCGTAGCAGCGGTTTCGATCGGAGGGTCGTGCGACTGGACAGCACAATCGAACCGACCGGAGACGAGAAACAGTCGAACGCGACGTCGACACGGGACTGGACGGTGTCCTATCGACTGTTCGGCGACCACTCCTCACAGGCGTCCATGTCGTCCATCGCCGTCTCGTGGCGAGCGCAGTAGGGGACCATCCCATCGTCGGATCGGACGTACTCGAAGTGCTTGCAGTTGCCACAGTACCGGTCTGCTGGTTCCGACGGCTGGGACGTCGAGGCGTCGACGATTTCGGCGTCGTGTCCGTCACCTTTCTCGAGCGACGAACTGAGATCCGAAGCGGCCGTCCCGCCGTCGCTGGTCGCTGCACCGGCCCGAACGCGACGGCGACTGCCGGTTTCGCTTTCGGTGCTGGCATTCGAGGGCGAACTCGACTGTCGTTTCGGTTCGTCGACGGCCGTGGTTTCGTCGTAAGAGAGCACCTCGCCGTCGGCGTTGGTCTGGGTCTCGACCTCGCCGTCGGGTGTCCCACCGAGGAAGCCGATACCGCTCGATCCTGCCGACTCTTCGGACTCCGTGACCTCGACGACGGTCTGGTTCTGGCGGGTGACGTTCATCTCGAGTGCGCCGCCGGGATCGTTTCGGGTCTTGAAGTTGACGACGGCGGTAAACAGGCTCCAGAGGGCGATGAAGAGTCCGAGCAGATAGGTGGCGGAGACCCGTAGCGTATGATCGGCACCGTAGCTTCGCCAGTCCTGCGGATAGGCTCCCCAGAAGAGGACGACTCCCAGCAGACACAGGCTCACGCCGATCGCGGCGGCAGCGTGGACGCGACGACCTGCCGGCAACACGAGAAAGACTCCCGCCAGTGCGATCGGGACGCCCAGACCGGCAAGCACTCCGGCGAGGCGGATCGAGGCGAAGTGGGCGTCCATTCCGGGCGAAACCGTCGTCACGTACCCGCTGAAGAGGTCAGTCGTCGCCATGAGCACGGCCACGACCGCCAGGATCGCACCCAGTAAGACGAGTGCCGTCCCCGCGTACAGTCGCCTGGGGCTCGCCACCTCCCGTGCGGTCCCGTCGTAGACCTCCGTCAGACTTGTCATGAACGATGGGTTTGACCTCACACCACAAAACGGTACGTCAGACACATCTCGGCACGAAGAAAGGTTCATCGACCGCGCGGGACTCGTGGCCGATCCCCGGAAGCGAAAGCTTGAATCGACGGGCTCGCAAACGTCCGCCCATGAGCGACGAGGACGACGAGGAGCCAGCCGTCACGCTTGGCGACCGAACACCCGTCGAGGGCGCCCCCCTCGCCCGCATCAGCTCCCGGCTGACCTGGCCGAAGGAGAAAAGCGAGGTCGACCGCCTCGAAGGCGACAGTGTCATCCGGACGCCAGAGGGGCCGCGGGAGCTGTCGGCCGTCCTCGAGGCGGTCGACGAGACGTACTTCCAGCGCCGCCAGGAGTTTACCACCCACGTCCAGGACGTCATCGGCACCGGACCGATTCCGACCGCAGACGAGTAACTACCCGTGGCGGCCGAGCGGGTCGACGGCGCCGGTCGCTGGCTTCGCGACCAGTTCGACCGCCTCTCGTGGTTCCAGAAGTCGCTGCTGACCGGCGCCATCTTGACGGTGCTCTGGACGCAGTTCGTCCCACCGGAACTCGATCGGCGGATCGCCGTCGACGCGATCCTGCTGATCGGCGGTCCGCTCGCGCTGGGACTGACTCACGGAAAACACATCGGGTGGAACATCAACCGCGTCGCCATCCGCAACGCGGTCTTGCTGTCGCTTTTCGTCTTACCGTTCTATCTCGTCGGGTCGACGCTGCCGACGATCCGTGAGTATTATCCGATGTGGCAGACCTCCGCCGCGATAGGCGAGTTTCTCCCCCACGCGATCCAGCTGTTCGTCCTTGCGCTGGCTGCCGAGACCTACTATCGCGGGCTGCTCTGTGTCGGCGTCAAGGAGATCGGCTTCAAGGCGGTGCTCATCAGTCCCGTCGTTTACATGATCCATCACATGGGAAAGCCGCCGATCGAGTTCCTGCTGTCGGGACCGACGGACGTTCTCTTCGGTGCCGTCGACTACCAGTCGAACTCGATCCTGCCGTCCGTGATCGCCCACGGCGCCGGGTTGGTCTTGCTCGACTGGCTCGTCCTCCACGAGCCGCTGTTCGATCCGACGGCCGCCCTCGAGTCCCTCGAGTGGCTCCCGGTTCCGCTGTGACCGCAGGCGGTGTACAGACACACGAAACGGGGCGAAAGCGGGGGTTCTCAGCTCGTACAAACTCGAAGCCGCTCCGACGTCATCGACGCGTCTTCACGACCGCAAACAGACTGACTGCCAGCGCGATGATCGCAGCAACGCCGCCGAAGCCGGGAAGTCCGTCGCTCGCCTCGTCGGCGTTTGCATCACCGTCCGCGGTCTCGGTTGAAGCCGTCAGTTCGAAGCCGCTCAGGTCTGTACCGCTTTCCCACGTGGCCTCGATTCCATCTGACGACGTCGGCTCAGGGGTTGCGGATTCGATCGTCGCATCCTCGGGAACCGTAACGACGAGCGTGCGATCACTCTCGAAGCCGCTCGCGAACGGTTCAGTGAGGACGAGGGTGTCCTCTTCGAGGGCTGCGAGCCCGTTCCAGGTCACCGACAGCGCGACGATCCCGCGATCGTCGTCCGTTCGGGCGTCGACGTCGTCACCGACGACGCTCGTCTCCCGGTCGACGTCGCTCTCGAGGTCCGCGGCGACCGCATCGAGGCGATCAGCGAACCGATCGAGCAACTCGGCCCGGGCATCGTCGTCGTTCCGAAGACTCTCGAACGCGTCGCGCTCGTCGTCGTCGGTCAAGTCGTAGACCGAAACCAGCGTGACCGTCGCGTCACCGTCGGCCTCGAGTTCGACGTGGACGGCAGGCTCGTGAGCATCGATCCGGTCGCTCGTGGACGCGCTCGCACCGGATCCGGCGACCGGCATCGCGATCGTCCCCACGAACAGCACTGCGACGACGCCGGCGACTACGGCTGTTCGCTGCATCGTTACCGTCCGGAGCGCTGTTCGTCGTCGGGTTCGTCACTCCCACTCGAGTCGCTTGATGAGTTGGCAGTCTCGTCGTCTCCGGCACGCTGGTCGTCACCGTCGTCGGTCCGGTCCTGTCCTGGGGTCTCGATCGGTGCACCCGGCTCTCGGTCCGGCGCAGGCGACTGTCCGACCGCGTCACCGGCGATCGACGTGGCGATCTCCGCGATCTCCTGACCGCCGAGTTCGTTCGCACGGTCACGCAGGTCTTCGATCGCCTCGACGTCGATACCGCGTTCCTCGAGGAGGTCCGCGGGGAGCTCTTCGGCAGTCGCCTGAGCGGCTTCGGCGGTGCGTTCGGTCGTCGCCATCTCGGCCGCGATGGGCGCGACTGCAGCGCGGTACTGCCCGTCGCTGATTTCGCCGGCTTCACGCTGCTCCTCGAGGTCCGCGAGTCGCTGTTCGGTCTCGTTGAGACGCTCCTCGACATCGGCGAGCTGTTCCTCGACGACGTCGGCTCGCTCGTCGTCGCTCTCGGCGTTTGCAAGCTTGATGCCGTACGTGCGGTCGGAGAGTTCGCCCTGCACTTCCGCTTCGTGGACGCCCACGACGCCGGAGAGCTGTTCACCGGGTGTTACGGATTCGGCGTCGGTTTCGTCGGGCTGTTCCTGGTCGTATTCGCTCGCGAACACGCCGGCCGCGCCGAGCGGCAGCGCCGCGAGCGCGACCATCAGTGCGATCGCGATCGTGATCGTGGTTCGTCGATTCATCACGGTTGCCCATCTATCGGCAACGATGATATACACTCGAGATTATTGCTCCGATTCAACGATCATCAACGGCCGTTGACGACGTTCAACGCGATTTTCGAACCGTTTCCTTCTTGCGATTTCATCGTTTTAGTATCCCAACTGCTACGGGCAGCCCAGAACCTCTCACTTCGTCCGAGGAGTCTCGTGTTCCGCGTCCGAATCGTCTCCCTCCTCGGGCAGTGTCAGGACGTTCTCGCGGCCCAGCCGGAACGACTCGAGTTTGCCCTCGTCGCGGAGGCCGCTGACGACCTTGCTCGTCTTCGCGTCGGTCCACTCGAGTTCCTCGACGACGGTCTGCTGTTTCATTCGGCCGTCGTACTCCTCGAGTAATCGGAGTACTTGCTCTTCGTTGCTGAGGAGGTCGTCTCGCGGGTCTGGCCCGACTTCGGTCTCGGCTTCGGACGGGTCGTCGGGAGTATCGGGTTCGGCGTCGTGGCTCGCTCGACTGCCGTCGGTCACCGATCGTTCGGTCGGCCTCATGCGAGTTCGATACCACCACGCGGCCGCGCCACCGAGCACGAGGAGGCCAACGGCGCCGCCGCCGAGAGCGACGAGACCGAGACTGGTGTCCTCGCTCGCGACGACGACGCGTGGCTCACCGGAGACGAAATCCGTTTCGCTCCCGTGCCAGATGACGACCCGGTCGCGTCGGTCGTCAGGTTCGGGAGCCACGGTACGCAGTTCGTGCTCCTCGCCCCAACCGATCGACAGTCGGGTCTCGTCGTCGAGATAGAGGCCCTCGATCGCGTCGCCGGCGTGGAGTTCGTCGTCATCGACTGCCGCGAACCCGTGCCACTCGAAGGAGTATCTGACCGCGCCGTACTCCGGTCCGAGCGTCTGGCGCTCCGTCTCGACGCCGAACTCGGTGGCTGACATCTCCCTGTCCGTCGCCTCGCTTGCAGTCGCTACGGTCGACTCGATCCGATCCGCAAACGAGTCCGTGTACGCGTCCGGATCCTCGTCGACATCGTCGCGGAGCGAGTCGAAGGCCTCCCTGCTCTCGTCGTCGTCGAGACGCATCCGGTACTCGACGGTCCACGTCGCGGTTCCGTCGGAACGAAGCGACGCCTCCAGTCGAGTTTCGTCGGCGTCGATATCCTCGGGAAGCCCCACAGTGTATAGCGATTCGTCCCGCGTCGAGTCAGCGGACGCGATCGGACTGGCCCCCACGACGATCCCGGTGATAACCAGCACGACCAGGAAACCCACTCGCCGATTCATAGCGGACACAGCTACCAGATCCGGTTAAAATAATCGAACCGCGGTGTTTCGTTTCGACCGACTGATACTGTCGGTCAGCAGTATGAAAAGAGCGGTCGGTGATCGTCGCTCGGGGACGGGAACGATACTAGTAGTCAGTTATCCGCTGGCGGCGCGTCGCCCGCGGGAGTACGGTCCTGAAGCGCGTCGCCGAGTGCAGAGATCACACCGGTAATGAAGTCATTGATCGCTTCCAGGAGGTCCGTGACGAAGTCCGGAACCGGCTCCGGAAGTTCGACCGGCGGTCCGTCTCCCTGCGCGTCCGACGGGGTTTCGGCCTGTGCAGCTGCACCGGCCGTCGCTCCGAGGAGGATCACGACGGCGAACGCGATCGCGAGAGTGAGTGCGTGGCGTCTCATCACGATCGAAAGAAAGACACTCGCCAGTATAAACCGGTCAGTTCATTTCCTCGCTTTTCCGTGCTTTGACGCCGTTTGGGTCTCGTTTTCGGCGCTTTTCGCCGCTCGAGTATCCACTCTGAGCGTCTCTTTTCGTGTTCGTTCCACCTACGAGACGTGGTGATGCATTAAGAGGGATGGTGACGAACGTTCCGTATATGAGTCTCCCCATCGATCCAGCGACGCTCGACCCCGAGGAGTACGGCGAGAAACAGGCACTCCTCGAGATGGAACACGAGGAGGCGATCGAACACGTCCGAGGCGTCTGCGAGGAGTGTGGCTTCGGGATTCCCGTCGAGTTCTCGCCGTCGGAGCTGTTGAACGAGAAAGTAGACGCCGACCGTGATCCATACTACGTGTTGGGGGCCTGCAACCCCGAGATCGCCGATCAGGCGCTCGACGAGACGATGACGATCGGCGGTCTCTTCCCCTGTAACATGATCATCTGGGAGGAAGCGCCGGGACACCAGCGGGTCTACCACGTCTCGATCATGAAGATCGCCCGCCTGCTCGGGATGGCGCCGGACAACGACGCGTGGGACGACATCATCGACACGACCGGTGACCTCACTGAAGAAGCCTTCGAGCGACTCGACGCGGCCGAAACCGAAGCTTCCGACTGAGACGGATCGCTGTACCCGATCCTCGGAGATCGTACTCCTCGACGGGGCCGATCTGGGACGACAGCCCCACCACTACTGTTCTCTCTCGAGTCGCTCTCGAGTCGCTCTCGATCCGGGATATGACCCCCTACGCTCCGGCACCGATCTTTCGGTTGGTCTATCGGTTGGAAATACAACGTTTATGTACCGTTCGGATCACCGTTGTGTATGGACGTCCGAACCGCGTTTTTCGCCCTCCTGCTCGTCGTCCTCGGCGCGATCGCCGCGTTGCTGGTCGCCCCGCTGTTACAGTACGTGATGGCCGCCGGCCTGCTCGCGTTCGTACTCTACCCGCTGCACGAACGCCTCACAGAGCGGATCGATCCCCGCCTCTCGGCGCTTGCACTCACTGGGTTCGCGATCGTCGTCGCCGTGATCCCGATCCTGTACTTCTCGCTTGTCGTCCTCCAGACCGTGTTCTCGTTTCTCGACGACTTCGACGAGCTCGCGGCCGTCGAGGAGCTCAGGGCCGCCGCACTCGAGTTGGGTATCGAAGCCGAAGTGATAGACGAACTCGAGTCCGAACTCGTCGCGGAGGTCAACGACTCCCTCGCTGGCTCCGTCGAACTCGTGTTACAGGAGCTGGTCGGGCTCCTGAATGCGAGCATTCGAATGAGCTTCGGGCTGCTCGTCCTCGTGTTTCTCCTCTACTATCTGCTGGTCGACGGTGACCAGTTCGTCGCCTGGGTCAGCGACGTCGCGCCGCTCGAAGCGGAGGTCCGTGAGGAACTGTTCGACGAGATCGAGGTCGTCACCTGGGCCGTGATCCAGAGTCACGTCCTCGTGGCGCTGGTCGAGGGACTGCTGGGTGGACTGGGGTTTTACCTGCTCGGCGTCCCGAACGTAACCTTCTGGACCGTCGTCATGATCGTCGTCTCGTTTCTGCCGGCGATCGGCGTCTGGCTGGTCTGGGGGCCCGCCGTCGTCTACCTCGCTGTTATGTCCGATCCGCTCTCCGCGGTCGTGATGTTGCTGTACGGCGTCGCCGTCCTCTCGATCGTCGACAACTACCTGCGGGCGATCTTCGTCGACCGCGGATCGGGGCTTCACCCGGCGGTCGTCCTCGTCGGTGTCATCGGCGGGATCTACCTGCTCGGCATCATGGGCCTGTTCCTCGGACCCGTCCTACTCGCGGTGTTCAAAGCCGGGCTGAACGTCTTCAGCAAGACGAACCTGACCGTCGCGGAGTCGTCTCCAGAGCCCGAAGCGGTATCGGAGACACAGCCGGCCGAGGTCGAGCAGCCGTGATCGGCGGCGGCCAGCGGGTCCGTCACTCGTCCGGGTCGAACGTCCCGTCGTCGGCCTCGAGGTCCTCGAGGTAGCGTTCGGCGTCGTACTGGAGATACGCAGAGGCGACGGCGATGACGGCGACGACGAACAGCGGCACACCGACGAGCAAGACGAGCATCGCTACTGCCGTGATAACGTCGGGGTTGACGAACGCGAATCCCATACCCCCGTCAACGCGCTCGGAGCGTATAGGCAACAGGGTTTGGCGTTTCGTCCGACGGTATTCGCGCCAACGGCCAGGCGCTTCCGGCGGCCTACTCGGCGCCTGCGAACGAACTGAGATCCGTCTGCAACCCGGCGGCGAGTTCGGACTTTCGTTGGAGTCGGGCGTACGAAACCGGCAGTTGCTTCGAGAGTTCGGCGACGGCCTCGTGGAACGTCTCGGCCTCGCCGTACTCGCCGGCGAGCGACTCACGGCCCTCGACGGCGCCGTCGGCACCGCCGGGTGCGCCCTCGAAGGCGTTCCGGATACTCTCGCGGACCTGCCAGACACCGACGGGCGCCCAGTAGTCGTCGCTGACCTCCCGGAGGACGAGACACTTCGCCTGTCGGCCGATCGACTCGAGGTGCTCTAAGACGGCCAGTCGGGCGGCGTAGTAGGCTCCGGCGGTCTCCTCGACGTAACTCGAGCGACCGTCGTATCCTTCGCTCGCGCTCTGGAGCCAGACGTCGTCTTCGGGGTTCGGGTTCCAGATGCTACCCGGCGCTTTCATCTCGACGAGTTCGAACTCCCAGGTCCCCGGCGCGAGGACGATCCAGTAGCGGTTACCCATGTACTCGTTGGCCCAGACCTGGACCTCGTCGATACTGGGTTCGTTGCGGATGCGCCCGCGCAGGAACTGACCGATCGTGTCGTCGACCGCGGTGATCGACCACCGTGTTGGGACGAGTCGGCGCTGGTCGGTCTCGCCGAGTGCGCCCGCCGAGAGGATCGAGTTGATGTCGTAGACGTCGAAGCCACGCCGGTAGAGGTAGGTCATCGCGCCCTGTGCCTGCCAGTCGTCGTCCGCTAAGGTCTTCTCGACGGGTTTGGGAACGTAGGGGTTCTCCCGTAGTTCGGCGTTGCGAGCGTTGGCTCGTGGGCCACGCGGCGTCGCGACGTCCGTCCCCGCGTCGAGACCCAGGTCGGGCGTCTCCTCGAGGCCGATCTCGAGATCGACGGGCCGATCCGCGATGGCGACCTCGCGTTGGACGCCAACGAAGCCGTCCCAGGTGTCGTGGACCGACGGCGTCAGCCGGCTCGCGATACTTGGCGAGTCGACGTTCGCGCGCTTGTTGGAGTTCAACAGCCCGGTACGACGCTGGAGGACGTCAGTGATACCGTACCCCTGCTGGTACCACTCCCCGTCGGTGGCGTACTCCTCGGCGGCGTCCTCGTCGCCCACCGGCGAGAGCACCCCCACGGGGATGTCCGGATAGTTCGAGCGCCCGACGAAGATCGAGGGGGCCGTCGAGCCCACGAGGGAGTCGCCGCTCGTGGCGTCGTCGAACCGCCGTTCGAACTCCGCTAGGTGGTCCGTGATCGCGTAGGACTTCTCCTTGGCGAGGCGCCGCCGTTCGGCCTCCTCGTCGGGCTCTAACTCCTCGATGTAGTCGTCGAGGCGCATTCACTCCCAGTAGGCTCCCGGTCCGTTTGAATGTTGCACTCGGCGAGAGGAATGTCAGAGGCAGAGGTCCGGTCGGCACCGGGCCGGCGAACCTCGATCGCATCTTTCGGTCCGATCGTAATGTATCTAGCAGCGCGTTTTCTGCCGCTGAAAACACGATGTCGCCGATCGCGATCGACACTTCGTCTCGAGAGCCCTCGAAAGACAACGGTTAAAAACGACGGGCGGGAAAGAAGGTGTATGAGTACGACGGACGATACACAGAGACGCTCCTGTGTCTCCTGTGGGATCAACATCGCCGGCACCAACGCCGCTGCGTTCAACTGTCCCGAATGTGGCACCCAGGTCTACCGCTGTGCCAAGTGCCGCAAGCAGAGCAACCTCTATGAGTGTCCCGACTGCGGATTCACCGGACCATAAGGTGTTACCATGGGAAAAGTAGCTGCCAAAGTCAAGGTCATGCCGGACAGCCCAGAAATCGACCTGGACGCGCTCCAGGAGCGCCTCGAGAGCACTCTGCCGGAGGGCGCAAAGATCAACGGCGTCGAGCGTGAGGAGGTCGCGTTCGGCCTCGTCGCACTCTACCCGACCGTGATCGTCCCTGACGGCGCGGGCGGAACGGAAGCCGTCGAGGAGAACTTCGCCGAGGTCGACGGCGTCGAGAGCGTCGGCGTCGAGAACGTCGGCCGTATCTAACCGGCCGATCGTCGCCGTTTTTTCGATTTCACTCGAGATACGGAGCCGATACGCTGTCGTCCGACAGTGCACACAGTAGTTCTGTCCGGCAGTATTACTTCGTCGCCTCGAGAACCGTCTCCGATGTGAACGTCCTCTCGGATCCGACGAAACGACGATGGCTCGCATGGGCCGCGCTAGCGACCGTCTTCCTGCTGGTCAATCTCCATCGACTCTCGACGGCCGTCCTCTCGGAGCGGTTGACGGTCGACTTCGAGACGACGGCAGCCCAACTCGGGACGCTGCACGCCTCGTTTTTCCTCATTTACGCCGCCATCCAGATCCCGACGGGCGTACTCGCAGATCGAGTCGGGCCGCGCTACGTTGGCTCGATCGGCGGCGTCGTCCTGAGTCTGGGCGCGGTCGGGTTCGCAGTTAGTGACGGCTACCTGGCGGCGTTTGCCTCGCGGGCGCTCATCGGCCTTGGCAGCGGCGTCATCTTCGTCTCGATTCTGCGCTTTTGTGCCAACTGGTATCGCGCCGACGAGTTTGCGACGATGACGGGACTGACCGGTAGCATCGCCGGTCTCGGGGCGATCCTGGCGACGACCCCGCTTGCGGTCACGGTCGACCTGTTGGGCTGGCGGCCGACGATACTCGGACTGGGAGTCGTCGGAATCGTCGCTGCCGGTGGCGTCTTCGTCTTGGCCCGCCAGTCGCCGGCCGCTGCCGGCCTCGAGCCGATCGAGGGCGTCCCCGAACAGCCCGCGGTCACGCTCGCGGAACTGGGGGGCCACCTGCGAACGCTCGCGTGGGACCGCGACCAGTGGCTGCTCTCGGTCGTTTTCTTCGCCGGCAACGGTGCGATGTTGACACTCGTGGGGATGTGGGGCGTCCCGTATCTCGTCGTGGTCTACGACCTCGAGGTGACGACGGCGTCTTACTTCACGCTGCTTGCGTCGATCGGGGTCTTGCTCGGGCCGACGACCATCGGCTGGTTCTCGGATCGAATCGGGAACCGACTACTGCCGATGACGGTCGGGATCGGGCTGTTCGCCGTCGCGCTCGCTGCAGTCCCCGTCTTCGGGCGGCCGCCGCTTTCCGTCGTCGCCGTCTCCTATCTCGCCTGCGGCTTTCTCTTTGGCGCCGCGATGCTCGCGCTGTCGGTCGTCAAAGAACGGTATCCCGCCGGCGCGAGCGGAATCGCGACGGCGACCGTGAACACGGCGGGGTTCGTCGGCGGCACGGTCCTTCCGACGGCGATGGGCGTCGCACTCGACGCCTACCGAACGGGCGAGACCGTCGGCGGTACCGTCGCCTACACGCAGTTTGGCTACCGGATCGCGTTCGGGATCCTCGCAGCTACCGTCGCCGTCGGCTTCCTATGTGCGTGCTGGCTGCTCGTTCGAGAGCGCGACGACGAGACGACACCGAGTGTTCGCTCGAGCGAGGTCGAGCTGTAAACCGGGGACAGGGCCCTGGCTCGAACCCGCAGGTCACCCGTCTCGGTATCGCTCGAGTCGGCCCTGCAGGAACGGCCCGACGAGGATCAGACAGATCACGAGCACGAGCAGCGGCGAGAGCCAGCCGTATTCGAACGGATTGACGAAGATCATGTAGGATCCATCGGAGAGTTCGAGCGATCGGTAGAGGTTCTGTTCGGCGATGTCTCCGAGGACGACCCCCAGGACGAACGCGATCACCGAGTAGTTGTGCCGGACCATATAGAAACCGAGCACGCCGAAGACGATGATCGTCAGGACGTCGATCGGATTGGTATCGAGGGCGAAGGTCCCCAAAAAGGAGAGGACGATGACCATCGGGATGATGTAGTTCGTATCGATCTTCGTCAAGATCCCGAGTCGGGTCACCAGCGAGAGTCCGACGAGCAAGATGACGAGGTTTCCGAGCAACAGCGCGAGCAACATCGCATACGTCAACGCGAGTTCGCCGCTCGGGTCGAACATGCTCTGACCGGGCCGGAGGTCGTGCATGAGAAGCCCACCGATGAGGACCGCCGTCGAGGAGCTGCCGGGGATGCCAAAGGAGATCGCCGGCACGAGCGAGCCGGCGACGGTGCCGTTGTTCGACGCCTCCGAGGCGACGACGCCGGTCTCGTTTCCGTCGCCAAAGCTGTCGGGGTCGTCGGAGCTTCGGACCGCCTCCGAGTAGGCGATGAAGTTCGAGACGGTCGCGCCGGCGCCGGGAATCGAACCGATGACCATGCCGAGAAAGCCCGACTTGACCACCGTGATGGGACGTTTGAGTGTCGATACGATCCCCGCCGAGACGCCACCGCCGATCCGGACGCCGTCCTCGGCGATGCCGCCCTCCTGGCCGGCGAGTTTCATCATCTCGGCGATCGCAAACAGACCGATGAGTACGGCGACGAAACTGACGCCGTCGTAGAGGAGCATCGAGTCCGTATACCGGTTGTCGAGGCTCATCGGCGCGGAGCCGACCGTCGTCACGAGCAGGCCGGCGACGCCGGCGAGCAGGCCCTTGACGATCGAGCCGCGGGCAACGACGGTGATCATCGCGAGCCCGAGAATCGCGACGAGGAACCGCTCGGGCGTTCCGACGGCGAGGACGACCTCGACCAAAAACGGCGAGAACAGCAACAACACGACGATCGTAAGCGCGCCGGCGATCGCCGATGCGGTCGCGGAGATCGACAGCGCCGTCGCTGCCCGTCCCTGTTTCGACATCGGATAGCCGTCGAACATCGTCGCTGCCGACGACGACACGCCCGGTGTGTTGATGAGGATCGCGGCGATCGAGCCGCCGTACATCGAACCGCTATAGACCCCGATCAACAGGATGATCGCGTTCGTCGGCTCCATCGGGAGCGTCAACGGCAGGATGATCGCCATCCCCAGCGGTGGGCCCAGTCCCGGAAGGGCACCGACGACGATCCCGAGTAAAACCCCCATGACGACCCACGCCATCGTCTCGAGCGTAAACAGCGTCTCGGCTGCAGCGACGAACGTCTCGACGCTCACGCGGAACCACCCGTGAGAGCAGAGACGGCCACAAACGGGAGTTCAGGCAACACCGGGACGGGGAAGCGCCACTCCGTGTACCACCCGACCGCGACCTCGGGCGTGACCAGGAGGAAAAAGACGTATGCGATCCCGAAACTCGAGGCGACGAGGGCGGTCGCCTTCGGCCAGGAGATGTCGGCCCAGAGTGCGTACAATGCGACGAAGATCGGCGTCGCGTACAACATCCCGATCGTGAACGTCAACACCATGTATACGACCGAGAGAACGCCAACGACTGCCGGCCCTCGCGGATCGTCGATGTCGTACGTGTAGGTGCCAGCGCTCTCTCGGTCGGAGTCAGCCTGCTCGTCATCGCTGGCGGCAACATCTTCCTCCACATCGCCGGTCGAAACCATCTGTGTGGGGGAAGAGACGACCGAACGAATCGGTTCCGGAAGGTAGTTGCGCGCGAGCAAAAGCGCCGAGAGGACGACCGTCGCGCCGGCGGTCAGTCGCGGAAAGATGGCCGCCCCGGCAGAGAACTCCCGTGCGCCCCAGAACATGTACGCACCGGTGACGAAAAAGATCACCAGCAGGACGTGCTCCATCGTCGGTCGTTCGCGAAGAACGATTTCGCCGACGTCTGCAAGTGCTGAGATCGCGTCCCGGAGTGTCCGTGATAATGTCGTTCCCATCGAGTGTAGAGATCCTTCGTCGACGGCGGAAAGCTACTCTTCGGCCGCTTCGACTCGTTGCTCGAACTCCTCGAAGTCGATGTTCTCCTCGAGATCGTCGAGTGCCTCCTCGAGGATCGTCTCGGTCTCGTCGAGATCGCCGTACTCGACGATGTTCCCGGTTTCTTCTTCCCACGCCGTGGTGTCGTCGTGCGTGGCCGCCACCTCGATCGCATCGGCGATCTCGCGGCGGACCTCCACGGGTGTCCCCGGCGGCGCAACCTGCGTGAGTTCGAACTCGGCGATATACGAGAGGCTGTCGCCGTAGTTCGTGATCCGATCGATCTCCGGGAACGCCGGGATGTCGGTGTCCATCAGGCTTACGACTGCACTGACGTCGCCCGAGTTGACGGCCTCGATCGCCGACGTGTTGGTCGCGATTCCGGCAGGCGCTTCGTCGGACATGACCGCTTCGTTGACGCCGTCACCGCCATCGAACGCGACGGCGTTGTCCCACTCGAGGTCGTAGTCGTCCCGGAGCAGATACGAGATGGCGTGACTGTCGTGGCCGACACCCTGATAGGCGAATCGCTCGAGTTCGCCGTCTGCGTAGGCGTCACGGAGTTCGCCGAAGTCGTCGATACCGTATTTGTCGTTGACGATAATCACGTAGCCGAAGACGCCGGAGTAGGCGATCGGTTCGAAGTTGGCGGGTTCCCAGTCGTCGATCGACCGGACGCGCCACCCGAACTGCCAGCTAGGCGTGTTGGCCGTTCCGAAGACGTACCCGTCGTCGGGCTGACTGTCGAGCCACTCCATCCCCCTGAGGCCGCCAGCGCCCGATTCGTTGTGGATTTCGATCGGTTCGCCGAGTGCGTCCTCCGCCAGCGGAGCGAGCTGTCGAGCGTACACGTCTGTTCCGCCGCCTTCCGACCAGGGAATCATCCACGTCAGCGAGTCGGAGGGGAACTCGCCGCTTGCCTGCCCATCGTCGAGACAGCCCGCGAGACCGGCAAGTGAGACTGCAGACGCAGCACCGATACCGTTCAGAAGATATTCTCGTCGATTCACGACATTCCGTAGCCGCTGGTCGGGTGATAAGACTGGGCAACCCTGCAAGAGTTACAGGTATTACGTACAAGCATGAGGAGTGAGACCAATATTATATTGACAAACACCCAAACTATGATCCGAAGACAACACATCCCATGATTTGCAGTCACATCATCAGGACGGAGGCCGCGATTGGCGGTACAGATCGTCGCCACTGGACGTCAGTAATACCCGATCGCGCGCGGGGAGCGCGTTCGACGTGCCCACCGGAGCGAGCCTCGCGAACTGGCTGGCGGGGACCGGCGTGACCCGTGCGCCGGGCGATCGGTGTGGGAACAGGTTCGGTTGGGACGGTAGTTACAGCAATCCGTACGACGGAGGGCGGTCCGTTCACTCGATCGTCCGCTTCGATTCCGAATCGACCGCCGTGAGATACTGCTCGAGCAGGTCGGGAAACTCCCGGCCGCGGATGTACCGCAGGCCGAAGTCCTCGGTCCAGTCGATGATTCCGTTGTCCTCGGTGACGACGCCGGCCTCGAGTTCCCGGGCGAGGATCAGCAGATCGAAGTCCTCGCGGGAGTCGAGAACACCGGTCCGCATCGCCCGACGGTACTTCTCACGGAGGTCCGAGACGATCGCGTCGATCTCGGTCATGTGTTCGTGGTCCTCGAGCGGTTCGTCGGCGGCCTCCTCGACCTCGCGGACGGCCTTCTCCGAGACTCGCAGGCCGCGATCGACACGATCGCTCATCTCATCGACGAAGCTGAAGACGACGTTTGCGGGCACCGACACTTCGTATCGGTTGGGGTGTTTACGGATCACCCAGGTGTTGAGTTTCGAGTAGATCTCGTCGTCGACGTCGCGTGCCTCGAGCATCGTCGTTAGTTCGTCGTGGATCGTCGGCGGCACGTAACAGGAGATGCCGAGGTTGAGTCGGGCGTTGGCGATCAACTCGAGTAAGCGGAGCACGGCGTCCTCGAGGGACTCGTCGTCTCGGCGGATCTCGTCGGTGATAAACAGCGAGGTGTCGAGAACGAACCGTTGTTTGAACGCCTCGGTTGCCATGGCGTGACGTTCGTTCCCGACGGGGAAATAAGTGGACCGTCGGTGGGACGTTAGGGATCAGGCTGGCGTTCGGGATCGGCACCCAACCCGGCTTCGGAGATGATCTCTGCACCCATCGAGGAGAGTTCGACGGAGACGTCGCCGGGGACGGCCTTACTGATCTCGTCGACGTTGCCAGCGAGGACCGTCAGGATATCGTCGGGGTTTGCGTACAACAGCATGTTTCCGTCCTGACCTTCGGCGACGAGTTGCGTGTCGTTGAGGACGATCTGGTCGTTCTGGATCGTCGCGGCGACGACGGGCAACGCCTCCGGCTTCCCCTGTTCGTCGTCCCGAACCTTCCGGATGTGGACGGCCTCGAGGTCGAGGACGTCCTTGTGCTCCTGGATCACTTCGGCACACTTGACCATGTCTTCGAGGAGCTGGGACTTCTGGTGGCCGCCGTGACCGTCGTCGCCCTCGAGACAGTGCTGGCAGACGCGAAGTTCGAGTCGCATTGGCAGGCCGTTGGGACCGAACACCGATGAGAATTCCGCTTCGGGACCCCGAGGAGAACCGGCCACCGTCAGCTACCGACGTCCGCGTTCGTGGGAACGCGTTTTTTCCATCGGCGCGTCGTAGGTCGGCCCTATGAATGGGACGGAGTACCACAGGTTGCTCGGGATCGGCGAGTCAGCGTTCGAATCCCTCGAGGACCATCTCGAAGAGCGAAACTACGACGGACTGGAGTACCGCCACGTCCCGGACTACCGCCGGGGGGTCGAACGCGGGACGGTCCTGATCGACGGCGAGGTCGTCCGCGGCTTCCCGAAGGTCCCCCGAACGCTCGTGCTGTCGGACGGGATCCCCGAGCGGTTCTCGACGGTCGCCGATCGGATCGCCGTCGAGGAGAAGTTAAACGGCTACAACGTACGGATAGCGCGAATCGACGGCGAGGAGCTTGCCTTCTCCCGAAGCGGAATGGTCTGTCCGTTTACGACCCGAATTATCGAGCGGCTGGTCGACCTCGAGCCTCTCTTCGAGACTCACCCGGAGGCGATGGTCTGTGGCGAGATGATCGGTCCCGAGAACCCATACACGGCCCACGACTATCCGGAGGTCGATTCGCTGGCGTTTCGGGCGTTCGACTGGCGCGACCGGGAGTCCGGCGACCCCCTGCCCGTCGAGGAGCGCCGCGAGCGGTACGAACGGTTCGAGATCCCGCAGACGCGGCTGTTCGGTAGCTACGAGATCGAAACCGCGGCCGACGAGGTTCGTGAGATCGTCGAGACCCTCGACGACGACGGTCGAGAGGGAGTCGTGATGAAATCACCCGAAGGTGTCGACCAACTTAAATATACGACGTCGGCAGCGAACCAGGACGACCTCGAGTTTGCGTTCTCGCTTCCCTTCGACTACGGGCAGGCGTTTATGTTCCGACGCCTCATCCGGGAGGGGTTCCAGGCCGTCGAGTGGAACGAATCCGACGCGGTCGCCCGGGAGCGAGCCCACGAACTCGGCGAAGCGATCTTGCTCTCGATGCGAGAGACGATCGAAACCGTCGATGACGGCGAGGTCGTCGGCGAACGTCACACTGTCCGGGCCAGCCCCGAGACGGTCGACGTCCTCTTCGAGCATCTCCGCGGACAAGGCCTCCAACTCGAGATCGAAGCGGACCGGCGCGAGGACGGCGACCGCGTCTGTACGTTCCTCAAACGCACCCAGTCGACCACCGACAAGACGCGAAACTACCTCGAGGGACACGTCGTCCAGGAGTGATACGGTCTCCTGTCGTCACTGACCGCCGATCGCCAGGACGGGGTCGGGGATCGGTGGGACAGCAGTCCGTATGAAACGGACAGACGAGAGCGGGGACGAAGACGGATATCAGGCCGTCGTTCAAGTGGTCTCGCGGGCTAGTATCCGACGGTGAGTCCCCATTCCTACGCCTGAACACACCCGGCGATCTCTACTGGCGGCCGGCGTGACAGCAGGAACGCTCTCCCTCGCGGGCTGTACGGGCTTCCTGTCGGACGAGGAGTTCCCCGGCGAAGTCGAGACGGTGGCCGATGGATTGGTCCATCCCTGGGCCCTCGAGTTTCTCCCGGACGACGCCCGGCTGCTCGTCACGGAGCGTGAGGGACGGCTGCGTCTGGTCGATCGTGACGACGGGACCGTCGAATCCGTCGACGGCACGCCGGACGTGTACGCGGCGGGACAGGGCGGTCTGCTCGACGTGGCGCTCGATCCGGATTTCGAGGCGGAGCCGTGGGTGTATCTGACCTACGCCGCGACGAACGACGACGGCGAGTCGGCGACACATCTCGGCCGCGGCCGCCTCGAGCCCGACGATCCCACGCTCGAGTCGTTCGAAGAGCTCTACGTGGCCGAACCGTTTGTCGACGACGACGGCCACTTCGGCTCCCGCGTCGTCTTCGGTCCGGACGGGGCGGTCTACGTGACGACGGGTGACCGCCAGTTCAAGGATTTCGGTCCGGACCACGTCTCACAGGACCTGACGAACGAACTCGGTGCGACGCTCCGTCTCGAGCCCGACGGCTCGATCCCCGAGGACAACCCGTTCGTCGACGATGACGACGCCGCGGACGCGATCTACAGCTACGGCCACCGCAACGCCCAGGGGATGACCGTCCATCCCGAGACCGACGAGCTCTGGCAAAGCGAACACGGCGAAGAGGACGGCGACGAGCTCAACGTGATCGAGGCGGGCGGAAACTACGGCTGGCCGATCGCCCACACCGGCTGTGAGTACGGGACCGACGACCCCGTCGGCGACGACCCCCACGATCGGGACGACGTGGTCGATCCGGTCTACTACTGGGAGTGTACGACCGGTGGCTTCCCACCAGCCGGGATGACGTTCTACGACGGCGACGCGTTTCCCGACTGGCAAGGCGACCTGTTCGTCGGGAATCTGGCCGGCGAGTATCTCGGTCGGTTCACCGTCGACGGCACCGACGTCGAGGAAGCCGACCGGTTGCTCGCCGACCGCGGCTTTCGAATCCGCGACGTGGCGGTTGCCCCCGAGACGGGCTCCCTCTTCGTCGCCGTCGACGACGCCGATGCACCCATCCTCAGGCTAACGCCGGAGTAGCGACTGGATCAGGTATGACGACTGTACATGGAGACGGCCGAGCCCCGCTCGAGTCAGCCTTCGTGACTACATGTCATTCTCCGTTCGTAGCGATCTCTCGGATCCGGTCGCTGCCGCGGTCGACGTAGCCGCCGTGATAACAGACGACGTGTTCGATCCCCCGGTCCGCAAGCGCCTCGAGGGACTCGAGTGCGCGATCCATATCGGCAGTAAACGCCGGCTTCGGTCCCGATAGCGGTTCGTCGCCGTCGGCGACGAGCGCGTCCCCGGCGAGCAACAGCCCGTCGTCGGGAAAGAGCAACGAGACGTGACCGGGCGTGTGGCCGGGCGTCTCGAGGACCTCCATCGACCCCGCGAGCGTCGGGATTTGGACCCCCTCGACGAGTTCCAGATCGACGTCGACCGACGGATATCGGTCGCCGTCGCTCTTGATCGGCGCACGCTCGCCGGTCACGTACGGCGCCTCCTCACGGTGGGTCGCGACGACCGCATCGACCGACTCGAGCAACTCGGCCAGGCCGCCGACGTGGTCGCGGTCGTGGTGGGTGAGGAGAACGAGCCAGATATCCTCGAGTTCGTAGCCCAGCGACCGGAGGTGCGTGCGAACGGCGTCGACGGCCCCTGCCGGCCCGACGTCGATCAACACGAGCCCGCGTTCCGTCTCGACGACCGTCGGCGTGATCGTGAGTTCGCGGTCATCGTACTCGATCGTAAACGGGAGCGTGTGGACGCCTACGTCGCGTTCGTCTTCCTGCATACTCGAGTCGTCCGTCCCCAGAACGAAATGGCTGTCCGTCCAGCCGCTTCGGACAGCGAGTCGAGCGAAGACGTGCGTTTTATAACCGTCACCGGTCAAGGGGGTCGTACGACTATGCCGAACTCTAATGGCCCTCGTCAGGGAACTCGAGGCAAGCTGTCGAACGATCCGCGAGACCGTGGCACCTCCGCGCCACAGCGAGCGATTCAGGAGTACGAGGAAGGGGAGAAGGTCCACCTCAAGATCGACCCAAGCGTCCACAAGGGGCGATTCCACCCGCGCTTCGACGGACTGACCGGCGAAGTCGTCGGTAAACAGGGCGACGCCTTCAAGGTGCAGATCAACGACGGTGGCAAGGACAAGACCCTGATCGTCACCGCCGCGCACCTGCGTGCCCAGAACCAGGAGAAGTCCCGGATCTGAGCCAGGATGACGATCTTCAAGGAGATCGTCGACGAGGAGTTCCTGACGGTCTCGGAGACGAAGGAGCTGCTCGCCGACATCGAAGCCGAACGCGCGTTAGACGAGGACCGCGAGCTCCCCTACGAGCTCGCCCGCGCGATCGAACACGCAAACCGGTTCGCCGTCCTCGAGCCCGAGGAAGCACAGGAGCTCGTCGACGACCTACGGGACCTCGAGAAGGTCGACGAGCCGACGGCGTACAAGATCGCCAACCTCCTACCGCGCAACCGCGACGAACTCCGTTCGGTGTACGCACAGCAACGGTACTCGCTGTCCGGTGACGAACTCGACGAAATCCTGGACGTCGTCGCGAAGTACGCCTGACGGCGGGCCGACTCTTTAAGTACGCCGTCGCCGTATGGTTATCTCAATGACCGAATCCGATAGCGACGGGACGGATGTCCGTCGCGCAGTCGTGTTGGACTACCTCGCACACGGGCTCTCGGACGACAGCCGTCCGCAGTACGAGAAGTCGCCGGCCGGCTACGCCCTCGAGACCGAGGATTTCGAACTCTATCAGGTCGCCTTCGACGAGGACGAACGGCTGACGATCGGTAGCGACGTCGTCATCGCGCCGTCCGAAGCGCGCGAGGTCGTCACCGAAGCACGACGGGTCGACTACGAGGACCTCTCTTCGGGCGCCCAGTCGGAACTCGAGTACGTCGTCGCCGATCTCGTCGAGGAAAACGAAGAGCGGTTCGTCGACTTCTACAACGACGCCCAGCCGATCACGCTGCGGCTTCACCAGCTGAACCTGCTGCCGGGAATCGGGAAGAAGCTCCGCAACGGGATCCTCGATGAACGCAAGCGCAAACCCTTCGAGAGCTTCGAGGAGCTCTCCGAGCGCGTCTCGGGACTACACGATCCCGACGAGATCCTCGTCGAACGCATCCTCGAGGAGTTACGTGACGACGACCTCAAATACCAGACGTTCGTTGGCCGACAGACCGAAGAACACGAGCAGTAAGCGGTCGTCCCTGCCCCGTCGCCGCTCGACGGGGTTTTCGATCCATTCTCGGGCGTACAGTTTCCTTATCTCTACATTCAGGAAGAGGGTGTGAAATGGTATCGATGGTTTCGACACTCGTACTCGCAGCGGGTACCCGTCTCCCGTGACGGGCGTCCACGATGGAACGGAGACGTCCGCGAGCCCCAAGACGGTGCGTTTACACCGGCCCCGGCCCAAGCGGCGGCAATGAGAGACCCAGACGCACTGATCGCCAGGGCGGGCGTCCGCGGCGATCCGGATCGCGACCAGCACTTCCTCGTCGACGACCGCGTTCTGGACCGACTGCCGACCTACCTCGAGGAGCTCGATGCCGACACGAGCCACGTCCTCGAGATCGGCGGCGGGACGGGCGCACTGACCGACCGACTGCTTTCGATCGCCGACGAGGTGACCGTCGTCGAACGCGACCGGAAACTCGCCGCGTTCTTACAGGAGGAGTTCCGCGAGGAGATCGACGCCGATCGACTGACGGTGATCGAAGGCGACGCCCTCGAGGCCGACCTGCCCGATTTTACGGCGTCGGTCTCGAACCTACCCTACGGCGTCTCGAGTGAGATCACCTTTCGACTGTTGCCCGAGGGGCGGCCGCTCGTCTTGATGTTCCAACAGGAGTTCGCCGAGCGGATGGTCGCCGAGCCCGGCACCAGCGAGTACGGCCGGCTCTCGGTGTCGACCCAACACTACGCCGACGTCGAACTCGTCGAGTCGATTCCCAAGGAGGCGTTTTCCCCGCCGCCGGCCGTCCAGAGCGCAGTCGTCAGACTCGAGCCCCGCGATCCCGAGTACGACGTCGACGACGAGGACTTCTTCCTGCGGTTCGTCAAGGCGCTGTTCACCCAGCGGCGGAAGACGATCAGGAACGCGATCCGGAACACGGCCCACATCTCGGGGCTCGAAGACCCCGACGCGGTCGTCGAGGCGGCCGACGAGGACGTCCTGGGAAAGCGGGCAGACGCGATGGCACCGGCGGAGTTCGCCGCGCTGGCACGGCTCGCGGCCGACGTTGGCGAACCCGGCGACGGCCAGTGACCGGCGGGAGCGTCGATAACCACCGTTCAGCAGAAGTGCCTCGAGAACGGCTCACAGTCCCGGTAGCGACCGACGGATACTCATAGCTGCACGGCCCATTCGCTCGAGAGACGAGACAGATCATGTCCACACTTCTGGCGGCGCTCGATCGATTGGCCGACGCGTTCGGGACGAACTTCCGAATCGCGATGACGATCGCGGCAGTCGGCTTTCTGCTCGCCGTGTTGCTGTCTTACCGTCGCATTCAGGGGTGGCTAAACGAGCGCACCAAGCCACTGTACAGCGATATTCTGTCGACGGCGATCCTCATCGGCACCTGTGTGCTATCGTTGACCGTCGTGTTGAGCGTCTGGGAGCTGACCGACGACATCTATACGGTCTACTCGGAGGAACTCGGTCTCGGCGAGGGAGTCATCGTCCAGGCGGCCGTGACGTTCATCCTCGTCATTGGGACGCTCATCCTCACGCGGTTCGTCAAGCGCCTCCTGAACGAAGTGTTAGGATCGGCGTCGGCCGTCACCGACCACCAACGCGAGATCACCCACCGCGTTTCGCAGGTGATCATCTGGTCGGTGTCGCTGGTCGTGATCTCAGGCGTCTGGGTCGACGACCTCGGTGGACTGCTCGTCGGGGCAGGGTTCCTCGGAATCGTCGTCGGTATCGCCGCCCAGCAGACGCTCGGGACGGTCCTCTCGGGATTCGTTCTAATGTTCGATCGCCCCTTCGAAATCGGCGACTGGATCGAAGTCGAAGGCTACGAGGGGATCGTCACCGATATCTCGATCGTCAACACCCGCATCCAGTCGTTCGACGGCGAGTACATCATGGTCCCGAACGACGTCATCTCCTCGAGTATGGTGACCAACCGCTCGAAGCGGGGCCGTCTGCGCGTCGAGATCGACGTCGGCGTCGACTACGAGAGCGACCCCGAACGGGCCGCCGACCTCGCACGGGAGACGGTCGAAGAACTCGACGCCCCGTTGACCGCGCCGTCGCCACAGGTCGTGACCAAGGAGTTCGGGGACTCGGCGGTCGTCCTCGGCGTTCGGTTCTGGATTGACAACCCGAGCGCCAGGCGATACACGCGCGCCCGAACGGCCGCGATCCACGAGATCAAGTCCGCCTTCGAGGATGCGGGCATCACGATCCCCTATCCGCAACGGGAACTGTCAGGTCGGGCCGAGACCGGCGGCTTCCGAATCAGCAGCGATAGAGCACACGCAGAGAGCAACGATTCCGCCGACCGAACCACGGAGACGAATCCAAACATGCCTACGGAGGACGATTAGATGGGACTCGAGGAGCAACGTGACGTCGATACGGACGTCTACCAGCCAGCCGAAGACTCGTACTTGCTCGCCGACGCCGCCTGCGAACGACTCGCCGACGCCGACGAGACGGATCGCGTCCTCGAGGTCGGAACCGGGTCGGGCTACGTGGCAAGTCGAATCGACGCGGAGACGCCAGCCCGTGTGGTCGCCGCGGATCTGAACCCGCACGCGGTTCGTCAGGCTCGCGAGGAGGGACTCGAGGTCGTCCGTGCCGACCTCGTCGCCACCTTCGCCGACGACGCGTTCGACGCCGTCGTCTTCAACCCGCCGTACTTGCCGACCGATCCGGACAACGAGTGGGACGACTGGATGGAGCGTGCCCTGTCCGGCGGCGAGGACGGTCGGGCCGTCATCGATCCCTTCCTCGAGTCGGTCGGCCGCGTGGTCGCACCCGACGGCGCCGTCTACGTGCTCGTCAGTAGCCTCACCGGCGTCGACGAGGTCGTCGAGGAGGCCGGCGAACACGGATTCAGCGCGGTCGCCGTCACCGACGAGTCGTTCCCATTCGAGACGCTGACGGTGCTGAAACTGGTCCGGTAGATCCACGGTTCTCGATCGGCCTAACACGCCAACTGTTCCGTGTGCAAAGCTACCTCGAATCGATCGTCGAGATCGGAAGAACCTGCAAAAATTACTGTAGTGTATTACGGAGGATGGAAAATATTAAGCGTCGGTATAGCCTAGCCAGGTCTACGATGACTGAGTACGTCTCGACCACGCCGGGGCTGTATCCGCTTCCGGACTGGGCGAAAGACGATCTTTCGGATCTGAAGGGACACCAGAAACACGACCTCATCAGCGGCGACGAGGGCGAAGAGATCACGGCGGCCTACGAGGAGGCCCGCCAAGAAGTGATCGGCGTCCAGGAGGAGGCGGGTCTCGACCGGATCGTCGAGGGCCAGCTGCGCTGGGACGACATGCTCGCGCATCCGCTTGCCGTCCACGACAACGTCGAAACGCGCGGGATCGTCCGCTACTACGACAACAATAACTTCTACCGCGAACCCGTCGTCCAGGGCGAACTGGACGCTTCGGGCGACGTCGCCAACGAACTCGAGTCCGCGGCCGCGGTGACCGACGGCGACCTGCAGGCGGTTCTGCCGGGTCCGTACTCGCTTGCTGATCTCGCGACCGACGAACAGTACGGTGACGACGCCGAGTTCCTCGGCGCTATCGCCGACTTCCTCGAGGCCGAAGCCGAGGCCTTCCCCGAGGTCGAGACGCTGTTCCTCCTCGAACCCTCGCTCGTCGAGAACGCTCCCGAGGACGGCCAAGACGAACGCGCGAGCGAAGCGATCGATCAGGTCGCAACCGCCGTCGACGCCGACGTCGTCGTCCAGCCCTACTGGGGCGCACTCGAGGAGAAGGTCTACGCCCACCTGCTCGATGCCGACATCGACGCGGTCGGCTTCGACTTCGTCGCCAACCAGGACGACAACCTCTACAACATCCAGGAGTACGGTGCGACCGACGACGCCGCACTCGGGCTCGCCGACGGGCAGAACACGCTCGTCGAGGACCCCGAGGCGATTCGCGACCGCGTCGAGTGGGTCGAAGACAAACTGCAGGTTACCGAATTCGAGACGGTCTATCTGACCACGAACACGGAGACGTTCTACCTGCCCTACGGCAAGTTCGAGGAGAAACTCGAGGTCCTTGCCGAAGCCGCTGAACTCGCGGAGGTGAAAGCAGCATGAGCAACGAGAACAAAGATCAGTTCCGACCGGAGGATCACGACAACGACCACTTCCTGCTGACGACCGTCGTCGGCTCCTACCCCAAGCCCAAGTGGCTCAACCGCGCGAAGGAGCTCTACGAGGACCCCGACCACGGCTTCGACGAAGAGGACTGGCAGGAAGCGAAAGACGACGCCGCCCGCCTGATCACGCAGGAACACGAGCGTGCGGGACTCGACGCCGTCGTCGACGGCGAGATGCGGCGCAACGAGATGGTCGAGTTCTTCGCCCACCGCATCGAGGGCTACGAGTTCAACGGCCCGGTCAAGGTCTGGGGCCACAACTACTTCGACAAGCCAAGCGTCGTCAGCGACGTCGAGTACACCGACTCCTGGCTCGTCGACGAGTACGAGTTCACCGCAAGCGCCACCGACCGTCCCGTGAAGGTGCCGATCACCGGCCCCTACACGCTCGCCAGCTGGTCCTTTAACGAGGCCTACGAGGACGACGAGGAACTCACCTACGCGCTCGCCGACCTCGTCAACGAGGAGATCGAGAAACTCGTCGAGGCCGGCGCTCGCTACATCCAGATCGACGAGCCCGCACTGGCGACCACGCCCGACGACCACGCTATCGTCGGCGAGGCACTCGAGCACATCGTCGACGACATCCCGGAGGAGGTCCGCATCGGTCTGCACGTCTGTTACGGTGACTACTCCCGGATCTACCCCGAGATCCTCGAGTTCCCCGTCGACGAGTTCGACCTAGAGCTCGCCAACGGCGACTACGACCAGCTCGACGTCTTCAAAGATCCCGAGTTCACCGCGGATCTGGCACTCGGCGTCACCGACGTCCACGTCGCCGAGGTCGAGTCCGTCGAGCAGATCGAGGAAAACATCAAGAAGGGTCTCGAGGTCGTCCCACCGGAGCAGCTGGTCGTCTCGCCCGACTGTGGCGTGAAACTGCTGCCCCGTGAGGTCGCCTACGGCAAGATGGAGAACATGGTCGAAGCGGCTCGGAACGTCGAAGCCGATCTGGACGCGGGCAACATCGACATCGAACGCGAGACGCCGACACCGGCCGACGACTGAGACGGACACCTGTAACGGTTTCTCGGCACAACGCAGACGAACCACGGTTGTGCCGGCCCCGACTTCTATTCGCGATCCGAACAGTTCGTAGTAGAAACGTTCGCTTTACTTTAGTTACGATACTATTGTATATATTCGTAGAAGTGGGGAATGAGCACACGGATCGACGACGTGACTGTTACCTGGTAACCCAAATGTCTAAAAATACATACATAGCTCCTGTCCCTACCGGGAACTGATGCAACAGTCCCCTGTCGATCGACACAGTCTCCACGAGGACGCCGCCGAACACCGCGACCCCGAGTGCGACGTCGAACCCCTCTTCGTCAACCGCTGGTCGCCGTACGCGATGACCGGCGAACCCCTCCCGGAAGAGGAGATCCGCCCGCTGTTCGAGGCCGCGCGCTGGGCGCCCTCGGCGTACAACAACCAGCACTGGCGGTTCGTCTACGCCACGCGTGAGGACGAGGAGTGGGAGACGTTCGTCGACCTGCTCTTCGAAGGAAATCAGGCGTGGGCGACGGACGCGGCGGTCCTCGGCGTCATCGTCTCGAAGACGACGTTCGATCACAACGGCGAACCGGCACCGACACACTCCTTCGACACCGGCGCAGCCTGGCAGAACCTCGCACTCGAGGGTGCTCGTCGCGGGTTGGCCGTCCACGGGATGGCTGGGTTCGACTACGAGCGTGCAGCCAAGGAACTCGACGTCCCCGAGGTGTTCGCGGTCGAAGCCATGTTCGCGGTCGGCGAGCGCGCGTCGCCGGAGACGCTGCCGGAAGACCTCCGGGAACGCGAACAGCCAAGCGGCCGCAAACCACTCGAGGAGATCGTCCACCGGGGTAGTTTCGAGTAGGTCGCCCTCTCGAGTTGTATGGCACAGCGACACGCTTCCATTTTCGGCGTCCTCGAGCCGTTGATTCGGACTCGAGTGCAGACGACCAACAGACCGAACCGTGTCGCTTAGCGCTCCGGCTCTTCGAACGTGAAAAATCGTGCGTCGCAGTCGGGACAGAACAGTTTCTCCGAGGGCGTCCCGCCGACCGGCGTCACCTCGCCACAGCAACTCGAGCGCGAGACAGTCAGTTCGCCGTCACAGAGCGGACACTGCTCGAGGAGCGTCCGCAGCGGCCGGCCGGCGGCGCGGCGGATCGCAGCCGACTCGACGTGGGGCTCGAGGGCGCGTCCGGCGGCGAGCTCTGCGACGGCGATGCCGCGAGGCAGCGTCGTGAGGGCGCCACTGCCACGATCGAGGACGAGTACCGATCGGTTCCACCCCCGTCGCGTGCGGACGGCGACCGACGGCTCGGTTCGTCGGTCGGCAATCCGGGCGAGATCCGCGAGATCAGCCTCACGCAGCGTTCGCATCTCCCGGCGCCAGTCCTCGCGAACGTCTGGATCGAGCCGGATCTCGCCGCCGTCGGAAACGACGACGCCGGCCTCGAGGAGTGCAGTGAGGACCTCGTCGCCGGTCGGCGACGCCGACATAGCATCAGCACCGGCACTCGAGTCCGAAAGCGATCCCGCCGTGTCTGGGACGCCGTGGTCGAACGGATCGACCGGCAGCGCCGCGACGAGCGACGGCGCGATCCGTGGCGTGTACGGAACGACGTAGCCGCGGAGCCCGATCGCGAGGGCTCCGCCGACGGCGACTACACCCGCAGCGAGGCGTCGACCCAGAAGCGCCAACGCCCCGACGACAGCCGCGAGCAAGACACCGTTCGTGATCGTACACGGGAAACACCGGTTCTCACCGGTGTATTCGGGCCGGCGGAGCCGGTCGAAGAGGTCGATCATACGGCGTTCGTTTCGCTCCGATCCTCTTCAGTGTACGGTGGCGACAACAGGTTTTTACAACGCGTGTTATATTTCTCAACTGATGAACGGCCACGAGCCGCCTTCCGGACACCCTGTATCGACTTCCAGCCGGCGACGTCGGTCGCCGCCGATCGTCACCCGAATCGGCCGTGAAACGAACCGCAAACGGTGACCGAAATGGAGAGCGACGAACTCACCGAGACCCTCGAGGACGCGGGACTCTCACCGTATCAGGCCGACGCGTTCGTGACGCTGCTCGAACTCGGCTCCGCGTCGGCGACGGACGTCGCACAGGCCAGTTCGGTTCCGGATCCGCGCATCTACGACGTACTCCGGGGACTCGAGGACCAAGGCTACATCGAGACGTACGAACAGGACAGCCTCCATGCCCGGGCCCACGATCCGGCGGAAGTGCTCGCGGACCTGCGCTCGCGGGCGGATCGGTTCCAGACCGCGGCCGACGAGATCGAGGATCGGTGGAGCCGACCGGACATCGAGGAACACAAGGTGAGCATCGTCAAGCGGCTCGATACGGTGCTCGACCAGGCCGAGGAGTCGATTCGATCCGCCACGAACCAGGTCCAGATCGGACTGACACCCGCACAGTTCGACGAGCTCGCGGACGCCCTCGAGACAGCCCGTGAGAACGGCGCCGACGTCAAGGTCTGTCTGGTCCCGTCGGTCGACACCGAAATGGATCTCCCCTCGGCGGACGCGCTCGCCCGTGCCTGTACGGAAGCGCGACACCGGAGCGTTCCGTCGCCGTTTCTGGCGCTGATCGACCGCTCCCGGACGTGTTTCGCGCCCCACGGCGAGTCGACCAACGAGTACGGCGTCATCGTCAACGATCGAACCCACGCGTACGTCTTCAACTGGTACTTCCAGACCTGTCTCTGGGAGGTCCAGGAGACGATCCACTCGAACCGACGTGACGAGCCGCCGATTACGTACGTCGACCTCCGGCGTTGTCTCAGGGACGTCGAACCCCTCCTCGAGGAGGGTGCGACGATCGAGATGACGATCGACGCCCTCGAAACCGACTCCGGCCGAGAGGTGACCCGACGGGGAACGATCGCCGACGTCACGTACGCCGGCGTCTCCACCGACGACGAACGGATCACGCCGCTGTCCCAGCTCGCAGGCAAGGCCTCGCTCACGCTCGAGACCGGCGACGAGCGCTACACTGTCGGCGGCTGGGGAGCGATGCTCGAGGACCTCGAAGCGACCCGACTCACGATCGAGTCGATCGACTGAGACGGACCGTTGTACTGACGGATAGCGATCCGTACGACGGCGCTCTCGAATTTATTTTCGACGCGACATTTCGGAGAGCCGTATCTGTGGCGTAGCGATCCGGAAAGCAGCTGAGAGAGTAGCGAGGAGTGAACAGACACGGTTTTCGGAGATAATATCTCTAGTTAACAACGGCTGTTGTACTACACCATCAGGTATAAATAGTAATAACAATCATTGTACTTTATATGGGTGACAAGACTTCACAAGCAACTGACCGAATCGACGCGAACGTCTCGCGACGGACGTTCGTCAAAGCAGCCGGAGCGACCGGCGCGGCGACCGGTCTCGCCGGCTGTATCTACGGAGAAACCGATGCCGACGGCGTCGTCTGGGGGTTCGATCCGGACGCGTCCGCCGACGTCGGCGACGAGATCAAGGACCTGTTCTACGACGCCGGGCTGGACGAGGATATCGAGTTCCAGTTCCAGGCTGGTGACGAGGACACCGGTGCCCGCCGGGACAACTACACGAACATCCTCGAGGCGGGTGAGACCCAACCGGACCTGTTCCTGATGGACAACGGCTGGGTGAACGTCTTCATCCAGCGCGGCCACGCTGCCAACCTGAGCGATGAACTCGACGACGACGAACTCGAGCGCATCGACGAGGAGTACTTCGAGCAGTTCACGGAGACGGCACGCGACCCGGAGACGGGCGATCTGTACGGTGTTCCGCTGTTCCCGGACTTCGCGACGATGCAGTACCGCAAGGACTTCGCGCGCGAGGCCGGCTACGACGACGAGGACTTCGAGGAGTGGGCGACCGAGCCCATGACCTGGGAGGAGTGGGCGGAGATCACCGAAGACATCGTCGACAGCTCCGAGGCCGACTACGGACTGGCCTCGCAGTTCGACGTCTACGAGGGCACCGCCTGCTGTTCCTGGAACGAGGTCATGACCTCCTGGGGCGGGGCCTACTTCGGCGGCGAGGAGAACCTGTTCGGGCCCGTCGGCGACCGACCGGTAACGATCGACGAGGACGAGTTCGTCGACGCCTTGCGGATGCTCCGGACGTTCGTCGCCGACGAACACGACGAGGACACGCTCGAGGAGTATCCGACCGGACTCATGTCGACCGAGGTCACCTCCATGATAGAACAGGGCGCACTCGACGCGGTTGCCAACGGGAACGCCGTCATGCAGCGAAACTGGCCGTTCGCCATCACGGCGATGGGCGAGGACCTCGGCACCGACGACTACGGCGTCATGCCGATGCCGTATGCAGTCTCCGAAGACGAGGCCGCTCAGCCGGGCGCCGGCGGCACGACCTCCGCACTCGGCGGCTGGCACATCGTCCTCAACCCCAACGCCGAGAACAAGGAAGCGGCACTCGAGATCATCCGAACGGCGATGACCGACGAGGTCAACCTCGGCCTGCTCGATATCTGGGGCTGGCTTCCGCCCAAGCCGGAGCTATTCGAGTCCCAGGAGGCCGAGGAGATGGAGATCATCGGCGAGTACATGGAAACCCTACGCATCGCCGGCGAGAACGCCATGCCGCGGCCGGTGACCGACGTCTGGTCGAATCAGGCTAGCTACATCGCCGAGGAGGTAAACGGCGCGATCTCCGGCGACAAGTCGCCGGACGACGCGGCCGCCGACTTACAAGAAAGTCTCGAAGACATCGAAGACAGATAACAGATGAGCACCGAAGAGCAGCTGCCCGGCCAGGTCACTCGGTCAGAGCGGTCCGGCCCGGTCGTCACAGCCACGCGCTGGATGGAGAATCTCGGCGAGACGGGTTTTGCGTACCTCCTGTTGACGCCCGTGTTCCTCCTGTTGGGAACGATCGCGTTGTACCCGCTGTTGCGGACCTTCGAGATGTCGCTGTACCAGAACATTCTCGCTGCGACGGAGTCGGAGTTCGTCGGGCTCGAGAACTACGTCGCGCTCTTTACCGGCGGGGCGGACACGGCACTCCCGGGAACCACCACGTTCCTGCCCGGACTCGAGACCAGCGGGAGTTTCCCCTTCGTTCACGTCGAGGGGCTGTTGCGAAGCGCGCTCGTGGTGACGCTGATTTTCACCCTCGTGAGCGTCTTCTTCGAGACGATCATTGGCTTCGGCCAGGCGCTGGTACTCGACCAGGAGTTTCGCGGACGCCGACTCGTTCGTGTCGCGGTCATCATCCCGTGGGCCGTGCCGATCGTCATCCAGGGAATGATGTTCTATCTGATGTTCAATCCACAGACCGGGTTCTTGACCGAGTACCTCGCAAACCTCGGACTCGTCGCGGGCACGAACACGTTCAACGACCCGCTCAGTTCGCTGGTCATCATCACCATCGCGGACATCTGGAAGACGTCGGCGTTCATGGCGTTGCTGATCCTCGCCGGCCTCCAGAGTATCGACCGGAACCTGTACGAAGTCGCCCGCGTCGCCGGCGCCTCCCGCTGGCAGCAGTTCAAGCTGATCACGTTCCCGCTTGTCCTCCCGACGCTCGGGATCGCGATCCTCTTCCGGACGATCGACGCGATGCGCGTCTACGGGTTGATCGACGCGACCGCCGGCTGTACCACCGTCCCGTCGCTGTCGTGTATGGTCGTCGAAACGTTCAACCAGAGCCGCGGGCTCGCCTCCGCGATCGCGTTCGTGACGGCGGGACTCATCGGGATCGCCGTCTCGATCGTCATCTACCAGCAGTACAAGGAGGGGTTCTGAGATGGCTGGCAACGAACACGACCACGAGAAGACCACCATCGAGGGCGGCCCCCTCGAGCGATGGACCCGCGGCGTCATCACCGAGCCGGAAAAGCGCAATCGCCTCTACCGGGCGCTGTTTTACGTCGCCACGGGTTTTTTCCTCGTGACGACGCTGTTCCCGTTCTACTGGCTGCTGGTGCTGGCGGTGACGCCGAACAGTCAGATCCTCCAGGGCGACTGGGAGATCTCGATCGGGGTGCTCCCCTTCGACATCCCGCTGCCGACCCCACAGGAGTTCAACGTCTACGCCTTCGTCGAGGTGTTCCAGGAGATTCCGTTCCACCTCTACGTGTTCAACAGCTTCGTGCTCGCGACCGTGACGACGATCATCGTCCTGATGATCGCGAGCCTCGCCGGCTACGTGTTCGGTCGCCTCGAGTTCCCGGGCCGTGGCCCGCTCATGCTCGCGGTGTTGATGATCTCGTACTTCCCCCCGGCGGCGTTTCTGATTCCGCTGTTCGACGCGTTCCTCGGGAACGCCGTCGTGGTCCCGTTCCTTGGGATCGAGCTGTTCGAAGCGCCGCGGCTGGTGAACACGCCGGGATCGATGATCATGCCGTTTAGCGCGCTGTTCCTGCCGCTTGCCATCTTCATCCTCACGACGTTCTACGCGCAGATTCCGGACGGTCTCGAGGACGCCGCCCGCGTCGAGGGGACCACGCGGCTTGGCGCGCTGTTTCGGGTCATCATGCCGCTGTCTGCACCCGGCGTTGCGACCGCAGCGGTGCTTACGTTCATCGCGGTCTACAACGAGTACTTCTTCAGCTCGATCATGGCGCTTGGCAACGAGCCCCACCAGTGGTCGCCGCTGGTCGGCGGGATCCTCAGCTACCAGGACCAGTATACGACCGAGTTCAACCTGATGGCGGCCGCGAGCATCGTCGGGGTCATCCCCGTCGTGATCATCGTGGTCGTCGCCCAGGAGAAGATCGTCAGCGGACTCACCGCAGGAGCGCTCAAAGAGTAGCTACCAATCGATTTCCACTCACAACATATGGCACGAGTAACACTCGACAACGTCACGAAACGCTACAACGACGTCGTTGCAGTCGACGACATGAACCTCGAGATCGAGGACGGCGAATTCATCTGTCTCGTCGGTCCCTCGGGGTGTGGGAAGTCGACGACGATGGAGACAGTCGCTGGACTGACCAAACCGACGAGCGGAACGATTCACATCGGAGACACCGAGGTCACGAACCTCCCACCGAAAGACCGCGGGGTCGCGATGGTCTTCCAGAACATCGCGCTGTTCCCCCACATGGACGTCTACGACAACATCTCGTTTGGGCTCCGCCTCCGGGACTTCGACACAGACGAGATCGATCGTCGCGTTGAGGAGGCAGCCGAGGTCGTCCAGCTCCAGGGCATGCTCGATCGGATGCCCGACGAGCTCTCCGGCGGCCAACAACAGCGGGTCGCGATCGCCCGCGCGATCGTCCGCGAGCCCGCGGTCTTCCTGATGGACGAGCCGCTTGCGAACCTAGACGCCAAACTCCGGGTCCACATGCGGACGGAACTCCAGCGGCTCCACAAACAACTCGACACGACGATCATCTACGTCACCCACGACCAGGCCGAGGCGATGACGATGAGCGATCGGATCGCCGTCGTCAACGACGGCCAGCTCCAGCAGATCGATCCGCCGCTGGTCTGTTACAACGAGCCAGCGAACCTGTTCGTCGCGGGCTTTATCGGATCGCCATCGATGAATTTCGTCGAAGGCGAACTGACCACAGACGGCCTCGAGACCGAATACTTCGACCTCGAGTTCGACGTCGACGACCTCGACGCCGCGCCCGGAGACACCGTCACGATGGGGATCCGGCCCGAAGACATCTACCCGGCCACACAGGCCGAGTCGCTCGCGACGGCGTCGTCGACGGTCGACGCGACGTCGGACGTCCTCGAGCCGATGGGCGACGAGATCTTCGTCTATCTGGCACTCGACGACGCAAACGAGGAGACGATGTCCGACGAGGGTGCCTCGAGGGCCTCGAATCAGTTGCTGATGAGCGTCGATCCCGACTCACGGATCGAGGCAGATGACGCGGTCAGCGTCGCCTTCGACCGATCGAAACTCCACCTGTTCGATACGGCCTCGGGGGAGGCGATCACCCACGGGGTCGAAGCGGAGCCGTCGGCGAAGCGAGCGAGCGCGACGGCCGAGGCCGACTCGGGGGGCCAACATGAGTGACCTCGTTCCGATCGTCTACTACGGCGGCGCGACGGTCCTGTTTTTCTTCTGGATCTACGGGATCGTCTCGTTCGCACTCGACGTCAAGAACAAGTTCGTCCCCGCACTGAAGCAGTATCGCCACAACCGAGCGAAACGCAAACGACGCCAACAACAAGAAGATGAGCGAGCCGAGAAAGAAGAGCAGTTGTACTGATCGCCGAACCGCCGTTCGACGAACGGGATCGATCGATCGACGACCGATGGAGGTGCGATAACCGTGCCGTCGACGCCCGTTCGAACCGGTATCGTCGGCCTCGGGAACATCGGCCACCACCACGTCGAACGCCTCGTCGAGCAGAACGCGACGCTCGTCGGGGGGATGGACGTCTCGGCCGAGGCGCGCCAACAGTTCGCACGCCGGTACGACGTCGACGTTTACGAGGACCACCACGCGCTCTACGACGACGTCGACGCGGTCATCATCACCACGCCAAACCGGTTCCACGAGGAGTACGCCATCGACGCCTTCGAGCGTAACATCCACGTCCTCTTGGAGAAGCCGCTTGCCCACACCGTCGAGAGCGCCGAGCGGATCGCCGCCACCGCGGCCGACTCCGACGGCGTCTGTATGGTTGGGTTCAACAACCGGTTCTTAAACGCCGTGAAGCTGATCACGGACCGCATCGAGCGCGGCGAACTCGGCGACATAACACACATCGAGGCCAACTACGTGCGTCGCCGGGGTGTCCCGGGCCGTGGCTCGTGGTTTACGCGTCGCGAGATTTCCGGCGGCGGCGCGCTCATCGACCTCGGCGTCCACGCCATCGACCTCTCGCTGTACCTGCTTGGCTACCCCGATGCCGAGGAGGTCTCGGGGATCACCCGTTCCGAGTTCGGCTCCCGCGAGGACTATACCTACCTCGAGATGTGGGGTGAAGACGCCGGGCCCGAAGCGTTCGACGTCGACGATTCGGCCAGCGCGTTCATCCGGTGTGCCGGCGACCGAACGGTCAGCCTCGAGGTCGCGTGGGCGACGAACCGACCGCCGACCCACGAGTTCGTCGTCCGCGGAACCGAAGCCGCCGCCACGTTCGACCTCCTCTCGGGCGACCTCTCGATCCACTCGGCGAGTGCGGACGGCACCGACCACCTGGCGGATACGACCATCGAGACTCGAGAGAACGACACCCACGCCGACGAGCAGGCGGCGTTTTTCGACGCGATCGCCGAGGGCGGGGACGCCGGCTCCAGCGTCGCGGAGGCGCTGACCGTCCAGCGAATCGTCGACGGTATCTACCGCTCGAGCGAGACGGGACGGGCAGTTACGCTCGACGGCGCTGGCAAACACTGAGTACACGGCTCCGCTCTATTTTTACTATCAAAGATAGAAATTTATTTCTCTGCGGGAACGCTACCGGTTCGCATGGAGATCGGAGTTCACACGCCACCGTTAGCGGACGAATCGCTCGAGGGGGCACTCACGTACCTCTCGGACATCGGTGTCGACGCGATCGAACCGGGCGTCGGCGGCCATCCTGGCGACGACCACCTCGTCCGTCGGGAGTATCTCGACGACGAAGATGCACAGGCGGAGTTACACGCGCTCCTCGAGGAGTACGAGATGCGGATCAGCGCGCTGGCGACGCACAACAACCCGCTCCATCCCGACGAAGAACGCGCAGAGACGGCCGATACCGAACTTCGTGAAGCGATCCAGCTCGCCGCCCAACTCGAGGTAGGGACGGTCACCTGTTTCTCGGGGCTGCCCGCCGGCGGCCCCGACGACGACGTCCCGAACTGGATCACTGCCCCCTGGCCGCCCGAACACGACGACGCCCTCGAGTACCAGTGGGACGTCGCCGTCGACTACTGGGGGGATCTCGCGGAGTACGCCGACGACCACGGCGTCGACCTCGCCATCGAGATGCACCCGAACATGCTGGTCTACGAACCCCACGGCATGGCCCGCCTTCGTGAGGAGACCAACGAGCGAGTCGGCGCGAACTTCGATCCCTCCCACCTCTACTGGCAGGGGATCTCGATCACCGACGCGATCCGTTATCTCGGCGAACGCGACGCGATTCATCACGTCCACGCCAAAGATACGAAGGTCTACGAGGAACAGGCCCGCGAGAAAGGCGTCCTCGATACGACCGCTTACGACGACGAGCCCAACCGCTCGTGGCTCTTCCGGTCGGTCGGCTACGGCCACGGCGAAGACCACTGGAAAGACGTCGTCTCGACGCTTCGAATGGTCGGCTACGACGGCGCTCTGAGCATCGAACACGAAGACTCCCTCACCAGCTCCCGGGAAGGACTCGAAAAGGCCGTCGAACTCCTCGAGCGGGCCCTCTTCCGAGAGCAGCCCGGCGAGGCCTACTGGGCCGAGTGATACTGTCGGACAGCAGTCAGTGACCCGTCGGTCGCGAATTCGCGGCCGTCACCGTCGGCGACGGCCGCAGTAGTGCGACCGACCGGTGAATAGTGCTGTCTGACGGTATGACCGACCGCGCGACCGGTCACAGGTCCGCGTCGGATGACACAAACCTCTAACTACACCTATTGTGAATGAATACGCATGACGCTCGAAGTCGGCGTGCTCGGCTATCGATTCATGGGACAGGCTCACGCAAACGCCATGGCGCGACTTCCGATGTTCTTCCCGGACGCGCCCGACGTCGAACGGGCCGTCTTGGTCGGCCGCAACGAGGACGAACTCGCCGATGCGGCCGACCGATTCGGCTTCGAATCGACGGCGACCGACTGGGCCGACGTCGTCGACGACGTCGACGTCTTCTACAACCTCGGACCGAACCACATCCACGCCGAGCCCTCGATCGCTGCCCTCGGGGCCGGAACGCCGGTTTTCTGTGAGAAGCCGCTGGCACCGACCCTCGAAGATGCGGAGGCGATGGCGACGGCGGCCCGCGAGGCCGGCGACGACGTCCCCGCCGGCTGTGCCTTCAACTACCGGTTCGTCCCGGCGATTCAGTACGCCAAGCAGCTGCTCGACGAGGGCGAACTCGGCGAGATCCGCCACGTCCGTGGCCGGTACCTCCAGGACTGGCTTGTCGATCCCGAGGCGCCGTGGTCGTGGCGTCTCGACGAAGAACTGGCCGGCTCGGGCGTACTCGGCGACCTCGGTGCGCACACGGTCGACCTGCTGCGGTTTCTCGTCGGCGACGACGATATCGCGGGCGGGATGGAACGCGTCAGCGGCCACCTGCAGACGTTCGTCGACGAACGTCCCGTGGAGGGAAGCGACGGCGAGACTCGAGCCGTGACCGTCGACGACGCCTACTCGGCCCAGCTCGAGTTCGAAAACGGCGCGATGGGTACACTCGAGGCCTCTCGCTTCGCGACCGGCCACAAGAACGATCACACGATCGAGATCCACGGCTCGGAGGGCAGTCTGCGGTTCTCGCTCGAGCGGCTGAACGAACTCGAACTGCACCGTGACGGCGATCGTGGCTACGAGACGGTTCTGGTGACCGACGAAGACGACCCCTACGTCGATCACTGGTGGCCACCGGGCCACGTACTCGGCTGGGAGCATACGTTCGTCCACGAGAACTACGAGTTCCTGAGCGCAGTCGAGTCGGGAAGCGAATTCGCGCCGAGCTTCCAGGATGGGCTGGCCGCCCAGCGCGTCCTCGCAGCGATCGAGAAGAGCGACGCTCGCGGCGAGTGGGTCACGATCGAGTAGCGACGCAGCGACTCACGTCTTTCGACCGTCACCGGTCACGAGTCGGGACAACGACGGCTCGAGGACAGTTGTGCTGAAGCCCGGGCGGGGGCGGGAACCCGCCCTGGGGTGAGAGACATGAGCTAACTCGAAGCGGGGGCGAGTCCACTTCCGAGCGATCCGGGCACGAACGCACGCAATCGGCTGGTCAGCGCGTCGTGGTGTCGGTGGAGCGTGTACCCGGCGGGGCCTTCCGTCCCCGCATCCGGAACAATGCAGGTTCCACCCATTGTTATGCAGGTACTTGGAGTAGCGTAGACAGTTCAAACCATTCACAGGCACTGGATAATGCGATTACAGCGTCGTCTTTGATCGATTTTGGGTCACCCTTCCAGAAGAGCTACTGGTACTGTCAGACGCCAGTACAACGTCGGTCACGAATTCGCGACCGATCGTCGAATCGTGCTGTCCGACAGTATCAGCAGTCCGTATCAGTCGTTGCTATCGTCTCGTCCGGTCGAAGCGAGGATCTGACCTGGACGAGCGACTGTCAGTGGAACCGACACGCAGGCCTGCCCACGACGCCCGTAGAGGGATACGGCTGGGGGCCATGCTACCGAGCCATGCACGACACCCCCGAGGAACCGCTACGGATCGGAATCGTCGGGCTGGGATATATCGGCACGACCGTCGGCGAACAGTTCCACCGCCACGCGGACGCGACGGTCCGGGCACTGTGCGATCTCGATACCGAGGGACTAACAGCGGTCGGCTCCCGGTTCGACGTCCCGTCGGAGCGGCGCTACACCGAGTACACGACGATGCTCGAGGACGAGCCGCTCGACGCGGTGCTCGTCGGAACACCGCATACGCTCCACTACGAGCAGGTCGTTGCAGCCCTCGAGAGAGGGTGTCACGTCTACTGTGACAAGCCGTTGACGACCGACCTCGAGCGGGCACGCGACCTCACCGAGCGCGCACAACGGTCCGACGAGACACTGATGGTCGGCTACCAGCGACACCTCCAGACGGCGTTTCGGACCGCAAGAGAGCGGTTCGCCGACGAGGCGCCAAACTGGGTGACTGCATCGATCACCCAGGACTGGATCGACGACTCACAGGGGACCTGGCGACTCGATCCGGAGCTCTCCGGGGGTGGATTCCTCTACGATACCGGCAGTCACGTCCTCGACGGCGTGCTCTGGACGACCGGTCTCGAGCCCGAATCCGTCACGGCGAGCATGGACTTTCACGACGACGACGAGCGGATCGATCACCGCGCCCACCTCGACGTTCGGTTCACAAACGGCGCGACCGGCACGTTCTCGTTTTACGGCGACGCCCCATCGGTCCGCGAACACGTCCACTGCTGGGACGACGACGGCGCCGTCTACCTCGAGGGACGCCAGTGGGGATCGCGGAAACTGACGGAGATCGACGCCGATGCGGGCGAGTACGACCCGTACATCGACGTCCGTACCGAGCAGACGCGAGCCGACGCCTTCCTCGAGAGCGTCCGATCGGGTGCCGACCCACCGGCGACCGCTCGCGATGCCCTCCGGGTGACGGCCCTGACGGAGGCGGCATACGAGGCCGCCCGAACCGGGACTCGAATCGACGTTCCACGAGCAGAGTAATCCGGCTCGAACCGCTTCGAGAAGTGACCCGATACTCGATGAAAACGACGCCCGGAAACCGGTTTATCGGCAACTACTACAGAACGCCCGATAGAGAGCGACCCCGCCGACGTCTTGCGATTATACGGCCGTTACTCCGCTCGAGCCACCGGATCGTGTCAACAGTTCACTCGCTACTCGAGCGACACGACGAAAACGTCTCGAACGGCGGGTAAGAAACCCATAGTTGATCACCGCTTTCGGTTACAAGCCGGATAACTACAACTGGTCCGGGATATCGATCCAGTATGATCACCTGCAGTAACTGCGAGACCGCCCAATTCCTGCAGATAACACAGAGCCGGGTCTACTTCGAAGACGGCGAGATGATAAACGAGATCTCAGAGACCTACGAGTGTACGCTCTGTGGCGCGACCGGCCAGTACGTCTACGACGAAGATCGAGACACCGAGACCGTCACCGGCGATGTCGAGCTCACGACCGAACGGCCGAAGTTCGCCTGATCCTCCGGCGTCCACTCTCGACGGCAGCATCGCCCCCGGCCCGTCTCGATCCGTATCGCTGTCGCGGTCTTCGATTTCACTCGAGTTCATCAGCAGTTACGCCAGCCGCACCTCTCAGAGACGGCAATTGTGCGGTTCGGAACCGTTCACGTGGCTTCGTCTTCGTTCCGGTCGACGGGACGATCCGCTTCGTGTCGACTGCCGACCCCGAGCTCCTCGAGTCCATCCGCTTCTCGATGCCGGACGTCTTTGTGCTGACGGCGGGTGATCGCCGTCTGCCTGCGTTCGACGTCCCACTCCTCGAAGAGGCCGTACTCGTTCATCGTCTCCATACCGGCGATCGCGGCCGTGAGTTTGAGCCCGACCAGCGGGATCCCCGCGACCGAGACGATCACGTCCGCGCGGAGGACGGCGCCGTCCCGGAGCACCACGTCGAGTACGTCGACGAGCGTCTCCTCGTTCTTTTTCGGCATCATGGCTGGATCTGCGTGTCCGTCGGTTCCTCGTCGCCACCCAGTTCCGGCGCGAAGGTGTACGGCGGCCACGGACCCGTAAATCGGACCTCGAACCCGTCGTTGTCCGCGACGTCGTCTAGCACCGAGCCGACGGCACCCTCGTCGTCCTCGTGGGCGAGCAGGGTCAGTCGACACAGCGTTTCGCCGTCGTCCTCGCTTCCACCCGTCACCTCCTCGGCCAGCGACGCACTCGGTGACCGCTCGAGAGCGTGGACCTCGCGGGCGTGGTCGTCGAGCCGGGTCCGCAGATCGCTCGTGATCGACTCACGGCGGGCCGCCCGCAGTTCGGTCAGTCGCTGGTCGAACTTCTTCTCCAGCAGGAACGAGGTTCCCTCGCCGGCGTCGTCGATCCGATCGGCCAGCTTCTGGAGGCGTTCGTCGTGCTCGACCAGCGCCTCGTCGTCGATCGGATCGATCTCGACGACCTCGACGCGATACTCCCAGTGGCCAGCCAGCTCGGACAGCGCTCGCTCGAGCATGTCCGATTCCTCGCTGAGCCACTCGCGGACACCTGTGTCGTCGCCCTGGAGGATCGTGTCGAACTGGAACGGGATCGGCGTGCCGAAGGCCTCGCCGGCCTCGTCGACGACCGTCTGATGGCGGACGAGCCAGCGTCTGATCTGTGCGAGATCAGCCGAGTCGTAGATCCCGTCGGTCTCGTGGACGACGGCACCGATCCCGTCCTCGACGACGACCGAAACGGGTTCCCCGTCGACGCCGGTCGTCTCGAGGGCTGCGTTCGCCGTGTCCTCGTCGTCGACGCGGACGATACAGTAGAGGTATCGTCCCTCCTCGAACTCGGGGAGGTCGAGGTCGGCCTCCTCGACGGCCGCTTCGATCTCTTCGAGATCTTCGAGCGAGTCGACGTCCTCGAGATCCTCGAGATCGTTTGCGCGCTCGGAACTCACTGCTCCTCACCCCCAAACACGGAGTAGCCGGGCTTGTCGATGGCCTGGGGGTCGCCCTGGAGCTGCTCGATCGCGTCGTTGACCAGCCCATCCAGGTCGCCGCGAAGATCGTCGACGCCCTCCTCGATCCCCTCGTCTTCCTTGAGCTGTTCGATCTCTGCCTCGATCGACGCGAGCTGGCTACCGAGGCGCTCTATCTCCTCGTCGGAGAGATTCCCCGACTCCATGCGTCGGACCGCCTCACGCTCGAGTGCGTCGATCAGGATCTCGACGACGGTGATGACGAGGGTAACGAGCCCCTGTCGTGCATCCTCGCCGTCGCCGACGTCGATCGATTTCATGCGTCGTTGCCCTCCGTCGCGGTCTCATCGGATTCGTCCGACTCGTCCGACGGCTCGTCGCTCTCGGTATCGCTCTCGTCGTCATCGTCGCTGAGCAGGTCGAACCCGCCGCTGGTCGGCTGGTCCGGGTCGGGACGTGCACCGACGTGTGCCGTTCCTCGCTCGGGCATCTCGTAGCTGGCGTCGTTCCCGCCGTCGCTCGAGGCCTCGCCGCTCGTTTCAGCGTCGCTCTCGCCGTCCGAACCGTCCTCGTAGGCCTCGTCTGGAGTCACGTTGACGCTCCGTGTCGGATCGATCGCCGGCCGCGGGCGCTCCATCTCTGCGATTTCCGGATCGTCGACCGCCGCAGCGACCCGGCGCATGTCGGTTCCCTCGGGGAACTCGAGGCCGTACTTCGCGGCGGTCTCGAAGGAGGCGATGGCGGCCCGTACCTGGACACCGAGCAGCTGCGTGTCGCCGATCGAGACGGCGATGTCGGCGTTGATGACGATCCCCTTGTCGAGTAACATTTCGACGACCTCGGCGAGGTCGGCCTTCTGGCGGCTCGGCTGGAAGTCATCGACCATCGCACTCACCTCCGCTCTGGCCGCTTCGGACGGCGATATCGGTCGGCTGGCTCACCTCGAGTCGTCGGCGCTGTGTTCGCTCAGTCATGGTTTTGCCTCCGTTTTTCCCGCTCGATCTCGAACCGACGGCCGTAGATGCGCTTTCGGGTGGGTGCCGTCGAGAGTTTGACCTGCTGTGGCACCGTGGAGTGACGGACGCCACTGCCGAGATCGCCCCGCTCGGTCGGGATCGTCGCCGCCGCGGTCGGATTCCGCGAGTTCGTGCTGGTGTCCTGGCGGCGCATCTTCTCGCGGTTTTTCTCGTAGAGTCGCTCGAACTTCTCGTGGGTCTCGAGCAACGCCCAGCGGAAGGCGTCGATGCCTTTCATCGCCTGTTGCTGGATGGCGACCTGATAGGCCTCGGGATCGCTCTCGACGTCGATATCGCCGAGTACTTGGGAGGGCTCGACGTCTACGTCGTCCAGTTCGTCGAGCAGGTCGCCATCGCCGTCGACGACTCCGTCCTCACCAACCAGTCCGTCGTCCTCGTCGCGGACCGTGTCGGCGGCCTCCTCGATCATACTCGCATCCTCGCCGTCGTCGGCCAGGTCGTCGACGGCGTCCTCGAGTTCACGTTTCTGTTGCCAGAGCGCGCCCATATCGGCCGCATTCCACGCGTTCAACAGGTTGATCGCCCGGAACAGCTGCGTGAAATCGACGAGATCGGTCACGCCGGTGTCCTCGTCGGTCAGTACGTCGGGAATCTCGCCGGCTTCGATCGCGGCGAGGAGTTCGTCGCCCTCGACGGCCTCCGGTAGGTCACTGAAGTCGACGGTCTCGAGCAGTTCTTTGGTCTCTTGAACGACCCGCACGAGCGTGTCGACATCACCCAGTACCGACTCGAGCGTATCGTCGTCGAGGTCGTCGATTCGCTCGACGCCCCCGAGACACTCCTCGACGTTCTCGAGACAGTCCTCGGCCTCGTCGAGCAGGGCATCGAAATCCTCCCCGCCGGTCGTCGTGTCACTCATCGTCGTCCTCCGTCTCGCTCATCGAGTTCGCGTTCGCCGTCTCGCCGTCCCCGGCCGAAGCCGGTTCGATGCGGACGGTAAGAACGCCGTTTTTGATCGACGCGTCGGCGTTGCGGTCGCGCCAGGGGACGTCGATCCGGTCGAGTTCGCTGCCGGAGACGGCGACGACGAGCGTCGAATCGTCGAAGCCGACGGTGACGTCGTCCGGGTCGGTCCCGGCGACGTCGGCAGTGACCAGCAGTTCCGTCTCGTCCCGGCGGACCGTCAGATGATGATCGGACGAGGGTGGCGATCGACGTCTCCTAGAGCGCGATCGGTCGCGGTCCCGCCGGCGCCGATCCCGACCGTCGTCGCCGCCAGCAGGACCTCGTTCGAACCGCGATCCGTCGCCGAGGTCCTCGCCCGAGCGGATCGAGATGTCGTAATCGAGGACCGTCCGATCGCTCCGGCGACGCCCCGACAACGAGTCGCCGCCCTCGAGCGATTCGAGGGCCGACAGCAGACTCGAGAGCCAATGACCACCATCGTCGCCGCGGTCGTCAGCGGCGCCGGTCCGTGGGCCGGTATCGGGGCCGACACGGCCGCTCGGGCGCCCCTCGGACGGATCACGATCGGTCGTTTCTCCGTCGTCCGACGGCTCGGGATCGTCAGTCGACACCTCGTCCGACGTGTCGTCTGCCGAGTCCGCGTCGTCGGCTACGTCAGGATCGTCGATCGGGACGTCGGTTCGCTTCTCGTCTCCGTCGTCGTACTCGTCGCTCGATTCGTCGCGTCGGTCGTCGGGCGTGTGATCGTCAGTTGGCATCAGGATTTCACCTCCACGCGGCCGCTGGTGAGTCGCTCGTGGACGTCGCGGGCGATCTCGATCTCCTCCTCTAGCTCGGCCTTTCGCTCGCGGTACTCCGCTTCGGAGCGCTCGCCGAGTTCGTACAGCAACTGGTTCTCCTTGAGTTCGTCCTCGAGGGCGTCGATGTCGTACATCTCGTTCAACGCCATCGTGTGCAGCGTGTCGACGATGCCGACGAAAGGACGAACGAGGAGATCGTCGAGGATGAACATGGTTATCGCTGGGCGCCGATCTTGACGTCGACGAAGCTGTACGGTGCGAACGGCCCGGTGTATCGGAACATGAGATCGTCGTACTCGTCTTCGAGGTCGACGACCGCTTCGTCGAAGGCCTCGCGGTCGTCGCGGTCGACGAGATAGGATCGGTTGAGGACGAGCCGATCGCTGAACATGTCGTTGGGGACGGACTGGGCGGCGATGGGTTCGAGGCGATCGGCGACGGCCTCCTCGATCACGTCGTCGACGTCGGCGTCTTCCTCGCGGACGACTTTGAGTCCGAGTTCGATCCGGCCGTCGATGTCGTTCATTGCGCGCCGGAACGCCGGTCTGGCGCCACGGAGGACGTTCTTCAGCGCTCGATCGCTCTCGAAGGCCATCCCGAACTGCATGGGAACGATCGTCCGCCCGCCGTCCCGATCCATGATCTCCCGGAGCACGTCGTCGTGTCGCTGTGCGTCCTCGTCGGTCTCTTCGGGATCTGTGGTATCGATGTCGGAGACGACGGCGTTGAGCCGTCGATGCGAGACCGTATAGACCCGGTCCGCGCCGCCGACGGCGTCGGTTTCGAACTCGACGGGTTCGTCGGCCATGACGCCGTAGACGTACCGGTTCGTCATCGGTCGATCACCCGCCGATCGAACGGCGTAGTCGTCGCTGCTCGTGCCCGCAAACGCGGGCCCGGTTCCTCGGCAGTGGTCTCGAGATGGATCGATCGGACGGATATCATGGGAACGGGAATCGAGTACCCACACGGAAGCGGTCGGATTCGGCGTCAGCGATCGTCTCCAGCGGGTACTCGAGGAACTCGTCGTGATGGATTCGGGCGCCCGACGGGTGATGGTGGTGCTTGCAGGCGCAGCCCAGACGACGGAAGCGGTCTCGAGACGGCGGCTTGCAGTCGCAGCGCCAGCCGTGTTACGAGGCAAGATGCAATCCACCTGTGTATGGCACCAACATCAGGTCGGCGACCCGACTCCTCGAGTCTCGCGGAGGTACTGGACCGCATCCTCGACAAGGGTGTCGTCATCGACGTCTGGGCGCGTATCTCAGTCGTCGGGATCGAACTCCTGACGATCGAAGCCCGCGTCGTCGTCGCCTCCGTCGACACCTTCCTGCACTACGCGGAGGAGATCGCAAAAATTGAGCAAGCCACCGCAGAGGGCGACCTCGAAGAGCTAGAGGAGCTCGAGGTCGAACCACGTCCGGAATCGTCACCCAGGTCCGCCACTGAATAACCCTCCATGGCCGACGATTCTTCGCGCAAGCGCAAGGTCAGAGGTCGGAAAATCAGAAGCGACCGTTCCATGAAGGAAGGACGGCGCGCGAAGAAAGAACTGGCCCGCAAGGCGCCGGCGAGGGAACGAAACGGCGACAGTCCGCTCTCCGATCCCGAGGACGTCGTCCCCGAGCCGTTCGTCGAGACCGACGCCGTCGCCACGCTTCGGCGGCGGATCACTGGCTGGCTCGAGGCGGACCAGCCGGTTCACCTGATCGGTCCGACGGGCTGTGGGAAGACGGCGCTTGCGCTGTCGGCGGCCGCTCAGCGAGATCGGCCGGTCGTCTGGCTGAACGGTGACGAGGCCGTCGACACGGCCGCGCTCGTCGGCGATCACGCCGGCGGCGAGCGCTACACGGAGGACGATCGATTCGTCAGCGGCGTCAGCAAGCAGACCGAGATCGTCCGCGAGCGCTGGGTCGACAACCCGCTGTCGGTCGCCGTTCGGGAGGGCGCGACGCTCGTCTACAACGAGTTCTCGCGCAGCGACCCCGCCGCCCACAACGTCTTGCTCTCGGTGTTCGAGGAAGGCGTCTTAGAGCGGCCGGGGAAACGCGGCGCGGATCGCACGATCGACGTTCGCCCGGAGTTCCGGGCGATCCTGACTTCGAACGACGTCGAGTACGCTGGCGTCCACCGCCAGCAGGACGCGCTGCTCGATCGGTTCGTCGGCGTCCACGTCGACTACTACGACGCAGAGACCGAACGCGAGATCGTCAAGTCCCACGTCGATCTGGCCGACGCGGACGTCGAGCGGATCGTCGAGGTGATGCGATCGCTGCGCGACGAACTCGATCTCGTCGTCGGCACGCGGGCCGCCATCACGGCGGCGAAGGGACTGGCCGTCTTCGCCGGCAACGGCGAGAACGGCGAGTTCAGCGACGAGTTACTCGCGGACGTCTTCATGGACGTCCTCGTGCCGAAGATCGCCGGCGAGGGACCGGAGGACGTCTCGCAGCTACGAACGCGGATCGCCGAGTCGCTCTGACTCGATTCGATCCCCGTGCAAAGCGGCGCCACGATCAGGAGAAGCAGCGACAACCGACGAGGACACGAGCCAATGGCCGAAGCCGATACGGAAGAGACGGAGCAAGCCCAAGAGCAGTGCAAGGCACTGACAGAGGACGGAGAGCGCTGCTCGCGGCCGGCTCAGGACGGCGACTTCTGCTACCAACATGACGAGAGTGATCCAACCGTGAGTGACAGTCAAACAGTCGAAGACGAACAGGACGAACAACAGGAAACCGAGGGAGCCGGCGGAAGCCAGTCACAGACCCAAAGCGAAGAGCTCGGAACGGTCGATATGACCGCCGAAGAGAAGACCGACCCCGAGTCGGTCGACGCGGAAGCCGACACCGACCACGACGAAATCGCGGGCGTCCTCGCGGTTCGGCGAACCGTCCAGTCGACGGCCGGCGAACTCATCGGCCGCGAGTTCGACGCCGTCAGCGAGATCGCGCCGACCGACGACGGCTGGCGCGCGGTCGTCGAGGTCGTCGAACGGCGGGCCGTTCCCGATACCCAGGACATCATCGGCCGCTACGAGATCGAACTCGACGAGGACGCGACCGTCCACGGCTACCGACGACTCGACCGCTACCGACGCGGAGACACGCAGGCATTCGAATAGCACTCGATCGCACGATGACTGTGCGATCGGTGTGCATTACCGTTCATACGATCACCTGTAGGCATACTGTTGGACAGCACTATTCGACGATCGTCAGAGACGGGTCGGCGCTATAGTTCTGTACCGCACTCCGGACAAACGAGTGTAAAGCCATCGTCGGCCGGAACTGCTTTCATGTTGTCATGTCCGCACTCGGGGCATTCCTGGGCGACGCGAACGTCCTCGCTGTCGCGAGGTGCACCCATGGCATACGCCACTAATTCGCCGTTCGATGCGTTCTCGCCCGTCTGGAACTCACCCGGTGCGAACCGGATCGCTTCACCTTCGCCGACGGTGATCTCGTCGTCTACCGTTTCGAATTTCGCTTCCCCCTCGACGATGAGGAATACCTCTTCCTGATCCATGTGGGTGTGAACCATCTTCGAGAACTTCTCGCCGGGCTCGAGCCGGAAATAATTAATCGAGAAGTCGCTCGTCCCGAGGTGATCCGACAGCCCACGAACATCGACGTCTCGTCCAAACGCACCCGGTTCGACATCGTCAACAGAGACTTTCTCCATACGTGGAACGAAGGGCCGTCGCGTGAAATATCTATATATTGCGCTAATGGGACAAGTGGACACGACAGTACACTGGCGGACAGCAGTCCGGAACCGAACGAGCCGGCAATCCGGACAATCTCCGGACAACCGACGAAACAGCGGGCGCGAAAAGCGGTATTGACTTTCAGTGGCTACGATAACGAGCTGGGCTTCTCGATCCGTACGAAAGGGGCTCCGCGAGCGAGTCCTCGGTCTCATAGGGATTATCGTAGGAGTCCATAGTTTCTCCCCGACGAACGGTGACACGGCATCGACAGACGGGCGTTAGATTCTGCGGTTGGCTACGATAATCCCTATCAGCTGTAGTAGGCGTGTTCCGCCTCTCGAAGTCGACGTTACGAGCCAAGACCTGTCGACGATTCGGACCGATCGCGGCCGATCCAGCAAGCTATTTCCGCATCCGACGGCGCGGTTCGTGTATGGATCCGGCGCTTGGCCCTCCCGCAGAGATGGCCGAGAAACGCGACGAGCTGACGCCGATGATGGCGCAGTACCACGATCTCTGTAACCGCTACGACGACGCGATCGTCCTCTTTCAGGTCGGCGACTTCTACGAGACCTTCTGTGGCGCCGCCGAACGCACCGCGCGGCTGCTCGAGATCACCCTGACCAGCCGCGAGGATTCGACCGGCGAGTATCCGATGGCCGGGATTCCGATCGACAACGCCGAGTCGTACATCGAGGAGTTGCTCGAGGCCGGCTACCGGGTCGCCGTCGCCGACCAGGTCGAAGAGCCCGGCGAGACCTCGGGTGTCGTCGAGCGTGCGGTCACGCGGGTGATCACGCCCGGCACGCTCACCGAGGACGAACTGCTCGCCGGCGACGACAACAACTTCGTCGCGGCGCTGGCCCGGAACGGCGACTCGCTGGGACTTGCCCTACTCGACGTCTCGACCGGCGATTTCCTCGCGACGAGTTCGACGTCGGAATCGGCGATCGAGGACGAAGTGAGTCGCTTCGCTCCCTCGGAGGCCGTCGTCGGTCCCGACGCGCCCACCGATCCCGTCCCCGACGACTGTATGGTCACGCCGTTCGACGCCCGCGCGTTCGATCGCGAGCGGGCCGGCGAGAAGCTCTCGGCGTACTTCCGAAACCGCGACACCTTGCTCGCCAGCGACGCCGAAATCCGAGCCTGTGGGGCCTTGCTCGCCTACGCGGAGTACGTCCGTGGCGGCGAACACGAGGGCGAGCGCGGCGATGGGAGCGACCGAGATGGGGACGACGGCGTCGACCTCGAGGGGCCGACCGAACGTCTCGAGTACATCACACGACTCACCCGATACGACCCCCGCAAGTACCTGCTGTTGGACGCCGTCGCCCTGCGGAGCCTCGAGTTGTTCGAGCCACGGTCGGTCCACGGCCGGGACGAGGCGACGCTCGTCGGCGTCCTCGACGAGACGGCAAGCGCTCTCGGCGGCCGAAAACTCAGGGACTGGCTCCGCCGGCCGCTGCTCGATCCCAGCCGGATCGAGGCGCGCCACGACGCGGTCGCGGAGCTGAAACGAAGCGTCCGGGAACGAGAGCGACTTCACGAACTGCTACGGGACGTTTACGATCTGGAGCGGCTGATCGGACGGATCTCCCGCGAACGCGCCAACGCGCGAGACCTGCGATCGCTGCGGGACACGCTGGCGGTCGTCCCTGATATCCGCGAGCAACTCGCCGACGCCGACTGCGACCGGCTGTGTGAACTCCACGAGCGACTCGATCCGCTCGCTGACGTCCGCGAGCTGATCGACGACGCGATCGTCACCGACCCACCGATCGAGATCACCGAGGGTGGGATCATCGCCGAGGGGTACGACGACGACCTCGACGAACTCCGACGAACCGCACGCGACGGTGAGCAATGGATCGACGACCTCGAGCAGCGAGAGCGCGAACGGACCGGAGTCGACTCGCTGAAGGTCGGACACAACTCGGTCCACGGCTACTACATCGAGGTGACGAACCCCAACCTCGATGCGGTCCCGGAGAACTACCAGCGCCGGCAGACGCTGAAAAACTCCGAGCGGTTCGTCACACCGGCGTTGAAAGAGCGCGAGGACGAGATCGTCGGCGCAAAGCAGCGTGCGGACGAACGCGAGTACGAACTGTTCCGCGAAGTCCGACGCGAGATCGCCAAGGACGTCGAGCGCGTCCAGGCTCTCGCCGACGCGGTCGCGACCCTGGACGCGCTCGTCTCGCTTGCGACCGTCGCCGCCCAGTACGATTACTGTCGACCCGAGATCCTCGAGCGCGACGGCCGGGACGGACTCGAGATCGATATCGAGGGCGGTCGCCACCCCGTCGTCGAACGGACCCAGGAGTCGTTCGTTCCGAACGACGCCCGACTGACGAACGACCGCCGAGTAGCGGTGATCACGGGTCCGAACATGTCGGGGAAGTCGACGTACATGCGCCAGGTCGCCCAGATCGTCCTGCTCGCACAGGTCGGCAGCTTCGTCCCGGCGACGACGGCGCGACTCACCCCCGTCGGTCGGATCTTTACCCGCGTCGGCGCAAGCGACGACATCGCAGGCGGCCGCTCGACCTTTATGGTCGAGATGGACGAACTCGCGACGATCCTGCGTGAGGCCGACGAGCACTCACTCGTGTTATTAGACGAGGTCGGCCGCGGGACGTCGACGGCCGACGGCCTCGCCATCGCCCAGGCGATCACCGAACACGTTCACGACGAGGTCGGCGCGACGACGCTCTTTGCGACCCACCACCATCCGCTGACGGAACTGGCGGCGGACCTCGAGGCCGCCTTCACGCTTCACTTCGAGGTCGAACAGACCGACGGCGAGGTCGTCTTCCATCACGAGATCGCCCCCGGTGCGGCGACGGGCTCCTACGGCGTCGAGGTCGCGACGGCTGCGGGGGTTCCCGAGACCGTCGTCGAACGCTCTCGCGAACTGGTCGCCGAGGCGGCCGACGACGATCGGACACTCGAGGGAGCGACCGACTCACCACCTTCGTCTGCTGACGAGACGTCCCCGTCACAGGCGACTGCCGACGGCGGAGACGTGCCGACCGACGTCGCCGCCGAACTCCGAGGGCTCGACCTCGCCCACCTCACGCCCGTCGAGGCGCTGACGGAACTCGATCGGCTGAAACGGATGATCGAGGAGTAGCCAACGGGACTTCGAACTCGAGTGTCCTTACCCCGTCTCCCTCGAGACGCCCCACTGTAAGTTTCTTCCGCCCGATCGTGGAACGGGTATCCGCGGCGATCGTTGGTCTCGGCTCGCTCGGCGCCGTCCGGCTCCAATCGCGAGTCCCGTCCGAGGCCGACGGTACGGAGGTAACAGGAATGACAGACCTGACGATGACGAGCCCCGAATTCGACGACGGAGAACGGATTCCCGACCGGTACGGCTACGAGGCCGACAACGTCAATCCGCCACTCGAGATCGACGGCGTACCCGACGCCGCCGAGACGCTGGCGCTGATCGTGGACGATCCCGACGCGGTCGAACCCGCCGGCAAGGTGTGGGATCACTGGGTCGTCTGGAACGTTCCGGCCGACGAGACGACGATCTCCGAGGACTGGAGCCCCGACGACGTCGGCGCCGAAGAAGGAACGAACGACTTCGGAGAGCCCGGCTACGGCGGTCCGAACCCGCCGGACAAGGAACACACCTACCGGTTTACGGTCTTCGCGGTGAACAATACGGTCGATCCGGGCACGAACGCCGACGCGGACGCTCTCAGGGACGCGATGGAAGGCCACACCGTCGCGCAGGCGACCCTCGAGGGGACGTATCCCGCCTGATCGGCGCCTCGCCGGCTACTGATACGGTCTACTGGAGTCACGTACCGCCGATCGCCGACCCGTCCTGGCGATCGGCGGGACATCGGTACCGCAGTCCGTATGATCTACGCCGTCGGCTCGAGCGAGACGAACTCGAGGCCGTGCTCGACGAGGAGCCGATCGGCCCGGTCAGTCACGGAGGGTGCGACGAGGATCCCGCGCACGTCGGCACCGGCGTGGAGGTCACGTTCGAGGGCGTCGACGTATCGGCGCAACTGGCCGACCGCGTCCGGGCCGACGCGGCGGCGCTTGAGCTCGACGACGACCGTCCGTCCCGCGGTGTCCTCGCCGTAGATGTCGACGGCTCCCGCGGGCGTGTCCCGTTCGGTCGCAAGCGGCGTGAAGCCGGGCTCGAGCAAGCTCGGCTCCTCGAGGATCCGACGGCGGAGGTCTTCTTCGGTCCCGGACAGCGATAGGTCGTTCTCGTCGGTCCCCGAGAACGCCGAGACCTGGAGCACGCGCTGGAAACGAACGCGGAGACGCTCGTCGGGCGTCGAGCGAGCGCTCTCGAGGACGAGGGCATCCACGTCTGTGGTCCCGTCGTCGTCGTCGGTCGCCTCGGGGCCCTCACAGAAGACGTCGTGCTCACAGCCCGGCGGCTGCCAGTTGACCGGCTGCTGGCCTTCGTCGGTATGAACCAGTGCCGCGCCGTCGGGTTTGAGCATGACGTGACGGTCACCCGCCTCGAGCGTACTCGAGGCTCGCCCCTCGTAGTCGACGGTACAGCGGCCGAAGACAGTCACGAGCGCCTCGCGCTCGATCCCGTCGGCGATGGCCTCGCAGGCGGCCGAAAGCGTTGGCTGCTCGAGAGAGACGACCTGCGAGGACTGCGATGGCGATGTCCCGGAGGTCACTGACCCGTCCTAGCCAGCGGTCGAATAAAAGGACCCCGGACCGACGAACGAGCGATTTCGAGCCCGACAACGGTGTGACAACTGGTATCGGAGATGACGAGGGTTTATTCGTCCGCATCTCCGAAGTCGGGACACGATGACGTCCGATCCGACCCGGCGCCGCGTACTACAGCTTACTGGAGCCGGAGCGACCGCATCCCTCGCCGGCTGTACCGGACTGCTCGATGGAAACGGTGAACTCGAGGCCGACGAGGAACCGGACATCGATCCGGAGGAAGGTATCACCGCGGCCGTCCAGCCGCCCGAAGCGGAACTGATGGAGCTCCAGCAGGACGTCATGTCCGACGTCGAAGCAGGAGATGTCAGTCAGGAAGAAGCACAAGCGGAGGTCATGGAGCGACAGAACGAGCTGTTCATGTCGCGGTCGATCGAGTTCGAATCGACGATCGCGGATATCGACGATCTCACCGTCGAGGCCGCGATCGGTGAGATGGGCGCGTTCTTGCTTTCGGGCTCGGACGAGCGGATGGTCGAACTGCTTCGTGACGGGGATGTCAACGCGTTGCTCCCCGGTGAGGAGTACGCGGCCGCATTGGAATCGGGAGAGGAAACACCGCCCGAGGCCGAACCCGAACCCGAACCCGAACCCGAACCCGAGCCGGACGAGGACGTCGACGACGACGACGGAGACGATGAAGACGACAGCGACGATGAAGACGACAGCGGCGACGAAGACGACGACTGATCACTCGACGGTAAAGGGACTCTCGCGTTCGGTCCAGTTCCAGCCCGGGAGCCGTTCCTGAAAGCCAGCCGCAAGCGCCGCCTCGAGATCGTCGACACCCGCGTTCTCGTCGGCGTCGCCGTGGACCTGCAGATCGGCGTAGTGAAAGGTCGCCTCGCCGAGCGTTCGCAGGGGCTGTGTTCCGGCGATCGTTCCGGCCAGCTCCCGGCCGAGGATCTCGTCGACGACGAAGCCGGGATAGTCGCCATCGACGTCGAGTTCTCGGAGGATCGCGACCAGCGCAGCGACGTTGACGGCCAGATCCCCGTCCGCGAAGACGGCGTCGACCTCCGTCTTGTACTGGTCGGTGGTGACACAGTCGACGTCGGTCTCGAAGATCGAACCGAGGTCGTCACGAACGTCGTTGATGATCGGAACGACAGTTTCGGCGCGGTCGCTGACCCAGTCTCGTTCGGCAGCGACACGTTCCGGTGTCAGGTGCATACGCGCCGTTCGTGACGAACGGCCCTGGGTTTTGCGAAGGCTTTTATACTACGCAAGGAATAGCGTCGAACAAGCGGGTTCTCCCTGGAATCTTCCCGCAGACCAGGACGACCGACCTGGGAGCGTATCCGTCGCGACACGGTTTCACACAGGATGATCCGGGACACGAGACGTCTTGTGCCGTTCTTCGTGGACGGCCAGTCGAAACGGTATCTCCGGGACACTCGAGTTCCGGTGACCGTCGATCCGATATCGACACCGTCCGGACTCTCCGAACACCGTTCAGACACGTTCGCTCCCCGGCGGCGAGTACACGCGAGCCACAATCGGCGATTATGAGTACTGTAGAGCAGCAACTCGACGATCTGAAAGCAGAGATCACGAGCGAGTTACCGAGCGATATCTCGGTCTCCTCGGTGAAATACGAAGGCCCAGAAGTGGTGGTCTACACGCGAGATCCGAAGAAGTTCGCCCAGCAGGGCGATCTCGTACGACAACTCGCGAGCAAGCTTCGCAAGCGGATCACCGTCCGTCCCGACCCGAGCGTTCTCGCGCGGCCCGACGAGGCCCGCGAGGAGATCATGAACGTCATCCCCGAAGAGGCGGGTGTCACCGATCTTGATTTCCACGCCGACACCGGCGAAGTCGTCATCGAGGCCGAAAAGCCCGGCATGGTCATCGGCCGCCACGGCTCGACGCTCCGTGAGATCACCAAAACCGTCGGCTGGACGCCGGAAGTCGTCCGGACGCCACCGATCGAGTCCTCGACGGTCTCGAACGTCCGGAGCTTCCTCAAACAGGAACGCGACGAGCGTCGTGACATCTTGGAGAAAGTCGGCCGACAGATCCACCGCGAGGAGATGTCCGACGACGAGTACGTCCGCATCTCCACGCTTGGCTGCTGTCGCGAGGTCGGACGGGCTTCCTTTATCCTCTCGACGCCCGAAACGCGGATCCTCATCGACTGCGGCGACAAGCCCGGTGCCGAAGGCGAAGTCCCCTATCTCCACGCGCCCGAGGCGCTGGGTGCCGGTCCCCAGACGATCGACGCCGTCGTCCTCACGCACGCCCACCTCGACCACTCCGCACTCATCCCGCTGTTGTTCAAGTACGGGTACGACGGGCCGATTTACTGTACCGAGCCCACCCGCGACCTGATGGGGCTGCTGACACTCGACTACCTCGACGTCGCGGCCAAGGAGGGACGGACGCCACCCTACGACAGCGAACAGGTCCGCGAAGCGATCAAACACACCATCCCCCTCGAGTACGGCGACGTCACGGATATCGCCCCCGACGTCAAGCTCACGTTCCACAACGCCGGGCACATTCTGGGCTCCGCAGTGAGCCACTTCCACATCGGCGACGGCCTCTACAACGTCGCCTTCTCCGGCGACATCCACTACGAGGACACGCGTCTGTTCAACGGCGCGGTCAACGACTTCCCCCGCGTCGAAACGCTCGTCCTCGAGTCGACCTACGGTGGCCGTAACGACTACCAGACCGACCAGGAGGACTCAGAGCGCAAGCTAAAACAGGTGATCAAGGATACCTACGAGCGCGACGGGAAAGTCCTCATTCCGGCGTTCGCGGTCGGCCGCTCCCAGGAGATCATGCTCGTCTTAGAGGAGGCGATGCGCGAAGGCGATATTCCGTCGATGCCGGTCCACCTCGACGGAATGATCTGGGAGGCGACGGCGATTCATACCACCTACCCCGAGTACCTGCGTGACGAACTGCGCGACCGGATCTTCCACGAGGACGAGAACCCGTTCCTCGCCGAGGAGTTCAACCACATCGACGGCGGCGAGGAGGAACGCCAGGAGGTCGCCGACGGTGGTCCCTGTATTATTCTCTCGACGTCCGGTATGGTGACCGGCGGCCCGATCATGTCCTGGCTCAGCCACATCGGTCCCGATCCAGACTCGTCGCTGGTCTTCGTCGGCTATCAGGCTCAGGGAACCCTCGGCCGACGTATCCAGAACGGCTGGGACGAGATCCCGACCAGCGAAGTCGGCGCCATGGGCGGCAACAACGGCCGCGGCACGCTCGATCTCAACGTCAACGTCGAGACCGTCGACGGCTTCTCCGGCCACGCCGACCGCGCCGGCCTCGAGAACTTCGTGAAGACGATGAACCCGCGCCCCGAGAAGGTACTGTGTGTCCACGGCGACGAACGCTCCACACAGGACCTCTCCTCCGCGCTCTATCACGAGTACGACATGCGGACCTTCGCGCCGAAGAACCTCGAGACCTTCCGCTTCTTGTAAGCTTCGCGACGCTTCGGCGCTCGCCAGTTTTCCACTACGGCTCGCGGATCCGCGCCACGCCGGGTCCCGTTCTGTCCCGTCCGTGATACGAAACGCTATTCATCAGTGTCGCCGACCCCCGACCCGACGCGACCGCTGGTCGCCTGGCGGCAAGAGCGGAGCCGAACGGCGCAGAGACGTCGATACTCGAACACGGCGATGGGAAGGGCTCAGAAGAGCTGTTTCGGGACATACTCGAGACGAGTTCCCGACGTGACCGCGACCCGTCTTGCGGTCGCGCCGGCATTGACGGACAGCGGCCCGTATCAATCGATGGAGCGCTTCTACTCGGTCTCGTTATCCGTGGCCGCCTCGCCCTCCCAGCGTTCCTCGTGGACGAGCGTCTCGACGTCGAGACGGTCGCGCCACCCCTCCTGCTGGAGGACCGGTTCGTCCGGAAACCCACCCTCGGGATAGCCCAGACAGAGGTAAGCGATCGGCTTGACGTGTGGTGGAACGTCGAGTACTTCCTGAAGCTCGTAGGGGTAGAGGACGCTCACCCAGCCGACACCGATCCCCTCCGCTCGAGCGGCCAGCCAGAGGTTCTGAACCGCAAGACACGTCGAGTAGACGTCGGTTCGTTTCATCGAACTTCGGCCGAGGACGTGGGGGGCACCTCGCGTCGGGTCACAGGTGACACAGATGTTGACCGGCGACTCGCGAATCCCCTCGAGTTTCAGGTCGGCGAACTCACTCCGGCGCGGTTCCTCGTAGGCTTCTCGGGCGGCAGCGATCGCTCTGTCGGCGATTTCGGCGATTTCGGCTTTCGTCTCGTCGTCGCGGACGACCACGAGATCCCACGGCTGTGAGAAGCCGACGCTGGGCGCGTGGTGGGCGGCCTCGAGGAGGCGCTCGAGGACGTCCTCGGGGATCGGGTCGTCGCGAAACCGTCGGATATCACGGCGAGCGTAGATGGTCTTGTAGACCGCATCCCGCTCGGCGTCCGTGAATGAAACCATCGTTTACCACGTTCAACCTATATTTCATAAATCCGCTGGTCGGAGGCCATCCCAAATCGGGATCGGTGAATTCGATCGAGTGATATCGCGGACTGGTCGAGAACTCACTCGACTCAGTCGGCCGTTTCGTCCCCGTCCGGTGTGTCGGCCGGATCGACGACCTCGCCGGTCTCGGGATAGACGCCGACCTGCTCGCAGACGTCCGCCATCGGACAGGCTTCCGGATCCTCGAGACAGGCCGGCTTGCGCGCGCTGCAGTATTCGCGGCCGAACTGGATCGTCGCCGTGTGACCGAACCCACACTTCGCGGCGGGAACGTCGCGCTCGAGGACGGCCCTGACCGCCTCGTGGTCGGCCGCCGACGGGGCGATCCCCATGCGGCGATAGATCCGATGGACGTGTGTGTCGACGGGGAAGACGCCACCGCGACCGCCCGCAAACAGCAACACACAGTCGGCAGTCTTCGGCCCAACGCCTCGTACCTCGAGAAGCGTCTCGCGGACCGTCTCCGGGTCGGCGTCCTTGACGAACGCGTCGAACTCCGTGACGGAGCCAAACTCCGCTTTGACCCACTCCGCGGTGTCGATGATGATCTCGGACTTCTGGTTGTAGAGTCCGGCGGAGCTGATCGTCTCGGCGAGCGTCGACCGGTCGGCGTCGGCGAGCGACTCGGCCAGGTCGACGTCGTCGTCGTTGTAGCGCTCGATCAGCGCGTCGTGGGCCGGCTGGCTGGCCTTGTCGCTCGTGTTCTGGCTCAGGATAGTACGGACGAGACAGGTGAAGGCGTCCTGGCCGCCGTAGGTCTTCTCCCAGTACAGTTCGCCCAGTCGATCGACGACCTCCTCCGCGCGGGTATCGGCGGTCGCTGGATCGAACTCGGCTGCGACGCCACCACCCTCGACGCCGCCGCTGATGTTGACCGCTGGCTCCTGATCGTCGCTCATACGATATCTTCGAACCAGCAGGACAAAACGACGACGGAATATCGGCAAACGGGTACGCGATCGACGATATCGTACGGATCGTTACTCAATCACCGCCGATCGCCGACCCGTATCTGGCGACCGGCGAGACACCGTTACAACGATCCGTATCACTCCACGCGGATCGTCACCGTCGCCTCGGCGCCGTCGGCCAGCGCGGCGACGAGATCGCGGTCGAATCCCGCCGCGGCGAACTCGGCGTCGTTTACGATCGTCCGATCGTCGATATAGTCGCTGGTCCGACCCACCGCGCTGCGCTCGTTCGTGAACTCGAGGTCGGGATCGCCCCGTCCGGTCACCGAATCTCGGTGGCCGTCGGCCTCGATTTCGACGGTGATCGTCGCGTCCCGATCCTGACACGCGTCGACGAACGCGGGATCGAAGTCAGCCGGCGCACGATCGGCCTCGACCGCGAGAATGCAGTCACCGGCGGGCGTGAGATAGTCGTCGGTCGTCACCTCGAACGTACTCGAGTGCTCGGCGGAGACGTTCTCGTGGCCTCGAGCGTGGATGATCTCTTCCATGTCCGGCGGTTCGTTGCCTGCCAGAAAACGGCCTCGAAGTCCGTCGATCGGCCGATCCGTCGGAAATCGACCATGTAGCACAACGCCCATTACCGTGACCTCGAATGGGAGTGTACAGTGGTCGCCCGAAACCGTCTTCGCTCCCCAACCGGTGCGAGGCGTGCAATCGGCGTCCTCGGCGGACTGTACATCGCCCTCGCCGTCGGCTTAGCGCTCGTACAGCTCCGGCAGGGAACGCCGTTGGGAAACGTCGTCATCGTCACACTGCTCATCGTGATCCCCGGGTTCGGGCTCAGTTACGGAAGCCAGTGGCTCTCCCGGTCCGACATCGATCCCGAGTTCTACCCGACCGTGTTCCGCTGGTGTCTCGGAGGTTTCGGAGCGATAGCGAGTATACTCGTGCTCTATCACCTCCAGCCTGCCGGAGGGATCACCACGCCGGAAACGACGTCGTCGATCCTGACCGCACTCGGTACGCTCGCAGGCTTTGCCGTGGGTTCCCACGATGGACGAGCTAAAACCCGAACCCGAGAGCTCGAGCAACGCAATCGAGAACTCGAGAAGACGCAGGCGAAACTCGAGGAGACGGTCCAGCGACTCGAAGAGACGAACATCCAGCTCGAGGGCTCGAACGAGCGTCTCGAGCGCTACAGGGAGTACACCGACGAAGTGTTGGATTCGATCCACGACGTCTTCTACGTTCTCGAAGCAGACGGCACGCTGGTCCGGTGGAACGAGAGCCTCGAAGCGGCTACCGGCTACGACAACGCGGACATTTCGTCGATGACCGCCGCGGAGTTTTTCACACCAGACGACAGCGAACGGGTCACGGCGGCGGTTGCAGAGGGGTTCGAAACCGGAAGCGTACAGCTCGAGGCGAACCTGCTCACCAGCGACGGTGAGCGGATCCCTTACGAGTTCGCCGCGTCGAAACTCGAGACCCCCGCGGGCGAGTCAGTGCTCGCCGGCATCGGACGCGACATCTCCGAACGCAAAACGCGAGAGCGAACACTCGAGAAGCGAGCCCACCAGCAACGGGTCGTGGCCGACCTCGGTCAGTTCGCACTCGAGACCGACGACCTCGACGAACTCATGCGCGAAGCGAGCCGAAAGGTGGCCGCCGTCCTCGACACCGACTACTGCAAAGTGCTCGACCTCGACACGGAGAGCGAGGCGCTTCTGCTTCGTCAGGGCGTCGGCTGGAACGACGGCCTCGTCGGTGAGGCGACGGTGTCGGCCGTCGAAGCGAACTCCCAGGCCGCGTACACCCTCGAGGCCGACCGTCCGGTCGTCGTCGAGGATCTCGAGAGCGAAACGCGGTTCAGTGGTCCCCAGCTGTTGCGGGATCACGACGTCCACAGCGGGGTCAGCACCGTCATCGGACCGTTCGACGAGCCATGGGGGATCCTGGGCATCCACGACACCGAACGGCGGACGTTTACCGAAGATGACGTCACGTTCGTCAAAAGCGTCGCCAACGTCCTGGCCGAAGCGATCGAGCGCCGCCAGTACCGGGACGAACTCGAGACGTTGATCGACGACCTCGAGGAGTCCAACGTCCGTCTCGAAGAATCGAACGAGCGGTTAGAGCAGTTCGCCTACGCCGCCAGCCACGACCTGCAGGAGCCGCTGCGAATGGTGTCGACCTATCTGCAACTGATCGAGCGCCGCTACGGCGACGAACTCGACGAGGAGGGCGAGGAGTTCCTCGAATTCGCCGTCGACGGCGCCGATCGTATGCGTTCGATGGTCGACGGGTTACTCCAGTACGCACGCGTCGAAACGGGCGGCGAACCGTTCGAGCCCGTCGATCTCGAGGCCGTCCTCGAGGGCGCTCGTGAGGATCTCCGGATGCGTATCGAGGAAAGCGACGCCGAGATCACTGTCGATACGCTGCCACGTGTCGAGGGAGACAGCGGACAGTTACGACAGGTGTTCCAGAATCTGTTGTCGAACGCGATCCGGTACAGCGGTGACGAGCCACCGCGAGTACACGTCTCCGCCGAACGAAACGGGACGGAGTGGACGGTCTCGGTAACCGACGCGGGAATCGGTATCGATCCGGACGATCAGGAACTGATCTTCGAGATCTTCGAGGGGTTACCCGGTGACGACGAGTACGTGGGGACTGGGATCGGCCTCGCCGTCTGTGAACGAATCGTCGAACGCCACGGCGGCGAAATCTGGGTCGACTCCGAACCCGGTTCCGGGGCGACGTTTTCCTTTACGCTCCCGGCAGCGACCGACGATCGACCGCCGTCAGTCGAGACGGAACGCCGTCACTGAGACGGAGCCCTGTACCGATTACCCGGCCCATCCTGGGACGGTCACGGGTGTGCCAGCACCGACCGACAGCAGCCCGAATGCGTCGGTCGCCGTCTTCGAGTCCCCTAGACCAGACTCGCACCGTCGAACTCGCCGCGGCTGTACTCGACGTCCAGCAGATCGAGGATCGTCGGCGTGATATCGAAGAGGTCGGCGTCGCCGATCGTCGCGTCGGGATGGTCGATGAACAACGCGGTGTCGTCGAAGCTGTGCATTCCGTTTCGCGGGCCGGACGTGAAGACGTCGGAATCCGCTTTGAAGCCGGATTTGAGGTCGAAGCCCTTGTTCGGGATCGCGACCAGATCCGGCGCGATGTCGTCGTGATCGCCGCGGAACGCGGCCTCCTTCTCGACGACGCGGTCGACGACCTCGTTGCCGTCCGGCCCCTCGAGTGCCTCGAGTTCGGCCTTGAGTTCGTCGCGGACCGCATCGTACTCTTCCTCGGGGACCGAGCCACGCGGTTCGCGGCCCTCGAGATTGATGTAGAACCGACCAGGAATGAACGAGTATGCCCGCGTGTCGTCGGCGATGTCGCCCAGTTCCTCGGGGTCGTCGGTTCGGAAGGAGAGCCACCCCTCCTCCCGAAGCCACTCGTTGAAGTGGACTTCGTAGTCCAGGCTGGTAAAGCCGTGGTCGGAGGCGACGATCAGGGTAACGTCTTCGGGAAGTGTCTCTCGGAGACGACCGATGTAGTCGTCGACCTTTCGATAGAATTCGACGAATTCGTCTTTGTACTCGCCGTCGCGTTCGTAATCCTTGAACAGGAAGTGGTTGACCCGGTCGGTCGTCATGAAGACGCCGAAAAACAGCTCCCAGTCGTCCTCCTCGATGTACCGTTTGAACGCCTCGAAGCGGGCGTCGAGGGTCGCGTGGGCGTCCTCGATGAACTCGGCTTTGTCCTCCTGGTGACCGAGTTTCGGATTGACGTCGATCCGGTAGTCGATCGACTCGAGATAGTCACGAACGTCGTCGGGGTAGGCGGCCTTCTCAAGGTCCGGCGAAAGAAAGCCCGAGACCATTCGCTGGACGTTCCGCTGTGGGGGGAAGGTAACGGGAACGTTCATCACGGTCGCTCGTCGGCCATCCTCCTGGACGCGGTCCCAGACGCGGTCGGCCTGGACTTCCTGGCCCATCGGGACGTAGGTGTCGTAGGTTCCGACCTCCCGGTCCTGGAAGCCGTAGACGCCCGTTTCACCGGGGTTCACACCGGTCGTCAGTGCCGGCCAGCAGGCGCTGGATTCGGGCGGAACGATACTCGAGATTTCGCCCGCGGTTCCGTCCTCGGCGAGCGCTGCGAAGTTAGGAAACAGGTCTTCGTTTTCCGATAAGAGACTGTACGGCACGCCGTCGACCCCAATAAATGCGACGCGGGGGGTGTCGTCGCCCCGCAATCGATCGAACAGACCCATGGCCGTGGGTAGTTCAACCGTATACAAGAAGGTTCGTTTCGGGACACTATATTGAGAATATCTGGGACACGTTCACGAATACGCGGACTGTCCAACGGCGTCGACACGACGAGCGTGACGTGCCTCGAGCGACGGGCGATAGAACGGGTGCGAGCGCGACGACAGCGATATCTGCCGCCTTCGGGCGACAAAAACGGGACTACTCGTCGGAGTCGTCGTTTTCGGCAGCGTCGAAGTTCGTCGGGACGACCGTCAGGTGGTTCATACCGACGCCGGCATCGGTACAGTCGTCCTCGTCGGTCGGCGTTCGGGTGGGTCGGTTGGATGCTGCCATGACAACTCATCGTTGGTCGGCAGACGGGTTAAAATTACCCATGCTCATAATGCATGAGCGAAACGGGTGTCGATAACTCCGGTGTATCCGGTGGTGACTGTGAGGACAGAACGAACGCGTTCGACGGCGGCGCACCCTAAAAAACGAACGAACGGATGAATTACTCGAAGTTCTCTTCGTAGAGGTCCTGGGCGTGTTCGATCGCGTCGTATGCGGCCTGCTTGTCCTCCCAGCCCAGGGTTTCGACTTCCTTGCCTTCCTCTAAGTTCTTGTACGTCGCGAAGAACTCGTCGATCTCGTCGAGTTGCTGCTGTGGGATGTCGTCGAGGTCTTCGATGTGATCGTACCGCGGGTCCTCGGACGGCACCGCGATGACCTTATCGTCTTGCTCGCCGTCGTCGTCCATCTTCATCAGAGCGACGGGACGAGCCTCGATGACACAGCCGGGGAACGTCTGGTCTTCGACGAGCACGAGGACGTCGAAGGGGTCCTCGTCGTCGTAGTAGGACTGCGGGATGAAGCCGTAGTCGCTCGGATAGTGAACGTTGCTGTGGAGCACGCGATCGAGGACGACGCCGGGAACGTCCTTGTCGTACTCGTATTTGTTTCGCTCGCCTTTGAGACACTCGACGACGGCGTAGATCTCTTCTGGCGGGTTCGGTCCGGTCTCGAGGTCTTCCCAGAGATTGACCATGTACCCGGAACTGCAACGGTGGATCAAAAAGTACTTTCGTAATCGACTGTCATCTTCCACATGACGGTTACCAGATACCCAACGATGAACTCCGGGCGAAACCACCAGTGTCCGGCGACGTCGCAACCGATCGACGACGAGTTGATCGGCCGATCGCAGGGAATAGTTGACAAGTCTTAAATAGTCTGGTGACATTTGCACAAGTATGTCAGAGGCACAATCAATCACCGGCGAACAGAGTATTGCGCGCGAACTTACGGCGTTTCAGACCAACATCCTCACGATCCTCGCCAAAGAGCCGATGTACGGCCTGGCGATCAAGCGTGAACTCGAGGACTACTACGGAACGGAAGTAAACCACGGACGCCTCTACCCGAACCTCGACGAGCTCGTCGAACTCGGCTTAGTCGAAAAGAGCGAACTCGACAAGCGAACCAACCAGTACTCGCTGACCGACGACGGCTACGAGGCCGTCCTCGACGGCATCCAGTGGTCGCTCTCGAAGATCGTCACCGACGACGAGCGCGCCGACGAGATCAGCGAGATCGTCGACGACAGCTACTAACCGACAGCCACAGCCGCAAACCCACCAGAACCACCAGTTGCGGTTGCAGTCGCGTTACCGGTCCTGTCGGTCAGGAACCGGTTTTCCGGCCGTCTCGTAGACGAATTCGATCGAGTCGTCGATAGCCGCTCGCTGAGCGGCCGACGGCCACGCGTTTCTAACGAAGTACTCGGTCCGAAACTCCCGTAGCTCCGCGGCCGTCAGCTCTTCGATCCGTTTCGCGTAGTGGTTTCCGACGAAATCTGCCAGTACGGCGGCGTTGTCGCCGTGGACGTCGCCGTGGCGTTCTCGAACCCGATCGACGAGTTCACGGTTGTGGTCGTCGACGTCGTCCCAGTCGTCGGGATCGCCCGTTCCCTCGAGCGGAATCTCGACCGCCCGAGAGGTGTCCTCGATTCGATCCGTACGGATGACGCCCTCGTCGGCGTCGCGCCACTCCGCAGGATAGAGAACGAGCGTGTCGTCGCCGTCGTCGTCACGGATCCGCGCGGTGAACTTGTACTCCTCGAGAAGCGTCGCTCGCCGTTGGACGTAGGCATCGGCCTCGTTCTCGTCCGGCGTCCGTCGAGCCAATCGGGTCAGTCGTTCGGCCTCGTCGATGACCTCGGTAGGGAGCTCCCCCGTCTCGGACGCTTCCGTCGTCGCCTCGGATGCGTCGAACTCCTGGTCGGCGTCCTCGAGCGATTCGTTCGATTCGGTCATACACCTGCGTACGCACTCGAGGGCTTTTCCCTTGCTGGTCTCGCTTCCGTCTGCTGTCGTCCCACGGTGTCTTATACGGTCTACTGTAGTCACTGACCGCCGATCGCCGACTCCGTTCTGGCGACCGGCGGTAAACAGTTACAGCAGTCCGTATCAGGCCTCGTCTAACGCCTCGTTGACGAGCCCGTCCGCACGGTCGTTGACCTCTCGGGGGACGTACTCGAGGGTCCACTCGTCGAAGTTCGAGAGCAGTTCGTGGACGGTGACGCGCTTTGCCCGGAGTTCGGGGTTGTTGGTGTCGTACTCCCCGCGGACCTGTTTGACGATCAGTTCGGAGTCACCGCGTACGTGAACTTCGTCGTAGCCGTAGTCGCGAGCAGCCTCAAGCCCCGCGATCAGCGCTTCGTACTCGGCCTGATTGTTGGTCGCCGTCCCGATCGTCTCGCCGTTTTCGGCGACGATGCCGTCGCCGGTGACGATCACCCAGCCGATCGCGGCCGGCCCGGGGTTCCCACGCGACCCGCCGTCGAAGTAGACGTGTGCGCGGCCGCCGTCTTCCCGCAACAGGGCTTCGATATCCTGTGGGTTCGATCCCTGGATCACGACCTTGTCGTCGTAGGCGACAGCCGTCGCTGACCGACGGCTCGCACGCCAGCGTTCGTGGTCCGTGTTACCGGACTCGACCGACACACCTGCCTCCTCGAGTCGTTCTCGAGCCGCCTCGACGTCACACTCGATAACCGGCATTCGTCGCTGCTATCGACTCGACTGGGATAAAGGCTTTCCGGTTCCAAATCGTAAACTCGGCCCGAGAAACGCTGTATCTGCCGATTTCGGGGAGTTAGGTTCAGCAGCGTGAAACAGTTACCAAACACTTATATACTGTGGTGATACTACTATAAAAGTGCGATGACACGGTCCACCCGCCAGCGGGAGCGAACGCGTGAGACGGACGAGACCGAGGATCAAGAAGGGGTACGTGCCTGCCCCGAGTGTGAATCGGACAATCTCGTAAAGGATTCCGACCGGGGTGAGCTCATCTGTGAAGACTGTGGGCTCGTCGTGGAGGAAGAAAAGATCGACCCCGGCCCAGAGTGGCGGGCGTTCAACCACCAGGAACGACAGGAGAAGTCCCGCGTCGGTGCGCCGACGACCCAGACGATGCACGACAAGGGGCTGACGACGACGATCGACTGGAAGGACAAAGACGCCTACGGTCGCTCTATCTCCTCGAAAAAGCGCAGTCAGATGCATCGACTGCGCAAGTGGCAAGAGCGCATCCGCACCAAAGACGCCGGAGAGCGTAATCTTCAGTTCGCGCTCAGCGAGATCGATCGGATGGCCTCCGCACTGGGTGTTCCGCGGTCAGTCCGCGAGGTCGCCTCCGTGATCTATCGACGCGCACTCAAAGAAGACCTCATTCGCGGCCGCTCGATCGAGGGCGTCGCGACCTCCGCGCTGTATGCCGCCTGTCGAAAGGAAGGCATTCCACGCAGCCTAGAGGAAATTTCGGAAGTCTCACGCGTCGAACGCAAAGAGATCGGTCGCACGTATCGGTATATCTCGCAGGAACTCGGCCTCGAGATGCGTCCCGTCGACCCGAAAAAATACGTCCCGCGCTTCTGTTCCGAACTCGAACTCTCCGAAGAGGTCCAGACCAAGGCCAACGAGATCATCGAGAAGACCGCCGAGGAAGGACTGCTCTCGGGGAAGTCCCCGACCGGCTACGCCGCGGCCGCGATCTACGCCGCGTCGCTGCTCTGTAACGAGAAAAAGACCCAACGCGAGGTCGCCGACGTCGCGCAGGTGACCGAAGTGACGATCCGGAATCGGTACCAGGAACAGATCGAAGCGATGGGGATCCACGGCTAAGTCGTCCGTTCATCGATTCGTCTTTTTATCGTCGCAACGAGCCAGCGATGGCACCGTCGAGCAGGGTTGCGTAACGGTGTTACGCCTCATCGTCGCCAGCGTTGCCATCGTCGCCGTCGTTTTCGTCTCCGTCGTCGGCGACCTCGATGGTGATCTCGTCGGTCATATCGTAGGCGTTGTGCTGGGCGTCGCCGGCCTGGGCACAGAGGTCGTACTCACCCGGCTCGAGGTCGAGTTCGATCTCCTCGTCGCCGTCCTCGAGGTGATGGTAGCCGTCGTCGTGGGGGATCACGTACCCCGGCTCGACGCAGTCTTCGTCGACGAGGACGTGATGATGGCCGGCCCCATCTTCGGGGACCTCGTCGTCCTCGGCCGGCTGGAGTTCGAAATCCTCGGCGTCTAGTTCGATCTCGACGGGACTCGAGACCTCGTCGCCGTCTTCGGGTGTGACGAACTCGACGTCTCCGTCAGGCTGTTCGTGGTCGACGTCGTCGACGGCCTCGTCGTCGCCGCCGTCTCCGTCCGGTTCCTCGTCCTCGTCGTAGTCCTCGACGAGGCCGCTACAGCCCGCGAGTGCAGCGACTCCTGCCATCGCGCTCGCGGTGAGATACGTTCGTCGTGTCGGTGTCCGTGTCATAGTAGAGTGGGACTGTGGTGATTCGGTGATCGCTTCGAACGCAGCGACGTCGTACGGTCTGCCGTACCGATGTACCGCCACACCTGCAACCGTCTTCGGCTGTACCGAAACTGACTCACGACGGTCCGTCTCGGTGGCTGCTCGCTGGCGAGTCAGCGGATGTTCGTTCGATAGTCGCCACTTGTGGTCACTGCAGCCGACCGCAAGACGGCGTTGCAATCGGTGTGAGCATCGGTTCAGTGGCGACTCTAGCTGGCGGCCTCGCGGCGAAAAGCCCATGCCCTGCGTTCGCTACGCGCCCACACATTCGTCGGTGAGGAGCGTATCACTGCGACGCAGCGCCTCCTCGAGAGAAAAAACACTCGCTCGAGTGCTGTACGAACGCGCCTCTCGAACGGTGTTATTCGTCGTTTTCGTCTTCCTCGTCGTCCGCATCCTCATCGTCGTCATCCTCGTCGTCTTCGATACCGTTCTCCTCTTCGTCGTCGTCCTCTTCGGGCACTTCTTCGTCGTCGTCTTCGGGCTCTGCGGGGTCGTCGTCTTCCTCCTCTTCGATGTCGTCGTCTTCCTCGTCGTTACAACCTGCCAGTGCCGTGAGACCGACCGCCCCGCTCAGCGCGATCAGCCGTCTGCGTGTGAGTGGATTCGTCATTGTACCTCGTTTGTGGACGAGTGAGTGACGGAAAAGAGAATTCGGAGCCTAGTATCACGACGGTGGAATCAAAGCATCTGTTATAGCGAATTCATCGGTGGACGACAGTTGTGGCCGATACAGAGCCGTAATTACGGATCACTGATCGGTGTCTCGACGCGACCGTTTCGTCGGAACCCACGGCAGCGACGGGGTCGCCCCTCATCGGGAAACAGATAGTTACTCGACGCAGCCGTGAAATCGCGACTCGATCGGTAGACACGGCGTCTCGCGGAGACCGGTTACTCGTCTTTACCGACGCTGATGACCTGCAACAGCGAGTAGACCGGGACGCCGTCGATCTCCTCGAGCCCCTGTTTGTCCGCGATGACGACACAGGCCAGTGGCTCACCGCCTTCCGCACGGATCGCCTCGATGGTCTCGCGCATCGTGGTGCCGCTGGTGATCGTGTCGTCGACGATGTAACACGGTCGGTCGCGGATACCCGCGAAGTTCCGGCTGAACGTTCCACCCAGTTCCTCGATATCGCCTTCCTCCCACTGGTGTTTTGCGGGCGTGTACGTCGACAGATCGGTCTCGAGTTCGCGCGCGACAAGCGTCGCGATGGGGCCGCCGGCTTTTTCGATACCGATCGTCAGATCGATGTCTTCGCCGTGTTTGACGAGCATATCGGCCATCGCTTCTGCGATCGCGCTCATCCGTTTGCTGTCCCGGCCGATCGCCGACCAGTCGACGTGGATATCCTGTGGGCCGCCCGGGCTAGCCCCTGGCTCCTGTTGTCGGCCGTTGGGCTGGGTCGTCGCGCCACTTCGTTCGACCAGCCAACTCGCCGTCTCCCGGGAGACGTTCAGTTCGTCCGCAATCTCGCCTTTCGAGAGCCCGCGATCGGCGAGTTCGGCTGCGCTCTCGATCAGGTCGTCGACGTTTTTCATATACTTTCGAATTCGACCGCTGTTTTTATAGGCGTGTCGTCGGCGGCCGAATCGGCCGTCGTCGCCGCCGGGAACGCTCGCTCGAACTCCTCGAGTCCGTAGATACCGGTCACGACCTCCTCGAAGAGCCACGAAGGCAGCTGTGAGAGCGTATCGGTCGCGGCTGCGAAGTGCTCGCGGTTCGAGTTAACGCTGCCGACTAACGCCTTGTTGTGCAAGACCAGTTCCCGGTGGAGACGACCACCGTCGACCTCGAACGACCAGTCGCCGGGGACGCCGAGCAACGCGGCGACGCCGTTGGGTGCGAGCGCGTCGATCGACTCGAAGGCGTGTTTCGCATAGCCCGTGGCCTCGTAGACGACGTCCATCGGCTCGTAGGTCTCGGGGATCTCCGACACCGGCGTCTCTCGAGAGTCGACGTAGGTGACGCCGAGCTCGTCGAGGACCGCGATCGATGGATCGGGACGGTCGCGCCGACCCAGACAGTAGACGCGGTCGTAGCCGAGCGTCGTCTCGAACATCGCCGCGGTCAACAGCCCAAGCGAGCCGTTTCCGAGGACGAGCGCGGACTCGGGCTGCCAGTCGAACGCCGACCGTGTCGCCGCCGCGTGCTCGAGTGCCTTCTCGGTGATACTGATCGGTTCGACGAGGAAGCCGACGTGTGCGAGGGCGTCCGGAACGGGAACGAGAGCGTCGGCAGGGCTCGTAAAGTACTCCGCCATGAACCCGTGAGCGCCGACGATACCGCGTTCGACGTACTCGCCCTCGGGAGCCATGTCTGGTTCGCCGCGCTCGAAGTAGGCGTTGGTCTCGGTGCCAGACGGCGGTCGCCGGACCGTCGGGACGACGTACTGGCCGCGCTCGAGGTCGGTTCCGTTGGGATCCTCGACGACGCCGACGGCCTCGTGGCCGAGAACGAGCCGGTCGTCGCCGTCGGGAACACCGCCGTGACAGCCGTCGATGACCTCGTAATCGGTTCCGTCGACGCCCACTCGAAGGGTTCGGACGAGGGCCTCGCCCGCGGCCGGTTCGGGAACGGGCAACTCGACGAGTTCGGGGCTGCCCGCACCGGGCTCGACTGCGATGGCTTTCATGGTACCACGGTACGTGCTCGGCTGATAAGTATTTATTCCTATTCGAGTAAAAGATCAGAACATGCTCGAGGCCGAGATGTTCGGTAGCGGAAACGATTATCCCGCTGCCGCCACCTGTAGCTGACATGGAGCGATACGATCTCATCTACCGGCTCTACGACGAGTACGACACCGAACAGTTACGGGAGTACCAGGCGTTCGTCGACGTCTTCCCGGCTGTCGACTCCCGCGTCGCCTTAGAACACTGGCAGAGCGCAAACGAGGAACTCGAGCACCGGAAAGACGAGATCCGGTCGGATTTCGCGGCCGGCGAGACGTTCGCGGAGATCGCCGCGCGGGCCGACCGCGATCAGGCGTTTACCGCGCTGGATCTCGAGGCCAAGTACGGACGGGCGGTGAACGTCCTCGTCCTCGACGTCGACGAAACGCTGCGCTCGGCCGGCGGCACCGACAACGAGATCCCCCGCGATACGCTACACGTTCTGACGGAGTTTCACGAGGCGGGCGTTCCGATCGTGATCTGTACCGGCCAGACCTTAGAGAACGTCAAGGGGTTTGCGATCCAGGGCCTCGGCAGCGAGATCGTCCACTCCGGAGACCTCTCGATCGTTTACGAAGCCGGGACAGGCGTGTTTACGCCGGGCCACGGCGCAGACACGAAACAGCTACTCTACGAGGAACTCGACGCCGAGATCAGGGACGTCTTCGACGAAGTCCGGTCGCGAGTGCTCCCCGAGGCACCCGAGAAACTCCGGCGTGGCTGTCACCTGCAGGGCAACGAGTTCAACGTCACGATGAAGCCCAACTACGAGACCGGCTCGACGAAGGCCAGAGAGACCATCGACGCCGCGCTGGTCTACCTGATCGATCTGCTCGCCGATGCCGTCGGCTCGGCGCTCGAGGCGGACAGCGACAACGGGAGCATCGAACTCGAGGGCGAGACAGTCGAAGACTGGACGCGCGCGTTCTACGCCGATCAGGACCCCGAGATCAGGGCCGTCCTCGAGAGCGAGGGCGCGTATCCGAACCTGACAGCCGATATGGTCCCCACGGAGCTGACAACGATCTTAGAGCGGATCGACGTCGCCTACTACGAGGCCGATGCGGCCGAGATCGGTAGCCTCGAGTTGAACAAAGTCGTCGGCGTCGAGCGGGCACTGGACGTGCTGGGCGTCGACGACCCGTTCGCGCTCGTGATGGGCGACTCCAAGAGCGATCTCCGCGTCATGGAGTGGGCCGACGAAAACGACGTGGGAATCGCCGCCGCGCCCGAACACGCCTCCCAGGACACCTTGGAACACGTTCTCGAGACGGACGAACTCGTCTTCGACCGCGGGAAGAGCGTCGACGTGTTACGAACGGTCTATGCGATGAATCGGTTGGCTCGACTCGACTGAAGGGGTTCGCGTAGACACCCCTCGCTTCTTCACTGGCAACGTCACAAACAGCGACCACCCGTTCAAGTGAGTGGTCTCCTTTATAACTACAGACACCCCGTCGTTCGAGTGAGTCAGCGAAAAACGTGGCCCGTCCCTGCGAACGCTCAACTCTAGCTACATAATAAATATCTCTACTCTTATATTTGACTTTAGTACAGTTATGTTTTCTATTCTATTGTGTTAAGCTTTTTCTTTTATATAGAGTAACACAGAACCTTCTCCTAGGAATTCGGTGGAACTCACTCGAACGACGGGGTCTCAGGGTGTCACGTCTACGTATAAAGGAGCGTACTCAGTTGAATCACTTGAACGGGTGGTCGTAAGTTCTAAGAAGGTACCTACGCACACCGGTAGTAAGAAATGGGGAAATTCGACTTCACACCTGGAAACTACCCCTTCAGAAACCGCAACGCGCTCCTGGACGACTACACACCCGAGGAAATGGTCGGTCGCGACGCCGAACTCGAGGAATACCACGGCGCACTACAGCCAGCAATCAACCAAAGTCAACCCGACAACATCTTTTTATACGGGAAAACCGGCGTCGGCAAAACCGCCGCAACTAAATTCCTCCTGGACCGTCTCGAAACGGCTAGCGAACAACACAACGTCACAATCACATCCAAAGTCATCAACTGCGATGGCATCGACACATCCTATCGCGTCGGCGTCGAACTCGTGAACACCTTCAGCAGCGACAAAATCAGCGAGACTGGCCACCCAAGAAGCAAAGTGTACGACCTCATGTGGGACACGTTCGACGACCTTGGCGGACTCATCATTCTCGTTCTCGACGAGATCGACCACCTACAAGACGACTCTCTCCTGTATCAACTCTCTCGAGCACGCGAAAACGACAACATCGAAAACGCGCGTGTAAGCGTTGTCGGCATCAGCAACGACCTCAACTATCGCGACACCCTCTCCCCCAAAGTCCGATCGTCCCTATGCGAACGCAGCATCAATTTCCCCGCCTACACTGCCAATGAACTCGAAAAGGTCCTGCACCAACGGAAAGAAATTGCTTTCCAAGAGGATGTCTTGGATAGTGGAGTGATCCAGTTGTGTGCCGCATTCGGCGCTCAAGAGTCTGGTGACGCACGCAAAGCACTCGATCTCCTGCTGAAAGCCGGTGATCTCGCACACGAAGAGGATGCTGACCAGGTAACTGAAGATCATGTTCGGCGCGGTCGTGGCCTCCTACAGCGCGAAGAAGTCACTCGAGGGATTCTCGGACTCAACGAGCACGAACAAATCCTCCTATACGCGTTGGCATCGTTCAACTCCGCGAACTCTGGTCCAGTCCGATCACGCGATCTCTACAGGCGCTATGAAGGATTTTGTGAACGAGCTGCCCGGGATGCACTAACTAGCCGCTGGATGCACGACCACCTTGACGAGATGGAAATGCTCGGTCTCGTTAATATCGAAAAACGGAACGAAGGCAGCACAGGCGGGCAATACAAAGTAGTCGCATTAGATCAAGAACCGCCGGCAGTGTTGGACGCACTTAACGACACAATCGAACAGGTGGGCGTGCATCAATCGGTACAGACAACACTTAAAGACCTCTAAAACAGCTATAGTAGCTCCTGAACGTCAATTCACACTCGATGACAGACAGCTGTTGCGATCGGTGTGTGAATCGTTTTAGGAGCTACCATAGCCGACCGGATAGCACCGCCCTGGCGATCGACGGGACAGCAGTAGCAGTCCGTATGAGACGGACTGGCCGTCACCGGTCGCCAAACGCTATTTTAAACGGCTGGAAGACCAAAGCCTGTGCATCAACCGGGCGCGGGCGCTAGCGTATTGTAGCACGATCCGAGCGGGAGTGGCGCGGACGAATACGACGTCACCGTGGCACGAAGGCGCTCTCGCCACCCCAGCGCGTGGATCGGCGAGGTAATTATGAGACGATTCGTGTCCAACGACGTACAGACCAGCGGCATTGTTCGCCAACCGGACTCGAGCGGTTTCGACGGGGTGATCGACCGATGACGACGATCGCGGAGCTCACGCTGTCGACCGACGAGTTCGCACTCGCAGAGACGTTTCAGCAACTGCCGAACCTCGAAGTCCGTGTCGAGAGCGTCGTCGCCGAAGGGCCGGCTCGAACGATGCCTCTCGTCTGGTTCTGTAACGTCGACCGGGAGGAGATCGAACACACACTCGAGGCGGATTCGACCGTCGCCGACTATCAACGGCTCCTCGAGAACAGCGACGACGAGTGGTTCTACCGGCTCCAGTACGCCGAGGACGTCGGCTCGGTCTGTCGCGCAGTTTACACCAACGGCGGTACGCTACTCGACGCGCAGGTCGCCGACGACCAGTGGACCCTTCGGTTGCTCTTCCCCCAGCGCGAGGGGCTTTCCGATGCTGTCTCGGCCATCGAGGACTGTGGTGCGCGTATCGACGTCCGGCGGATGGTCGAGGCCGGACAGGACGAAGACCTCGAGACGACGGCGGCACTGACCGAACCCCAACAGGAGGCGATCGCCGAGGCCTACCGCCAGGGGTACTACGACGTCCCCCGCGAAATCTCGCTCGAGGAGCTGGCAAACGAACTCGACATCTCCCATCAGGCGCTGTCGGAGCGACTGCGTCGGGCCAACCGCGTGCTCGCAAGCGAGCAGTTAGACGAACCGACTGGCGAACTCGCGACCGAGTAGCGATCGAGCCGACCGCCGGCCGGCGATAGACGGTCCCCGACGGATCCGATGTCCATTTTTGACCGTGTACGTGCAGCTGACGGCTGCCCTTTATTCATGCCTGCTCCAGTACAGGGGGTATGGCATACCACGATCCCGGCACCGACGATCCACTCGACCTCCGGGGTGTCGTTCCGCCGACGGTCACCGCGTTTCACGACGACGAGTCGGTCGACTACGAGACGACGGCCGAACACGCCCGCTTCGTCGTCGACCGGGGCGTCCACGGCGTCTTTCCGCTGGGGACCAACGGCGAGTTCCCACTGCTAACGGGTGGGGAACGCGAGGGCGTCGTCGAGGCTGTCGTCGACGAGGTCGGCGGCGAGGTCCCCGTCATCGCCGGCGTGGGCGCGCCGAGTACCTACGAGACCGTTACCCACGCCGAACACGCCGCGGCCGCCGGCGCCGACGGCATCGTCGTCGTGACGCCCTACTACTATCCGATCGATCACGAGGCCGCGCTCACCCACTACCGGCGGGTCGCCGAGGCCGTCTCCCTCCCAGTGTACGTCTATCACATTCCCAGCAAGACCGGCAACGAACTCTCCCTCGAGACGCTTGCCGATCTTGCCGCGGTCGACGGGATCGCCGGCGTCAAGGACTCGAGCAAGGACGTCCCGTGGCTCGCCCAGGCGACCGACGCCCACCCCGAACTGACCTTCCTCGCGGGATCGGACTCGCTTCTGTTTACGGGCCTCGAGATCGGCTGTTCAGGGCTGGTCAGCGCCGTCGCGAACGTCTTTCCGGAACTGGTCGTCGACGTCTACGAGGCCTACGACGACGGCGACGAGGACCGCGCTCGAACGCTCCAGAGTCGCGTCTTCGACGTCCGCGACGCGTTCAAAACCGGTGGTGCCTACATGTCCGGCGTCAAGACCGCGCTTCGCATGCGCGAGTTCGATGCTGGCCCGCTTCGCAGCCCGCTCCGGCTGAAAGACGACGAGTCGACGGCGGCGATGCGCGATCGACTCACGGAACTCGAGGTGCTCTAATAAAGCGATCGCGTCCGAACGGTACCGGTGAGGACGAGCGCACGTCCCTCGTCGCTGACCGAGTAGTCCTCGAGGGTCGCCCACTCGTCGCCGACGTCGCGATTGGCTTCGACGTGGTCACGAAGCGCCTCCGCGTCGGCGTTCCCCTCGCTGTCGTACAGCAGTACATCGACGATGTCGGTCGTCTCGCCGTCGATCTCCCGCGATGATGCTTCTCCCATGAGTCCGGTCTCCCAGTCATCGTGCTCTGTATCGAACTGCTCTTCGAACTGCTCACGCTGTGCTTCAGGCAGTTCGTCGATCGAGTCGTATCGGTGACCGTACTGGCTTTCGAACGCGTTCTCGATCGTCCGCGGCTCGGACACGTTCCCGCTCACGGTGGCACCCGACTCGAGCGGGTCGAGTAACGCCTCGGCGTCGTCATCGGTCCAGCGGTCGTCCCCGTCTACGCGGGCGTCGATCGTCGCTTCGAGGGCTGCGACCGGATCGACGAGGCTGCCACCGGTCGCCTCAATAACGGAGTTGTCACGAACAGCTACCCCGAGTCCGTCGATCTCGTAGCAGTCGAACGACTCGTACTCGCCCTCACTCGAGAGCTCCTGATCGTCGTCATCGCCGTACTCGTCGTCGACCCACTGTTCGAGACTCTCCTCGACGTCGTCGGGGTCGAACGATCCAGAGAGGATCGTGACGTCTATTGCCGTTCCAGTCGTGTTTTCGCCGTTGTACTCGACTGTCTGTGTAAGTTGCCAATCGATTTCCGTCGCCGTGACGCCGGCCCTGCTACGCGACTCACTCTCGATACTGAGCGCGCCGTGCCCGCCGTAGGGATCCGTCGCTTCCTCGTTGTCGACAAACGCCTCGGGAGCGATGTAGACGAACGACCGATCGCGTCGCTCGATGTCGTCGATCTCGTCGTCAGAATCCGTCTCGAGGATATCGCCGAGAGAGGGATCGACGAGCCACTGCTCGAGGGCCGCGCCATCGTCGTCACCGATAACCGGGAGGCTACCCGTACAGCCGGCCAGTCCGACAGCACCGAGCGTGGCAAGTCCTGCAGCTCCGTCTCGAACGAAATCCCGTCGTGAACGCTCTCCGTTCATTGTCGTATGAGAGACAGTAACTATTGATAGTACTTTCGTATTTCCGATATTTGTATCTCGAAGACATATTCAACAAAGATGTGATTGGAAGGAAGAGAGACCTGAATCGTCTCCACAAAACAGGAACTAGTAACATTCGTACACATATTTGGTAGTGAGGAAGATAGGACACTAGTCAACTCGATAATACGGTTGCATATCGTCGACCGGGAACCGCCGTTCAACCGGAGCGGCGATCGTCTGAACCAACCGCCCGGAACGGACAGGTTCAGGGCGATTGAATCGACCGACGCCGGCGAGTGCGTGTCATACGCAAGCATACTGTTTATCGAAGTCGGAGTGAAAGCGGTATTCCTACGGGTAACCAATGGAGACCGATCGTAACCAGTTCGCCGAATTCGGAGGTGTTGTGTGGTGAGTTCCGACGAGGACGGTGGACCCGCGGACGACGAGACGTTTCATCCACTCGGTGAGCAGTGGCAGGACGGACTCGAGGAGGCACTCGAGGAGACCGACTACGACGCGGAACTCGGCATGGAGATGGCCAAAGACGCCATGCGCGTCACCGAGGGGGAACTCTCGGAAGCGGAATTCTACGACCGCTATCACGACGATGTCGTCGAGGAGTTCGGCGAAGACGATCGGCCGATGGCGGACGAAATCGAGGCGGATAGAGCCGAGGGACGTCTCGAGAACACGCTTTCTGCACTCGGAATGGGCGAGGACTCACGCCGTGGCGTGATGAAGAAGATGGGCGGCGCCGGCGCCGTCGGGTTCGGTGCCTGGACGACGGCCAACGCCGATGGCGACGGGCCTGACGAGTCGCTGGCGGCCCAAGACGAGGAGGCAGACGAACCGGACGACACGAACGGGCACGGGACCCAGTGGGGGATGGCACTCGATCTCGAGTACTGTGACGCCTGTCTCGCCTGTGTCACCGCCTGTGCTGCCGAACACAACTGGGAACAGGGCGCCAACTGGATGTACGTCCTCGACTACGAGGACGACACCACGAGCGACGAGTTCGTCAACCGGCTGATCCGGCCGTGTCAACACTGTACCGACGCACCTTGCGAAAAGGTCTGTCCGACAACAGCACGACACACTCGCGACGAGGACGGACTCGTATTGACCGACTACGACGTCTGTATCGGCTGTCGATACTGTCAGGTCGCCTGTCCGTACGGCGTCAACTACTTCCAGTGGGACGAACCGGACGTCGGCGAAGACGAACTCGACGAGGACCACGTCTACGACGCACGCGACCGGCCGGTCGATAGCCGCGGTCCACGCGGCGTTATGGAGAAGTGTACGTTCTGTGCGACGCGACAGGATGGAACCATGGGCGACGAGATGGTCGGGACGACCGCCTGTGAGGACGCGTGTCCGCCGGAGGTGATCCAGTTCGGGAACATGAACGATCCGAACAGCGACGCCCAGCGGTACATCGACAACGTCGCCAAAAACCGAACGCTCGTCCAGATCGACCGAGACCTCCCCTCGCCCGAGGACGTCGAAGAAGCACTCGAGGACGAGGACGACCTCGAGGCAGACGACGTCGTCGACGCCGTCGAAGACTTCGACGAGGACCTGCTTACGGTCATACTGGCGATCTCGATTCTCGAAGAGCGTGGCGAGCCCGAGGGGCCGGAGTCGAGCAGCCTCGCCGAACAAGAGGCGGCGACCATCGAACTGGCGGAACTCCTCGAAGAGCAGGGACTCGACGTCGAGGGCGAAGACCTGCTCGTCGATCTCGACCTCGCCGACGAGCCCGAGGAGGACGAGGAGTTCGACGGCCCAAGCGAAACTCTCGCCCAGGAACAACTCGAGGAGTTCGGTGGGACGCCACACTCGCGGTTCAAACTGCTCGAGGACATCGGAACGGATCCAAACATCGTCAACCTCGGGAACGAGCCGGGACCGGACGCCGAACAGATCGAGGGACCGGTCGCGTACGACGACGTCGGCCAGACGGACAACCGCAAGGACGTCCTCGACGACGGCACCGTCGGCCCCGACGGGCCGTCCTTCTGAGACGGTCTCGGTCTTCTGTACCGAGTGCCCAGCCCACCCCGGACGATCGCGGTTGTACCGCCACAGACGTCCAACGATCAGTATGCGTCCGTTACCGTCCTCGTCGGATCGACTCGCCGTCTTCATTAGGACCGCCACGAACGGTTCCGTATGAACACTCGCCAACGGATCATCGTGGGCGGGCTCTGGATCGGCGTCGCGGCATTGATGGCGATCACGCTCGAGCCAGGAGTCCCGTCGACGGTCAGCGAAATCGCCCGACTGTTCGTCGTCGTCTTCGCACTGTTTCTTGCAGTCGTCTACCTGTTCGATCCCTGGGACATCGTCAGTCGGCACTCGCCCTAACGTCGTACGCCCAGCTGCAGGATCGTATCGAACCACACCGCCGGATTCGACCCTGTAATCGACGCTTTGTAGGGTGTTCGTATCCGGACTGGGAGCCGATACACGTATCCAGACTGGTTCGAAACGCGACAGACGTCGCTACGGAGTCCCGTAATACACATCCACAGTGGATCGCACTCGCGGCGGAAACGACGGATAACAGTCCGTCTCATACGGTCTCCTGTAGTCAATTACCGCCGATCGCCGACCCCGTCCTGGCGATCGGCGGTACATAGTTACAGCAGTCCGTATCAGTCGTCGGCCGGCGCGAGCGGCTGTTGATCGGCCGCGAGCAGCCGATCGAGTGCGTCCACCATCGCTTCGACGCTTGCACGCGTGATGTCGGCCTCGCTGCGGGCGACGGTAACGGACCGATCGTTTCGCACCATCGTCACCTCGACGGTGACGACGGCGTCGGTACCGCCGGTCACGGCGTCGACGTGGTAGGACTCGAGTTCGGCGTCGGCCATCGAGCCAAGCGCCTCGCGGACGGCCGAGACCGCCGCGTCGACGGGGCCCGAACCGGTGCCGCTGGCGACGCGTTCCTCGCCGCCGACTTCGAGGCGAACGCTCGCGGTCGGAACGGGACCACCGCTGGTCGCAGTGATATCGAGCAGGTCGACGACGCGCTCACGGTCGTCGCCGGTGACGTCCTCGGCGATCGCCAGCAGGTCGGCGTCGGTCACCCGACGACCACGGTCACCCAGTTCGGTGACCCGCTTTGCGATCGCGGCGATCTCGTCGTCGTCGGCATCGACGTCGTGCTCCTCGAGAGTCGCCTTGACGCCCGCACGGCCGGTGTGTTTCCCCAGCGCGAGCCGGCGCTCGCGGCCGACCGTCTCGGGCGCGTAGGGCTCGTACATCTTGTCGTCTTTGAGCGTCCCGTCGGTGTGGATGCCGCTCTCGTGGGTGAAGGCGTTCTCGCCGATGACAGCCTTGTTCGGCGGCAACTGGACGCCGGTCGACCGGGAGACGACCTGTGCGAGGTCGTACAGCTCCTCGAGTTCGAGCGTCTCGACGTCGTAGACGTGTGAGAGAGCGATTGCGACCTCCTCGAGTGCGACGTTGCCGGCCCGTTCGCCGAGGCCGTTGACGGTACAGTGGACGAGGTCGGCGCCGGCCGAGACGGCCGACAGCGCGTTCGCAACGCCCAGCCCCAGATCGTCGTGGGTGTGGGCGCTGACCGGCCCGATCTCGTCGAGCCGGGAGACCGCCTCGGCGGTGCGTTCCGGCCCCGTGTGGCCGACGGTGTCGGCAAAGCAGATCCGATCGGCGCCGGCGTCGGCAGCGGTCGCCATCAGTTCCTCTAGATAGTCGAGGTCGGCCCGCGAGCCGTCCTCGCCGATGACCTCGACCCACAGGTCGTGGGCCTTGGCGTACTCGACGAGTTCGGCCGTCGTCTCGAGGTTGTCCTCGTGGGAGGTGCCGACTTTCCCCTCGATGTGGCGATCGCTCGAGGGGACGACGATGTGGACACCGTCGACGTCACACTCGAGGGCGAGATCGACGTCGGACTGCATCCCGCGGCAGAAACTGGTCACGAGCGCGTCGAGCTCGAGGTCGGTCACCCGCGAGATTGCCTGTCGCTCGCCCGCACCGGTACAGGCGCTGCCTGCCTCGATGACGGCGACGCCGGCGCGTTCTAACGCGCGGGCGATCTCGACTTTCTCGTCGGGCGAAAGCGAGACGCCCGGCGCTTGTTCGCCGTCGCGAAGCGTCGTATCGAGAAGGCGGACTGTACGGTCTGGAGCGATCGTATCGTCGGCGGAGTGCGTCACAGGTAGAAGTGAATCGGTAGTTGCAGTCGTTTCATCGGAGAATTTCACGCCCAGCCGGGTTGCCCCGACTTCCTCTATCCTCGGACATGGTATGCCAACCTATTGCAGCATGCTGACTTAAATCCGCCGGTCCCGCCTCGCTCGAGGTGGCCCGAACGCGCTTTCACCCGACCCGAACACCCTTCCACCCCCTCGTTGTATCCGCACTCGAGTATGGATTCGACTCTGGAGCCACTTGCCGACTCGCTTCGCGACGCCCCGGTCGTCGACCGCGACGGCTACGAGTACTTCGTCCACGGCGTCACCGACGGCGTCCCACCGATCGAACCGGCGGTCCTGGAAGCGATCGCCGACGGGATCCGCGAGCGGGTCGACCTCACAGACGTCGACACGCTCGTCGCCCCAGAGGCGATGGGAATCCACCACGGGACGGCGCTCTCGCTTGCAACCGGCATCCCGATGGCAGTCGTCCGCAAGCGCTCCTACGGCTTCCAGGACGAGATCGCCGTCCACCAGGAGACGAGCTACGGCGAGAGCGACCTCTATCTCAACGGCGTCGAACCGGGTGATCGCGTCGTCCTGGTCGACGACGTACTCTCCTCGGGTGGCACGATCGAAGCCGTCTGTGACGCCCTCGAGGCCGCCGAGGCCGAACTCGTCGATATCGTGGTCGTCCTCCGGCGTGTCGACGCCGACCACGCGGACGTCTCGCGATCGGTCACGAGCCTGCTCGACGTTCGAGTCCGCGACGGCGCGGTCGAAATCCTCGAGTAACTGCGTATCGACCGTCGGTCGAGAGATTACCGACCCAGAAAGCGGACGCGAAGCCAGCCGAGGAGTCCCGACGGCGACGAGTCGTCCGCGTCCCCGTACTCCTCGTACAGATACGCGATGATGTCGTCGCTCTCGGAAAGCCCATCGACGCCGTTCGTTCGATCGACGAGCACGGGGACCTCGTACTGTCCGCTCGCTTCGTAGACGGCCGTCCGGTCTTCCCGCGAGGACGGAACGGTATGTGACTCGTAGTCGAGGCCGAGGTCCGAAAGCGCCCAGCGTACCTTCGCACAGTACGGACAGCCGGTGAGTTCGTACAGTTCGAGGTCGGGACTGGTCATAGAGGGGCTAGTGAATACGACGAGAAGAGTGTTCCCAGTCACTGCCGGCCAAGGTATTACTCCTCGAAGACGAGTCGATCACCCGCTGTGACGTCCGCCCCGGCGCCGGCCGGGAGTTCGACGAGGAGATCACACTCCTCGCGGGCGAACCCCCGCCACGGGCGTAACCGCTCGACGCGCTGGACGACGCCGTCGACGACCCAGACGGCGTCGATAGGAACGAAGACGAACAGCATGTGGACGTCGCGGGTTTTGACGGTATCGAACCGAAACGCGAGCGCGTAGTCGTCGGGCAGCGACCGCCGGAACATCAACCCACGGGTCTGATCGATCAGCGAGTCAGCGAACTCGACGGTCGTCGCCACCACCCGTCGCTCGTCGCCCCCTCCGTTCGTCGCTCGCGAGGTCGCGTCGCCGTCGTCATCGCCCGCCGACTCGACGTCCCCGACCGGATACTGCACCAGACGCACGCCCTCGAGTCCGAGGGCCGATTCCAAAAGTCTTCTCGCTCGAGCCGACAGCCCCGGATGCCCGTGAGATTCAACTTCGTGCCGTGCGAACGAACGCTACCTTCCGATGGAGAAAACGCCACGGGGGACGTCGGTCGGTGTCGACGACCCCTACGAGTTCGCGGGGGTCTGTGACCACCTCACTGGCGAGGGACGATGTCGATACGCCTTCGAGCACTACGAGCACGACCCCGATTTCGCCCGCGACCGCGCCACGGAAGACTACGAGTGTCCCGTCATCGATCCCGAGACCGACGAGACGTGGGCCGATTGTCCCCACTTCCGCTCACGGAACCGAGATCGGGAGTGTACCCGGTGTGGACTCGAGGAAAAGCGGATGGCCCACGACGACGAGCGCCCACTGCTCGAGGAGCATCACCTCTCGTATGCACGCGACGGCGACCGTCTCTCACACGAGATTACGATCTATCTCTGTCGGTGGTGTCACGCGAAGGTCCACGACTCCTGGGCGCGGATCACCGACGACGCGTCACCGGATCCGGAAGCGATCGCCGAACTCGAGGGGCGACGCGGGCGCGAACAGTCCGAACTGGGGTTCGAATCCGCAGCCGAACGATACGACAGCGGCGACGGCGACGGATAAAGACCCTACCGCCGTCTGCTCCGATCAGCCCGTGTTCTTCATCCCGGCGGCGACTCCCTTGACCGTCAGCCGCAGCGTCCGTTCCTCGACGTCCGTCCGATCGCTTCGCTCGAGTAGGTAGACCTGTAGCAGGTTCAACGGGTCGACGTAGGGGTTACGGCGTGCGAGGTTCTCGCCGAGCCAGTCGCGGGTATGCAGCGTCTCACGCTGGCCGATCTCGGTGATCAGGTCACTCGCTCGTTCGTACTCGGCGGATACCCGGGGGAAAAACCGGCTCCGGAGATCCTCATCGGCGAGGTCGGCGTACTGTTCGGCGATCTCGAGTTCGGTCCGGGACAGCGAGAGCGCGGCGTTGTCGAGCGTCGTTCGGAAGAACGGCCACTCGTCGTACATCTCCTGGAGCGTCTCCATCGACCCGCCCTCGTCTATGTACGCGTCGATTCCGGTCGCGAGCGCGTACCAGCCCGGCAGGATACACCGCGACTGGGTCCAGGAGAACACCCACGGGATCGCCCGCAGGTCTTCGACGGTACGCTCGCCGCTGCGGGAGGCCGGCCGCGATCCGAGATCGAGATCTTCGATGACCGTAATCGGCGTCGCCTGCTCGAAGTACTGGACGAAGCCGTCACTCTCGAGGAGGTCACGGTACTCCTGTCGGGCGGCGTCGGCCATCGTCTCCATCGCGTCGAACCACTCCTCGGGAACCTCCTCCTCGGGCTGGTCCATCGCGTACAGGCGGGATCGCAACTGCGCGTTGAGCATCTGTTCGATGTTGCGCTCGGCGATACGGGGATTCCCGTACTTCTCGGCGATGGCCTCGCCCTGTTCGGTGAACTTGACCTGCCCCGTCACCGTCGAGCTGGGCAACGCGAGCAGTGCCTCGTTCATCGGGCCGCCACCCCGCGAAATCGAGCCGCCGCGGCCGTGGAACAGCCGCATCGTCACGTCGTGATCGTCGCAGATCTCACCCAACCGACGCTGGTTCTTGTACAGCGACCAGTTGGCCGCGAGGAAGCCGTTTTCCTTGTTCGAGTCCGAGTAGCCAAGCATGATCTCCTGGGTCCGTCCACGGGCCTCGAGTGCCTGTGCGTAGGCCTCGTTTTCGAACAGCGTGCCCATGATCCGCCGGGCGCCCGAGAGGGCGTACTCGGTCTCGAGCAGCGGAACGATGTCGATGCCGCTGTGTTCGGGCAGGGAGACGACACCCGCCTGGTCGGCGAGGAACAACACCTCGAGGACGTGACTCGGCTCCTCGGTCATCGAGATCGCGTAGGTGTCGATGGCGTGGACGCCGTACTCGGTCTGCCAGTCGCCGAGGTTATCGAACAGCCGAAGCACGCGGGCCGAATCCTCGGAGAGGCCGTCGGTCGCCGAGAGGTCGACGACGGGTTCGTCCTGTACGATCGCGTCGGTCAACAGTTCGACACGTTCGTCCTCGGAAAGCGACGCGTAGTCGATTCCCTCGCGCTCGAGGGCCTCGGCGATGGCGTCGGTGTGTTTCTGCTGGTGTTCGCGCAAGTCGAGACTAGCAAGCGAGAAGCCGAAAGTTGCGACCTGCCGGCGGATCGGATCGACGTGGGACTCGGCGACGCGCTCGGCGCCGTTGTCCCGCAGGCTCTCGGCGAGGATCTCGAGGTCCTCGAGCAGACCGTCGACGTCGTCGTAGCCGCCCGGTCGAACGTCACCGACCCGCTCTAGGCGCTCGCGCATGAGCTTGAGCTTCTGGCGGTAGGGTTCGCCAGGGTAGCGCTCCTCGGCGGTGCGAGCGCTGCCAGGGAGTCGCTCCCGGTCGTCCTCGAGGGAGGCCTCGAACGCTGACCCACTGTCGATCCGGCTCCCGTCCTGACTCAACACGCCCGAGAGGCGCTTGAGCTGGTCACGGTACTTCTCGAGGACGACCTCGCGCTGCCGTTCTAAGGTGTTTGCCGTCACCTCGGGGGTCACGTACGGGTTGCCGTCCCGGTCGCTGCCGGCCCACGAGCGGAACTCGAACAGTTTGGGTATCTCGAGCTCTCCGTCGACCTCCTCGTCGATCGCATCCGCGAGTTCGTCGTAGACCTCGCCGACGACGTCGAATAGCGTGTTCTCCAAGTACCACTGGACGTTCCGTGCTTCGTCTTCGGGCTCGGGCTGGCGGCTTCGCACCTGTGGGGTCTGCCAGAGGCTCGTCACTTCCGCGTCGATGTCCCGCCAGACCTGCGCTTGCTCCTTGTCGGTCAGCAGTCGCTCGTCGAGCGTCTCGAGATGGGTCGAGATCGTCCGCAGTTTCGATTTGACCGTCTTCCGGCGGGCCTCCGTCGGATGCGCCGTAAACGTCGGCTCGATCAGGACGTCGTCGAGGACTTGCGAGACAGTCTCGATGTCGGTCTCTCCTAGTTCCTCGGCGACCGTCTCAAGGCTGTCCTCGAGGGTTCCCTCCTGGGACTCCCTTCGGATCGTCCGTACACGTTCGCGTTCCTCCGCGAGATTGATCAGTTCGAAGTAGGTCGTAAATCCACGGGCAACGACCCGCTGTTGGTGGGGTGAGAGCCCCTCGAGTCGCGAGATCAGCGGTTCGCGAGACTCGGTCTCGCCAGACCGGTAGTCGATCGCGGCTTGCCGACACGACTCGACCGTCTCGAAGTCCCGTCGAGAGGTCTGGTCCTCGAGGACGTCGCCGAGCAATGCCCCAAGCTCCCGGACGTCCTGTCGGATCTCCCTGTTGTGTAGTGCCATACCATCACCGTGCGGCTTCACCCTCAAAAACCCCCGTGTAGAGGGGGTTTCTGCAATAAACCTCGAGTTTCTTGATAAATTATACGGGGACCAGCGATCAACAACCTACCATATCACACATATGTTGTGTGATCGGGTCGAGAAATCATTCGGCCCACGGTCGCTGTCACCGATATGCTCGAAATAGAAACTCAAACTCGAGTTACATTCTTCGGCGGTGCTGAACGAGAGTGATGTATCAGTGGAAGGGTCGGCTGGCCGACACCACCATGCGTGCTCGTCGTTCGACTGCGGACGAGGCTATAGTACCAACTGATACTGCCGGACAGCAGTCAGTGACCCGTCGGTCGCGAATTCGCGGCTGCCACCGTCTGAGACAGCCGCAGTCGTGCGACCGACGTTGAATAGTTCTGTCCGGCAGTATGAAACGACTTACACACACGGTCGGCTGCCGGCACGACGTGGCTGGGACGAACCGTATCAAAAAACGTCAGGAAAGGAGTGCTCCGACAGGGATTCGAACCACGCGAAACGCTCGCGTTTCTCTCATTCGAATCACCTCGTGTGCTTCCTTCTTCACTCACGAGGTTCGTTCAGAAGAGTGCTCCGACAGGGATTCGAACCCTGGTCATTGCCTCGAGAGGGCAATATGATTGGCCGGACTACACTATCGGAGCGCACCGTTTCTCGCTGCCTGCTGGGTCATCGCAGCCGTCGGCGCGGTCGTCGTCTGCATTCATTCGTTACGCGGTGTACTGTTTAAGCATTCCGTTTCGAACCGAGATTGTCGTGTTATAACACGAGTTCGAACGGTGATACGATCACTCTTCGAAGGGTGATTTGGTCGCCTCGGGCTCGAATCCCTCGAGGCTAATAATGTTCTCTCGGCCGACGCGGAGTTTACTGATCGTACCCTCCTCTTCCATATCGGAGAGGAGCATACTGACCTTGGATTTCGACCAGCCGGTCTCCTCGACGATGTTGACCTGTTTCATTCGGCCACCGTTCTCGCGGATGAGTTTGACGACCCGGTCCTCGTCGGTAAGCAGTTCCTCGTCGGGCAGTGGGTCCGTCGTCTCGGACGCTCCGTCGTCCGCCACAGTCGGTTCCGACGACGAATCGGGCGGCCGAGCCGCCGACGCCGCCGCATCCGGCCCCGGCTGCTCGTGCTCGAGTCCGCCGGACGCACCGTCGGTCGACCGACGACGGTACCAGACGGCGCCACCGGCGAGGGCCAGTGCGGCGAGGACACCGATCGCGAGAAGCCATGGCGCGTCACCGGCGATCGTCCACGAGGAGGTACTCTCGCCGGCACCCCCGTTCTGGACGAGAACCGCCCCTGGCTGTCCGGCGAAGAACTGCTGTTCGCCACTCCAGCGAACCCAGTCGGCTCTCTCGAGCATGCCGCCCTGGTATTCGGCGCTGCCCTCGGGATCGATCTGATCGAAGGTGAGATCGTCGTCGGCGACGATCATCAGCCGTTGGTCCTCCGCGAGGTACATGTTCGTAAAGACATCGCCGACCCGGACAGTGCCGTCGTCGTCGACGTCGGCGAATCCCTCCCAGACGAACGTCATCTCGACGATTCCGCGAGCACCGAACTGATCGTCGACGGTCGCCGAACGCTGGAAGTTCGTGGCCTCCATCTCGCGGTCGGTCTCCTCGACACCGCTTTCGGCCATCCCCTCGGCCTGTTCGACGAACCCCTCGTAGAGATCCGTCTCCTCCGATTCGAACTCCTCGGCGAACGCCTCGAACGCTTCGCGCTCCTCGGACTCGTTGTCGCCGTCGAACCACTGTTGGTGCTGGAAGGTCCACGTTGCGCTTCCGTTCTCGTGGACGGTGATCTCGAAGGTCGTCCGATCGAAGTCTTGTGACGTCGTAAACGAGTCCGACTGGGACTGCATCGCCGGTTCGAGTGCTGACTGCTGGGTCTGTGTCGAACCGGCAGTTCCCGTGTCGGCCATCACCGGTGTCACGCCGACGAGGACGAGCAACGCGGCGACGAGAACGACAACGCCGACGGAGGCCGACCGATTCATTCGTCTCTTACTACGTGGCGGAGCTAAAAATGGTTGTGAATAGCGATACGGATGGTTGGCCGTGCGAAATGCAAGAAGAGTCGACTATCGAGACGACGTCGCGCGGATGTGTCGATACGCACAAACCGGTCGACGCTGTACCGTCAGCCATGATCGCTAATCTCGCACAGGGAGTCCAGGCGTTTACGAGCAACGTCTTTCTCGTCGCCGGCGACCGAACCGTCCTCGTCGACACCGGTTCGAACTTCGACGTCGTCGACGCCATCGACGAACGGGTCGACGACCTCGACGCCGTCGTGCTCACTCACACACATCCCGATCACGTCGGGAACCTCGAGACGGTCACAGACGCCTTCGACGTCGACGCATGGGGGTACGACCCCTCGATCGACGGCGTCGATCACGCGATCGAGGACGAAGAACGGGTTCAGCTCGGCGACCACGAGTACGTCGCCCTCCACACACCGGGACACAAGAACGATCACCTGTGTTTCTACGCCGACGACGCCGGCGTCCTCTTCGCGGGCGATCTGATCTTCCAGAACGGGAGTTTCGGTCGGACCGACCTCGAGGAAGGCAATCGAGAACAGCTAATCGAGAGCATCGACCGCGTCCTCGAGTGGATCGACGAGGACCTCGCGGAGATGCACACGGGCCACGGGCCAAGCGTCACGACCGATCCCTACGGCCACGTGGAGCTGTCGGCACGGATGGCAAGACAGGCCTGATACGGTCTCCTGTCGTCACGTGCCGTCGATCGCCGACCTCGTCCTGCGGTCGGCGGGACATAGTTACAGCAGCCCGTATAACGTACTGTACGGCGAGGAAACCCACAGCCACAGTCACAGCCACAGACACAGCCTCGGCTACCAGGCGTCGACGATATGTGCGTCCTCGGGCTCGAAACCGACGGTCAACTCGTCCTCGGAGGCGTCCTCGAGCCGTAACACGATCGGGCGCTCCTGCCACCGGCCGTAGACGTGGACGCTCTCGCCGCGAAACTCACTCGTCTCGACGGCGACGGAGATCTCGTTTCGCTCGACGGTCCGGGAGAGGGCAGCCGGACGCACGCAGAAACTCACTCGATCCACACCGGCTGGAACGCCCGCGAGCTCGAACGTCGTTCCGTCGACGTCGACACGGTATCGGGCTCCGTCTTCCACTCGAGTCCGAACGGTGCCGTCGAAGACGTTGTTGTCGCCGACGAACTCGGCGACGAACCGCGTTGCCGGCTCGTGGTAGAGCTCCCGTGGCGTCGCCACCTGTTCGATCTGCCCGTCGTTCATCACCGCGAGACGGTCGGAGATCGCCAGCGCCTCGTCCTGATCGTGGGTGACGTAGACGGTCGTGAGCCCGAGCGTCGACTGAATCCGTGTCAGCTGGCGGCGCAGCGACTCCCGGAGCCGGGCGTCGAGTGCACTCATCGGCTCGTCGAGCAAGAGCAGATCGGGCGCCGGGGCAAGCGCACGGGCGAGCGCGACGCGTTGTTGCTGCCCGCCCGACAGCTGATCAGGGTCGCGATCGCCCATCCCCTCGAGGTCGACCAGCTCGAGCAGCTCCGCGATGCGCTCGTCGACGCTCGTTCCGTTCGGCGGGTCCCGAAACCGAAGCCCGTAGCCGACGTTCTCGGCGACGGTCATGTGTGGAAAGAGCCCGTAGCTCTGGAAGACGACGCCGACGTCCCGTTCTTCGGGCGGAACGGCGGTCATCGGCTCGCCGTCGAAAGAGACGGTGCCCGCGGTCGGCTCTTCGAAGCCCGCGATCGTCCGGAGGGTGGTCGTCTTTCCACAGCCCGAGGGGCCGACGAGGGTAAAGAGCTCACCGTCGCGGACGGTCAGATCGACGTCTCGTAGCGCAGCCGTTCCCTCCCCCGAGCCGTAGCGCTTCGAGACGCCCTCAAGACGGAGTTCCGTCACAGTTCGTACCTCCCGCCGACGCGGTCGATGACGACGAAACTCGCTGCGGTGACGATCAACAGCAGGGTCCCCATGGCGATCGCCGGACCGGAGCGCCGGCCGAGATATCGTTCGACGGCGACGGGCATGGTGTAGCTCTCACTACCGCTGGCCAAAATCACCGTCGAAGAGAACTCGCCGACCGAGATGGCAAAGGCAAAGGCCGCGCCGGCGACGATGCCGTTTGCGACCAGCGGGAGTTCGATGTCGAGCATCGCTCGTGTCCTCGAGGCGCCAAGCGCACGGGCGGACTCGACCATGGCTGGGTCGAGACTGCCAAGCAGCGGCGAGACGTTTCGCGTCACGAACGGGTAGGCCGCGACCGCGTGTGCGACGACGATGGCGACGGCGCCGGTCACCTGAAACCGCCACCCGCCGGGCAGTGAGATGCCAAAGACCAGTCCCTGCAAGAGCCCGATCCCGAAGACGACGCCACTGACCGCCAGCGGGAGCATCGCCAGGGTATCGACGATCCGACCGCGACGGCCCGCCCGAACCGTCACGACCGAGATCACGACGCCCATCGGCACCGCGACGAGAAGCGTCGCGACGCCGAACAGCAACGAGTTTCGAACGGCCGGCCACGGCTGTGTCTGGAAGCTCGCACCCTCGAGTTGGCGCTCGAGCAAGAACGCGTAGTTCCGAAGCGTGAACCCGGAGCCATCGGTGAAACTCCCGACGACGAGACTCGCCATCGGACCGACGAACAGAAGCAACGCGACGAGCCCGTAGCCGAAGATCGCGAGCCGTCGCAGCGAGAGCGCCGTCCGCAGGTCAGGAATCAGCCGTTCTTTCGACGGTGGCGACGGTGCTCGAGCGAACCCGGTCTGTGCGGACTCGTATCGGAGGTAGGCGTAGGTCAGTCCCAGCGAGAGGATCGTCTCGAGAACGGCGAGGGTCGCAGCCTCGGCGTAGTCGAGTTGCTGGATGCGATCGTAGATCCAGACTTCGACGGTGGCGAGCTGGAGGCCGCCCAACGCAAGCACGATCGGGAACGTCATGAACGTGAAGATGAAAGTCAGCAAGGCGCCGGTGAGGACGGCCGGCGCGAGCTGTGGGACGACGACGTCCCGGAACGCACGTCGCTCGCTCGCGCCGAGGCTGCGTGCGGTTTCGACGGTCCGTGCGTCGACGGCTTCCCAGGCGGTGACGGTGAGTCTGGCGACCAACGGTGCGTTGTAGAAGGCGTGGGCCAGGATGACGATCGCGAGCGGGTTCGCCTCGATGAACGCGAACGGGCCGAGGCCGACCGCGCCAAGCAGGGAATTGAGCGTTCCCGTCCGGCCGAACATGGCGTAGAAGCCGACCGCGACCATGATTCCCGGCAGCACGAACGGAAGAATCGTCAGCGACCGAAGCGTCTGGCGGCCGTAGAACTCGTAGTTTGCGAGCACGTACGCTGCGGGCAGCCCCAGGGCGACGCTTGCAATCGTCGACAGCGCAGCCTGGTAGGCCGTGAAACCGAACAGTCCCTTCCGGACGCCGGGCGTATCGATACCGATCCACGGCACTGGAACGTCGAGTCCGGGGATCGGGTACCCGACGCTGAGTGAGATCGAGACGGCACCGACCCAGGCTGCGAGCGACCCGAGATGGGTCCCGATCGCGAGCGGCTCCGCGAAGACGTCGGCGAGGATCCCGAAGTAGAAGGGATCGGTCAGCACGTCCGTGAAGTGGCCGAGCGTCGGGAGTCCGTCGTCGACGAACGCTTCGCTGAAGACGACGCCGGCAGGGAGATACAGCATGACGACGAGAACGACCGCCGTCCCGAGTGTCACAGCCACGAGGGCGTGGTGCTCGAGCCACTCGCTGGCGCGGCCGCGGTCGCTCGGAAGACGATCGAGGGGAGACACGAGTGGGGTAGCAGTTAGTGGCTGGCGAATTCACGTCCCCAGTCGTCGACCCAGCTGTCGAGGTTACCGCGGAGGTCGTCGTAGCCGACCGTCACCGCTTCCGGGGGAACGTGTGCGTACCGGTCGAACTCGTCGTCTAAGTCGACGTACTCGTCTTCGACGGCCGGGAACTGGACGTTTCGCTGGGCGATCTCGGCCTGGGCCTCGTTCGAGAGCACGAAGTCGAGGAACTCGTAAGCGAGGTCGACTGTGTCCGCGTCCTCGAAGATCGCCATTCCTTCCGGGTTCGCGTAGCCCTGACCGTTCGGGAAAGCGACCTGGTGGCGCGAGAGGTCGTGCCCTTCGTCGGTGGCGAACACTTGATCGGTCGAGTAGGAGACGACCATCGACCGTTCCTCGTTCATGTACGCGCCGTAGTAGGACTCGGTCCAGTCTTCGAGAACGCGGACGCCGTTGTCCTCGAGGTCCTGCCAGTAGTCGAGGTAGCCGTCCTCACCGTAGGCGTCGATCGTCCACAGTAAGAACGCCTGTCCGGGATCGGAGGTTTGGGCGTTCTGTGCGAGGAGTTCGTCCTCGTATGCCGGGTCGGTCAGATCGTCGAAGGTCTCCGGCTCGTCGACGACGTTTTCGTCGTAAACGAGACTGATGTAGCCGGTGTCGTAGGCGAGAACACGGTCGTGTGGATCGCCCATATCTAACCCATCACGGATCCGACTCGATCGGTCGATTCGGTCTTCGTTGAGTTCACGAAAGAGACCGCCGTCGTCCAGATGGTCGTCGACACTCACGAGGTCGTCGATGTTTAGCCCGACGTAGACGTCAGCGTCGATCTCCTGATTCCCCCGTGCCTGCTCGATGTAGTGGCCGATCCCCTGGTTCGGAAGCTGTACCCATTCGAGTTCAGCGTCTGGATACTCGTCCTCGAACGCGTCTTTGAGCCACGGTCCCGCGGGGTTCTCGCCGTCGATCATGGATTCGTAAGTGACAACGGTGAGTGTCCCCTCCAGATCCGGATCCTCGGGTTCGGGATCGGCGTCCGAACTACCGTTTGCGTCGTCCTCTCGAGTCAGACAGCCGGCGAGCCCGAGTGCAGCCACACTACCGACAGTTCCGATGAACGTTCGTCGTTGGTGGTTCATTACCTGGTTGTTCAACTGGGTAGTCTTAACCCCGTTGATCGACAGATTACTGAGAGAGTTGCGAATACGGCTCTCTGTGGGAAGTATTGGCTACAGGTGCTTGTGGCAGCGAAGAGATATTATCTCGGCGTTCGGCTCACACCGTTCCGGCTGCGTCGAGCAACACGTCGTAGGCGTCATCGTACGCGTCGGCGATCGCGGCCGGGTCGCGCCGTTTGTCCCCACTCAACGGTGGGAGACGAACGCGCTCGAGTGGGTCGAGATACTCGAGGACGTCGGGGACGCGTTTCTCGATGGCGCCGTCTTTCGGACTCGAGCTGGCGATCTCGCAGGCCCGACAGTAGCGGTCGCCGGGATAGATCCGCACGCAGCTGGGTTCGACGGCCGCAACGGCGCTGATCGCAGCAGGATCGAGCGACTGCAGTGGCTGTGCGATGTCGCCGTAGGACTCGACGACCGCGACGTCCGTCGATTCGATCTCGGCGGCTAACTCCTCGAAGGCCGGCACGTAGCGTCGCTCGGCGACCTCGTTGAACTCGTCGACGGTTTCGACCGAAATCACGTCCTCGAGCGGGAGCGCGTCGGCGACGTCGTCGGGGATTTTGGCGGTCGCGTTGCGGACAAACGTCGGATCGTCCGCTCGTCCTACACGGTCGACGACGAACTCCCGGTCGCTCTTGCCGAGCAGGCCGGTTCCGCCACCGGGTGTGGGTCGCCAGAGCCGGTGGACGGGATTGAGCCGTTCCGGCTCGCGGGATCGGCCTTCAGCAGTCGCGAGTCGTTTCGCGTCCTTTCCGTAGAGCCGGCCCGCAGAGAGGGCTCGTCGGCAGTCGTCGTGGTCGAACCAGTAGTCGTTGCCGGCACGCGGTTTGTAGCCGACCGCGCCGGTTCGCTCGAGCAACCCGACCGAAAACGTGGTCTTCCCGGCGTCGACGCGGTCGGCACCGACCACGAGGAGGATCATTCTTTCAGTCCGTAGTAACCGGGTTCGTCCTCGGTTCGTGGCTCGGCGACCACGAGATCGTCGGCGTTGGTCATGACCCACGGGATCGCCCAGTCGAGTAAGATGTCCTCGGTTCCCTCGTCGATCTCGGCGTCGGGCTCTAACCCCTGTAAGAGGCGGGCTATCTCGTAGACGGTGTACATCTGGTCGTCCTCGAGCAGTTCCGCGGGTGTATAGAAGTCACACGGCGGGAGGCTGTCGAACTCGGACTTCGGAACGGGCATACAGATGTGTTCCGTCCTCGAGTGCCTAAATCGTTCGTTCCCGGCCAACAGCGCGTGGGACAGCGGCGGCTCTTAGTACCGGACCAACCGTCGACTGCTGGGTGAAATCAGCCGACGGCCATCGATTTCATCCAGCAGTTCGGGCTTGGACCGCCACTTAGCGTGTAGCGGATCACAAAAAAGGACGTGTTCGACGGAGTCGTCGCGTTACTGCTGGCGAATTACTCGAAGTGGTCGAGGCACTTCTGGTACTCCTCTTCGGCCTTCTCCCAGTTGACGACGTCGAAGAAGGCGTCGATGAACTCCCCACGGTCCGGACCGTAGTCGTAGTAGTAGGAGTGTTCCCAGACGTCCAGTGCGAGGACCGGATGGGAGCCCCAGAGCGCGCCCTGGTCGTGTTTGTCGACCGCGACGTTGCGCAGTTGCTTGGCGACCGGGTCGTATACCAGCAGTGCCCAGCCACCGGCGGCGCCGGCAGCGGCCTCGAATTCGCCTTTCCAGCCTTCGTAGGAACCGAAGTCCTCTTCGATTCGGTCGGCGAGGTCGCCCTCGGGTTCGCCGCCGCCGTCGGGGGACATGTTCTCCCAGAACAGCGTGTGGAGATAGTGTCCACAGCCGTTGTGGGTGACGTTGGAGAGCGCACCGGGCGTCGAGTCGAAGTCGCCCGACTCGCGGTTCTCCGCGAGGGTCTCCTCGGCGGCGTTGAGGCCGTTGACGTACCCCTGGTGGTGGGTGTCGTGATGCCAGGTCACGACCTGTTCGGAGATCGACGGTTCCAGCGCGTCGTAATCGTACGGGAGTGGTGGAAGTTCGTGGTCAGTCATTGGAATTCACCTGTCTATTGTATCGATTGCGGACCTGTTAAGTTTTGAGGAGAGAAACGCTATCACGCAACACGACGCCGCTCTCTCCTCGTGCGGGGCGCTCCCGACAGTGTTGCCACACCGGAGTTCGTGTTAAATCTTTCATAGGGTCTGCTGTACGTCGTTGCCGGCGAAACAACGGCCCGTCTGTGGTTCATCGGTACAGGAGACCGTATCAGGCGTCGCAGTTCCCGCGTCGACGGCGCTACAGGCGTTCTTTGTATTTGGCGTGTTCGAGCCACTCCTCGAGCGACGGCTGGCTCCAGTACCGGACCGTCTTGCTGCGCGGATCGTGATCGAGAACGCCCGCATCCTCGAGTTTCGGTAGATGTGTATGCTGCAGTTCGGTTCGAATTCGCTGGCGACGTACCTCCGGGCTGGATGCGGAATCGGCGTCACCGGTCGTCCCGTCGGTCGTCGAATCGGTCGACTGACGCGCGATGATGGCGTCCGCGAGCTCGTCGATCGTCGCGACGCCGTCGGGCTGGTCGTACAGATAATAGAGCGCGTGCCGACGGTGGCGGTTCGAGAGCAGGTCGAAAATCAGGTCCAGCGACGGCGTCGCCTGGGCCGTGATTCTCGCTGATTCACCCTCCGATTCACGCATCCACGAACCACCTACCGTGTGTTACCATTCGAAACCACCACTCGACCCTACTGGAGCAGACACATTAGATGTTACGTCTGCCCAAAGAGATGCAGCTGATAGACTAGCCATTAAAAGGCAGTGCACAGCGCTCGGAATGAACGTGGAGAGAACGGAGTCGCTACTCGTAGAGCCACTCGGCGTCGTGCTGATCGTAGTCGATCAGCTCGTCCTCGTCGAAGTGAATCGCGATCTCGCGTTCGTTGGCGCCTTCGTCCTCGTGGTCGGCGGCGTGGACGACGTTCCGACCGAGGTCGAGTGCGTAGTCACCACGGATGGTGCCGGGTTCGGCCTCGAGCGGGTCGGTCTCGCCGATCATCTGGCGGACCTGACGGGTCGCGTCCTGGCCCTCCCAGACCATCGGGACGACCGGACCGGAGGTGATGAAATCAACGAGGTCGTCGTAGAACGGCTTGTCCTCGTGTTCGCTGTAGTGTTCCTCGGCCCGCTCGCGGGGCATGTTCTCTACTTTGATGCCGACGAGCTTCAGCCCGCGGTCCTCGAGTCGGGAGACGACCTCACCGACGAGGCCGCGTGCGAAGGCGTCGGGCTTGACCATCACGAAGGTGCGCTCGTGATCGCTCATCAGGCTTCACCTTCCTCGGTCTCGTCGACTGCTTCGTCCCCGGCGGGCACGTCTTCCTCGTCGTCGGCCTCCGTCTCTATGTCTTCGTCTTCGCCTGCTTCGACGACTTCGTCCTGGTCGGCCTCGGCCGGCCCCTTGCCGGCGCGACCTTCCTCGGTCCACTCGAGGTCACGCGGCTCGCGACCGAGCTTGTAGTTCTTCTCGGCCTTCGAGTTGACGAAGTGAAGCACCGTGCCGTCGTTTTTGACGTACATGATGCCCGTGCCGGGCTCGATCTCTTCGCCCGTGTAGTCGCAGGTGCGTTTCTCGACCATTATTGTCCTCCGATGGAGTCCGCCTCACGGGCGGTCTCGCGAAGCTGGAGTACGTCCCCTTCGCGGACCGGCCCGAGGCAGTTTCGGGTGATGATACGTCCCTGGTTCTCGCCCTCCTTGATCCGGCATTTGACCTGCATGGCCTCGCCGTGCATGCCGGTCTTGCCGACGATCTCGATGACCTCGGCGGGCGTAGATCCGGTTTCTTCCTCTTCAGCACTCATCTCTGATCACCTACTCGAGGTCCTCGACCTTGTCGGCGATGTCCTCGACGTCGCCGGAGGCCTCACCGGTGTCGACGATCGCCGCAGCGGCCGAGCCGACCTCGAGGCCGGCAGCGTGGCCGACGTCGTCCTGGGTCTCGATGAAGACGACGGGAATGCCCTTCTCCTCGGCGAGGTCGGGGATGTGCATGACGATCTCTTCGGGCGAGACGTCCTCGGCGACGTAGACGAGCTCGGCGTTGCCGCGCTCGATCGCCTTCGTCGTTTCGTTGGTTCCTTTCTTTACTCGTCCGGTGTCTCGTGCGACCTCGAGGGCCTCGAGGGCGTCCTCTGCGAGGTCGGCTGGGATGTCGGTGGTTACGTAGACTGACATTGGTTGTTCACCTCTCCTACGCGTGGGCTCGCGCTCCCCTGCCGTCCGGGAACTGGGGGCCCGGGCCGAAGAACGTTCGGCGGTAGTCCTGTAAGGCTAGGAGCATCATCAACCCCGCGTAGGGTGTACTACGCTGTAGCGTTGCCCCCCTTAAAAGCGTGTTCAAACGGCCGGATGCGTGCGATAGGTCCGCACGGACGTGTGTGGCTCCCGCGAGTCGGTGTCGACCAGTGTCGGTGACACGTATCGTCTCCAACGAAATGTTACTCAGTTGTCCTGTCGTGGCACCGGGCGTCGACGCCGTCTGTCGATCCGGTGGCTATTACTCTCGAGACGCCAAGACCGACACATGAACGCGGACGCTGTCGGCTGCGCCGAGTCGCTGTTCGAAGAAGCGACGCAGGGCAACGAGCGTCGACTGCTCGTCCTCGCTGGCGACCGCGAGCGAGGGTACGACGCCCTCGAGTCCGTTCTCGATAGGCTCCCGGTTTCGATCACGGCGACGACGCTCGTCGGTCCCGACGATCGCCTTCGGTGTGAACAGCTCCCACAGGCGAACGCGGGCGAACTCCTCGGGACGACCCGGACGGTCGTCGCCCTCGACGCCCACGAGGGGCTGCGTCCGAACGCACTCGGGAAAGTCGTCGGCGCGGTCGACGGCGGTGGCCTCCTCGTCCTCTTGACGCCGCCGCTCGAGGCCTGGCCCGACCGACGCGGTGCGTTCGACGAATCGCTCGCCGTCCCGCCGTTCGACCTCTCCGACGTCGGCGGTCGGTTCAAACGACGGCTCGTCGAGACGCTGCGGGCACATCGGGGGATCGGTATCGTCGACCTCGAGGCCGACCGTGTCGTCGACGACGGACTGACGGAACCGGCGCCGCGACTGCTCGACGAAGGAAAAGCAGGGGCGACGGCGATCGAGTCCCCGACGGACGCCCGCTTCCCTGCCGAGATCTACGAGGCGTGTCTCACGGCCGACCAGGTCGAGGCCGTCGCCGCCCTCGAGTCGCTCCATCCCGATCGGGACGCCGAAAACGGAACACGGGCCGTCGTCCTCGAGGCCGACCGCGGCCGGGGGAAATCGAGCGCGGCGGGGTTGGCTGCGGGTGCGTTCGCTGCCGACGGGCTGGACGTGCTCGTCACCGCTCCCCGGTCGCGCAACGCGACGGAGCTCTTCGAGCGGGCCGGCGAACGCTGCGAGACGTGTTCGGACTGCGAGGCGACGGCAGTCGAACCACGACGCGTCGAAACCGCTTCGGGCGGTCGGGTTCGCTTTCTCGAGCCCACAGCGGCTGTCGAGGACGACGGTGACCGACTCGAGGCAGCCGACGTCGTGATCGTCGACGAGGCCGCGGCACTCCCCGTCTCGATCCTCGAGTCGTTACTCGCGGCCGAGAAGGTCGCGTTCGCGACGACGATACACGGCTACGAGGGCGCGGGTCGGGGATTCTCGGTCCGATTCCGTGATCGACTCGCCGAAAGCGACCACGACGTCACCGAGCGGACGCTCCTCGAACCGATCCGCTACGCCGCCGGCGATCCCGTCGAGGTCTGGGCCTTCCGCGCGCTGTTGCTCGACGCTCGGCCACCCGTCGAGCCGCTGGTGGCTGACGCCGAACCCGAGTCCGTCGACTACCGTCGCCTCGAGCCCGACGCGCTTCTCGCGGACGAGCGGCTCCTCCGGGAGGCGTTCGGACTACTCGTCCTCGCTCACTACCGAACCGAACCCAACGACCTCGCACGGCTGCTCGACGCGCCCAACCTCGAGGCACGCGCGCTCGTCGCGGACGGCCACGTCGCAAGCGTCGCCCTGCTGGCCCGCGAGGGGAACCTCGAGCCCGAAACACAGGCCATGATGTACGAAGGCGGTCGCGTTCGGGGGAACATGCTCCCCGACGTGCTCACGAGCCAGCTGCGCGACGAGGCCGCAAGCGAACCCGCCGGAATTCGAGTCGTTCGTATCGCGACCCACCACGCGGCCCGTTCCCGCGGGCTCGGGTCACAGCTGCTCGAGTGTATCCACGAGGAGTTCTCGGCCGCGGTCGACTGGCTCGGCACCGGCTTCGGCGCCACGCCCGGCCTGCTCGAGTTCTGGTGCGAAAACGACTATCGGACCGTCCACGTCTCGACGACGCGCAACGACGCAAGCGGCGAGTACTCCGCGCTCATGCTCACACCGACGAGCGATGCCGGCCGTGAACTTCACGACCGCCACGCCGACTGGTTCGCCCGTCGGTTCGGCGCGCTCTGTACGGACGCCCTCTCCGATCTCGAGCCCGACGTCGCCCGCGCTCTCCTGCGCTCGGTCGACGCCGACGCGGCCCCGACAATCGACCTGACCGCCCACGAGTGGCGCGTCGTCGCCGGCGCGGCCTACGGCCCGGGTTTGTTCGACGTCGACCCGGGGCCGTTTCGCGAACTGGTCGTCCGCTACTTCGTGGAAGATCCCGATGGGATCGAGGTGTCCGTCCGTAACGAGCGGCTGCTCGTTTTGCGCGCGTTACAGGGGCGTGACTGGTCGGCCGTCGCCGATCGGCTCGAGTATCCCTCCACGAGCCAATGTATGCGTGCCCTCGGCGAGACGTTCCAGCCGCTGGTCGACTACTACGGATCGGACGCCGCACTCGAGGTTCGGGAGCGATTCACCGACCCGTAAGACCGTCGCCGCTTGTCAGATCGAGGGTGTTGTCGGCTTTTCAGTTGTGAATACGACGATAGGCCCTTTTCACAGCAGTCTCGAGCGATCCGATCACGGAGAGAGTGTTCCACCGTTCGAACTACTCGAGAACGGCCTCGAGCGCGTCCATCGCCCCATCTACTTTCTCGACGTCGGCGTTGTATCCCATGTGACCAAAGCGGAGAATGTCGTCTTTCATGTCGCCGAGTCCGGTCGCGAGCACGACGTCTGCTTCCTCGGCGACGCGCTCCTGAATCCGCTGTGCCTCGCCGGGGAGATGAACGGCCGTCACGGTCGGCGACGCTCGCTCGGGATCGGGGTAGATCTCGAGTCCCAGTTCACGACCGCGCTCGCGACACCGCTTGGCGGCAGCCTCGTGGCGCTCGAGGACGGACTCGAGACCCTCCTCGAGCAGCCGATCGACGGCCGTCTCGAGTGCAGCAACGTTTGCGTTCAGGTGCGTGTAGGGGAAGCCGTCGGAGACGTCCCGCCACGGGAGGAAGTTCGTATACAGCGAGTCCGGGTCGCGCTCTGCTATCGCGTCCCAGGCCCGGTCGCTGATCGCGGCCGTGGTCAACCCCGGCGGCGCGCTGAAACACTTCTGGGAAGCGCCGAGGCAGACGTCGATCCGATCGGTCGGCACTGACGTCCCACCCAGTGAGGAGACGGCGTCGACGACGCTCAACACGTCGTACTCCTCGAGGAGGTCGAGGACGGGCTCGAGATCGTTGAGCGTCCCCGTCGGCGTCTCACAGTGGACCATCGTCGCCAGCGCGAACGGCTCGTCGGCGTCGGCGGCCGCCTCGAGTGACGCCTCGATGGCCTCGAGATCGAGGCCCTCGTCGTACGGCGCGGAGACGAGTTCGGCGTCACCGTCGGCGGACGCGACGAAATCGGCGAAGCCGTCGCCGTAGCGCCCGTTGGAGAGACAGCAGACGCGGTCGCCGGGCGCGACCAGCGAGGTGATCGCCGCCTCGAGGCCCAGAATGCCCTCGCCGCCGGGGACGATGACGTCGTGATCCGTGTCGTAGACGTCTGCGAGTTTCTCACAGAGCGCCTCGTACCGCGTCGCGAAGTCGGGATCGACGTCCGGGTTCGGTTGCGGTTCGGCCATCGCCTCCCTGACGGACGGCGGCACTGCAGTCGGTCCTGGTGTGAACTGCATGGTCGTCCTGCGGGCCGCCCACGGGAGTCGGTTACGGTGAGTTCGAGGTCACGGGACACTACGAGAGCAGCCGTCGACACACCGCCTCGGGCATCGCGTGGAGCAGCCACGCGACCAGCCGCCAGCGGCGTGTCACGTAGACGTGGGTTCGCTCCTTGCGGATCGCCCGTGCGATCTGTTCGGCGGCCGTCTCGGGCGAACACTGCCAGAACGAGCCGTAGGCCATCTCAGTGTCGACGAACCCCGGTTCGATCGTCGTGATCGTCACATCGGCGTCGCTGTCCGTCTGTCGATCTCGCAGTCCCTCGAGGTATCGCGAGACGTAGGCCTTCGAGGCGTTGTACGCCTGCGTCCCGCCGTTACCGAACCGGGAAGCGACCGAAGAGATACCCACGAGGTGGCCGTCCCGGTCGGTAGCGGTGTCGGAGTCGCGTTCGAAGTACTCCATCGCGGCCGTCGCGATAGCGGTGAACCCACGGACGTTGACGTCGATCGTCCGGCGTTCGGTCTCCCACTCGAGGTCGTGGTTCGCGTCGCCGACGCCGGCGCTGACGACGACCACGTCGACCGACGGCATCGCTTCGGCGAGCTGGAAAAAGCCCTCGCGGGCGTCGTCGACGTCGGTGACGTCCATCGTCGCGACGTAAGCCTGAGTCGGTAACTCGCTGCCGATCCGTTGCAAACGCTCCGTTCTGCGGGCAGCCAAGCCGATCCGATACCCCTCCTCGGCGAGCGTTCGGGCCAGCGCCTCGCCGATCCCCGACGACGCGCCGACGACGATCGCTCCGCGTGGTTCGCTCACGTCTCGAGATTTGCCGGCACCGATGTGAAGATTCCGACACGACTGGAGCACGACCACGCCGGGACGGACGACTGGACGACCCTCGATGGGGAGCGCGTGGCGACGTCCTCGAGACCGAAGGCGGTACGCCTTTGGCGCGGTCGGTCGTCGAACCGATATGATCGACGCGGTCGCCGCCCTCGCGGTCGTCCTGCTCGTCGGCGGCGTCGTCGGAACGCTCGTCCCGCTGGTCCCCGGTGGGTTGCTCTCGTTGTCGGGCGTCTACCTCTACTGGTGGCAGTCAGGCTTTGCCGAGCCTGGAACGATCACGCTCGCCGTGCTCACACTGTTGGGCCTGCTGACCCTGTTTGCGGAGCTGTTCGCCGGCTCGCTCGCCGCTCGAGCCGGCGGTGCGTCGTGGACGACGACGACCATCGCAGCCGCCGTGGCGATCGTCCTGCTGTTGGTCACCGGCCCGCTCGGATTGCTCGTCGGACTGTTCGGGACCGTCTTCGTCGTCGAGTACGTCCGGCGGGGCGACGCCGCACACAGCACTCGATCGGCGCTGTTCGCCACCGTCGGGACGCTCGCTTCGACGGCACTGCAGGCGCTGTTGACGCTGACGATCCTCGTGACGTTCGTCCTCGCCGTGTTCGTGCTGTAAGGGCGACGTCGGTCGTCGCCGCTTTCGGCTTCGGTTCCAGTATAGTACCGAAATTCGTATTCGACCGGCCGTGGTCGGAATTTATCCGTCTGTACAACAGTGATACTAGCATGGGTATGTTCGAACGGCTCGGCGAGAAAGTCGAGCGACTGAAACAGGAAGCGGTAGCCGGACGGGAAGACAGCGTCGAGTTTCGCTGTCGCGACTGCGGAGAAGGGTTCTACAGCGAACCGGAAGCGTGTCCGGAGTGTGGAAGCACCGAGATAGCTCGCGTCGAATCCGCCACCGAACCCGAGTCGGAAGCAAAGGCGGAGTCAGCGTCAGACGCGAACTCGGAGTCAGAATCGGAGACTAACACGAAGTGACGCCACCAGCCGGACACGCAGACTGTCGCAGTCGACGCGATCGGTAATCGAGTCGACGGTCAGGGGTGGGTGTAGTAGACGACCGTCTCGTCGTCCTCGTGACGGTCGATGCGGGCGAAGCCGACGCGTTCGAACTGCACCAGTTCGTCTGCCTCGAGGCCGCCGACGCCGGGTTCGGCGTGGCCGGAGACGTCTCCATCGGGCGTTCGCATCCGAACGGTGACGTTCTCGTCGGCCGGCACCCAGTGGACGACGTCGACGTCGCCCTCGCGGACCACGTCGATCTCGTCGGCCGTGTACTCCAGGCCGTCGTCGGTGCCACGGAAACAGCCAAGCCCCTTGAGCCAGACGCGGTCCTCGTCGGCGGGGACGTCTTCGGACTCGAGTAACACGGCGTCGCTGGCGGGGATCTCCCGGACACCGCGGTCCTCGTGGTCGGGGTGCAGCGGCGGATTCGCCACTGCAGGCGGATCGCCGGCCAGCGAGAGCCGTTCGCCCTCGCGGACGAAAAAGCGGCGATCGGTCTCGTCGTCGATCAGTTCACGGTTGTTCGCGTAGATCGAGCTCATCGCGAGGTCGACGTCGCTGGTCGACGTTCCGAGTGCAGCCATCGCCTCGACGATCGCCTCACCGCGGATACCCCGCCGGCGCAGGCTCGAAAGTGTCGGCGCGCGTGGATCGTCCCAGCCGTCGAGTTCGCCCGTCTCGATCAGCTCCGAGATCGTCGACGTGCTCATCTTTACGTCGTAGGCGTCGATCTGGACGTGGCCCCAGTGGATGACCTCGGGGTACTCCCAGTCGAAGTAGTCGTAGACGAACTGCTGGCGTTTGGCCGAATCCTGGAGGTCGATCCCGCGGATGATGTGGCTGACCTCGAGGAGCTGATCGTCGATCCCCGACTGGAAGTCGAGCATCGGCCAGCATCGATAGTCGCTGGCTTCCTCACGGGGGTGGGGTGTATCGATCATCCGGAAGGCGACCCAGTCGCGCAGGGCGGGGTTCTTGTGCTCGATGTCGGTTTTCACCCGGAGAACCATCTCGCCGCTGTCGTACTCGCCGTCGATCATCGCCTCGAACTCCGATTTGACGGTCTCGACGTCCTTGTCGCGGTGGGGACAAGGCTCGCCCGCGTTTTTCAGCTCCGAGAACTCCTCGCCCGAACACGAGCAGGTGTAGGCCCCGCCCAGTTCGATCAGCTCACGGGCGTACTCGTAGTAGGTCTCGAGGCGGTCACTTGCCTTGTAGGTCGCGTCGGGTTCGAAGCCCAGATACTCCAGATCCTCCAGAATAGCGTCGTAGGCCTCGAGATCGGGCCGTTTCGTCTCGGGATCGGTGTCGTCGAACCGGACACAGAACCAGCCGTCGTAGCGCTCCTTGTAGCTCCCGATGACCGCGGGCATCCGGGCGTGGCCGACGTGCCACGGTCCGTTCGGATTCGGCGCGACCCGCATTCGGACCTCGTCGTAGTCGTCGGCGTTTGGCAGTTCGGGGAGGTCGTGTTCGTCTTCCTCCGCTTCGGCTTCGATCTCCGCGAGTTCCTCGGGTGCGAGGTCCTCGAGTCGTTCGCGTTTCTCCGCGTAGGAGAGATCGTTGACACGGCCGACGACTCCGCCGGCGATCCCGGGAATCTCGTCGCCGTGCTCGCGGAAGTCGGGGTTGTCGCCCATCAGCGGCCCCATGATAGCGCCGACGTCGGCGTCGCTCTCGTGTTTCACTGCGTTTAGCAGCGCGTGTTTCTCCGCCTCGCGCTCGATGCGCTCGCGTAACTCGTCGTTCATTACTCGAGGGTATTCGTGCCCGGACCAAAACCCCCGCGGTGTTGAATCGACGGCGCCGACACGGGCCAGCACGCGTCGGTCCCGTCGTCGGGACCGCTGGACGGATCACCTCGCGGCCGGAGCCTCGTCGAATATCGACTCGAGGAGTCGTTTCTGTGCGGTTCGAAGGTGTTCGTGGAACGTCGCCGGTGCGATATCGAGCCGATCCGCGACCGCTTCGCCCGTGTTCTCCCGCGGCCAGTCGAAAAAGCCGGCGTAGTAGGCGGTATCGAGGACGGCCCGCTGGCGGGACGTCAACTCCTCGAGTGGCTCGAGAGCGTCACCTCGATCGCCTTCGAAGGCAGACCGCCTTACCTGCCGGTGGGCAAGCGTCTGGACGTCGGGAGACACCTCGCGGACGACGTCGACCACATGCCGAACGTCGGTCCCCAGCGGCACGTGAACCGTCAGACGGAGATCACCGTCCTCGAGGGCAGCGGCCGCGACGGCACCGCCGTGAGATGCGATTCGCGTGAGCAGCGGTTCCTCGAATGTTCGGATTTCGAACCGAATCGCCGGGCCGTCGACGGCGATCCGCTGGACGGAGTCGACGGCCGATATCGACCGATCGAGGGTTTCGACGACGTCCATCGCTTCGAGTGGCGCGGTTCCGTAGACGAGGTGTTCGTCGTCACCGGCCTGGACCGTCCTGTCGAACGTGATCGTCCCGTCGTGGTCCGGAGCGCCGGAGACGTCGGGAAGCAGCAGTTCGACCTCGGTGACCTCGTCGCTGGTCAGAGCACGTTTTCGCGTGACGGCAGCGATAGCGTGACCGATAATCGTTCCGATCTGACCGATAACGGCCGTCTGTTCGTCGGTGAACGCGTCCGGTCGACTGGCGTGGAGGCCGAGAACGCCGTACAGCGTTCCATCGTACTGGATCGGAATCGCAGCGACGGATCGATACCCGTATTCACGGGCGTGGTCACGCCACCGCGCGTCGTCTAGTTCGGAGAACGCGTCGTTCGTGACGTGGACGTCCTGCGTTCTGATCGCGTCGGTGATCGGATCCCGACCCCCCGACTCGGATGGATCGATCGTGGCGTCGATTCCATCGAGACAGCCGTCGATACCGGCTTCGGCGTGCGTTCGTACCGCTCCCGCCTCCGCGTCGACCTCGGCGATCCACGCGAACTCGTAAATCTCCGAGTCGGCGAGAACGTCACACGCCACGTGGTAGATGTCGGCACGGGTCGGTCGGTAGAGCACGGCGTCGGTAATCGTTCTGACGACGCCGTTGAGTTGGGCGAGTGCGGTCTGGTGGCCGCGCTGGCGTTCGATCGCTGCCGCGAGGATGACGGCGATGGTTCGGACGAACGCGACGTCCTCGTCGGTAAACGATCGGCGTTCGACGTCGTGGACGCCGAAGATACCCCATGGCTCGTCGACGGAGCCGATTATCGTGCTGATACCGCCGACGACGTCGTGACTGGTGAGGAGTTCGGGACCGTGAAAACGCGTCTCGGCTCGCAGATCGTCGACGACGACGGGCGCTTTCGAGAGCAACGTGTATCCCGACTGTGAGTTCTCGTCGGCGTCGACGGTTACCGAGCCGACGCTGCCGTTCCGCCAGCCGACGCCTTGACACAGTAGTAGATCCCCCGACTCGGGGTCGAGGTCGAGTACCTTGGCGTAAGCAGCGTCGAGCGTGTCGGCGACGACGCGGGTCGCCTCGGACATGAGTTCGTCGAGGTCGTCGGTCTCGAGTGCGAGCTGTCCGAGGTTCGCGACAGCCCGTTGCTGGCGTGCCCGGCGCTTGAGTTCACTCGCTTGCTCGGTTCGTTCAGTGACGTCCTGGGCCATCGTCATTCCGGCGAACGGCTCGCCGGTATCGTCCGTGATGGGGACCGTATGAACGTTCCAGTGGCGCCCAACGGAGGCGAATTCGACGACCGCCCTGTCGCCGTTCAACGCTGTCCGCATCGCGGACTCGAGTTCGTCGGCGACGTCGTCGCCCCACACGTCACGCGGCGTTGTACCTTCGACCTCGCTACGAGCGACCGGGAGCGATTCGAACACCTGTCCTGCGGCGAGGGTGTACGTGAGGTCGTCGTCGAACAGTGTGACGATCCCGTTAGGGAAACACTCGGCGAGCGTTCGGTACCGACGCTCGCTTTGCTCGAGTGCTCGCTCGCGAGCCTTGCGCTCGGAGACGTCCCGGAAGTAGACCGACAGCCCCGTCTCGGAGGGGTACGCACGAACTTCGAACCACGCGTCCAGCGGCTCCGGGTAGTACTCCTCGAACGTCACCGTCTCCTGTCGGCGGACTGCACGCTCGTAGCTCGATCTGAACACGGCGTCGCTTGCCGCCGGAAACTCGTCCCAGACGTCTTTCCCGACGAGGTCGCGTCCGTCGTAGTTGATCAACGCTTCCGCGCGCTCGTTGAGGTAGGTAAACCGCCACTGCTCGTCGAGAGCAAAAAACGCGTCCGAGATCCGACCGTAGACCTCCTCGAGTTCGTGGCGAGTCGTCTCGTTTTCGATCGCCGCCGAGAGGGTCTCCGCGACGTTTCGGACGAACTGAACGTCCTGTTCGGTCGCCGATCGACGGTCGGTCGAGTACGTCACCAGCAACCCCCATGGCTCCTCTGAGGGGCCGATGCGGACACTGATACCGCCGGTGATGTCGTCCGCCGTCAGCCAGTCGAACGGCGGTCGCTGTTCGGTCCGAGCGTCCTCGAGGATCACGGGCTGGGCCGAAAGCACCGACTCGGCATTCGGGTCCGACTCGAGGACCGCAACCGTCGGGTCGGCGTCGCCCTCCCATCCGACGCCAGCCCTGAAAGCGAACTCGTCGGCGGCGGGTCGGTATTCGAGTACGGCCGCGAACTCGTTGCCGAGGGTCTCCGCCACCGTGACTGCGACCTCGTCGACGAACTGATCGAAGTCGTCCGTCTCGAGTGCTCGCTGGGCGAGGTCGGCGACTGCTTCCTGCTGGCGGAGGCCCAACCGATGTTCGCCGTCCGAATCGGGGGGCGGATCCATGGTCTCTGTGAGATGTCCGGCGATAAAACAGTATCTCCGGTCAGAATCGCTGTCTGTCAGTTTCGGCACAACCCCGATCCGTCCGCGGTTGTGCCGGCAAAACGAAACGCTACAACGCTCGGCTCAGTAGCCGCGTTCGATCAGGTAATCCGCGAGTTCCTCGAGTAGCATCCGGGCTTCGTTGTCCGGCACCACTTCGAGTCGCGCTTTCCCTTGTTCGACCAGTTCGCGGGCGCGATCGTTCGCGTAATCGATCGACCCGACGGTCTCGAGGCGAGCGACCGCGTCGTCGATCTCGGCCTCCGTGACCGCGTCGACGTCGTCGGTGTCGACCAGGTTTTCGACGTCGACACCCTGTTCGCGGGCGTGGACGGTGATCAGCGTCTGCTTGTTCTCGACTAAGTCGCTTCCGCGCTGTTTGCCGAGTTTCTCGCTTGGGACGGTCAGATCGAGGACGTCGTCGTGGATCTGGAACGCACGGCCAATGTCGAGCCCGTAGCCGTACAGCGCGTCGACAGTCTCGTCGTCGGCACCGAGCAAGATGGCGGGCAGACAGGCCGACGCGGCGTACAGCACTGCGGTCTTCTGCTCGACCATCTCGAGGTACTCCTCGGGGGAAACGTCGTCACGTTGCTCGAAGGTCACGTCCAGCGACTGTCCCTCACAGATCTTCGTACAGGTCGTCGCGAGGACGTCTAAGGCATCGACCAGCCGATCGGGTTCCGCACCCGTCTCGAGCATGATCTCGAAGGCCTTCGAGTAGAGCGTGTCGCCGGCGAGAATGGCCGTCTCGAGATCGTACTCGCGATGGACGGCCGGAACGCCGCGTCTGAGATCGTCGTCGTCCATGATGTCGTCGTGGATCAGGGTAAACGACTGGATGACTTCGACGCTGACTGCGGCGTCCATGATGTCGATCGTATCGTCTGCGTCGTCGTGAAGGGTCGGGAACTCGCGGTAGTCGGTCGACAGCGGCTCGACGTCGGCGAGCGCTTCCGCCGTCGTCAGGAGGACGGCCGGCCGCAGCCGTTTGCCACCCGCGTCGAGCAGATAACGCGACGCTTCGTAGAGCCGCTCGGGCCGCTGGATCGGGAGCTCTGCCGGGATCGCGTCGTTGACCAACTCGCGGCGCTCCCGGACCGCCCCGAGCACCGCCTCATCTCGTGTCTCGGAACTGGTCATATCAGTCGACAAGCTGGATGAGGTTGCCGTTGCGCGAGACGTGGAGGTCTCGTCCCATCTGGTACCCCTCGCTTTCACAGAGGTTGACGTAGCCCGATAGCCCCTTCAGGTCCTGGTGGGCTGGGATGATGTGCTGGGGCTGGAGCGCATCGAGCATCTTGTAGTGGCCCTCCTGGTTCAAGTGGCCGGAGACGTGGATGTCGTCGTAGACGCGGGCTCCCTGCATACCGAGCAGTTTCTCGGCCTGGTAGCGCTGGCCCTCGTTGGTTGGCTCCGGAATGACGCGGGCGGAGAAGACGACCTTGTCGCCGTTGTCCAGTTCGTAGGGCGTCTCGCCGCGGGCCATCCGCGTGAGCATCGCACGCGGCTCGCCCTGGTGGCCCGTCACGACGGGTAGGAAGTTCTCCTTGCCCTCGTTCATGATCCGCTTGAACGTCCGGTCGACGGACTTGCGGTGACCGAACATCCCGAGGTCGTCCGGGAAGTCGACGAAGTCGAGACGTTCCGCGGTCCCCGAATACTTCTCCATCGACCGGCCGAGCAGGACGGGCTGGCGGCCGATATCTTTGGCAAACTCGACGAGACTCGTCACACGCGAGATGTGACTCGAGAACGTCGTCGCGACGATCCCGCCGTCGTAGTCCTCCATACTGTAGAGGACGTCACGAAGGTGCTCGCGGGCGACACTCTCGGAGGGCGTCCGGCCCTTCTTGTTCGCGTTCGTACAGTCCTCGATGTAACAGAGGACCCCCTCGCCTTCGCGGCCGATCTCACGGAACCGCTTCATGTCGATCGGGTCGCCGATGACCGGCGAGTGGTCCATCCGCTTGTCCAGCCCGTAGACGACGGCGCCTTCCGGCGTGTGGAGGACCGGGTTGATCGCGTCGATAATCGAGTGGGTGACGTTGACGAACTCGAGGTCGACCTTGCCGGAGTCGCCGATCGACATCGTCTCGCCGGCGTCCATCTTGATCAGTTCGTTCTCGACGCCGAACTTCTGTTCGCCCTCGATCTGCTGTTTGACGAGTTCGATCGTAAACGGCGTGGCGACGATCGGCGCGTCGTATCGGTGAGCCAGCTTCGAGATGGCACCGATGTGGTCTAAGTGACCGTGGGTCGGAACGATCGCCTGCACGTCGCCCTCCAAGTCGGACATGACCCGATCGTCGGGGATTGCGCCCATGTCGATCAGGTCGAGACTGTGCATCCGCTCGGTTTCGACGTTGTCGTGGATCAGCACCTGCGAGAGGTTCAGACCCATGTCGAAGATGACGACGTCGTCACCGGCGCGGACGGCAGTCATCTGCCGTCCGACTTCTTCGTAGCCGCCAATGGTTGCGATTTCGATTTCCATGGTTCGTTGTACTGAAAGCCGCGATATGGACTCTCATCGAAACGGTCCGCGGACTCCCGGTTGTGCGGCCCCGGCGTCTTGCAGCGCGTCGGCCATCCCGCTATGCGTACGGGCGGCAATCGCCGCCGAGAGGCCACGACATCGTGGCTCGTACGCACTTGCCCGCGGGTCTCGCTACTGGGTCATACACGCCCGGGTCTTAAAAACACCGTGGGTTGTTCTTCGCAGTTGTCGACTCGCAACTAGATTCGCGTTCGAAAACCGAATCCGTCGATATCGACCTCGAGTCGACTCGAGTCGCCGGTGAATCGGTACCGAATACGATCGTTAGCCACCCGAATTCGGTTCGTGCTACCACGGGTGTATCTCCTGGATTGTACAAATGATTTGTTTTCCCCTCGTTCATTTGCCAGCGTATCATTTCGTTTGGTGAAAGGACACACTCGCTTCCTCAATGGGAAGCTTTTGGGACCTTCGTTCGAAACGGCCAACCGATGACGAAGGATCTCGAGCGCGACCTGGGGTTGTTTGCCGTAATCGCGATCAGTATGGGGGCGATGATCGGCAGCGGGATTTTCATCTTACCCGGTGTCGCCATGGCGGAGGCGGGGCCAGCCGTGATTCTGGCGTTCGTAATCGCCGCTATTCTGGTCGTGCCGGCGGCGCTTTCGATCGCCGAACTCGGCACGGCGATGCCGGAAGCGGGCGGTGACTACGTCTTCATCGAACGCGGGCTGGGGCCCTCGTTCGGGACGATCGCCGGACTCGGTACCTGGCTGATGTTGATGTTGAAGGGGTCGCTCGCGCTCTACGGTGGCATGTTCTACATCGACTTCATCTACTCGCTTCCGACGTGGAGCCTCGCGATACCCGGCCTCGGGGCTTCGCTTCCGATTCCCGGCGTTCGGGCACTCGGGATCACGTTCGCGATCATCTTCATCGCGATCAACCTGGTCGGGGTCAAACAGACCGGTGGGATCCAGTCGATCATGGTCGTCATCATGCTCGTAATCCTCGGCGTGTTCGTGGCGGCGACGATCATCCAGGTCGACGGCACGAACTACGATCCGTTCTTCGCCGAAGGGATCGACGGCGTCCTCGCCGCGACTGCTCTGGTTCTCGTTTCCTACGCGGGCGTAACGAAAGTCGCCGCCGTGGCCGAAGAGATCGAGAACCCTGGCCGAAACCTGCCGCTCGGACTTGCTATCTCGCTTGGCGTCACCGCGTTCCTCTATGCCCTGCTCGTGTTCGTCCTCGTCGGCGTGATGGACGGCGACGAACTGGCGGCCCACAACGAGCCGATGGCGCGGGCGACCGAACTGCTGTTTGCCGACTCGATCGTCGCCGGCGTCCCCGTCGGCACCCTCGCGGTCGCTGGCATCATTCTGGCGGCCGTCCTCGCGCTGGTCAGCACCGCCAACGCGGGTATCCTGACTGCCTCGCGGTACCCGCTCGCGCTCAGCCGCGACGATCTCTTCCTCGATAAGTTCGAGTACATCCATCCACGATTCAACACGCCGACCGTCGCGATCCTGACGACGGGAGCGGCCATCATCTTCATCGTCGCCACCCAGGACGTCGACGAGATCGCCAAGATGGCCGGCGCCTTCCAGATCCTCGTCTACATCCTCGTCTGTGGGGCCTTGATCGCCTTCCGCGAGCGCGACCTCGAGTGGTACGATCCGGACTTCCATACGCCCGGCTATCCCTGGGTCCAGCTGTTCGGGATCGTCTCCGGCGTGTTCATCATCACGCAGATGGAGACCCAGGAGATCGTCGGTTCGATCGCGATCGTGATCTTCGGGTTCGTCTGGTACAAATGGTACGCCGAGGACAAGATCGACCGCGAGGGCGTCGCCAAAGGGCTTGCACGGCGAGAAGCCGGGAAGCAGTTCGTTCAGGACACCGAACAGCAACTCGCAGACGACGATCGCTACGAGGTCCTCATCCCGATCCGACACGACGTCTCCCGGGAGCAAGAAGAGGCGTTGATCCAGATGGCCGCACCGATCGTCAACCGCCGCGGCGGGCGAATTCGCGTCGTCCGATTCGACGAGGTTCCAGACCAGGTACCGCTCGATACCGCCGCCGAGGACGTCTCCGAGGACGACCTCGAGTTCGAAGAGCGAACCGACGAACTCACCCGCTACCTCGAGGTGCCCGTCGAGGTCGGCGAGATCGTCAGCCACGACACTCGCCACGCCGTGGTCAACTTCGCCGAGCGAACCGGTGCAGACCTGATCCTCGCCCGCCAGGAGGCGACCAGTCGACTCGGGACGCTGTTCGGCCGGGATACCGACTGGATCATGGACCACGCTCCGTGTGACGTCGTCTTCGTCCAGCACGAACAGCGGGTCGACGTCGAGGAGATCTCGATCGTCACCGATCGCAGTCCGTTCAACGACCCGTTGAAGGTCGAACTCGCGGACGCGATGGCGGACGTCCTGCAGGCACGCGTGCGCTTCCTCTATGCGGTCGGTGAGGACGACCCCGACGAGCTCGTCGAGACGATCGAGGACTACCACGCGGAACTGGACGAACTCTGTACCGTCCCCGTCGAGTCGTCGATCGTGCGTACGGACGACGACGTCGAAGGGCTCTCCATGGAACTCGAGTCGGCCGACATCGTCATGTTGAGTACGATGACTCACCGTCGGCTACCCGATCTGGTCATCGAGCAACGCTCCGATCGGCTGGCCGCAGCCATCGAACAGCCGGTCTTGCTCGTCCACTCCAAACAGAGCCGGCGTGGGACGTTCCTGCGACCGATCCTCGAGCGCGTGCTGTTCGACTGAGACGAAGACGAGCTCGAGGAGACGAACTCGAGGGTCGGTGGCTGGGACGGGTCGAGGGCCGTATCAGTCCGACACTCCAGCCACCGACGACAGCGGGGTCGACGTCAGCGGGACACCCCTCGTTTTCAGTGAAACGGGTCACCACACCCCTCGTTTTCAGTGAAAGCAGCGAAAAGAGTGGAAGCGGGGAACGTTTCGGCTCGAGTTCAGATCGACGCGTCCGAGAGTGCGTCCAAAACAGTGCGTTGGTCGGCGGTCGACTCGAGGCAGGCACTCATCACGACGTCGGGATCGTGCAGCAGTCGATGAGTCCGATAACTCCCCTGGCCCTTGCCACCACCGGTGTGGCGACTCTCGGTGATCTCGGGAAGTGTCCATTTCTTCATCAGATCGAGGACTCGCTGGTGGGTCAGCGATTCGCCAGCGATGACGTCGGCGATGATACAGTACGTGTCGTACACTTCGCCCGTCGAGAACGAATCCGATAGCTTGGTCTTGGTCAGATACGCGAGTGCATAGAGTGCGTACCGGGAGTGTGGCGTTCCGTTCTTGATGACCTGTATCGACCGGTTGAGATCGCTGTACTCGTCGGCCTCCCGGACGTGATCCTCAGTTACCCGGTCGCTGTCGTCTTTCTCTGCGAGTTTCCCGGCCGATCGGAGGATGTCGAGCGCTCGGCGCGCGTCCCCGTGGTCGCGAGCGGCAAGCGCGGAGGCGAGTTCGATCACGCCCTCCTCGAGGACGCCGTCTTTGAACGCGTCCCTGCGTCGCTCGAGGATCGCCTGGAGCTGTGTCGCATCGTACGGTGGGAAGATGATCGGATCGTCCTGGAAACTCGAGGCGACGCGTTCGTCGGGAGCGTCGGTGTAGTCAGTCTTGTTGCTGATCGCGACGACCGAGATGTAACAGCCAGTCTTTCCGGCCTCCTCCGATCGCGAGAGCTTCGAGAGGATTTCTGCGGTGTCGTCGCCGAGTTTATCGATCTCGTCGAGGATGACGATAAACGAATCCGACTCGTGAAGGAGGCCGTCACCGTCCCAGAGCGCGTCGTAGTAGCGACTCGCCCCGACACCCTCTTTCGGGATGTAGCGGTCGGGGTCGATCGCATCGCGGACCTCGAAAGCCATCTTGCGGGCGGCCCGTGTCTCCGTGTTGTACTGGTCACAGTCGACGTAGGCAGCCGTCAGATCGGTTCCTTGCATCTGTGCGATCCCTCGAGCGCGGCCCGTGACGTGTTTGGCGACGAGGGACTTGCCGGTCCCCGTCTTCCCGAACAGGAAGCCGCTCTCGGGGGGATCACCGAACGCCGCCGGCTTGAGCAACGCTTCGACGGTCTCGATCTCGCGGTCACGACCGACGATGCGATCCTTCTGTGGCACGTGCTGTGGCCGGAGGAGTTCGCGACGACGAAAGATCGACGTCGTCCCGTCCGCCATCGGATCGTCCTGGAGTTCCTCGATCGAAGGCGTCGGGATCGGATCATTTCCCATTGACGGGGACATTCCAGAGGTCGATGATAAACGCATCGGACCCGATTTTCAGTGAAAGGGGCGAGACCCGCGAAAACATCGGGTGAGCGACTGCAGGGATCGAAGTGGGGGTGAACACCCCCACCCCTCGTTTTCAGTGAAAGGCTCCGAAAGGGTGTTGGGTTGTGTCGGTCGCGCTCCGTCTCCCTTGATCGCGTTATTATATTATTTACTGTAACGGTAAAGTAGTAGTAAGTAGTATAGTATAGAAAGTGAGTAGAGTAAATGTACCAGGGATATTCTAAAATGTCGCTCTAGCACAATCAGTTCTTTATATACAACTCGGTGATCGGCTACGGACTCACGACTATCGGCTCCCCACATTCGACCGTTTCACTGAAAACGAGGGGTGTGTCTGTCCACCATTCCAGTCCTCTTTCGTGGTCTCCTCACCGCCGACAGTTCATACTGTTTACTGACCGTATCTTGTTGGACTGGAGACCGTGTCAGAGGCCGATTGCTTGCCGTCCCATCTCGAATCCCCACTGTGGGACCTCGTACACGACCAGCCCGATCAACAACAGCTCCCCGATCGTGACGGCGACGGTCACCAGCGTCGCCCGGCTACTGCTGACTGGGACGCCAGTCGGAAGTCCATACTCCTGTCTTCGGAGCGGGTAGAAGAGCGCGATCCCGCGCTTGCTACCCGCGACGTCGAGTACGTAGTGGGTCAACACGCCGATCCAGACGTACTCGAGGTTGCCAAAGACGTACGGAAACGCGAGAAAACCCACCAGGACCGGGAGGTTGTGCAACGTCTTCCGGTGTTTTCCGAACGCCGTATCGACGTCGGGAAACAGCGCCCCCAGGGTCACCGGCACACCGATCGCGACGATCATTTCGACCATCTCGAGGATTTCGGCCACTTCGAAACTCTCCGCCGGCGCGAGCAAAACCCCCAGCCCGAGGCTCAAAAGCACCGCGTTGAGCACGTGTCCCTTCTTGTTCATCTACCTCCTACTGGGAAATCACCGGCCGAATAGTTTTCTTTCGAGACTGTCTGGTCAGCGTCAGAATCGCTGATTGTTGGGGCAGCGACGAAATCGGTTACCGTCCGTCGATCGCCTCGAGGAGATCCTCGAGGGCCTGATCGACCGTCTGTGCACGCACTGCGGCCCGATCGCCGTCGAAGACGTATCTCGAGACCGACGAGAACGACGACTTGCTGCCCCACGGACCGGCGTAGGCGACGCCGATGTAGACGGTGCCGACGGGGTTTGCCTCGGTTCCGCCGGTCGGGCCGGCGACTCCGGTCGTCGCGACGCCCCACGTTACGTCCGACACGTCACGGACGCCGCGGGCCATCTCGCGAGCGACGGGTTCGGAGACGGCACCGTGTTCATCGAGGGCTTCGCGGCTGACGCCGAGTTGGCGGCGTTTGGCGCCGTAGGCGTAGGTCGTCAGCCCCGAATCGAAGTAGTCACTGGCACCCGGCACGGCCGTGATTGCGGCGCCGATCAGCCCGCCGGTACAGGACTCGGCGACGGCCAGCGTCTCGTCGCGATCACGCAGAGTGTCGGCGACCGCCATCGGTAGCTCGCGGTCGATGTCGTCGTTCATACGCAGGGAAAGGGCGGCCCACCACGTCAAAGCGTGGTTCCGTACTGAAGCAGTGTCCGCTTCGGCGAACCGCTGAGCCGGCAACGAAGTATCATACTGTTGAATAGTACTATTCGACGATCGGTCGCGCGACTGCGGCCGTCCCGAGGGTGACGGCCGCGAGTTCGCGACCGACGGCTCATACGGACTACTGTACGTCGTTACCGGCGCAACCGCGACCGGGCTGCGGTTGCGCCGGGAAATCGTTACAGCAATCCGTATCACTGACTGCTGTCCGACAGTATCAGTATCGACCGGGACACGATCGAAACGGACCAAACCGTCGAGCACCGAGAACGAACCGGCAAGCTCCGAAACGGAAAGAACGACGGTCCGTGCGCTCCCGCTATCCCGTATGGAGTACGAGACGCCGCTGTTCTTTCACGTCATGCAGTACGCCGCGCGGGCCGACCGCGACGTCATCGACATGGTCAGCGGGAATCCCGACTGGGAGCCCCCCGAAGCGCTCAGGGAGGGGCTGCGCGAGTACGCCGACTTCGAGCCCGACCGGTTCCAGTACCCGCCCAGTGAGGGCCTGCTCGAGCTCCGCGAGGAGATCGCCGCCCGTCGGGGCGTCGACACCGAGCAGGTGATCGTCACCAACGGTGCCGGCGAGGCCAACTATCTCGCGATGGCGCGAGCCCTCGAGCGCGGCCGCGGGAGCGAGATCATCCTGACCGATCCCGTCTACCCCTACTACCCTGGCAAGACGACGATGCTCGATGGGACACAGACGTTCGTCGCGGCCGACGAGGACGGCCAGCTCGATCCGGACGCCGTCCGCGCAGCCGCAAGCGAGGAGACGGCCGCAATCGTGGCCAACTCGCCGAACAATCCGACCGGAGCGGTCTATCCCGAAGCCACGATCGGGGAACTCGTCGACGTCGCCGAGGAGTACGACGCGATCCTCATCAGCGACGAGGTCTACGACCACTACGACCTCTCGGGCGAGTTCGCAAGCGCCCTGAGCGTCGACTCCGAGAACCGGATCGTCACCAACGCGTTCTCGAAATCACTGGCGATCACCGGGTTCCGGGTTGGCTACGCGATCTTCCCGCCCGAACTCGTCGACGACGCCAGGAGTCGTCACATGCTGGTCAACGTCGCCGGGAGCCGGCCGAGCCAGTATGCGGTTTTGCAGGCGCTTCGCGAGACGCCCCCCGAGTACTACGAGACGAACCGCGAGTTGCTCCGCGAGCGTGTCGATACGTTCACCGACGCCCTGGATGAGACGGGTGCGGAGTATACGACTCCGCAGGGCTCGTTCTACGTGATGGCACGGTTCGACGGCTACCCGGGGACGCTCGCAAACGTCGAGCGACTGATCGACGAGGCCGGCGTCGCGGGGATGCCCGGCGAAGCCTTCGGTGACTCGCGGTCGGACTGGCTCCGCTTTGCACTCGTGACACCCCGCGTCGAGGAGGCCGCCAAGCGACTGGCGACTCACTTCGAGTGACCGCCACCCACTCGAGACCGGGTGGGAACGCCGTCGCTCGAGACCGACGAATACTCGTGTCGGGGCGGGAAACCGTCCCGTATGAGTGGAATCGACGTCGAGCGGGTCGACGGGGCGGCCGACGAGGCGGACGACGACGACCACACCATCGAGGTGACGCCGACGGACTCCGTCGGTGACGAACAGGAGACGATCGACGTGGAGCCGTCGGACGAGCCTATCGAGGGGCCCGACTACGTCCTCTACGGCGGGAAAGGTGGCGTCGGGAAGACGACGATGGCCGCCGCGACCGCGCTGGACAGCGCCCGCGGCGGAACCAGCACGCTCGTCGTCTCGACGGATCCCGCCCACTCGCTGTCGGACACGTTCGAAACTGACGTGCCCGCGGAACCCGCCCGCATCCGGGAAGACATCCCGCTCTACGCGGCCGAGATCGACCCCGAAGCCGCGATGGACCGCGGCGAGGCGGTTCTCGGCGACGTCGGCGGCGACGACACCGCCGGGGAGACCGACGAGGCTGGCGGAGCCGGCGGTCCGTTCGGTGGCGGCACTGATGGCGGGGCCGGTGGCCCGTTCGGCGGTGGCGACGCCGGCGGAATGGGCGGTATGGGCGGTCTCGGCGAGATGCTCGGCGGCGAGTCGCCGATGGATGCCCTCTTCGGCGGTGCGATGCCCGGTGCCGACGAGGCCGCGGCGATGCAGTTGCTGCTCGAGTACATGGACGACCCCCGGTTCGAGCGCGTCGTCGTCGACACCGCGCCGACCGGACACACCCTTCGACTGCTGAAACTGCCGGAACTGATGGACTCGATGATGGGCCGGATCCTCACGTTCCGCCAGCGGATCAGTGGCATGCTCGAGGGAATGAAAGGGATGTTCCCCGGCCAGGAGGCGCCCGAAGAGGCCGGCGATCTCGAGGATTTAGAGGAGGTCCGCGAGCGTATCGAACGCCTCCGGGCGGCGCTGCAGGATCCCGCACGGACGGACTTCCGGATCGTCATGGTCCCCGAGGAGATGAGCGTCTTCGAGTCCAAGCGACTCCGCGGCCAGCTCGAGGAGTTCGAGATCCCTGTCGGCACCGTGGTCGTCAACCGCGTTATGGAACCGCTCTCGGACGTCACCGACGACGTCGACGGCGAGTTCCTCCAGCCGAATCTCGAGGACTGTGAGTTCTGCCAGCGCCGGTGGGACGTCCAGCAGTCCGCCCTCGCGGAGGCGCAGGAACTGTTCCGCGGCACCGAGGTGCGACGGGTCCCGCTGTTCGCACAAGAGGTTCGCGGCGAAGGCATGCTCGAGGTCGTCGCTGCCTGTCTGCGGTAGGCACTGGCTTCCTGCTGTCGGACGAGACGATTCGTCCGGACCGCAGCCCGTTACTCCGTCTGTGACCCTTCCCCGGCGGGAACGACCGTCACCGGCCGATCACTCTCGAGGATCACCGCCTGTACGACGCTGCCGAACAGGACCTTCCCGACCGGCGACCGTCGGCCGATCCCGAGGACGATCGCGTCGCTGTCGAATTCCTCGGCGGCCTCGAGGATCTTCTCGGCGGCGTCGCCGGTCGTCTCGCGGACCGTACACTCGGCGTCGCTCGCCTCGAGTACGTCGACGACGGTCTCGACTGATGCCGGAAGGCGTTGTCCCGCTTTCGTCTCCTCCATCTCCTCGGCGTAGGTTTCAGAGAAGCCGCCAGCGGCCCACTCGGCGTCGCCAGTCGTCACTTCGTCGTGGACGTGTACGACGTCGACGGCGAGTTCGCCGTCAGCCGGAAGCTCGAGGACGGCTTCGGCTTGGGCTCGCGCTCGCTTTGCGTTCTCGTCGACCGGAAGTAAAACGCGGTACATGCTCCGACGTTCGGTTTCCGGAACCTAAAGTAGTTCTCTCTGCCGTCGTGGAACGTCTCTCTTGCCGGTCGATGTACGTGTCCTATTCCCGCATCGCTGGCTCGTCGATCGGCGGCTCGAGGCGAACGGCGTAAGCGAGCAAGACGGCTGCGAGGGCGGTGCCCGCGGCGAGAAACCACCACGAGCCCCGGTAGCCGACGGTGTCTGCGAGATAGCCAAACGCCGGTGGGGCGACGACCGAACCGGCGACGAGCGAGAGCTGGCCGCCAGCGGTCGCGCCACCCATCTCGTCGCTGGTGACGAGCGTCGCCATGTAGGAGTAGTAGACGCCGGTGTTCCCGAGGACGAAAAAGCCAAGAACCGAAAAGGCAACGGCCGCGTTCAACGGGCCGTCGGTCGCGGCGACGGCAACGAACAGGAACGCGCCTGCAAGTGCCTGAACGATGAGAATCGCGCCGATTCGACGCTGCGGATCACCGGGTAAGTTGTCGCTGAGCCAGCCGCCGACGATGCGGCCGACGCTGCCGAACAACTGGACGAGCGCGAGCACGATCCCGCCGAAGACGACAGAGGCACCGATCGCTTCCTCGACGTAGAGGACGGTGTAGCCGGTCGTCGTAAACAACGCGGCGCCGAGGAAGAAGCCGGCAGCGACGAGGGTTCGGTACGGACGGTTGCGTGAGAGCGACCGAAAGTCGGGGTACTCCGCCGTGTCACCGTCGCTCTCGATTCCGTAACACAGTGCGAAGCAGACGGCGACGACGAGTCCGACGACGGCGGCGATCAGGAAGCCAGCCTGCCAGAAGAGTACACCCGCCAGTCCGGTCACGAGCAGCGCGCTGATCCCGCTGCCGGCAGTGACGCCGACCTGTTTGATCCCCATCGCGAGGTTTTGCCGACCTGCGGCGATGTTGTCGTAGATCGCTTTGTTCGTTCCCGGAATCGCCGTCGAATACAGTGATCCGAGAAAGAACGCAGCCGCGAGGAGGACACCGTAGGTGGGAGCGCCGGCAACCATCGCAGCGCCGGCCGCCAGTCCGACGAGTCCGAGCGTGAGCGTTCGCCCTTCCCCGAAGCGGTCGATCAGTGCTCCGACTGGAAGGAGCCAGACCGCATACCCCAGGGTCAGTGCCGTTACGACGAAGCCGACGGTAAAGCGGGAGAGTCCGAACTCGTCGCGGAAAAACGGCGTCGCTGCAAACACCGTGTAGTAACAGATGCTCGCCGATACCTGCCACGTCGTCACGAGCGATACCGTCTGCCAGTACGACCGGTCCATCGACGTCAGTGCTTGCTCGAGGACGCGTTTGACTGTCCCGATGGCGGAGACACGTTCCGGAACAGGGTCGCCACACGCGAACGCGATCAGTCGCCGTCCCACTCGCCGCCGACGCGGTCGACCCCCATCATGTGTTCGCCGGGATGTTCGGTGAAGACGACCTTCATGTTTTGTTCGGGGATGGCGAACGTCTCGCCGAGGTACTCTATCGTCTCGAGTGCGAACGCGCGCTTGCGCTCGAACGGGCGACCGCGACGAATCTCGGCGTCCAGAAAGACGAGCGGTCCATCGACTGCGCGCCCGAGGTGAAGGTCGGCCGGGTCACGCTCGCGGATCGTCACCGCGACGTGGCCCGCCGTCGTCGCCATCTCCTCGGTATAACAGTCGGTTACGTACTCGGCGAGGGCCGTCTTCTCGTCGGCCGACAGCGACAGGGTCGTATCGAACTGGAGCAGCGGCATGTCTCGACGAAGTTCACGGCCGGAGTTGTGTGTTCGGACTCGACGCCGACTGTGGCCGTCCGAGTGTCACAGATGCGTGTTCACTATCACCGAACGACTGCTGCTACCATATAGCAACTTCTTTAATGTTTATTAACTTTAGTTGATTGGTACCAAGGTGATCGCTCAGTAGTACCACGGGACGGAATCGTTAGGGTTTATACCCCATGTTAGTAACAAACGGAAAAATGGTGAATAACCCTCCGAAAACCTATCAGGAGTTTATACAATACCTGTGGGCGTACCTGTGGCGACTCAACGAGCAAACGAAAGCGTACCTCCGTCTCGACGGTCCCGCGATCGCACGGGATATGGACGACCTCTCGGAAGAGGAAAAACGCGTCGCGGAGCAGGCGTTCGCTGACGGTGGACAGGAACCGAACGACGGTACCGGTTCGGGTGGCGGAGCCGGCGGGAGTGGTGACGGCGACGGCCGAGGGAACGGCGATCGGAACCCCTTCGACGTCGGTGGATCGTACGGCCTCCGACAGAAGGTCGGATTCGTTCTCGGTCCGCTGCTGTTCGCCCTGATCTACTTCGCGCCGACGCCCGAGGGTCTCTCGCCCGAGGGACAGGCCGTCGCCGCCGTCACCGCGTGGGTGGCGATCTGGTGGATGTCCGAGGCGATCCCGATTCCGGCGACGTCGCTGCTTCCGATTCCGCTGTTTCCGTTGACCGGCGCGTTACCGGTCGCGGATACGACGCCGTCGTACGGTCATCCCTTGATCTTCCTCTTCATGGGTGGGTTCTTCCTCGCGATGGCGATGCAGCGGTGGGGGCTTCACCGTCGGATCGCCCTGCGGACGATCAAGGCCGTCGGTACCGAACCCTCGAGGCTCATCCTCGGGTTCATGCTGGCGACGGCGTTTCTCTCGATGTGGGTCTCCAACAGCGCGACCGTCATGATGATGGTGCCGATCGCGCTGGCAGTCATCTACCAGACTGCGGACCTGGTCGACGAGACCGGTCTCGACATCGATACGAGCGAGGGGAACTTCTCGTTCGGTGTCGCACTAATGCTCTGTATCGCCTACGGTGCCTCCGTCGGTGGCGTCGCGACGCTGATCGGCACGCCGCCGAACATCCTCTTTGCGGGCCAGGCTGGCGAACTCTTCGATACGTCGATCGGCTTCGCCGAGTGGATGCTCTACGGCGTCCCGATCTCGATCGTCGGCCTCGCGGCCGTCTACATCTACGTGACCCGCGTCGCGATCTCCCCGCAGTTCGATCAGCTCCCGATCGGTGCCGATACGATCGACCGCGAACTCGAGGAACTCGGTTCGATGAGTTCCCAAGAGCGAATGGTGCTGGTCGTCTTCGTCGGCATGGCCGCAGCCTGGATCGGCGCCAGCCTGCTCGAGCCGGCGCTCGGAATCACGCCGCCTGACGACGCCGACACGATCGTCGCTATCGGCGGCGCGCTCGTCCTCTTTACCCTGCCGACGAAGACCGAGGACGGCGATCACACGTTCCTGCTCGACTGGACCAACGCCGTCGATATTCCCTGGGGAGTTATCCTCCTGTTCGGTGGTGGCCTCGCGATCGCCGCCGGCTTCGGTGACACCGGACTCGCCACCTGGATCGGTGAACAGCTCGAGCTGCTCGCAGGCGTCGAGATGGTCGTCATCTTGCTTGCCGTGGTCATGATGACCATCTTCCTGACCGAAGTGACCTCGAACACGGCGACGACGGCGATGTTGATGCCGATCCTCGCCGGTGTCGCGGTCGGTATCGGCGTCCACCCCTACGGACTCATGATCGCGGGCGCGACCGCTGCCTCCTTCGCGTTCATGCTCCCGGTCGCGACGCCGCCGAACGCGATCGTCTTCGGCAGTGGCTACATCTCGCTCCCGCAGATGGCTCGCGTCGGTGCCGGACTCAACGTGATCGGGATCATCCTGATCACGCTCGTCGCGCTCCTCTGGCTGCCGCTGGCCTGGGGGATCGACATCACGGCGCTTCCGACCGAATTCGTCGAAGCCTGGGATTCGTAGCGACCACACACTGCTTTTTCATCCGTTTCGTCTTCAACGTCCGTTGTGAATCGACGCCACTCCATAATATTACCAATGGTAACTACGTTCCGACTGGCTGGGAACCGGGTGCACGGTTCATACTCCTGACCGAGTAAGTGATATCCGAGACCGGTATGCCAGACCGTGACCATCCCGACCAGACGCAGGCCGACGCGATCCTCGAGGCCCTCGAGGAGATCAGCCCGGCGACGATCGCCGAGTTGGCGACGATTCTCGAGGCGCACCCGGTAACCGTCGAGCGTCGCTGTCGTGCCCTGCAACGGGCCGGGGAGATCCGTCAGTGCACGGGTGGCGTCTATACGCTCGCCGATCCCGATGCCCCACGGGTGACGGCGATCACGGACGCATCCACCGACCAGCACTCGACGAACCCCGCTGACTGATCGACGCGCTCGAGCGGCGTGTGATTCGAACGGTCGTCCCATAGCCCCAACCGTTCGGTCGCTCCACCCAACCCAACAGCACTTCGCCTATCGACGCCGCTCAGACCGTCTGAATCGATCCCGAACGCTTTCCGCCGGTCACAACGTCGCTGGCAGCCGGCTCATGCGATCCAGTTTTCGTTCCCGTCCGTCGTAGAGCCGTCGGCGTGTTCAGACCAGTTTCCGTAACAGTCGGTAGCCGGCGTCACGCAGCGTATCCGGAAGGAATCGCGCGTAGACTCCGTACTGTGCGATCGGACCCACCGGATACCGGGCCGGCGGCTCTGGCGTCGTACTCGCGTCGAGAATCGCCGCTGCGACGTCGTCCGGGTCGGAGGCGAAGGGGCCGCCGCTCCCAGCGCCGATCAGTTGCATCTCGTCGTAAAGATCATACAGCGTCTCGTAGGCCGGCGTGCGCTCGTTTTCGGGAAGTTCCTCGTCGACACGGTCGGCGAAGTTCGTCTCGACCGGGCCCGGTTCGATCACGGTGACGTCGATGCCGAACTCCTCGACTTCCGCACGCAGGGAGTCACTCATCGCCTCGAGGGCGTGTTTCGAGCCCGCGTAGGCGCCCGACCCCGGGATCGAGATCCGCCCGATGACACTCGAGACGTTGATAATCCGGCCGGCACCCTGAGCACGCATATGGGGCAATGCGGCACGAATGAGTCGGTGTGGCCCGTACACGTTGACGTCGAACTGTCGATGGAGGTCCGACGTCGAGACGTCTTCCATCGGCCCCATCTGGGCGTAGCCGGCGTTGTTGACCAGACAGTCGATCGCGCCGCCGACCTCAACGACGCGTTCGACGGTCCGTGCGACCTGGTCGGGGTCGGTGACGTCTAACTCGAGGGTCGTACAGCCGGCCTCCTCGAGGTCCTCGATGTCGTCGGTGCTCCGGGCCGTCGCGAACACCTGCCAGTCGTCTCGCAGGAAGGCGTTTGCGGTCGCGCGTCCGATCCCCGACGAGCAGCCGGTGATCAGCACGGATTTCTTGCGCGTATACCGGTCGCCCTCGTCGCCGACGTTCGTCGTCTCACTTCCTTCTCCTTCGTCGACACGATCGGCGTCCGTCTCGCGATCGTCTTCGACGACGGTACCGTCCGGCCCGTCATCGTCGGTTCCCTCGACGTCCTCAGCGGTGGCCATACGTGACCGGTTCGAGAGGCGATACCTAAGTATCGACGGTTTGTCGCGCCCGCCGGACGTTCCAGTTGCGACGACAGTCGACCGCCCGCTTTCGACCCGGCAGTCGACGGATCGATAGCGGATACCAGTCTCCGAAACGGACACTCACGACAGCTGACCGAGATATACACGGTACTGTGTCACGTACAACCAGTATGAACGAGAACGAAACAGGGGAGGAGCGACCGATACTGGTTGCGGTCGCGAACCCCGACCACGCCGTCCAGCTCGTCCGGACTGGCGGTGACCTCGCTCGAGTGAACGACGGCGTCGTCCAGCTCGTCTCGGTCGTCGTGAAATCACACGAGTCGCCGTTTTCAGTGTACTCGGACGAGACGATCATCGAACGGTACTCGGCGAACAGCCGGGAGATCCTCGAAGGTGCGGTCGCCGCGGCCCCCGATGACGTCGACGTCGATGACATGCTGGTCGTCAGTCGATCGCTCGTCGACGGCATCCTCACGGCGGTCGAGCGGACGAACGCACGGGCGCTCGTCGTCGGCTGGCGGGAACGAGAGCGTCGAACGGACGCCGTACTGGGGACGACGGTCGATCGGCTCATCGAACGCGTCCCGTGTGATCTCTACGTCGAGCGGATCGGCCACGAGGCCGACGGCGTCGACTCGGTCCTGGTTCCGGTCGCGGGTGGCCCACACGTCCGTCCGGCAGTCAGGGTCGCGAAGGCGATCGCCGCACGCAACGATGCGACCGTCCGTCTCCAGTCCGTCGCCGACGGCGAGACGGACGCGAAGACGGCACGCGAGTACCTTGCTCAGGCGGAGACGAGCTTCGAGGACGCGCCGGGACCGAGCGTTCGAACGGAGTCGCTGCTGCACGACGGAGACGATATCGCACAACGGCTGCTCGAGACCGCATCCGACCACGATGTCCTCGTTTTCGGCGCGACACGACACGGTGCGCTTCATCGCCGGCTCGTCGGGTCGATTCCACAACGGGTGACGCGTCGAACGGACCGAACGGTCATTCTCGCTCGCGACGGGAACACCGTCCGCGGGCCCATCCTCCAGCAGATCCGACAGCTCATTCCCTCGGCGTGACGGGCGTCTCCCAGGAGATCGACTCTCGAGGTGGCGACCGTCTCTTTATCTTGAGCCATCAACGGGCTCCGGTGAGCTCTCGCTTTGCCTCGTCGGCGTAGCTGTCTGCCAGCCGGACGGGGTCGGGGAGTTTGTACGACGAAGCGAGCGCGAGGGCGATGTCGGCCGCCGTCTCGGGGCCGACGCGGTGGCCCGGACTCACGTACAGTGGGTTGATGTGCCGGTTCGAGGAGTCGTACTGGCGCGTCTGGACGGCATAGCCAAGCAGCGTTCCATCCGGGGCGTCGACCCGGCCGTTGGCTTCGATCGGGACGCGGGCCCCTTCCGCGAGGTTCTCGAGGTCTCCCCGTGGTGAGCCACAGAGCAGGCTCTTCGCGACGCCGATACTGGGGACGTCCCGAACGACGCCCATGTGCGTCGCGATTCCGGCCTGCCGGAAGTGAATACGGCCGCTGCCGTCGAACAGACAGAGGTCCGGGTCGACCGACAGCTCCTCGAGCGCCGCGAGGATCGGCTGGCCTTCACGAAAGGAGAGCAGGCCCGGGATGTAGGGGATCTCGAGGGATGTCACCGCGTGGACGCGTTCGACGACGTCCTCGCCGCGCATGGCGACGACGGCCGAAAGCGCACGATCCTGCTCGCCCGCCTCGTTCGTCAGAAAGGACTGGTCGACGCCGACGACGACCGGCGGGTCGTCGGGGCTCGAGGCCGCCGCGAGGGGGTCACCGAGCGTCGCGGGATCGAAATCGACGTCGTCCTCGAAGACCGCTACATCGGCGATGTCACGCTGCAGGGCCTCCATGTCGTCGCGCTCGAGGCCGGGGTCGGGTGCCAAATCGGGCCGTGGTGGGGCCATCAGTGTTGGCGTTGGAAACGAGTGAAAATCAGTGTCGGGGTTGCGACGGCGAGTGGTTCAGAATCGACGGCGACCGCCGCCGGGACCACCAGGACCACCGGGACCGCCCGGGCCACCGGGGCCGCCAGGACCACCGCCGAGCTGGAACTGGCTTGGCGCGCGGACGTTCTGGGTGCGTTTGACGTACTCGCCGTAGGCGAGGCCGATCCCGAGCCCGACGAGGTGGGCCATGTGCGCGATGTTGCCACCACCGCCGACGCCGATGAAGAAGACGCTGATGACCGCGGTAAAGGCAGTCAGGATCCAGATCGGCATCGGGATCATGAACATGAGGTAGACCGTCAGTTTGGGGTTGAGGATCGTGATGACGCCCATGATGGCCAGCGCGGCGCCGCTGGCGCCGAGGACGCCGGTAGTGCCACCCTGCAACGCCGTAAGGGAGATCTGGCTCAGGCCGGCGAGGACGCCGCTGACGATAAACAGGATCGCGAACTCCTTCGACCCGACGTAGCGCTCGACGAGCGGGCCGAAGAAGAATATCACGATGCTATTGAAGACGATGTGAAAGATCCTGTCGGGACTGTGGGCGAAGATCGAGGTGACCCACGTCCAGACGTACTCGGGGTTGACCGGCGAGAGCGTAAAGAGCGCGTTGTGAAGCGCCGGACCGCCAACGAGGAGCACGATCCACTGGAACAGGAACGTGATCCACATCAACGCGAGGAACGTGTACGTCATGTTCCCGCGGAAGTACGCGAGCGGCCCGCCCGGTCCGGTATCGATCGGGATCTTGTCTTTAAGACTCGAGGCCCTCGAGGTGCCGCCGCCACTGGCCCCACCGTTTACGCTGTCGTCGAACCCACTGTCGAAGACGCCGCTGGGATCGTTCCAGTCCTGGAGGCCCGTACAGTCGTGATTCTCCGGCAAGCGGTGTTCACCGCAGTACGTGCCCCCACAGTGCCGACAGTTGTAGGGCATGCTTTCGTCTTTCCCACACACGTCGCACTTCGCCATTGACGAGGGGTAAGAGTGGGACCGCTAAGGGATTTGGGGTTCGTTTCCCTGACGGTAACAACACCCACGCCCGCGAACACCCACGTCCGACACGCCGATCGGTCAGCCAGGACCGCCCGTGGGACTGTACATTTTTGCACGCCGAACTCCCATATTCAGACGTGCAAGAGTACGAGCGAAAGCAGTTGCTCGAGCGCGTCGAGCGCGAGGGTGCGACCGTCGGCGCGGACATTCCGGAGACGATCACCGTCCAGGGCGAGGCGATCGACCTGCGAACGTTCGTCTTCGAGATCAAGCGCCGCGAGACGGTCCCGCCGGGCGAGCGCGACCGCGTCGAGCAGGCCAAACGGAACCTCCGTCGGGAGCGAACCGAGCGCCTCGAGGCCATCGAAGAAGGCGACATCTCCCGTGAGAAAGGCGAGGAACTCGCCCAGAGCATCATCGGGATCGATCGCGCGTTAAACGCCTTAGAGAGCCTTGGACCGACGGATCTCGAGCGTGAGCAGCAGGCAAAGCAGGCCGCCGACAAGAAACGCTGGATGTCGTTTCTCAAGAAGGCGCTGGGTCGAGCGGACGACGGCGCCTCACGGAGGGGCCGGTAATGGCGACCAACGCCGAGATCGCCGGCCGCTTCGAGGAGTTCGCCGACCTACTCGAGGCCGACGACGTCGAGTACAAACCCCGCGCGTACCGCCGGGCGGCCGAGAACATCCGCGCCCACCCCGTCCCGATCGCCGACCGTATCGAGGACGGCGACGAGGCAATTCTCGAGGAGATCGACGGCGTCGGCGACGCCATCTCCGCGAAGATCGTCGAGTACGTCGAGACCGGCGCGATCGAGGAACTCGAGGAGCTACGCGCCGAGTTACCGATCGACATCGCCGACATCACGCGCATCGAGGGCGTCGGCCCGAAAACGGCCGGCAAACTCTATCGCGAACTCGGGATCGAAACCTTAGACGACCTCGAGGAAGCCGCCGAAGCAAACGAGATCCAGGAGGTCACGGGCTTTGGCCCCAAGACGGAACAGAACATCCGGGACAACCTCGAGTTCGCCCGCCAGATCGGTCAACGTCACTTGCTCGGGGAGGGTCGACCCCTCGCCGACGACGTCCTCGCCTTTCTCGAGGGCCTCGAAGCCGTCGAACGCTGTGAGGTCGCCGGTTCGATCCGCCGGTGGCGGGAAACGATCGGTGACGTCGACGTCCTCGTCGGAACCGAGGCCGGCGAGGACGTGATCGAGGCGTTCGTCGACTGGGACTCCGTCGACAGCGAGATCGAGTCCGGGCCGGAGAAGGCGAGCGTCCGCGTCGGCGAGATCCGAGTCGACCTCCGGGTCGTCGTTCCCGAGGAGTTCGGCTCCGCGTTACAGTACTTTACGGGGAGCAAGGACCACAACGTCTCCCTTCGAAACTACGCGATCGACCGCGAGATGAAGTTAAACGAGTACGGCGCCTTCGACGTCTCGGACGTCGCCGAGACCGAAGCCGGCCAGCGGATCGGCGAGCGCGTCGCCGGCGAGACCGAGTCGGGGATGTACGAGGCGCTCGATCTCCCGTGGATTCCGCCGGAACTCCGCGAGGATCGCGGGGAGATCGAGGCCGCCGAACGTGGCGAACTGCCGGAACTCGTCACGCGCGACGACATCCGGGGCGACCTCCACAGCCACACCGAGTGGTCCGACGGCAACACGTCGATCGAGGCGATGGTCGAGGCCGCCGAAGGGATGGGTTATGAGTTCTACGCCGTCGCCGACCACGCCGACGGTCCCGGCGTCGTCGGCAACATGGGCCTCTCCGACACGGAGATCCTAGAGCAGGTCGAAGCGGTCCGCGAGGTCGACGCCGCCAGTGAGATCGAGGTCGTCGCCGGCATCGAGGCCAACGTCGACGCCCGAGGCGAGATCGATCTCTCCGAGGCGGTGATCGACGCACTCGACGTGATCGTCGCCTCGCCCCACAGCGCGCTCGACCAGGACGCCGAGACGGCCACCGAACGACTCATCACCGCAATCGAGAACCCCGATATCGACGTGCTCGGCCATCCCAGCGGCCGGCTGCTCAACGAACGCTCAGGGCTCGACTTCGACGCGACGGCACTCGGTGCGGCCGCCGCCGAACACGATACCGCTCTCGAGATCAACTCCAATCCCCGACGGCTCGACCTCTGGGGAAGCGCCGTCCAGGCCGCCCTCGAGGCGGGCGCGCCGATCTCGATCAACACCGACGCCCACCAGCCCTCGACACTGGAGTACATGCGCTGGGGCGTCCACACGGCGCGTCGTGGCTGGGCCGAAGCCGACGACGTGATCAACACCTGGGAACTCGAGGAACTCCGCGCGTTCCTCCACTGAGACTGCTTCCGAATCACGCCTCTCGATATCGACCATGCGAGTGCTCCTCGACGTCATGTGTGGCGGGCTCGTCGCTTACCTGCGGATGTGCAACCACGACACCGTCTACGCCGGCGACCGCGGCCTCGAGGCCGACGACGAACTGCTCGAACTCGCTCGAGAAGAGAACCGAACCCTGCTCACCCGCGACGTCGCGCTCGCGAACCGCGCCGACGACGCGATTCTGCTCGAGTCACGCGACGTCGAGGACCAGCTCGCCGAACTGACGGCCGCCGGCGTTTCTCTTACGCTGGCCGACGAGCCGACGTTTTGTGGGCGGTGTAACGGTCGCCTCGAGCGCGTCGGGCGGTCGGCGTCGACGCCCGAGTACGCCCCCGATCCGGCGGAGACCGACGTCTGGCGGTGCAGCCGCTGTGGGCAACAGTTCTGGCAGGGAAGCCACTGGGAGCGGGTCGACCGAACGCTCTCGAGGATCGACGACGACGGCGGGGAACCGGTCGAGGACCGGTAGCCGGCACCGTCGGCCGTCATCGGCGAGTCGGTCTATCGACCTTCCAGGACGAACGCCACGTCGAGGGTCGTCCGGTACTCTTCGATCGTTCCGTCTTCGACTTCGGCTGTCTGTGACTCGACCTCCATCCCGGTGATATTCTCTATGGTCTGGTCGGCATCGTCCAGCGCGTTCTGGGCAGCGTCTTCCCACGATTCCGTCGAATTACCAGTCAGCGTGATGACTTTGACTGTGTCACCCATGGTCGAATGAACGGACACGCCGGACTGAGGTAGTCTTCGGGCGTGACAATGCCGTGATCATACGCCTCGATTTCGACCGGGTCCGGATCGGTCCAAACCGTTTCACGTCTCGGTAGCGAACGCCTCGAGTGGCTATGTCAGACGATACCGAACACCTCGATCGAGCGGGTAAACAGGCTGCGTACATCACCGACGAGTGGAGTACCGATCCGGCGATAATGCAGACGCAGGCGCTCTGTTACATCGGGATTCAACTCGAGCGGATCGCGGACGCACTCGAGGCAGAGACGGATCGAGAGGACCATCGCAACGACTGATGCGGACCGCTGTAACTGTGTCTCCCGATCGCCGACCCCGCTGACGATCGGCAGGACAGCGGGACAGCAGTCCGTATCAGTAGACGGAAACGTCGTCGAACCGACCGTCGTAGGCGATATGGTCGGGATGTGTCGGCTCGGTCCCCGACAGAAACAGCCGATCGACCTTCTTCCAGGTGTTTTCGTAACAGAGATGGGCGAGTTCGCCCGCCGTCGTTCGCCAGCGGCGACTACCGTTGTGGTAGACGACGCGACGGGCGACGTCGTCCTGAAGCGCCTCGACGAGGTCGTCCTCGGAGTCGATCGTCGCCTCGAAAGCCGTGTGGGCGACGCCGACAGTCCGTGGGAGATGGGCATAGGAGGACGTAAACGGCGGATACTCGAGTCGCTCGGCGATATCGCGCGCGCGTCGGTTGTGTGATGGGAGGTGTTTCGGATTGAAGATCTCGACGGCGTCGACGACCTCCCGGTACTGCCGGAGGTCCGATTCGTCGAGACTCACGGTCGCGAATTCGGGGTGGGGGCCGAGAACGGCCGCCTCCTGGCGCTCGAACTCAGCCATCGCCGTCTCCAGCGGGATGAAATCCGGCACCGGCTCCTCGAGACCGATCGCCAGGACGTGTTTTCGGTTCTGCCACGAACCGGTAAACACCTCGCGAGCGGGAATGACCCGGAGCTCCTCGCTCGAGTAGCGGCGTGCTTCCCGGCGGATATCAGGGATTCGCGTGAAGTGTGGCGCGTAGACGATCGCGTCGAGCCCGGCGTCGATCGCTCGCTCGACGACCGCGTCGTCGAGCACCTTCACGTGACAGTCGACTCGCGTCTCCGCGGCTGTGCCCTCGCTCACGACACCGTCTTTCGAGACGGTCGAGTTATGAATTCTGATTTTCGGGCCACTCGGGGGCCGCCGTCGACCGCGTCCCTCGGCTGCGAAAGGATCATTAGGTCGGCCGTTCGATACATCAGTGATTGTGAATGGCCTGGGAATGCGGAATCGACGGCTGTGGCGCGGTGTTCGAGGACGTCGAGGCGACCGTCGTCCATCAGGCGACGGAACACGAACGACGGGAGTGTAAGGTCTGTGGCACCGTCGTCCCTGACGGGTATCTCGCGATTCGCCACGCGTTTACCGAACACAGTCGAGCCGAGTACGTCCGTGCCTACGGCGCCAGTTCGGAGGACGTCCGCAAGCGCGAGGAACTCCTGGCGGAGATCGAAGACGTCGCCGACATGCAGGCGATCGCTCGCGAACTGAAACAGTAGTACGGACGACTGTCGGTCAGGTCCCCGTCACCTCGAGCGGTATCATCTACCGGATAAAACTAGTGTGAGGGTTTGCTGCTCCCGTCGGCGAACGCGCTTCGATGACTTCTGTCCGGCAGTACAGCCGCTTTGCTCGCTTTCTTCGCATCTGGAGTTTCCAAGCAGTTGAAAACACGTTCGATCGTGACTCACCGCTGGCCGTCGAAAACCAGTATATGATCCACCGTGGTCGTTTCGGCCGTGCGCTACGTCGAGGTCACGGTTCCGACTGGTCGGAAAGGTGCAGTTCTCGAGATCCTCGAAGACGAGGGGATCAACTACGTCGTCAGCGACGAGACCAGCGGCCGCGACTACGTCGCCGTCGTCCGGTTTCCGATCCCGAGTCAGGCTGTCGAACAGGTCCTCGATCGGTTGACCGAGGCCGGAATCAGCGACGATGCAAGCATCGTCGTCATCGACGCTGAAACGATACTCTCGGACGATTTCGCCCGGCTCAAAGAGCAGTACAGTCGTGGCAGACCGGCCGGCGGTCGCATCTCGAGACACGAGCTACAGACGAGGGCGGCGGATCTAACGCCGTCGTTTGCCGTCTACGCGACGATGACCTTCATCAGCGCGATCGTCGCGACGTCCGGGCTCTTGCTCGACTCGCCGGCTGTCGTCGTCGGCTCGATGGTGATCGCGCCGCTGATCGGACCAGCACTCGCTGCGAGCATCGGCACCGTCATCGCCGACTCCGAACTCAGATCGATCGGCCTCGCCTACCAGTTCAGCGGCCTCGGTATCGCCGTCCTCGGTTCGATTCTGTTCGCTGGACTCGTTCGAGTCATCGGTCTCGAGCCGGCCGGAATCGATATCGTCGCCATCGCGGAGCTCGAAGAACGGGTCGCGCCGAACCTACTCGCCCTCGTCATCGCACTCGGTGCCGGCGTCGCGGGTATCCTGAGTCTCACGCGGGAGCTGTCGGAGGCGATCGTCGGCGTCATGATCGCCGCGGCGCTGATCCCGCCGGCCGCAGCAGTCGGGATCGCCCTCGCCTGGGGAATCTATGGCGCGGCCGGCGGGGCGCTCATACTCACGCTGGTCAACGCACTGTCGATCAACTTCGCCGCACTGGTGACGCTGTGGGGCGGTGGCTACCGTCCGCCGGGGCTGTTCACCGTCTCGACTGCCCGTCGACAGACGGTCGTGTTTGCGGCTGTCATCGGGCTGATTATCCTCCTCCTGTTGCTCCCACTCGTCAGCGCGACGATCGTCGAACTTCGGGCTGCACAGCTGGAATCGGACGTCGAAGCCGGCGTCGACGGCGTCCTCGCCGATCCGGAGTACGACCGACTCGAGGCCGAAACGGTGGCGGTCGAACTCGACGCCGAGTATCCGATTCGCTCCATCGATCGCGTCGTCATCACTATCACGGGCCCCGAGACTGATCTGGATTCAGCACTGACCGCACGCCTCGCGACGGCGATCGAGCCACACGTCGACGACTCGATCGAACTCGAGGTACAGTTTCTCACGTCACACGGTGAGACGCTGGACCCTCGAGAACAGCCGGTGGAATCGTCACCGTCCGACCCCGCTCTAGAATCGAATTCGCCGTCGTCGCTCGCTTCGCTCGCGGCCCCGTCATAACCGTCGCATGCCCCGACAGGCTACCGCTCGTCGGAATCGAGCACGCGAATCTGGTCGCCCCGTACGGTCACTGGAATCGGCACCGTCGCCTCGTACAGTTCGACGGTCACCTGATCCTTGCCCTCGTCGATGCGCTGGACCTGTGCCTTCTCGCCTTTGAACGGTCCGGCGATGAGTTCGACGATGTCGCCCTCGGCGATCCCCTCGACGTCCGGCTTGGGCGAGAGGAAGTGTTCGACCTCCGAAATGTCGGAGGTACCGGGGACGATACTACGTGCGTGGGGAATGTCCTCGAGTACGCGGTTGAGGACGGCATCCCCCTCGGCCTCGACCATCACATAGGAGGTCAACGAGTCGGGCGCGAGCGCGGCGTGGATCTCCGGCTCCTCGCGGTTGATGATCATATCTGCGACGGTGCGCTCCTGACTGGCTGTGGTCTTGACGGCGTAGATACCCATCAGATACCACCGCCGCCAGTCAGCAGGAGCATGATGCCAGTGATGACGAACCCGATCAGTCCGATCAGCAGGATCCCTGCACCGGCGATTTTCGACACCTGGAGGAACTCCTCGGTGGTGGGTGTCGTCGCCATCTTCAACACCCGAACGTAGGAGGTCAAGTCGTACGGAACGTCCATATCTATCCGTTCACAACGCTGCGTCTTTTATCTGTCTTTCGTGTTAGCCGACGGTTCAAGCTAACGACAGGTTTCGACGTTGCACTCGACGGCCCGTCGACCAAACCGCTCGAGTGTGTACTCCGGGTGTCATGGCCGAAGACGACACCGACCGCACGGACGAATACGAGGCGGAACGGGAGGCCGAAATCGAGGACGAAATGGAGCGCGTCGACCAACAGTATTACCCGACACCGTTCCGGGCGCCTCGTGTCGCCGGCCGCGGTCATCACCGAGATGTCACTTGATGACATATTTCTGTAGCGAAACCGTATATCGACGACGATGCTACCCGGTTGGGATCCCGACAATCCGTATCTCGAGGAGGTGGTTCGGTCGGTGCGGTTCGAGCTCGTTCTCCTCGCCGTCTTTTTCGTCGTCGTCGTGGTCCTCGAGTTTCTCGGTCGGCCGCTGACGCGGGCGGGTATCGTCTTGTTCGTCGCATCCACGGTCGTACTCGTGTGGCTCTGGCTCGGACTCGTCGGGCTGTATCGGCTGTTCCGGTCGTAGGCCCGACTCGTCGCGTCGCCGGAACGGCAAGACGGGGACCCGATCAGGGCATGTCGATTTCGGGTCGCTCCTCGAGCGTCAGTTCGACGGTCTCCCGTTCGCCGTCGCGGACGACCTCGACGTCGATCGTGTCGCCGGGTGAGGTCTCGAGTGCAATCGTCGAGGAAAGGAGATCTTGGTTCGGAATCTCGTTGTCGTCGATCGCGACGATGACGTCGCCACCGGTCGGAACGGGGTCGCCGTCGACGGTCGTCGTCTCGTCGGCCGGCTCGAGAACGCCGTCGGCTGGCGAATCCGAGACGATGTCCATGATCAGGACGCCGCGTGGCTCCTCGAGGTCGTTGGCGTCTGCGACCAGTGGGCCGACCGGGAAGACGCTGACACCCATGTAGGCGTGGTCGTACTCGCCATCCTCGACGAGTGTGGGAACGACGCGATCGGCGAGGGCAGCCGAGATAGCAAAGCCGATCGTCTGGCCGGCACCGGCGAAGACGACGCCGGCGACGTCCCCCTCGAGATTCACGAGCGGGCCGCCGCTGTTGCCGGGATTGACGGGCGCGTCGGTCTGGATCGCCGCGGGAATCGAGAACCCCGTCGGACTCGGTAGCGATCGGTCGATGCCGCTGATGATCCCCTGTGAGATCGACGCGTCGAGTCCGAGCGGATTGCCGAGTGCGAGGACCTCTGCCCCGATCGTGGGCTCGTCGGTCGTAAAGGAGAGGCCGTCGGGGCCGTCGGGTATGTCGTCGACCTCGAGGACGGCCAGATCGCTGTGGACGTCCGTGCCGGCGACGTCGGCTGTTCGCCACTGTTCGTCGACGAACTGGAGTTCGACCTCGCTCGCACCGCCGACGACGTGGTGATTCGTGACGACGTAGTCGTCGACGACGAACCCAGATCCGAGCCCGCCGATGCCGTCCTCGCCCGGCCCGTCGGTACCGAAGACGTTGACGAGGACGACGTCGTCGATCGTCTCCTCGTAAATCTCGGCGTACGCTCCCTCGCCTTCGAACTCGGGCTCCTCTTGAGCGCTCGCGGCGGCGACACCTCCACCGAGTGCGGTCGCGGTCGCGGCCCCGGCGCTCAGTTGCAGTAGCCGACGACGCGTAACGCGTGGATGGTCTGGCGGCATACCGACCGATACCCCGACCGCTCCAATAAAACACGTCCCAGCACGTCCATCCTATCGGATACCGACGACGGCCGCGAGACGCTGTCTCGCCGTGGCGATCCGCCGAGGCTGTAGTCGAGACCGATAGTAGCCACTGACCGTCAGTGGGAACCCGATCGCCCCACGGGAGCGCGGGTCGATGCGCCCACCGGAGCGAGCCCCGCGAACTGGCGAGCGAGACCGACGTAATCCGCGAGTCCCGGGATCGGTGTGTAAATCGTTTCAGTGGTTACTCTACGCTTCGTCGAAGAGTTCCTCGCCTTCGACCATGTGCTCCTCAACGACGTCCATGTCGAGGGTCACGCCGAGGCCGGGCGCCTCGGGAATTTCGATGTAGCCGTCCTCGATAACGTCTTCCTCGACGAGATCGCCCCACCAGTCGAGTTCGTAGGAGTGGTACTCGACGGCGAGTGCGTTCGGAATCGCGGCGCCGACGTGGGCGCTGCCCATCGTCGCGATCGGTGAGGCAACGTTGTGCATCGCGACCGGCACGTAGTAGAGGTCCGCCAGGTCGGCGATCTTCCGGGTTTCGCGCATCCCACCGACCTTGGGCATATCGGGGGCGATGATGTCGACTGCCTGCTCCTCGAGGAGACGGCGCTGGCCGTGCTTTCGGTAGACGTTCTCGCCGACGGTGATCGGCGTCGTGGTGTGCTGGGAGACCTCGCGTTGCACGTCGTGGTTCTCCGGCGGGACGGGGTCCTCGAGCCACCAGACGTCGTACTCCTCTAATCGCTTTGCCAGTCGCTTCGCGCTGCCGCCCGAGAACGTCCAGTGACAGTCGAAGGCGACGTCGGCCCGCGAGCCGACGCGGTCGGTGATCGCCTCGACGATCGAGGCTTTGTGTTCGATCTCGGGAGCCCGGAGGTGCCGGTTCGCGCGGTCTTTCTCGTGGCCGGAGGGGACGTCGAGGTCGAACTTCAACGCGTCGTAGCCCAGTTCCTCGACGACGCGTTCGGCCTCGTCGGCACACGCGATCGGATCGGCCTCTTCTTCGGTGTGACAGTCACAGTAGACCCGGACTTCGTCACGATATTTGCCGCCCAGCAGTTGATAGGCGGGCACCTCGAGGATCTTGCCGACCAGGTCGTGGAGGGCAACCTCGATACCCGAAATGGCGGTGACAGTGACGCCGCCGATCGAGCCCTCGCCGGACATCTTCTGGACGAGGTGTTCGGTCAGGCGGTCGATATCCAGCGGATTCTCACCCTGCAGGAACGGCACCATTCGTTCGATCAACTCCGGTGCGCCGGCCCCCCAGTAGGCTTCACCGGTGCCGACGATCCCGGCGTCCGTGTAGATCCGCACGAGCGTCCACGGGAAGTTGCCGTCGATCATCGTCGTCTGGACGTCCGTGATCTCGATATCGCGGCCGTCGCCGCGCTCGCGCGTGATGTTCATCGTCTCGGCCGAGAGATCTCGCATCGTATACTCCGCGTTCGGATCGCGTAGCGTCGTGTAGTCGACACCCATACCATAAATACTAACTCCGAAGATAGTAATAGTTTCCATCAGGACGGCATCGACGGGGGGCGACTCGCGTTCGGCGATCTCGAGATCGTGATCGAGATCAGTCGCGTCGTGCTGCGTCGACTGCGTCGACGAACGCGGCGGCACGTTCCCGGACGCGGTCCATGTCGCCGGCTTCGATCGCGTCGTAGTCGACGAGCGCGCTGCCCGCGCCGACGGCGACGGCACCGGCCTCGAAAAACGACTCCACGTTGTCGGGGGAGACCCCACCGGTCGGAATCACGTCGACGTCGCCGAGCGGACCGCGGATCGCGCCGATGTGGCCCGGGCCGACGGTCGAGGCGGGGAACAGTTTGAGAACGTCCGCACCGGCCTCCATCGCCGTGACGGCTTCCGTCGGTGTCATGACTCCGGGTGCCACGAGGACGCCCTGCCGATTGCAGAGTTCGACGGTCTCGACGTTGGTATGTGGCGAGACCACGAACTCGGCGCCTGCATCGATTACCGACTGGGCCGTCGGCGCGTCGAGGACAGTTCCTGCACCCACGATCGCGTCCGATAGCTCGCGGTCGACGGCTGCGATCCGTTCGCTCGCGCGCGTCCCGTCCGCGGTGATCTCGAGCGCGTCGACGCCACCCTCGTGGATCGCTCGAGCGACGGGTACGATCAGATCTTCGTCGATCCCACGGAGCACGGCGACGACGCCGCTTTCGGCGAGGCGGTCTCTGACCGTCCGGACGTCAGTCATCGGCGATCCCTCCGAGCGCGTGGTCGTGATCGATCATCACGACGGGCCGTTCGCGCCCCCGCTCAAAGAAGTTTACTCGAGGGCGAAAAACAGAACTTTCGGCGATCCGTCGAAACCGATCGACGCCACCGTGTTCGTCTACGAGGTGTCTACTGTCGGACAGCACTGTTCACCGATGGTTCACTGACTGCTGTCCGGCAGTAGCAGGTATCGCTACGGAGTCGGCTCCTCGAGCCGTACGTCCTCGTCGCGTTGAAGCGCGACGACGACCGCGTTGGTCCATCCAAACCCGTCCTGAAGGGGGTACTCGCCGCCGCCAGCCTCGCGATCGGGATCGATCACGTCGTACTTTTCGACCAGCTTCCCGGCGTCGTCGAAGACGCGCCGGTTGAGCGTGAGCCACCGCCGCTCGATCTCGTCGGCGAGGTCATCGATCCCGTATCGGCGAAGCCCTTCGACGGCCATCCACTGCAACGGCGCCCAGCCGTTCGGCGCGTCCCACTGCTCGCCGGATCGGGTCAGCGTCGTCACGAGCCCGCCGCGCTCGAGGAACCGTTCCTCGAGTGTAGTCGCCACCGCCGTCGCCTGTTCGTCCGACGCCAGTCCGAAGTACAGCGGCGCAACCGCCGCCGACGACCACCGATCGGTCCGGCGACTCGCCGTCCAGCAGTAGTCGAAATAGAAGCCATCGTCCGGATCCCAGCAGTACTCGTCGACGGCCCGTCGACGGCGGTCGGCCGCCGCCCGATACTCGTCTGCGACTGTCGGTTTATCGTGGGCCGCGAACCACTTCGCGAGTTTCCGTTCGACGTCGTACAGCGCCGCGTTGAGGTCCACCGGAACGAGATCCGTCGTCCGGATCGACGCGAAGTCGTCTGGATCCGCGAGCCACCGACTGCTGAAGTCCCACCCCGACTCACACGCTGCGCGGATGTGGCGGTAGAGTTCGGGTCGCTCCGTGGGCGCAACGTCGGCGGCGATTTCGCGATCTTCTCGATACGACTCCTTTCGTGGCGCGGACTCGTCGTCCCAGTATCGGTTCAGCACGTGATCTCCGATCTGGACGACACGCCGGTGAGCGGGATCGGTCCGGTCGACGTCGTCGCTGCCGTCCATCCAGAACGAGTACTCCTGCTCGAGTCGCGGCAGATACGGCGTGGCCGCGTCCACGCCGTTTCGTCGGACGAGTATCGACACCATCCGACAGAACAGCGGTAGCTGCGACCGAGTCCGGTAGTACGTCCGATTGCCGTTCGGGACGAACCCGTATCGGTCGACGAGGCTGGCGACGTTTTCGACCATGTCGACGACGGCGTCGAACCGACCGGCCGCGGCCAACCCCTCCGCGACGAAGTAACTGTCCCAGTAGTACACTTCGCGAAATCGACCGCCGGGGACGACGTGTGGGTTCGGCAGCGAAATCAGCGTGTCGTATTCGTTCTGTTTCGTCTGTTCCCGTCTGAGATGTGACCAGAGCTGATCGATGTGTGCTTCCATCGATCGCTCGCCGTCGATCACGTGTGGCTCCGTCTCGCCGGCGACGTCGAAATGGGTCTCGACGAACGCATGAAGATCGAATCCCGGCTCGTCTCGTTCGTCCGCGAACGACCGTGCGATCCGACGCGGATCCGACAGCGGCACGCAGTCGACGAATCGCTTCGAATCCGCGAAGACGCCGTTGCGCTGGACGGCAGTAAAGAGCTCTCCCTCGAGATGAGAGTCAGCGATAGCAGTCGTTTCCGATTCCATACCGTTCGTAGAAGTTCTTACAAACATAGTTAAAATAGATTCTGAATGTGTTTCGCGACGTTCCGCTTCGGTAGACGGTAATATGAAGGTGACAGGATTGGCCAGAAAGTGGCCGTGAGCCGACGCGAATCCCGATTCGAGTACTCGTTCGTCTTCGAGTCGGCCGACTCGAGGAGAGGCCGGGAGTACGCTACGGCGCTATCGGAGCGCTACGGTGGGTCGTCTCGAGTCTCGAGTTTCCCGCCGTTGGATCGGCGATTTCGCCACCGACGCGCCGTCTCACAGATTCGGCTGCCCCACGTTCGTCGAAAGTCCAAATCGAATTCGATCGCTCGGACTCGAGTGATTGCAGGAGAGAATAGCACGCGTTCTTCATTCAGAAAGACGACTGAAATCGAAACAGACGATTCGGTCACTACACGTGCTAGTTTGCAACCATATTGATAATAAGATATATCTAGATAAAGGAATCAATTCAGTTTATGGACAAAAGAATAACCGTTGGATTGTTCTTTTTGACTGTTGGTCTACTGGGAGTAATAGTGTCTCTCGCGTATGCTTTTTCAGGAGGCAATCCGTTCGAGACAGAACCCTTCAGCCGTCGGAATCCCGGTTATCTGACTTTTACGTCGCTCGGAGGAGTAGCACTCGGAGTTGCCCTCTTACTCGATATTGGATCTGTTGCAGATATCATACTCGACTGATTTCAGTCCTGTACTTCCGGGCGTGCCCTCAACTGCTTGCCGAGATCAGCGTACATACGTTCCCTGTGCTTACTGCGAGACAGTATACCGCGAGACAGCAGTCGTACGGAGCGGTGTGCCGATATCCCGATACGACCGCAGGACGGGTCACAGTCGCGCCGGCACTGACGGACAACGATCCGCCGAGTTCGCTCCGGTCATACGGTCTGCTGTCGTCACGTCCCGCCCACCGCCGACCCCGCCCTGGCGATCGGCGGGCGATCGGGACAGCAGTCCGTCTCAGTCGAACAACTCCTCGCCCTCGATCATGTGCTCTTCGACGGCGTCCATGTCGAGGGTCACGCCGAGGCCAGGCGCTTCGGGAACCTCGATGTAGCCGTCTTCGATGACGTCCTCCTCGACGAGATCTCCCCACCAGTCGAGTTCGTAGGAGTGGTACTCGACGGCGAGTGTGTTCGAGACCGCCGCGCCGACGTGAGCGCTGCCCATCGTCGCGATCGGTGAGGCAACGTTGTGCATCGCGACCGGCACGTAGTAGAGGTCCGCCAGGTCGGCGATCTTCCGCGTTTCACGCATCCCGCCGACCTTGGGCATATCGGGGGCGATGATATCGACTGCCTGCTCCTCGAGGAGGCGACGCTGGCCGTGGGTCCGATAGACGTTCTCGCCGACAGCGATCGGTGTCGAGGTATGCTGGGAGACCTCGCGTTGCACGTCGTGGTTCTCCGGCGGGACGGGGTCCTCGAGCCACCAGACGTCGTACTCCTCTAATCGCTTTGCCAACCGTTTCGCACTGCCGCCCGAGAATGTCCAGTGACAGTCGAAGGCGACGTCGGCCCGCGAGCCGACGCGGTCGGTGATCGCCTCGACGATCGAGGCTTTGTGTTCGATCTCGGGAGCCCGGAGGTGCCGGTTCGCGCGGTCTTTCTCGTGGCCGGAGGGGACGTCGAGGTCGAACTTCAACGCGTCGTAGCCCAGTTCCTCGACGACGCGTTCGGCCTCGTCGGCACACGCGATCGGATCGGCCTCTTCTTCGGTGTGACAGTCACAGTAGACCCGGACTTCGTCACGATATTTGCCGCCCAGCAGTTGATAGGCGGGCACCTCGAGGATCTTGCCGACCAGGTCGTGGAGGGCAACCTCGATACCCGAAATGGCGGTGACAGTGACGCCGCCGATCGAGCCCTCGCCGGACATCTTCTGGACGAGGTGTTCGGTCAGGCGGTCGATATCCAGCGGATTCTCACCCTGCAGGAACGGCACCATTCGTTCGATCAACTCCGGTGCGCCGGCCCCCCAGTAGGCTTCACCGGTGCCGACGATCCCGGCGTCCGTGTAGATCCGCACGAGCGTCCACGGGAAGTTGCCGTCGATCATCGTCGTCTGGACGTCCGTGATCTCGATATCGCGGCCGTCGCCGCGCTCGCGCGTGATGTTCATCGTCTCGGCCGAGAGATCCCGCATCGTATACTCCGCGTTCGGGTCGCGCAGCGTCGTGTAGTCGACTCCCATACCCAGTCGGTCGCTCGCAGACAAGTAATAACACGGGGCAGCGTTGGCTGGGCGAGACGCTACGGTGTTCGGATCACTGATACTGCCGGACAGCACTATTCAGCGATCGGTCGCGCTACTGCGGCCGTCCCAACGGGTGACGGCCGCGAGCTCACGACCGACGTGTTACTGACTGCTGTCCGGCAGTATGACTCGGTCGTCCGGCCGAAGCAAAACGTTGCCGTCGTTACTCGGAGAGCTCTACGTCGAGATACTCCTCGAGGGCGTCGATCAGTCCGCCGCCGACGCCAGCCTGTGTGGCCCGTCCCTGTTCGATCGCGATGAGGTCTTTCTCGCGCGCGCCGAGTTCTTCGGCGAGTTCCTCTCGTTGCAGTCCGGCCTCCTGGCGGGCCGCTTCGAGCTTGTCACCGTAGTCGCTGACGAGATACGGTAGCGGATCGTCGTCGTAGTTCGTTCCCTCTTGCTCCCAGTGTTCGGAGTCGCCGTCCCAGACGGGGTTGGCCTTGGCGACGTTCTGGGCCGCCTTCTGCTTGCGGCTCGGCTCGTCGTCGCGACCCTCGTCCTGAGAGTCGCGCTGGGACTGGGTGCGCTGAGTGTCGTCGTGAGGTGCACAGTCCGGACAGACCTCGAGTTCGGCGCCGGCGACGCTGGCGAGGCGAAGCGAATCGCTTTCTGCACCGCAGAGTTCGCAATTCGTCCCGCCGCCGCCGGACGACGAACCGGTCGAATACTTAGCCATGGTATCCTTTGGCAACTGCCGCATTTCAAATCTCCGCCTTGCAGGAGGTCAGTTCCGTGTGACCTCCCCGCAGGCGCCGATAGAAAAGAAAGTGTTTTGTAATACCACTGGCTACGATTGAGTGCAGTAAGACAAAGACAGCGAGCGTGGGTAGCCAAGCCAGGCCAACGGCGCAGCGTTGAGGGCGCTGTCCCGTAGGGGTCCGCCGGTTCGAATCCGGTCCCACGCATCGCATGCGCGGCGCTACGCGCCGCGGAACGTGAGGCGGCTTCGCCGCCGAACGCAAACGATGCAGGTGATTTCCCTTCGCGGACATCACCCACGCATAACTTCTACAGGAAACTACACGAGATAGCGACGGCCTTCGGCAGCGGGTATTGTCGCGAGGGCCGCTGCTGGAAGTTAGATCCGCTATCGTACACTGCTCGAGCCGTGGGTCTTACACACACCGTTCCGATCCACATGGCCGTCGTGCGGTCGAGTGCGCACTGACGGTCAGTAGCGACGACAGTTGCAAACGGCGTCGTGGAGACAGCAGACGTTAGCCGGTATACGAGAGGACGAACATCGTCCAAACCAGCATCAAGACGCCGTATACCAGGTCACTGCCGTAGGCTGGTGGGACGAACCCCATCCAGAGAATCCCGAACGTAAGGATCCCGATGAGAAACAGGACGAGCGGGTATCCCGAACGGCGAGAGGCGAGTGCTCCCTGTTCGCTTTCGAGCGAATATCTCCAGCAGAGGACTCCGAGACAGAGGCCCGTCAGTACGAGACCTCCCGTAACCCACGTGAACGTCGGCGTCACGATCCCGGACTGCGTCCCCCCGAACAACAACGCAAGAGAGACGACAGCGACAGCGATCACGTCGACAGCGAACTGGGCGGGATCCGAGAGTGAGAACGCGTTAGTCATGCGTTCTTATTAATTATTCATTTGATACTTTAATGGTTTGGATCGAGACATTACACGAACAAGCAGCGCCGCCAGACGACGCTCGTGTCACGGAGACTGAATCGAGGCCACCGCGGACAGTAACCCCTTTCCTGCCACAGTCGAACCTCGAGATATGGAATACGTCTCTCGAGAGCGCGTCACCCCGCTCGCTGCCGTCCTGAGCGTCGTCTCGCTGGCAGTCGTCTTCGCCGCGGCTGGCGGGCAGATCCCACAGGAAACGGTGCCGGCCGCGCCGGAGTGGGTCCTCGATCTGATTCCCCACCTCAACGTCGCGATCAGCGCAGCGGCAATCGGGACGATTACGATCGGCTGGCGGGCGATCCGACGCGGAGACGTCGACAGACATCGCCTCGCAATGCTTGCCTCGTTCGGTCTGTTCGCGACCTTCCTCGTGTTCTACCTCTACCGGCTGATCGTGACTGGTGGGCCACAACCGTTCCCCGGTCCGGACGCGGTTTACCAGTTCGTCTATCTGCCGATACTCGCCATCCACATCTTCCTTGCCGTCGTCTGTATTCCGCTGGTCTACTACGCGCTGTTGCTCGGGTTTGCCTATCCCATCGACGAACTCCGAAACACCAGCCACGCCCGCTTCGGTCGCTACGCCGCGGCGCTGTGGCTGATCTCGTTCTCGCTGGGGATCGTCGTCTACGTGCTGTTGCACGTCGTCTACTGACGGCGGTAGCCAGCCTCGAGTCAGTCGTCGAAACCCGAGAGCCCGCTGATCGAGAACGCGGCGGCGGTATACGGATCGCTGTCGGTCAGTACTGGCACATCCGCGACCCGGTCGGAGGTGTGCCGGGAGGTCGGTACGGGGGACCGTATCAGTCGTCCGCGTGGAGTGTCCGTCCCTCGAGTTCGGGTCGGCTCACGTCGCGGTCCGTCTCTTCGCCTTCGATATCGTAGGGGTACTCGCCAGTGACACAGCCAAGACAGAGATCGATCCGCTCTTTTCCGAGGACGTCGGCGACGGCGTCGGTCGAGAGATACGAGAGGCTGTCGGCGCCGATGGTATCACGGATCTCGGCGGTCGACTTATCCGAGGCGATCAGTTCTTCACGGGTAGCCATGTCGATCCCCATGTAGCAGGGGGCGACGATCTCCGGTGCACCGATCCGGACGTGAACCTCCTCGGCGCCACAGTCTTTGAGCAGTTGGACCAGTTGCATCGAAGTGGTGCCACGGACGATACTGTCGTCGATGACGGTGACGGTCTTGCCTTCGATCGTGGATTTGATCGGATTCAGTTTCAGCCGTACCGCGCGTTCGCGTTCGTCCTGGGTCGGCATGATGAACGTCCGGCCGACGTAGCGGTTTTTCATCAGTCCCTCGGCGAACTCGACGCCGTCGTCCTCGTCGGCGCGGAGTTCGCCGTCGGCGGTCGTCTCGCTTGCAGCATCGGCGTAGCCGGAGGCGAACGCCCGGCCGGAGTCGGGAACCGGCATCACGACGTCAGTCTCGACGCCGCTTTCCTCCCAGAGCTTGCGACCGAGATTTCGGCGGGCCTCGTAGACCAGTTGCTCGTCGATAATGCTGTCCGGCCGCGCGAAGTAGACGTGTTCGAAGAAACAGTGGGCCGTGTTCTCCGTCTCGACCAGCTGGTAGGAGTCGAACCCGGCGCCGTCGTCGTCGAGGACGACGAGTTCGCCCGGCCGAACGTCACGGACGAGTTCCCCGTCGAGCGTGTCGATCGCAGCTGACTCCGAGGCGAGGATGTAGCCGTCCTCGAGTTTCCCGATACAGAGGGGACGATTCCCCTGTGGATCGCGGACACCAAGGACGGTATCGTCGTGGCTGATCGTCAACGCGTAGGAGCCGTGAATTCGACTCATCGTGTGCTTGACGGCACGCACGAGGTCTTCCTCGAGTAAGTTCCGTGCGAGGTCGTGAGCGATGACCTCGGTGTCGCCGTCGCTGGTGAAGGCATGTCCCACGGCGGCGAGTTCCTCGCGGATCTCGTCGGCGTTGACGAGGTTGCCGTTGTGGCTCAGGCCGAGCGACCCGCTCTTAAACGAGACGGAGAACGGCTGTGCACACGAGGAGTCGACCGAGCCGGCCGTCGGATACCGGACGTGGCCGATTCCCGCCGATCCGTTCAAAGTCTCGAGGTCGTCTGCGTCGAAGACGTCCCCGACGAGACCCATATCGACGTGGCTGTGTTGCTGGAAGCCATCGTGGGTGACGATCCCGGCCGACTCCTGGCCGCGGTGCTGGAGTGCATAGAGCGCGTAATACAACGGTCGTGCCGCGTCCCGACCGTCCAGTGAGACGCCGACGACGCCGCACTTTTCGGTCATTCCTGTTCGCCGGGGAGTCTCGCCCCGCCCATCAGTCATGGAAGTCAGTAGGGCACCGCGGCGATAAAAATCCCCGTGTTTGTGCTTTCACTACGGTTTCCCCAACCGGTCGATATCCACGAACGTGGATACATACGCGACCTCGACGTCGGTGGTCGGTTGTCGCGGGCGTCTCGAGGGTGCCGTCGGTAACCGACGACTACCAGTCGTCGCCGGCGTAGGGATAGGTCCAGATCGTGACCTGCAGGGTCACCGATTTGAACCACGCGTGGTACATGTTCTCGACTGTTTCCCGATCGTGATCTCCGGTCTCGAGGAAGTCCCGTATCGTCGCCGTGATCGGGTAGATGAAGGCGATCAGGTACCGCTGGTGGATGATCTCGACCGAATCGACGTCGTCCGTCTCGTTCTTTCCAGTTCGGTGGTGTCGACGACCGATCTCGAACTGATAATCCAGCCACGCTTCGTCGTACGGCGTGTCACACGTGTCCTTGATCCACTGGCCGAAGCGCTCGCGGACGCGCTCGAGGTATTCGTCGATCGGTTCGCCGGTCTCGGCGTCGGCGAAGTACTCGAGGAGGAAGTCGTGGTCCCCGACGAAACCGTACCAGACGTCCAGAATCTCGTCGATCTGGGGCTCGAGGAGCTCCCCGGCCTCCTGTAAGTACTCTTCGTCCTCCTCGGTGAACATGACCGACTGCTTCAGTCGATCGAACTCTGCTTCGTCGATCGGTGCCTCGGGAATGCTGTCGTCGCCGAGGTCGTACCCTGGAACCTGTTGATCACTCATCCGAATCCCCGTCGATTCCCACATCACCAAGGTGTATAAATGAGGGAGGGAATAACACGCACTATCGGCCGAAGCGATCGACGGTCGTCGACGACAGGAGACCGTAGACACAGTGTTCAAGACGGTTGGCTCGAATCCGACGAGTATGCGACTCGAGGAGTACTGGGGCGTCGGGCCGAAGACGCGGGAGACGTTGATCGAGGGGTTAGGACGAGAGCGCGCGATCGAGGCGATCGAGAGCGGCGACGTACGGGCGCTCGTCGACGCCGGGCTCGCGCGCGGTCGAGCAACGCGAATCCTGCGTCGGGCGACGGGTGACGATGGGATCGACGTACTGGCGACCAGCGACGCGCGATCGGCGTACAAGGAACTGCTCGATCTCGCAGTCGACCACGCCGTCACGCGGCGGGCCGCCGACCGGATCCGGGTGCTCACACCGCTGTCGTCTCGAGCGGCTATGGAAGCCCGGTTGGACGACGTGCTCGCGGCTCGCGACGCCTGGACCGAACTCCCCGAAACCGACCGCGAGGCCGTCCTCGAGGCCTACGACCACTACGACGAGCGCGCCGAAAGCGAACACGCTGCCGTCGAGACCGCACTCGCCTTGCTCGAGGCCGACGTCGACTCGGGCCCGTTCGAATCGATCGCGGACCTCGATCGCGAACGACTCGCCGCGGCCGCCGATGCGTTGGGAGCATTTGACGATCGCGGGCGCGTACGCGCGGGCGCCGACGAGGAACTCGACCGCTTGCGGAACGCGCTCGGGACCGTCGAGGACATAGACGCCAACGCCCTGGAGTTGATCGAGGAGCTTCGCGGGGAGGGTGTCCGCGACGTCGGCCAGTTCCGCGAGGCCTTCGAAGAGCACCTTCTCGCCGAGACCGAGGTGACGGTCGATCGGGTCCGGGCGGCGATGCCGACCGACGCGACCGACGCGACGGACTTCGTCGGCGCCACGCTGCGCACCCTTCGAAGCGATCTCGCCGACGCGATCGACGAGCGCGAGGACGCCGTCGCAAGCGACTTCGAGGCGACACTCGAGGAGACCCGCGACACCGTCGATCAGGCCGTCTCGGCGGTCGACGACATCGCGCTGTCCCTCTCGCTCGCGCGGTTCGCACTCGCCTACGACTGTACGCGGCCGGCGTTTCGGGACGAAACGAACGCCGCCGTCGCCGTCGTCGACGCGCGGAACCTTACGCTTGCCGCAGCCGACGAGGAGTCGGTCCAGCCGGTCACGTACGCCCTCGGTGACCACGACGTCACCGGCGTTCCGACGGGCGTAAACGCCGTTCCGGGCGAGGAACACGTCTCCGTTCTCACCGGTGCCAACAGCGGCGGGAAGACGACCTTACTCGAGACGTGTTGTCAGGTCGTCCTGCTGGCGATGATGGGATTGCCCGTGCCAGCCGAGCGCGCGACGGTGACGCCAGTCGACTCGCTTGTCTTTCACCGCCGGCACGCGAGTTTCAACGCGGGCGTCCTCGAGTCGACGTTGCGCTCGATCGTGCCGCCGCTGTCGGCCGACGGCCGAACGCTGATGTTAGTCGACGAGTTCGAGGCGATCACGGAGCCGGGGAGTGCAGCTGATCTGCTCCACGGGCTGGTGACACTCGCCGTCGAGCGCGAGGCGCTGGGCGTGTTCGTCACCCACCTCGCGGACGACCTGGAGCCGCTGCCGTCCGAGGCACGCGTCGACGGTATCTTCGCCGAAGGGCTGAACACGGACCTCGAGTTGCAGGTCGACTACCAGCCCCGCTTCGACACCGTCGGCCGATCGACACCGGAGTTCATCGTCTCTCGACTCGTCGCCAACGCCGACGATCGGAGCGAGCGGGCGGGTTTCGAGACGCTTGCGGAGGCGGTCGGCGACGAGACCGTCCAGCGAACGCTGGCCGACGCCAACTGGACGGCTGACGACTAGAAACGGCCCCCGCCGTCGGACTCGTCGTCGGATCGCTCGTCCTCGCCGGATCGGTGCCATCGCTCCGCGCCGAACCGCGAGGTCTCCGGTACGTACGCCGAATCGATCGACTCTGGCTCGCCGTAGGTGTATAGCGTTCCGTCCTCGTCCTCACAGACCCGTGCCTCGAGGTACGTCCGGGCTGCTCGCCGCGAGAGGGCGCCCATCTCGACGACGTCGGCGAGGGTCGTTTTGACGGCACGAAACCACGTCCTGATCCGGTGATCGGCGATCTCGCTCTCGACGGCGACGATCGCGCCGCGGTCGCCGTCGGTGTCGTCGTCACAGTCGTCGAGGGTATCGATCCACTCGAGCCAGCAGACGCGATAGGCGGAGACGTGGTAGTTCTCGCCCGGTGCGACGAGATACAGCGCCTCGTAGCGGCAGGGATCGAGGTGCGCTGTCAGCACGCGATTCCGATCGACCGCCGTCGCGATCAGAGCGGGATCGACGGCGCCGTCGGCAAGCGGCGTGTCGGCACTGATCCGCTCGGCGAACGCGACGGTGTCGCCGCCCCAGTGACTGTACCGGAGATCGTATCGTCGGTCCGGTCGGCGGTAGGCGACGAGTGCTCTATGTCCCATCTGCCTCCTCGCCGGCCGAACGCGGTTCGTAGCTGGCTGTGTATTCCGATCGAAGTCGAGCGCCTGCCTGTGACTCCATCGGCGGCCGTGGCCGCTCGTCCGTACTTGAACCTGTGGCAACGAGAGGGGCAAAACGCCGAAATTCCTCCAGCCCGTATCGACACTCCCGAATGGACGCAGCCTACGACGCAGTCGTCTTCGACAACGACGGCGTACTGACGACGCCGACAGAGCGCGAGGCCCTTCTCGAGGCCATCCACGACGCCTTCGCCGACGTCGGCGTGACCGACCCGCCGGCCGATCACGTCCGAACGCTGCTCGGGCCGAGCGTCGACTCGCTGCGCGAAGTCGCCGACGCCCACGACGTCGATCCGAACGACCTCTGGACGGCCCGGGAACACGCCGCCATCGAGACCCAGCTCGCGGAGATCGAAGCCGGCCGGAAACGACGCTACGACGACGTCGATGCGCTTGCCCCCCTCGAGTCCGCGACGGCGATCGTCAGTAACAACCAACACGAGACGATCGCTAACATTTTGAATCACTTCGATTTCGAGTGGGTCGACACCTGGTACGGGCGCGAACCGACGGTGAAAGGAATCGATCGCAAGAAGCCGACACCGTACTACCTCGAACTGGCCCTCGAGGAACTCGGGACCGAAAACGCCCTGTACGTCGGCGATAGCTGGGTCGACGTCGAGGCGGCCGACGCTGCCGGTATCGACGCGGCGTTTCTCCGGCGCGACCACGTCGAGGGGGTTGGCCTCCCGGCAGCGCCGACCTACGAGATCGAATCCCTCGAGGAACTCCCGGGGCTACTCTAGGTCATGCCGTCGCGTTCGCCCGACGCTCGGCGCGTTCCATGACGGCTTCGTTCATCGCCTCGAATCCGCTCTCGAGTGCGTCCTCGTCGAACAACAGCGGAACGAGCGCGCCACGGACCGTCTCGCGGTGGAGCAGTCGCGTCCGCTCGCCACCCTCGATCGGCTCGAGGTGGAACTCGTGGTAGCCGTCGAACGCGAAGGGAACGGCCAGACGACCGAGCCAGACGAGACGACGGTTCTCCTCGACGGCGACGACCTCCGGGGAGAACGTCATCGATCGGCCGCCAGGTGGATCGATCCGCACTTGGAGCTGTTCGCCCTCGCTCGGCTCGCCCTCGACTGCTCGGACGAAGGGGTTCCACTCGGGATAGCTCTCGAACTCGAGTAACACCTCCCAGACGACGTCGGGGGGAGCGTCGATCTCCGTGAACACTTCGATCTGTCTCATGGTATTAGTTACCACTTCGAAGGCTATGCCTGTATCGTCGGTGCTGTCGGCGACGGAGACTCTCGATGGGAAGACGTCGGTCCGCCCTCGAGCGATGACCGGCCGGAGAAACGGGATGCGGCCGGTCGTCGAGCGGTTCGTACGACTCGAGGTGCGTCGCCCGAAGTCGGCCACAACGGTCCGAAGTCGGGTCAGGGTCGGGGGATCACTACGCGCTGTCGTTGATTCGCCGGTTCGTCGAGTACGGTGCGTCGCCGGGTTCGCCCCGAACGAAGTGGCCGGCCGGATTGATCTCGCCGTCGCGTTCCATCGAGAGGAGTTCGACGAACCAGGCCTCGTGTTCGATCTCTTCCTGGAGAATGCGCTGGGCCATATCGTAGGTACGGGGATCGACCCCCTCGGTCATGTCACAGACTTCCGACCACGTCCGGATCGCACAGCGTTCGGCCTCGAGTAACACCTCGAGGATGTTCTCTGCCGTCAACTGGTCGAGTTCGAAGCCGCCCTCGTCGTCCATGGGTGTCGGGACTTCCGCGTCGGGACAGGACGCTCGGTCGGCGAAATCACGAATGTCGTTCGGCAGCGCACCGCCGAGTTCGTACACGCGCGGTGCGACCAACTCGAAGTGGGCCCGGTCCTCGAGGCGGGCGTCCTCGGTGATCTCTTTGTAATCCTCGTGACCGGCCAGGTGCATCCGCAGGTTCGTGTAGTAGTAGTACGTCGTGAACTCGGCACCGATAGCGTCGATCAACTTCTCGCGAAGGTCCTCGGGTTCGAGACCGCGTTCTCTGAGAACTTCCATTCCGACTCGCTCACTTGTATCGCCTGCATCGACGTCACCGGCCGCGTGGGGTTTATCCTCGGACATCGCACCCGGAACTGCCACAACGTGCTACTTAGATGTTTGCTAACAATCCTCTAATTTTATTCATTAGATATTGAAGTGAAAGTGGAACGTAACTACTGTAAGAGAGACTGGTTTCGACGACGACACGTAGCCGCGACGGACGAGCGCGCCGGTCTCATATCAGGGACCACGCGACCGCGAGCCGAGTCCGGTTGCGTCGGGAAACGGTGCCGACCGGCAGTATGAAGGCCCGGACCCCGAACACTGGGGTATGGAACGAACGGGCACGATCCTCCGTGGTCGCGAGTTCGAACCCGTCGAGGGACGAGTCGTGATCGACGACGACGGCCGAATCGAGGCCATCGAGGAGACGACAGTCGACGGCTCGGATATCATCCTCCCGGCGTTCGTCAACGCCCACACCCACATCGGCGACTCGATCGCGAAGGAAGCCGGCGGCGGCCTCTCGCTCGAGGAACTGGTCGCGCCGCCGGACGGACTGAAACACCGGCTGCTTCGGCAGGCGTCGTCGGACGAACTCGCTGGCGCCATGCGTCGGTCGCTGCAGTTCATGCAGCGGTCGGGGACCGCCGCCTGTCTCGACTTCCGGGAGGGCGACGTCTCCGGCGTCGAGACGCTCGAACGCGCCGCCGACGGGCTCGACATCGACGCGCTCGCCTTCGCCCGAGGCTCGGTCGATGCGATGCAGGCGGGAGACGGATTCGGTGCGAGCGGTGCCAACGACGCCGAGTTCGGCGACGAGCGGGAAGCGACGCGCAACGCAGGCAAACCCTTCGGCATCCACGCGGGCGAAGTCGACGCGAGCGACATCCACCCTGCACTGGATCTCGAGCCGGAGTTTCTCGTCCATGTCGTCCATCCCGAACCCGACCACCTCGAGCGCATCGCCGAGCAGGCGGTCCCGGTCGTCGTCTGTCCCCGTTCGAACCTCGTGACCGACGTCGGACTCTCACCGTACGCCGAGCTGAACGAGCGGACGACGCTCGCACTCGGGACGGACAACGTGATGCTCAACTCGCCGTCGATGTTCCGCGAGATGGAGTTTCTCGCCAAACTCTCCGAGCTCTCGGCTCGAGAGATCCTCCGGGCGGCGACGGTAAACGGGGCCGAACTCGCCGGCCTCGAGTACGGTCTCGTCGAACCCGGGCGGGAGGCTCGACTCCTGGTCCTGGACGGCAACTCACATAATCTCGCGGGCGCGCGGGATCCGGTCCGGGCCGTGGTCCGCCGAGCCGGCGTCGACGACGTTCGCGAGGTCGTCTTCGGCGCCGAACGCGAGTAGACAGCGTGTCGTTCCGTGACGGCGCCACCGCTACCGTCCGTCGGCTCGACTTCTGTCCGACAGTATGACCGTCCGTTCAGTCCACGATAACGCTATTATACTCGACTATGCTATGGTAATACATATCATATGTACGACTGCATTCTCGTCCCGACCGACGGCTCGCCGGAGGTGGAATACGCACTCGAGTACGCGTTCGATCTGGCCCGAACCCACGACGCGACGGTACGAGCGCTCTACGTCGTCAGCGTCGCCGGCTACGGAAACATGCCGATGGAAGCCGCTCTGGAGGGCGTCAGTGGTGCGCTCCGGGCGAGGGGAAACGATGCCGTCGATCGGGCAGCGCAACTCGCGCCGGCCGACGTCGACGTCGAGACGGTCGTCCTCGAGGGGTCGCCCAGTCGCGTCATCGTCGAGCAGGCCCAGCCAGGTGAGTGTGATCTCGTCGTCATGGGGACCCACGGCCGCGCCGGACTCAACCGCCTCCTGTTGGGCAGCGTGACCGAGTGTGTCGTCCGTCGTGCGCCGGTTCCGGTGTTGACGGTCAACGTCGATTCGGACGAGGACGTCGACCAGGAGAAGCGCCGACCGGTCGCCGTCGAGTGATCGGCTTCATACTGTCGGACAGCACGACAGTGACTGCTGTCCGACAGTATATCAGACCGGTCGGAGGTGTTCGCAGTCGCCCGCCGAAACCGTCTCGCTGCCGTCGTCAGTCTCGACGACGAGCGCGCCCGACTCGGTGACGTCGACCGCTTCGCCGACGACCTCGCCTGCAGGGCGGTCGACCCTGACACGCTGGCCGAGCGTCAACGCTAGATCGCGCCAGGCCGGGACGACCGACTCGAGATCGTTTCGATACTCGTCGAACTCCTCGAGTAGCCGCTGGACGAACCGCCGTCGATCCACGTCACCGGCTTCCTCGCGGATGCTCGTTGCTCCCTCGGGGAGCGTGTCGGCGTCGATGTTCGCGTTGACGCCGATACCGACGGCGATCCACTCGACGCGATCCGTCTGTCCTTCCATCTCGGTCAGGATCCCCGCGAGCTTTCGGTAGTCACCGTCGTTCCCGTCCGGAACGACGACGTCGTTGGGCCACTTGATCCGGGCATCGACGCCGGCCTCGCGGGCTGTCGCTGCCGTCGCGACCGAGGCTGCGAGCGTGTACAGCGGTGCCTGTGCGGGCGGGATCGACGGCCTGGTGACGACGCTCACCCAGACGCCGCCCGACGGCGCCGTCCACGCCCGCTCGAGGCGACCGCGGCCACCGACCTGTTCGTCCGCCAACACGGCGACGTCCGAAGCACCCTCCGACGCGAGTTCGCGCGCGCGATCGTTCGTGCTTTCGATCGAATCGTGATACTCGACGGTAAATGGCGCCTCGAGTTCGTACTCGATGGCCGCGCCGTTGTACGCCGTGACGGCGACCAGTTCGTATCCGTCCGGACCGCTCTCGATCTCGAACCCCTCGTCGCGCAAGCCGTCGATGTGTTTCCAGACGGCCGCCCGCGAGATGTCGAGTGACTCCGCCAGCGCCGGTCCCGAGACCGGACCGTCCGAAAGCGCCTCGAGGATCGATCGTCGCGTCTCGTTCATGCCCTCGAGAGGGGGATACTCGTACTTCAATCGGCGGGTTCGGATCCGACGAGCGGCCGCCGACCCCGTCGAACCGTTCGGTTCGTTGGTCGATCCGTAGGCTTTTGTCGCTCGTTCACGGAGCTACGAATAGGGCGTGCGGCACGCTACCAATAGCCATGAAAATCGGACGGATCTGCACGACCTGTCAACGTCGAATCGACGAGACAGAACTCGTGATCTGTGAGACGTGTGGGCGTGAGGTACACGAACCGTGTGAGGAGTACCGAACGAGCTTCGAGTGTCGCCGTTGTGGGGACGAGATCGAAATCGGTGCGGTCGAGTTCTGAAGTGGAACAGTTCGGTCCGACTCGGACGACGAAGGCAGGCGGTCGAAACGACCCGCTCGCTCGGATGGACTGCTGTCCGTCAGTTCCGGTACAGCCGTGACCGTGACGGGCCACAGCGGGACGTGACGACAGAAGACCGTCTCAGTCGCGAATCTCGCGCAGTTTCTCGCGACCGGGTTCGATCAGTTCGTCGAGGTACGTCGCCAGCGTGCTCTTTGCGTCTGCGGGGTGGAGTTCGCCGGACTCGAGATCCTCGGCGAGGCTCTCGTAGCTCTCGTACGTCAGGTCGCCGCCGTACTTCTCGGGGCGTTCGACCACGATCTCCTCGAATCGCGGGAAGACGTGGTACTCGAACAGTTCGAGGACGGGATTCTCGAGGTCGCCTTCGGGATCGCGGGTTGGCGGACAGAACGCTGAGTTGACCTTCTCCTCGACGTCCTCGGTCGCATCCTCCATCGAGATCGTCACGCCCTCGCTCGAGGACATCTTCCCTTCGCCGCTGGTAAGATCGGCGACGATCGGGGTGTGGAGACAGGGCGGCGAGTCGTAGCCGAGTTCGGGCAGTTCCTCGCGGGCGAGCATGTGGACCTTGCGCTGGTCTAGCCCGCCGACGGCCAGATCGAGATCGAGGTATTCGATGTCCAGGGCCTGCATCAACGGGTAGACGAGGTGGCTTACCTTCGCCGTCTCGCCGCTCTGGAGTTCGGCCATCGCTCGCTGGGCGCGGTTCATCGTCGTCGAGAGCTCGAGTTCGTGTAGATCGAGCGTGTAGTCGTCGTCGAGCTGGAACTCCGAGCCGTAGACGAACTCGGTCGACTCCTCGTCGAGGCCGTAGGCGATGAACTGGGCTTTCATCTGTTCGGCCGTCTCGCGGATCTCCTCGAAGGTCCCCTTTCCGTTTAAGTAGGCGTGGACGTCGGCCAGCAGGACGACGACCTCCATGCCGGCCTCCTGGAGGTCGATGAGTTTGTTCGCCGTCAGCAGGTGACCCAGATGAAGCACGCCGGAGGGCTCGTAGCCGACGTAGGCGCGCTTGCCTTCGGGATCGGCTGCTAGATCGCGCACCTCCTCGTCGGTGACGACCTCCTCGGCGTTTCGCGTAATCAGGTCGTAGGTGTCCATATGTGGAGGGTACCGGAGGAAGAATTTATACCCGGTGATAGACCGGCGACTCGAGACGGGCGTTGGCGCCACCACTTTGCCGATCGCCACGATAAAACCGCGCCACGTCCCATATCGAGTATGGGGACGACTGTCAGGATCATCGGCGCGCCGATGGACTACGGGACGAACCGTCGCGGCGTCGACATGGGACCGTCGGCGATCCGGTATGCGGAACTGGCCGACCGACTCGAGCAGGCAGGCGTCGAGCCGATCGACGCGGGCGATCTCTCGATCCCCCACGCGGAGGAACGCGATCCCGACAGCGACCAGCCGACGCGGGGTGACGCGAAGTTCCTCCGGGAGGTCGCCGACGTCAGCATCCGGCTGAGCGATCGGGTCGCGGAGACGCTTGCCGACGGCGAGTTCCCGCTCGTGCTCGGCGGCGACCACTCCGTCGCCATCGGCTCGATGCACGGCTCGGCTCGCGAGGCCGATCTCGGTGCGATCTGGTTCGACGCCCACGCGGACCTGAACACGCCCGCGACCTCCCCAAGCGGGAACGTCCACGGGATGCCGCTGGCCGCCGTCCTCGGGCGGGGAGCCTTCGACGACATGGAGTGGGCAAACGTCCCCCGCGTTCGCGAGGACGCGATCGCGTACGTCGGCCTCCGGAGCATCGACGAACGCGAGCGAGAACTGGTCCGCGACAGCGACCTGACGGCGTTTACGATGTCCGACATCGACGAACGTGGCATGACGGCGGTCGTCGAGGACGCCCTCGCGATCGCGACCGACGGCACCGACGGTGTCCACGTGAGTCTCGACTTGGACTGGGTCGATCCCAAGACCGCACCCGGGGTCGGCACGCCCGTCCGTGGCGGCGTCACCTACCGAGAGGCACACACTGCACTCGAGACCGTCTCCGAGTACCACGAACGAGACGACGTCGTGCGATCGATGGACGTCGTCGAGGTAAATCCCATTCTGGACGAGGGAAACGAGACGGCGACGATCGCGGCCGAACTCACCGCGAGCGCGTTCGGCAAGCGGATCCTCTGATACGGACTACTGTACGTCGGTACCGTCGCAACCGCGACCCGGGCTGCGGTTGCGCCGGAAATCGGTACAGCAATCCGTATGAGTCCTCGATCCGACACACTCCCGGAGCGACCGCGATCCCGTCTTCGCTTCCTGAAATAGTTACGATCGTCGTTACGACCGGCCGTTCTGTCCGCGCTCGACCGTAGACACCGGCTACGTGTTGCGTGATACCAACTACCACGTTCGTGAACGTTCCAACACCTTTGTATCGGAGGATTTCGGAATAGTACATATGACTGAGAACGTCGTCGTACTCGGAGCCGGTTATGCCGGTGCTGGTGCGATCAACAAACTCCAGTCGGAGCTCGGGGGTAACGCACGGCTGACCTGGATTGCCGACGTCGACTATCACCTCGTTCTCCACGAAGCTCACCGCGTTATCCGTGATCCCGACGCCCGATCGGACATCACGTTCCCCATCGACCAGATCGCCGACCCGTCAACCCGGTTTATCAAAGACGAGGTCGTCGGGCTCGACGTCGACGAGCAGGTCGTCGAACTCGCCGACAACGACGACGTTGATTACGACTACGTCCTCGTTGCACTGGGTAGCCAGACCGCCTACTACGGCATTCCCGGCCTCGAGGAACACTCGCTGACGCTGAAGAGCTTAGACGATGCCCTCGAGATCCACGAGGCCGTCAAGGAGGCCAGCCAGGACGCGACTCGCGGCGAGCCCGCACAGGTCGTCATCGGCGGTGCCGGCCTCTCGGGCATCCAGACTGCCGGCGAGATCGCCGAGTTCCGCGACAATCATCGCGCCCCCATCGAGATCCACCTCGTCGAAGCGCTCGAGGAGATCTTCCCCGGTAACGATCCCGAGATTCAACAGGCCCTGCGTGACTTACTCGAGGACGCCGGCGTCCGGATCCACACGGACGATCCGATCACCGAGGCGACGGACGACCACATCGAGTTCGACGAGGGTGAGCCTCTCGAACACGACGTTCTCGTCTGGACCGGCGGCATCACGGGCCGCGATGCCCTAGACGACGCCGAAATCGAGAAAGAACACAACCGCGTCAACGTCGAGGCGAACTTCCAGACCTCCGACGAGCGCGTCTTCGCCGTCGGCGACTCGGCAATTATCGACCAGGGTGACCAGCCCGCACCGCCGACCGCCCAGGCAGCCTGGCAGGCCGCGGAGGTCGTCGGCGAGAACATTTCCCGTGCGATCGAGAACCGCCCGCTGAAAACCTGGGAACACGAGGACAAAGGGACCGTCGTCTCCGTCGGCGAGAAGGCCGTCGCCCACGAGATCAAGCCGGCCTTCGGTCTCTCCCTGCCCGTCGACACCTTCAGCGGCGTCCCGGCCAAGAACTTGAAGAAGATGATCGCTGCCCGCTGGATCGCGGACATCACCTCCTGGAACGAAGCCCGCAAGTCCTGGCCGTCGCTGTAGGCCACCCCCGGTTGCGTTCCGAACACCGTTTTTCGCTGTGTACCGTCTTTCGTCTACGGAGTCCCCGCGGCGAGACGACCTTCCGGTACCTACTCGAGAGCAAGCACACCGCCGTTCCGGGTCAGTACTCGGATTCGTCGTCACCGATTTCGGCTTCGTCGGTGTTATCGGATTCGTCGACATCGTCAGCGTCGGCACTCGAGCCCATCGGCTCGGCCGGAACACCGGCGACGGTCGTTCCGGGCGGGACGTCCTGCGTGACAAGCGAGTTCGCGGCGACGCGAGCCTCCGCGCCGATCTCGACGCCCGGAAGGACGATGGCGCCGGCGCCGATCATCGCTCGCTCGCCGATCACCACTTCGCCCGTTCGGTACTCGTCCTGGAGGAACTCGTGACAGAGGATCGTCGCGTCGTAGCCGATGATCGCCTCTGCCTCGACGGTGATCAGGTCCGGCCAGAAAACGTCCGGCGTCGCCTCCAGCCCCCAGGAGACGCCGGGGCCGACGGTGGCGCCGAGCCGTCGCAACAGCCAGCGTTTGAGCCGCAAACTCGGCGAGATCCGGATCAGCCAGACGACGACGTAGGAGAGGGCGACACGGAGCGGGTGACGGGCGCGGGGCCAGTCGGCGAGGGAGTTTCCCGGTCCCGGCGTCGGGTGGTGGCGGACGCGGTCGTGACGGGACGCTGTCTCGTCGGTCACTATCGGCGATAGGTTCTCTCGGTACATGAAACCGATCGGTCGAACGCGTCGACGGGAGACGACGATCGAGCCAACACCTCGACGAGAGTCTGCTTCCGACCGCCCTTCGGAGACTGTTCGAACTCGAGTCCGATCGACAACTACCCCACTAGTTAGGCTACAGCGTTGTTACGACTCCAAGAGCTAGGTCGGCTATCATGCCTGGTCATCCAGACGGACTCCAGCGGGAACCCGTCTACTCGTTGCTCGACGACGTCGTTCGCGAACACCTCCTTTGGTACCTCTCTGTCGTCGACCGCACGACGACGAGGGAGTTCGCCGAGCGAGTCGTCACCTGGCAACGGGAAACGGCAGTCGACCTCGGAGTGAAGACACCCCGTTCGGTCATCATCCAACTCGTCCACAATCACCTGCCGCGGCTCGACGAGTACGACGTCGTCGACTACGACCGCTCGAGGAACACGGTCACATCCGGAGCGAACTTCGATGCCCTCGAGCCGTACGTCTCCGACCTCGAGCTCCCCGTCGATCCGGAATCGGCCGATTGCTGACCGCGACTGGTCAGAAGACGGGTATACTGCCCGGTAGTATTACGCTTCGACGACGGCGTCGCTGCTGTTTCGGTCGCCCGGAACGCCGACGCGGTCGCGGAACGCGTCACTGGCGATGCCACACCGATAGGCCGGTTTGTACATCATGTTCTCGCCGCCGGCACGGACGTCCCACTCGGTCGCGATCGCTTCTCGGAGGTAGTACTGTGGCCGTTCGTTACCCGGCTTGACGTAGTAGTCACTCAGACGGATCGGATGTCGGTCGAACAGGCCACCGGGCTCGCGGCCGTCGACGAGGACGACCGGCTTCTCGAGGTACAGCTGGCCATCGTGGGCGCGTTTCGCGTGGGCGTTGTCAGCGTGGACGGCGAGCAGTTCCTCGCGTTCCGCCTGCGGCATCTCGGGGGTGACGACGTCGACCCGGTCGACCGTGAAGTACCCGATCAGATATCGGTGGGCCCGCTCGCCGCCGGGCCGGCGCAGCCCGGCGTAGAAGCCGACGACGTCGCCTGGCTCGAGCGCGCGGAGCCGCGAGACGTAGCCGCTGGTCCGGTGCTCGCCGTAGGTCAGCGCCGCAAAGTTCGGGTCGCGGTGCAGCGGCCACGAGGCGAGATCCTCGCCGGTGAGACGACACTCGTCGTCACCGATCGGCTGGGGGGTGATTCGGTTCGTGAGATCGGCCGCGGTGCCGTCGGCCGCACGGAGATTCCACGAACCGAGCGTTTCCGACTCGTCGGTCTCGGAAGTCTTCTCCGGGATCGGGACGTACTCGAACCGTCCGTCGTCGTACAGCGGCGCGAGCGTTCCCAGGTTCGTACTGTCGGCACCGACTCCGGCGAGGACGACCGTCATTACGCGGCTCTTAGAGCCGACGGCCCTAAAGCCGCTGATCTCGAGCCGCCACCGATCGTCGACGGACGGACCGCGGCTTCATCCCTCCGTCTCTGGGTGTGGCCACACGCGACCTTCTTCAAGGCCGACGGTCGGCTTAGACACCACCCACAATTGTTGGCGAACAATCATAACCGACAGAGTTAATAGGGGATCCATTGTCCGAACGAATGATCCCGGGAAGGGACTACGGTCTCCGGGATCGTTCGAGTGGAGTGGCCCATCACAACGCTGGTCAGATCGTGCACGATGGGTGCTTCACCCTTTTGCGTGGATTCGATGTTGCGTGCAGTACCATCTCGAGCCGTGCGTCGAGTTTCCGGCTCCGCTGGGTTGGACACCCACTCGAGTCATAGCAGTCGCTGTGCTCCTTCGTTAGCTGCGACACAAAATATGGAACCACGGTCGCAGCAAAGCTGCTCCCTGATCCCACGTCTTCGTCTCACGGCACAGCAGTCGCTTCGCTCCCTCGTTTGTTACGTCGAAGAAGTGGGACCGCCGAGAATTGAACAGATGCAAGACGCTTCGACTCGCTCGCGCTCGTCGACTGCGACTTGCGTGCTCAATTCTCGGCTCGTTCCAGAGTTCTGTCGCTCACGAGTTTGTTGCGACAAAATATGGGACCGCCGAGAATTGAACTCGGGTCCTACGGACCCCATCCGCAGAGGATACCACTACCCCACGGTCCCGCATGTAGACCCATGGCCGTCTGCCGTTTAAGGGTGTCGTTTCGAACGCAGTCTGGGACGTGATCGCGTACCGTCTTCCCATCTCGAGTCGATCCCAGACTCACACCAGAACACGCTCGAGATCGACGGCGACGCCGCTGTCGGCGTCGACATCCCCGACGAATTCGCCGAGACACACGGCCGCCCCGTCGGGCGTGTAGCAGGCGACCAGGTCGCCCTCGGCAACGCCGTCGTCGACCTCGAGGACGCCCGGCGCGTACACCGGGGCTCCGTTTGCGACCTCGCGCGCTGCGTTGTCGGCGATCACGACGCTGGGGATCCCCTCCAGGATTCGTTCGGCGGGGTCGACGACCTCGTAGAGGAGTTCGGGATCGTCGTCCTCGCGCCAGAACGCCAACGCGTCGAGGAAGTCGTAGGCCGAGTGGAGATCCCGGTCGTCGAACGGCGACGTCGCTGTCCGGCGTAAGTGACCCATGTGACCGCCGGTGCCAAGCGCCAGTCCGAGGTCGTGACAGAGTTTGCGAACGTAGGTGCCACTCTCACACCGGATCCGCAACAGCGCCTTGCGGTCGTCGGTCTCGAGCACCTCCAAATCGTAAATCTCGCGTACGCGGAGGCGACGCGAGACGGCACTCTTTCGCGGGGGCTTCTGGTAGATCGGCCCCTCGAACTCGGTGACGATCGACTCGACGTCGCCGGGAACCGGGGCGTGACACTCGAGAACAGCGACGTACTCCTTGGGGCCCTCGAGGAAGACCTGGGCGAGCCGGGTCGCCTCGCCGAGCATGACGGGGAGACAGCCGGTCACCTTGGGATCGAGGGTCCCGGCGTGGGCCGCCTGCTCGATCGTCGCGTCCGCACCGCGTTCGGCGAGCGTCTCGTCGACGGCGTCACGCAGCCACCCGCTAACCTGGTGGGAAGACGGCCCTGGTGGCTTGTCGAGGTTGACGACGCCGAACGTGAGCAGTTCTTCCGGAGTACGTTCGTCGGGCGGGCCACGGAGGCGAGAGCGTTCGGCCATGGCCTCAGAACTCGTACTCGGTGTCGACGCGGGCCTGTCCCTCGTCGCCTGCTGCCTCGTAGCGTTCGACGGCGGTGACGAACATATCCAACACGGCCTCGGGCTCCCAGCGGGCCGTGTTCACCGAGAGATCGTAAATCGTCAGATCGCGGATGTCGATGCCGTAATACTCCTGGTAGCGCTTGGCCTCGCTTGCCTCCCGGGCTTTCGTCTCCTCGGTCGCCCGTTCGGGATCTTTCCCTTCGCGCTCGGCGATGCGCTGGCCGCGAACTCGTGGTGGGGCATCTAACCAGAACCGGAAGTCAGCCTGGTCGCCGGCCAGCCAGCCCGCGAGTCGAGACTCGAGGACGAGGTCGTCCTCTTCGCAGGCGATCTCGCGCAGCCGACGATCGAGGTCGCGATCGATCTGGTCGTTCTCCTCGGCGAGTTTGTTGAACTCGAGGGGTGTGTAGCCACGCTCCTCGGCGAGTTCACGGAAGATGTCACCGCCGCTGACGTGCTCTAAGTCGAACCGCTCGGCGAGCAACTCCGCTGTCGTACTCTTCCCGCTACCCGGCGGGCCGGAGACGGTGAGTAACATATCTGTTCTGCGCGGTGGCCGCTAAAATGGGTTTTGAATCGTTCGATACACGCATGGCGCGCATTCGGCGCAGTCGCTCGACGCTGTCGTATTCGAGGACGGAAATCGGAGACCGGAAACCGAAGATCGGAACCGAAGTCGGTGACGTCGCCGGCTGATTCAGGCCGCCGACGGCGTCATGTCGATGTTCAGCGCCTTGCGAAGCAGCTGGGTAAAGCCCATCGAGCACAGGAAGTACCAGACGATCCAGGCCGGCATCGGACCGAGCAGTCCCGAATTCCAGGTCGTCTCACCGGCGATCGGCATGACGATCGTCGCTTCGGCACCCTCGAGGCCGACACCGTGGACCTTCCAGTACATCCAGAGGAACAGCGGGATGGTAAACAGCATGATCCAGACCATCGGTCGGAGCTGTTCTTTGAACATCCCGAGGTTCTCGGCCATGGCCTCCATCTGCTCCTCGCGGACCTCCTCGAGTTCGTTCTCGAGGCGTTCGATTTCGGCTTCGCTGGCGCCGCGTTCCTCGGCTTCTTTCTTGCGGTCGCGGACGTCTTGCTGTTTCTCCTGCATGGCCTTCATCCGCTGCTGGTATTTGCCCATGATCTCGGGGTTCATCAGGTTCGCCTGCAGCAGCGTCGAGTACAGGCCAGTCAGCAGGGCGACCGAGAGGATAACGGCATAGAAGGGCAACGTAGCGTCCAGCGGCGCGAGCGCGAGGTCGATCGTACTCCCGACCGTCGCCTGGACGGGATCGAACCAGTAGCCGAACATCAACAGCAGCGATCCGACGCCGGCTAGTTTGTCCCACTGGGACCACTGGGTCTCTTCGTCGTCGAGATCGACGTCGGCGTCATAGCTCCCGCCGTCGACGTCACCGTCGAGCGCCTCGTCGAAGGCCTCGCGGTCGGCGATCTCGAACCCTTCGTCGCCGTCGACTAGTACTCCTTTCTCGATTAGTCGGCCCCATTGTCCGCTCGTCAGATCGTCGCGGACGTCGGCCCACTCGACCTCGCCGTCGTTCTCGTCGGCCGCCTCGCGAATGGCCTCGAGAGCATCGGACATGGAAGAATCCTCGCGGACGAGGTCGTTGATTTTCTCCGCTGTACGCGTCATCTGTCTTGGGCTAGGGTACGTTCGGTATACAAGTGTTTATCTTCCGTTCCCTTGCGACTGCTCGGCCGTTGCCTGCGGTAGTCGATATCACTGTCGCCGAAGCTGCTACTCGTTATTGTTTATTTCCAACTATAATATCGACATATTTGGCGCCCACAGCTACGAGGGCGCCATATGAAGGGGCATGATCTATTGGAATTACCGATTGTATTATTATCCTGACTCTCAAGAACAAAGACATGGGCACATCACGTGGAAGTGTGGCAACTCCTGTCACACGTTCCTCGAGTCGGGGGCAGTCGACGGTACTGGGTATCGTTTTGTTGATCGGGATAGTTGCCGCAGGCAGTATTGGTATTCTTCTCATTGCTGGTGATATGATTAGTAATTCACAACAGCAGTCTGAGCAGGAACAAGTTGAGCAAACATTCGTCGAATTAAGTAAAACAATGTCTGCAGCAGCAACTGATGATACTGCTAACAAAATGCGGTTCAATGCTGGCGACCACGGTGCGATTGTGAAAACAGAAGCTGGCCATATTAATATAACTGGAGACAATTTTGACGAGCCAATAGACGTTACTGTGGGTGCCATTGAATATCAAGGAGAAGATGGGACAGCAATTGCGTACCAAGCAGGCGGTGTGTTTCGTGGGACTGGTAACGAAACACAGATTGTTTCGGCACCTCCACTTGATTATGATGTAGGGACAAGCACACTTACGTTCCCGATTATCGAAGTCGAAAACGAGGGACAGATTGACTCTGGTGACGTGTCAATTTCACACTCTAATACAACAACTTATCAGTCTGCAACCTATGCAGAACAGAGTACTATTACGGTAAATATTACGAGCGAGTATTGTGTAGGTTGGGAAAATTACTTTGAGCAGGAAACTCGCAACACTGAGGGACAAGTAATCCAGGAAACATGTAATGAAGGAACCGACAATTCTGTAGAGGCTAAACTAGGCCGGTTTGATATTAGCGATGGGACATTCGAAGACGGAATTGTCACTGGTGAAGCTAATATTGAGGGCGGCGGACAACATGCAAATCTTGACCTTTCAGAAAGCGATCAGATCTATCCACAACTAGATAGTGAAATCGGCACAATGGTGGATGATGCAAAGGATGATAATGAAATAACAAATCTTACAAATGTTTCGGAAGAACCAGTGCCAGAAGGAAAATATTTCGCAAAAGAAGTCGTTGGTGAAGAATACACATTCGATGTATCGGAGGGGAATACCACTTTGATAGTTGAAGGTGATATTGGTGATAGTAGTCTCGCAGTTGAGGGTACAGATAACAACACAAATTCCCTTCAAATTTTCTCAGAAGGAGATCTTTATTATAACTCTGGTCATAATAGTATTTGCGCAACAGATTGCTCTGAACCCATAAACTCCCAAGCACTCCAAATATACGGGACGTCGGAAATGCACGTCGGCATGGATGGGGGTAATTCAGATTTTGAAGGAGTAATTTACGCTCCAGCTGGGGGAAATGAATTCAAAGAAGGATATGAAAGTGACGAGATCGACAGTTGTGGTAGTCAACTTTGTCTTCAAGCAGCTGGTGACCTTCATGGATCTGTTGTTGTTTCCTCAGCCACTGTTAAATCTGCTGCACCGGAGGGAATGTATGATCCAGAACTTGAGAACTTTTCCCCAACGATTAATCCAGACAGTTATGTCTTTCCACCACATCTCACATATCTCAACATTGCTGAATACAAAGTTGACATAGAGGATTAAAAAACCATCATAGTATTTCCGTAAGTCCCTCTTCCATTTACTATTCGGAACAAAACTCAGATCGAACTATCTGGACTTGATTGATGTATCTGTTCATTTTATATTATGAAAAATTTATCGAATTCTAACGTGCTTTAGCTGGCGTCTTCGATCGTCGTCTTCACGTTCTCCCAGACCTCGTCGGGTGCTTGCTCGCCGTCGACGCGCTCGAGCGTGCCCTCTTCCTCGTAGTACTCGATGACCGGTTCGGTGTTCTCACGGAAGACGCGCAGTCGTTCCTTGACGGTCTCCTCGGTGTCGTCGTCGCGTTGCTCGAGTCGCTCTTCGACTTCGGGGTCTTCCGGCGGGTTGTACTCGACGTGGTAGATGTCGCCCGTCTCGGGGTCGAGTCGGCGACCCGTGAGTCGGTGGATCAGTTCGTCTTCGCTGACGTCGAGGTAGAGCGCGGCGTCTAAGTCGGTCATGTCCTCGAGTTCTTCGGCCTGCTCTAAGTTGCGCGGGTAGCCGTCGAGGACGAAGCCGTCGGCCTGGGAGAGGGCCTCGTCGACGATGGCGTTGACGACCTCGTCGGGGACGAGTTCGCCCTGGTCCATATACTCCCGTGGCGTATCGTACTCCGTGTCCATATCGGAGATGTCCATGTCCTTGTTCGCACGGAGTGCGTCGCCGGTGGTGATGTGGTCGACGTCGAACTCCTCGGTGATCTTTGCGCTCTGTGTCCCCTTTCCTGCCCCGGGTGCACCCAGGATCAGAATTCGTGGCTGTGCCATATGCGGGCGTTCACCGGCGTCACATAAAGGTTTAAAGAAATGGTCACATCCGTTCCGGTATGACGCGATTCGACGCGGCTGATCCGACGGAGCGGCGAAAACTGTACGTCGATGCCATCCAGGCACACCGCAAGCGGGGAAGCGGCTTTCTGACGCTCGAGGTCGATGAGGCTTCCCTCTCCGATCTCGACGACGCTGACGAGGGGGACGACGCTGCCGATGGGCCCGCCAGTCCCGACCCCGATCTCGGCGTCCCCTGGCTCCAGTTCGGCGACGGCACGATCAACCTCGATTGCACCGACGACGAACTCGAGACGCTCAAGACACTCCTCGGCGAGTTTCCGGCGTTTAAAATCGACGCGATCCATCGCCCCGAGGAGGCCGAAGGGGTCAACGTCCGCGTGAGTGCGAAAGCCGATCCCAACAGGATCGCCCAGTGTCTCGACGCGATCTTTCAGCGCGTCTACGGCCTCCCCGAGGACGTCCGCGTCTGGATCGTCGAACTCTAGTGGTGTTCACGCCTGCGCTGTTGGGTCGAACCATGCCGTGGGTCGGTTCGATCCAGCAGTCGACGGGTGGAACGGTACTCCTCCTACTCGATCTTGAGGTTGCCGTCGCCGTCGGCCTGCTCCTCGCCTTCGTCCCACTCGAGTTCGAACTCGAGTCCGAGTTCGCCGGGGCCGTCGGGCGCCGAACTCGAGGTCTCTCGTTCGGCTTTGATCTCGAAGGTCGGTCGGGCTGGTGGCGTCATCGTCACCGACTCGCCGCCGGCCTCGAGTCCGATCGGGTCGCCGGCCTCGAGGCTGTCGGCAACGGAACGGAGGTACTCGGCGATATCGGCGCGGTCCATCTGCCGTTCGAACTTGAAGAGGACTTCTTCCGGCATAGGTGACCTTCGGGGTGAACGATATAGAGCGTTCCGGCGCGGTACGGTGGAAGCGAAATCATTCGGACCACTCGGTACTCGATGTGAGACACCCGCGCGCGTGAGCGCGCACCACCCCATCGAATGTCGGTGCTTCGCATAACCGCCGGACGGCAGTCGTTCACTACCCGAACATATTCGTTTTGAGGCCGTCAACTTCCGCTAATCTGTTTCAAACCGAACACGAAATCCGATACACAACGATAGAAAAAAGAGCCTCGACTCTAACCTAATGTTGAGGGACTGAGAGGTGATAGCACGGTGGCACATCGAGGAAACGACTCGATTCGCCGTACTGCCGGCCGACGAGAGGAATCAGTTGGCTCGTTTCCAAATAGATAAGTGTCCCGGGCTATCATCCTCCGCAGTATAATCGGTATTCAAACGAGGTGAACACAATTTACAGCGCAATTACAACCCTGACGCCGTTGCAGCAATCTCGCGTTGACGTGTTCGAGAGCATCTTCCTGGTGTTTCTCGGACTCGGTACGCTTGTCGGCGTCGTCGTCGTCGCGTACACCTTGTACAACGCGTACAAGTATCGCGATGCCGGCGAGCCGAAAGACGACGAGTCGCTGCCAACGCTCGGGGAACTACCGACAGGTGGAAAGGGTGGAAAGAAACTGTTCTTGTCGTTCGGCATCAGCGCCGTCATCGTCATTTCGCTGGTCGTCTGGACGTACGGGATGCTCCTGTACGTCGAGGACCCAGAGGACGAGTTCGACGAGGAGCCAGTCGAGATCGAAGTCGTCGGTGACGGCTTCGCCTGGCACTTCGAGTACGAGAACGGCGTCCAGGCCACTAATACGATGAACGTCCCGGCAGATCAGCCGGTCGCAATCGAGGTGACGTCTGGTGACGTCTGGCACTCCTTCGGGATCTCGGACTTACGTGTGAAAGCGGACGCGATCCCGGGTGAGTACGACGAGACGTGGTTCATGGCCGAAGAGGCCGGTGAAGAACACCGTATCGAGTGTTTCGAGCTCTGTGGTGACGGCCACAGCGCCATGGACGGCACTGCCGAAGTCATGGAACAAGACCAGTTCCACGACTGGCTCGACAGCCAACTGGCGCTCGACGTCACGCTCGAGACCGAAGACGAGGAAGCGGTCACGAACGTCACCGACGAGTTCGACGTCGAACTCGTCCACGTCGAGGACGGTACCGAGTACACGTTCGACGGGGCCGACTTCGACGAAGAGGGAACGCTCGCACTCGACGAGGAACTCGAGCAGGGCGGTGAGTTCGAACTGACGATCACGTTCGAAGACACCGTCACGTACGAGGACGAGGAAACGGACACGATCGAAGACACCATCTCCGTCACGGGTCCATCGAGTGAAACCTACACGATCGACCTCGATGCAGCGGACGACAACGATGAAAACGACGATGCGGAAACTGACGAAGGAGGTGACGACGAATGAGTGACCTTCCGCCGATGACGTCGGTCAAGCGGTGGCTGGTCACGACCAACCACAAGGACGTCGGGATTCTCTACCTCTCGACGGCCCTGTTTTTCCTCCTGTTCGGTGGGATTCTCGCCCTCCTGTTCCGGGCCCACCTGTGGGAAGCCGGCGGGACGGGACTGCTGACGGACAACGAGTTCAACCAGGCCGTCTCGGCCCACGGGCTGTTGATGGTGTTCTGGTTCCTCTCGCCGATCGCATCCGGGTTCGCGAACTATCTCATCCCACTCCAGATCGGAGCGGATGACCTCGCGTTCCCGCGACTGAACGCGTTGAGTTACTGGTTCTACCTGTTCTCGGGGATCCTGCTCGCCCTGTCGTTCTTCCAGGGTGGGCACTTCGCCGGCGGGTGGACCATGTACGCGCCGCTGAACGTGCCGACGTACACACCGGCGATGGAGGCGACGACCGGTGGCAACGCGACGATCCTCGCGTTGATGTTGTTCATCTTCTCGATTACGATCGGGACGGTCAACTTCCTCGTTACTATCCACCGCTCGCGTGCGGAAGGCCTCGGCCTCTGGAACATGCCGATGTTCACCTGGTCGTGGCTGCTGACCGTCTGGATGATGCTGTTTGCGTTCGCGGCACTGCTCGCTGCGATCCTGTTGCTGTCGATCGACAGGCTCTTCCTGACACAGTACTTCGCGACTGATCAAGGATCGGGTCTGCTGTGGGCACACCTGTTCTGGTTCTTCGGCCATCCAGAGGTGTACATCGTCTTCTTCCCCGCCCTGGGGATCATGTTCGAGACGTTCCAGACGTTTACGGGACGTCGTCTGGTCGGCCGGAAGTGGGTCATCATCGCGATGGTCCTGGTGACAGTCCAGTCCTTCCTGGTCTGGATGCACCACATGTTCCTGACGACGATCAACTTAGAGATCAAGACGCTGATGATGGCGACGACCATCGGGATCTCGTTACCGTTCGACCTGATGGTCTTCGCGTTGATCTACACGATGGTCAAAGGACGGGTTCGGTTCACGACGCCGTTCCTGTTCAGCCTCGGTGCGCTCGTCTTGTTCATCCTGGGCGGGATCACCGGAGTGTTCCTGGGTGCGGTCGTGCTCGACTACGAGTTCCGTGGCACCTACTGGGTTGTCGCCCACTTCCACTACGTGATGGTCTCGGGGGTCACTGCCCTGATCGGCGGCCTCTACTACTGGTGGCCGAAGATCTCCGGAAAGATGTACTCCGAGACGCTCGGGAAACTCAACTTCGCCGTCTACTTCATCGGCTTCAACCTGCTGTACTTCCCGCTGTTCCTCGCCTGGGAGACCCCACGCCGTGTCTTCCACTTCAGTGAGAGCATGGAGATCTACCACCAGGTCGCGACCGTCGGGGCCTTCATCCTCGGTGCGTCGTTCCTGATCATGTTCTACACGTTCGCCAAAAGCTGGGTCTCCGGTCCCGAAGCACCGGACAACCCGTGGGAGTACTCCCGCACTGCCGAGTGGTCGATCACTTCGCCGCCGCCACTCGAGAACTGGGACGGTCGTCCCACCTACGCTAGTGGCCGCCTCGAGTTCGTCGACGACTCGAAGGCAGCGACTGACGGCGGTGTTGCCACCAGCGAAGCGGCTACCACCGCACACGAGGAAGAACACGCTGACCACGCCAGCATCTGGCCGTTCGGTATCGGTGTTGGTATGTTCGTCTTCTTCCTCGGTCTGACGGGGCTGACGCCCTATATGGTCGAGTTCGCAGAGGGAACTGGCTCGCCACCGGAAGGCATCGTCGGGACTGCCAACGATCCGAACATCATGTATCCGATCATCACGGTCGCCGGACTGGCGATTCTCGGATACACGCTGTTCAAGTTCGGTGTCGAGGAGTTCAACGCCCCCGAGATGGCGATCGCCGAACGCTGGCCGTTCGAGGGCGTCGGCAACACGAAGTTCGGTGTCTGGGTCTTCCTGGCGTCGGACGTCATGGTCTTCGGTGCAGCCATCGGGGCGTTCGTCTTCATGCGCCTGCACATGGGCTGGGGCAACTGGGAGACCGTTCCCTTCGCCTCCTGGCCAGGCCTGCTCAACACCTACGTGTTGCTCACCTCGAGCTTCACGGTGATCCTCGCGCTCGTCTTCGCCGAGCGCCAGAACAAGAAGGGGCTGCTCGGCGCGCTCGGTGCGACGCTCCTGCTCGGCCTGACGTTCATGGGCGTCAAGGCCTACGAGTACAGCGTGAAGTTCGCCGAAGGTGACTGGTGGTGGAGCGGCATCGAATACTCCATCTACTTCGTCACGACCGGCTTGCACGCACTGCACGTGATCCTCGGCCTGCTGATCGCGATCTTTATGATCTACCGGGTTATCAGCGTCGACGCCTACCTCGAGGATCACCGCCCAGTGGAGTTCTTCGGACTCTACTGGCACTTCGTCGACATCGTCTGGGTCTTCCTCTTCCCGCTGTTCTACCTGATGTAGCGGTTCCCCGCTACACCAGTTCGCGTTCGAATTTTTTGGAATCCAGTCGGAGCAGGCTACAGAGCGAAGCTCTCACGCTCGAGTGACTACGACGACGGGCCGATACCGACGGACGTGTCGCCGTTTCTATGAGAGACTGGTACGCGTAGCGAGGAGCTGTCATCCGGTTCTCGTCGTTTTATACGAGTCGTAGCGAGCGTTCAGCTCGTCGTGTTCCAAGGCCATCGTCCGTTGTGCCGAAGAAGTTCGAGAGCCCAGGTCGAGCCCGAGCCATCACGACGACTCGAGGCCAGTACTGGACCGCCAGACGACATCAGAGACCGAGGATCGTGACCGGTGTGGGACGAGACAGCTATAGTAACAACTGAAACTGTTTGCACACCGATCGCACAGGCCTCATGCGGTCTGGTGTGCACTGACTTTCAGTGGCTACTATAGATCGATAGCCGACAGCCACATCGCTGACGTGGACTGACTTTCGTCTCGTTTTCGATACAGCATCGATATCGGCTACTCTCGAGACTCCACTCGGCAGTCAGTCCAGACCGTCACTCGAGGCGAACGGATCGTATCAGGAAGCTATAAGTGGACGTCTTCCACATTCTATAGCAATGGCTGACGTTCGGACATACTCCATCATATACGTCGTGCTGTTGGTGTTAGGGACCGCCAAGTTCGTGTTCTTCGAACTCGACCAGGTGTTTACGGAGCAGATGGCGATCACCGGGACTGTAATCTTGGCAGTCATCAAGTCACTGCTCATCGCTGGCTACTACCAGCACCTTCGGGAGGAACCACGTTCGATCACCTACATGATGATCGTCGCGGTGTTCATGGTCTTCCTGCTGACCGTCGCAGCAGGCTACTCGATCCAGTAATCCGGTTCCGTTCATCCAATCGACGATCGGCGTCTCGTACGTCCACTTTCGGTTCTAGTCCCATTTTCTCTCGAGTCAGAGCGCTCGAGCCATGCGAATCGATAACCGAGACAGTCGTGTGAGCTGCCCGATCCTACTCGCTCGCTTGCGCTTGCTCCTCGAGGGTATCGTGCACGGTTGGCACCTCAATTTAGCGTGGCTGCCAAACAACGACGATACCTGTTCTAGTGGCGTCCCCAGCCTGCAGTGACAGGAATATCCGATAGCGGCCGGCTGTGTGTACGCATCACTCGACGCTGGGGACGGTACTAGACCGGCATCTCGATCTAACTGTGGGCAGTCGTAGCTGCACTGGCACTGGCCGACAGCAGCCAGTGTGGGGTCGTCGTAGAGACACTCAATCGACTGTCGAAACGACCTCGAGAAACGAGTTCTGTCTACCTGCCGTATATCGAGAGGATATCGGTGTCGTCCTGCGATCGGTGTACAGCGACGACTCTCGAACGGAAAGACGAGAAAATGGAAGACGGAGGCGTTATTCGCGCCCGAACATATCGCGCATCATCGGGTGCATCTCCATCATCTGCTCTTCGGCGATTTCCTCGTAGAGCTTGTACGTGATGGAGACGGCCAGTAGCAGGCCAGTGCCGGAGACCGCCCCGATGGTGCCGAGCATGTTCGCCCAGACGGCCAGCAGGCCGACCAGGGCGCCACCGATGACGGTCACCTGCGGGATGTACCGTTCCATGACCTTCTCGATGACGCCGACGTTCTGTCGGAATCCGGGGATCTGCATCCCGGAGTTTTGGATCTGGCGGGCAGTGGCTTTGGGGCCCATGTTGGTGGTCTCGACCCAGAAGATGGCGAAGATCGCACCACCGACGACCATGAACGTCAGGTCGATGGAGATGCGGATCAGCACCTGCCAGGCCGCTTGACCGACGTCTGCCGTCCACCACATCCAGTCGCCGGGCGAGTAGATCGGCGCGGTGTAGTAGAAGAACCCGCCCACTGGTTCGCCGCCGGAGTAATCTCCGAGCCATGCAGGCATGCCGGCCCACTGGCTGTTCAGGATCTGACCCATGAACTGGATGTTGGCCTGCAGCGCGCGGACGAGGATCATCGGCAGGACGCTCGCGTAGATGAGCTTCACGGGGAAGCGGCCACGAGCACCCTTCACGCGGGCGTGGCTGAGCGGGATCTCGACGCGGACGGACTCCGCGTAGACGACGATCGCGAAGATCAGGACCGTCGTCACCAGCGCGATGAGTTGTCCGCCACCTTCGCTGACCAGCAGCGTCGAAAGGCCGTCTGCCGAAACCAGCGAGCCGACCTCGATCTGCCCGGTCAGGATCATATACCAGTTGTAGAAGAACCCGCCTTCTCTGGGCTGGACGAACCCGGAGACGAGCCGCTGGCTGACGCTGGCGATGATGAACAGACCGATCCCGCTGCCGATCCCCCACTTACTGACGACCTCGTCCATGTAGAGGATGAGGATCCCGCCAACGAAGATCTGGGAGAACATCAACAGCTGGACTTCCGTCTGTCCGAAGGTGAGCCCGCCAAGCGTCAGAGACGGCTGGGCTGGCAGGAAGCCGCCGGCGAACACCATCGGGAGCGCAGTCAGCGCCGTCATGACGATGACGAGCAGCTTCTGCAGCCCCTGATAGAGCACCTGGTCTCGAGGGTCGTCGGTGTCGAGACCGAGCAAGTTCGCACCGCCGAGCAACTGCAAGACGATGCTCGCAGTGACGATCGGGCCGATACCGACCTGCATCAGCGACCCGTGCTCCCCGGCGAGGATCGCACGGAATTCGCCGAAGAAGTCGGATGCCTCTCCGACCTGCAGACCGAGCAGCGCGATGTTCGTCAGGAAGAAGTACAACACGAGGATGCCGGCAGTCCACGCCAGCTTGCGCTTGAAGGGGACGTGCCCCTCCGGCCGGCGCACTGCGGGCATCCGCGTCAAGACCGGTTCGGCGGCTTCCTTCCATCCCATACGTTAGTCCTCGTTCTGTTCGGTGTCGTCTTCGGCTTCGTCCTCGGCTTCCTGAGCTTCCTGTGCGCGCTCGGAGAGCAGCGCTTTACCGCCGGCAGCCTCGAGTTTCTCTTCGGCGCCGTCGGAGAAGGCGTCCGCCGTGATCTCGAGTGCGTTGCGGACCTGCCCCGAGCCAAGCACTTTCACTTTGTCGACTTCGTGACCGTCTTCGACGATGTCGCGAGCGTCGATCGCGTAGCCGTCGTCGGTCTCTTCGGCGTCGCCCTCCGCGACGTAGAGGATCGCGTCCTCGTCGAGTTTCTGGACGTCGATCTCCGCGACTTCCTCGCGGATGTCGTGGGGACGCTTGAAGCCGTGTTTGCCCTTCGGTTCGTAGTTGTGGAACTCGTGTTTGCTACGTCCGGCACGGCCGCGGCCACCGCGGTGGCCAGCACCGCGACGGTTCTTGTGGGAGCCGCCGCTGTGCGTTCGCGAACCGCGCTGACGTCGTTTTTTGCTCGTCATGGTTATCGCATCGATTCTAGCAGGTCGTTAATCTGCGCCGTTGTATGCTTTCCGAGTTGGCCGCCCTCGGCGGTCGGCTTCTTGATTCCGTCGTGGCCACCGCGCGGTGGGTGGAGACGGAGCGTCGGCGACAGTCCTTCGTCGCGAAGCGTCGTCTCTTCGGCGAGCAGTGCCTCGGCGAGTGCACCGAAGTCGTCGTACTCGGTGTTCTCGGCGAGCCACTCCTCGTCGACGTCCGACTGGTCGCCCTCGAGGGGTTCGGCACGCTTTGCAAGCAGCGTCTCGAGTACGTCGGCGTTCGGTTCGCCGTGAGCGACGTAGTCGTTGACCTTCGTGATCATCCCCTCGTAGGTGTCGGTTTCGGGGACGAGCGCACAGTGGTTGACGCTGTGGATGTTGAGCATCTCCAGGGTATCCTGGACGTCTTCCTGCCGGTTCACCTCACCGCGTACTTGCACGACTGCACGCATTACTCAGTCACCTCGGCTTCCTCTCGGGTGGCTCGAGACCGTGGATGTCGCGACTGAGAGGCGTTCTCGAGTGCGTTGAACGTCGCCTTCGCGAGATTGACGGTCGTCCGCGTGTTGCCGTGGCTCTTGGTCCAGGCGTTCTCGATGCCGGCCAGTTCGAGCACCGCGCGAACGGTGTCACTGGCGGCGAGTCCCAGCCCTTCGGGGGCGGGGATGACCTCGACCTCGACGGAGCCGGCCTTGCCGGTCGTCTTGCGGGTCAGCGAGTGGGGCCGCTCCGAACGGTCCTCCCACGAACCGGAGCCACGCGGCACCTTGATCATGTTCAGCTTCGCGATACCGATCGCCTTCTGGATGGCGGAGCCAACCTGGTCGTCCCGGCCTTCCGCGTAGCCGACGTAGCCGTCGCGGTTGCCCACGACGACCACACAGCGGAACTTCACGCGGCGTCCGGAGTCGGTCATACGCTGGACCATGTTGATGTCCAGCACTTCGTCGTCCAGTCCGGGGAGGAGTTGGTCGACGATTTCGGGTTCCTTCAGCGGCAGTCCCGAGTTGAGGGCGTCGTCCATCGTGTCGATTTCGCCCTCCTGGACCTTCCGGCCGAGACGGGTGACCGGCTGCCATCCGTCGTCGTTGTAGTCGTTTGCGCTCATTCGAGAATCGCCTCTCGTACCTCGTCGAAGTGTTCTGGTAGGTCCGTTGCGTCGAACTCACCGCTGTACAGCGGCTCGTCGAGTTGCTCGGCGTACTCGGCGATGTGTTCGCCGCGGGTACGCGACCAGTCAGCGAGCACGCTGTCGTTGTGCGGGATCTCGAGACCGGCGTCGATCGCACCCTCCTGGACGGCGAACACCTTGTTGCCCGGCGTGGCCGTGTTGAGACCGATGTCGAGAACTGCTTCCTCGACGCCGGCCTCGACGGCTCGCGTCCCGGCCAGCAGGCCGGTCAGGTACGCCGCAGAGATGTTGCTCGTGGGGGCTTCCCAGCCGTACTCCTCGAGATCGCTCGAGTGTGCGCTTGCAAGCGTCTCGTCGCCCTGTGGTCCGGGGGTGATCAGCTGCGCCGTAGTATGCTTGTTGCTCTTGCGAGCGACGAGGCGGGGCTTGCCCGATTTCAGCAGGCGCAACCTCTGGTGGTAGTCCGTCCGGACCTCGCGGCGACGACGCATCGGCACCTTGTATCGTGGTCCTGTCGCCATTATTGGTCACCGTAGTTGTCGTCAATGTAGTTCAACAGGTACCGGACGCTACGGAACTCCCCACCGCCAGCTTTCTTGTAGAGCTCGCGGTACTGCTGGGGCGTGAGTTCGCCCTTGTCGCGGAGTTCACGCAGCTTCCGTCGCTGTGCGCGAATCTTGTTCTGCCACTCTTCCTTTTCGTTCTGGCGTGCGCCCTTCTTGCCGCGGCGCTTGCCTGGTCCCTTCCGGTGACCGTAGGCACGCTTTTTGTTGCGCTCGCGTGCGCGGCCACGGGAGTTCCCTTTGGCGTCTTCGGCCTGAATGCGACCGTCCTCGACGAGTTCACGGATCTCGTCGCGGGTGATCGCTTCGGCGATGTCGGCCTGGGCGTCGGGGTCGAGCCAGACGCGGTTCTCGCCGACGTCCAAGACGTCGGCTGCGAGTCGCTTCTGTGCGGAGAGATCAGTCATTGGATTCCACCTCGACTTCCTCGTAGGTCGGGTTCAGAACGCGGATACCCTCCTCTTCGGCGACCTCTTCGATCCGTTCACGCTTGCGCGCGCCGACGGCGGAGGCGATCCGGACCGCCTCGCGATCGCCGTCGACACCCTCGAGGTCGTCGGTGTTCTCGACGTAGACCTCTTCGAAGCCGCTGGGGTGTTTGCCCCGGACTTCTTCGGGCGTGCGGAAGCCAGCCGACACCTTCGGACCCTTGCCCTTGATGCCGCGGCGCTGCTTGGACAGCGTTCCGCGTGGACGGCGCCAGGATTCGGGCGTCCGCTTTTTCTTGTGGTAGTCCTGTCGGTTGAACTGCGGTTTGCCCTCGCTTTTGCGCCGCTCGAGGAGTCGTTCTTCCTCCTCGGTGAGGTCGGGCGTCTTGTCGACGAGCCCGCGAGGCTGCAGTTCGGTCTCGACGTCTTCGTCCGGTTTCGCTTCTTCCTCGACGCCTTCGTCTTCGATCTCGGCCTCGGTCTCTTCGGTGACCTCGAGATCGCCGACGTCGGCCTTGATACGAGCCGCGAGCGCGTTACCGACGCCCTCGGCCTCGGCCAGTTCGTCCTGGTCGGCCTCTTTGACGTCCTCGATGGACTCGAAACCGGCCTCTCGCAGGGCCTCGGCCTTGCTCTCGCCGACGCCGCTGATGTCCTCGAGTTCCTGGGGTTGTTCGTCTGCCATCTATCAGGCACCTCCAGTCGCGGGTTTCTCGGTGATGTAGACTCCGTCCTGGAAGACGCGGGTGTCCTTGCCGCTGACGCGTGTCAGCTGCTCGATGTCGGCTGCCGTCTGACCGACGTCCTCCTTGTCCGGACCGGAGAGGACGACGACCTCGTCGTCGACGGAGACTTCGGTGTCACCATGGATGTTCGTACGTCGCTCTGCCTTTTCGCCGAGGAAGTTCTCGATGACGACTTCGTCGCCTTCCGCGCGGACCTGCATCGGGAAGTGAGAGTAGAAGACTTCCATCTTGTACTCCCAGCCCTCGGTCACGCCGTGGAAAGCGTTGGTGAGGTGGCTCTCGAACGTGCCAACGGTCGCGTTCGTCTTCGCGTCCTCGTTGTCACTTTCGATTACCACGCTGTCGTCCTCAACCTCGACGGTCACGTCGGGATACCAGAGGCGGCGGGTGACGCTGCCTTCCGGACCGTCGACGGTCACGTCAAGGTGGTCTTTCTCGACGGTTACGTTGTCAGGGATGTCCAGTTCGACTCGCATTGTTAGTAGACGTATGCGATCACCTGGCCACCGATCCCCTGCTGGCGCGCCTCGTAGTGGCTCATGATGCCACTGCTCGTCGTGACGACGAGCGCACCGAAGTCCCGAGCGGGGAGATAGCGCTTCTCCCACTTCTCGAACTCATCGGCACTGACGCTGTAGCGGGGCTTGACGGGGCCACACTCGTTGATCGCTCCTTTCAGTTCGACCTCGAACTGACCGGCTTTGCCGTCGTCGACGAACTCGAAGCCGTCGATGTACCCGCGGTCGTAGAAGACCTCGAGTACGCTGCCGATCTCGTTCGAGGCGGGCGTTACCTCGTGGCTCAGTTTCCCGACGCTCTCGGCGTTGTCGAGCCCCGAGAGCGCGTTGCTGAGTGGATCGTTTCCTGTCATGTTATCGGTACTTCTTGAATCCCATATCGCGGGCGATCTCACGGAAGCACTGGCGACAGAGGTTGATGTCGTATTTGCCGACGAGACCCTGCTTGCGGCCACAGCGCTGGCACTCCTCGATCTGGCCGGTACGCTTTGCCGCGTGCTCTCCCGTGCGCTCGCTTTCTACGTCGCTTTCGGTTTCGCTTTCACTCATCGTCTGCCTCCTCGACGGTCACGTCGAAGTTGGCCTCGAGGAACCCGATAGCGTCCTCGGGCGTGAGGCGGTGTTTCGACGGGATCGAGCGGGTGGCTTTGTCGCGTTTCGCGACGCGATAGCCCGGACGCACCAGGTTGACGGTGACGTCCAGCCCGTAGATCCCGACGTTCGGGTCGTACTCCTGGCTTGGGAACTCGGTGTGTTCCTCGACGCCGAAGCTGAAGTTGCCCGTATCGTCGAACTGGGTTGCCGAAATATCGGCAAGCGGGAGGGCCTTCTCGAGGAAGTCGTACGCGTCTTCGCCCCGAAGGGTAACCTTCGCACCGATCGGATCTCCCTGGCGGATACCGAAATCGGGTTCGGTACGTTTGGCCTGGGTACGGACGCTTTCCTGTTCGGTGACCTCCTCGATGATGTCCTCGGCCTTGCCGAGTTCGCGACCACCCTGACCGACGCCCATGTGGACGACGACCTTCTCGACGCGCGGTTCGCGCATCTCGTGGAAGTCGGCTTCAGCCTCGCTCATTCGTCATCACCCGTGAAGTTCTCGTCGATCACGACGACGTACTCTTCGACGGTCTCGAAGCCACCGTCGTCGGTGTCGACGCCGACGGTGTTCGAGCCACTGCCCGGCGTGACGTCGATCGCGTCGATCTCGCCGATCTTGCCACCGTGGTTGCCACGGATAGCCGTCACGAGCGCGCCCTCTTCGTAGGGGAAGTGGGCGACAATCGATTTGTCGTCGTTGTCGATGACGATCGAGTCGTTCGTCTCGTACCCGCTGTCGTCGTCGATGAGGACGTTCGTGCCGTCGTGTAGCGTGAGCTGCGTCTGGCCGCCGGGGACCTGCTGTTTGCCCTCGATCTTGCCCAGTCGGCTCTGGGCAGCGTCCTCGTCGATCTCGGTCAGCGCGAGCCGACCGCCCTCGTCGGGGAAGACGCGGTAGTACTCCCCTCGACCGGGGAACGCGAGGATGTCGAAGATACCGATCGGGCGCTTCTCGTCGTTGATCGCTTGTCCGTTGACGAGGATCGCGTCCTCGGAAAGCGCGTATCGGGCTTCCTTCTTCGAGTCGACGTAGCCGAGCACGTCCCGCAGCAGGACGACGAGGGGAACACCCTCCTCACCGTGCGGGCCGGCACCGGCCTTGACCGTGAACGTGTCGGTCTTGCGCTCGACCGGCCAGGACTTCGGTACTGAGAGTCGTTTCTGGTGTTTCGTCATTCGCTATCACCTTCGTCGCTGTCGCCTTCGAGGCGAGCCTCGCGACGCTCGTCCTCTAAGTCGAGCTCCGTGATGCGGACGTTCGATGGGTCGAGCGGTCGCGGCACTTCCTCGCCGTCGGCCGTCTCGACGGTGACGTCTTCGACGTGGATGACGCCGTCCTCGAGGATGGCACGAACGACTTCGCCTTCCTCGCCGGCGTGGTCGCCACGCATGATCTCGACGGTGTCGCCCGCGTTGACGCGGGTCCGACGGGTGTCGTACTCCTCGCGGAGCTCGTCGGACAGCGTCGCGTGGAGCTGTTTCTGCCGCTTGTGTAGCGGCGCTCGCTCCGTCTGCGTTCGCTGTTTGTGTGGTTGCTTGCTCATGGTTCTATACGATCATCGTCGCCGTAGAGGCGATCGCTCCGAATCGTTCTGCGACCTCGCGGGCGATCGGTCCTTTGATCTCCGTCCCGCGGGGCTCCTCGTTCTCGTCGATGATGACCGCCGCGTTGTCCTCGAACTTCAGGCGCGTACCGTCGGGCCGGCGGATCGATTTCCGCTGGCGGACGACGACGGCCTCGAGGACCTGGCGACGCATCTCGGGGGTCCCTTTCGTGACCGAGACGGTCACCTTGTCACCGATCCCCGCCTTCGGCTGGCGGTTCTTGGTGCCCTGGTAGCCCGAGACGCTGAGGATCTTCAGCTCACGCGCGCCGGTGTTGTCGGCACACGTGACCAGCGAGCCCTTCTTTAGGCCCTGGGTGACGTCGGCTTTCATCGCCTCCATCACTGATCACCCTCTTCTTCGGCCGCAGTGAGGTCCTCGTCGGAGAGCTCCGGCTCAGGCTCTGCCTGACCCGTGAGCTCGGCGACGTCCTCTGCGGTGGCTTCTTCGGTTACTTCGACGACCACGTGCGATTTGGTCTTCGACAGTGGTCGGGTCTCTGCGATCTTGACCGTGTCACCGACCGAGAGCGGCTCGAGCACGCCCGGCACGTGGGCCGGAATGCGCGAGCGTCGTTTCATGTAGCGGTCGTATTTCGGAACCGCTACGTCGTACTCTCGCTCGACGACTACGGTCTTGTCCATGTCCGTCGAGACGACCTGCCCTTCGAGGATCTGCCCTCGAACGGGAAGCTCGCCGTAGAACGGACACTTCTCGTAGTCGTATTCCTCCGGGTTTTCCGGTTCCGGAGGGGTTTCAACGTCTAGTCCTATTGCCATGGTGAATCACCGTTCGTTTCAGTTCGTCGGGCGGGTCGTGAGAGCAGCCGCGATCCATCGACCGTAACGTAGGCCACGTCCTCGCCAGCGGCGTGACAGCGATCCCGTGTGGAATCGTCGCCACGACAGTTGGCGGTATCTCCGCCAACTCGGTCCTCCTGACCGTTTCCGGCCGCGGAGGGTTTGGTGTCGGCCAGTTTGGACGCGGTCCCCGACTCCTTGGCGGAGTCGGCGGCGTCATCTGTGATCGCGAACTCGAACGTCGAGCCCGATTTCGGCACCATCACCACCCGAGACTCGCCGTCGTCACGCTCGGCGGTCACACCGCCTCGCCAACGTTCCGCCTCCGGCGGAACGCAAACCTCTATCGAGAGCGTGTTGGTCGTCTCGATGACGACCCGCCCTTCGAGGCCCTCCCGCGAGGGGTCGTCGCTCTCGACGACCCGGACGGGAAGCCCGTTGAGTTCGTGTCGTGGCAGAGTTTCGGGTGTCAGTGCCATTTGTGTGTTATGCTTCGTCTTCGTCTTCGAGGTCGCCCTCTTCGCGCTGGATCGTCTTGATCCGCGCGATGGTGCGACTCAGTTCGCCGATACGGCCCGGGTTCTCCGGGGCCCCACCGGCGGCCAGGACGGACTTCTGGTTGAGCAGTTCCGTCTCGAGTTCCTCGAGTTCTTCCTGCCGTTCGGCAGGCGTCATGTCGCGGATTTCTTCGACGTGGAGAATAGCCATCAGGCGTCACCTCCTTCGTCTCCGTCTTCGTCTTCCTCGTCCATCTCAGCCATCAGCTCTTCGGCTTCGGCCTCGACGTCTTCCTCGAGTTCGTCTAGGTCCTCTTCGATCGGCGACTCGTCGGGAATCTCGACTTCTTCCTCGTCTTCGCCGGCGACCTCTTCCTCGATGACTTCCTCGACGGCCTCTTCGTCGACTTCGGGCTCGGGCTCGACGGCGTCCTCGGCAGGTGCCTCGGCACCTTCCGCGGTTGCCTCGGCCTCCTGGGGTTCGCCTTCGAGCAGTTCCTCGACGCCCTCGGCCTCGTTGGCCTCGACGGCCTCGGGGACGAGTTCTTCGGGATCGACGTCCTCCTGGATCTCGAAGTCGTCGGGGAGTTCGGCACCCGGCGGGATGATCTTGACGTCGACGCCGATGGTACCGAGTTTCATCACTGCGACGCCCTGACCGTGGTCGACGACCTCTTCGGCGGGTTCGCCGTTGTGTTTGATGTAGCCACGGTTGAACTTCTCGACGCGCGATCGAGCGCCGGTGACCTTCCCGGAGAGGACGATCTCGGCGCCGAGTGCGCCGGCTTCCATGATCCGGTCGATCGTCGTGTGACCGGCTTTCCGGAAGTACCAGCCACGCTCGAGTGCGTTGGCCAGTCGATCGGCGACGATCCGTGCGTTGAGGTCGGGTTCCTCGACCTCCTGGACGTCGATCTGTGGGTCCTCGAGGTCGAACTGCTCCTCGAGAGCCGTCGTGATCTTTCGGATGTTCTCGCCGCCTTTACCGATGACCATCCCCGGCTTCTCGGCCTTGAGGACGATCTGGGTGCCCATCGGCGTCTTGGCGACGTCCATACCACCGTAGCCTGCGCGGCCGAGCTCTTCCTGGAAGAACTCGTCGATCTGGGACCGCTGCAGGCCGTTTTCGATGAATTGTTGTTCGTCAGCCATTAGTTTTCACCCTCCTCGTCCTCGTCGACTTCTTCGACGATGATTTCGACGTCGACCTCCGGCGTGTTCCACGCCGATGCACGCCCCATCGCGCGGGGCTTGCGGCCGACCGACTCGCCGACCTTGTGGGCGGCGACGTGGACGATTTCCATCGACGCGCCGTCGAATCCCTGGTTGTCGGCGTTGGCCTCGACGTTCTCGAGCAGGTCGAGGAACTCCCCCGAGACCTTCTCGGGGTACTTGCCGGCGTCCCAGCCGTCGATATCCGAGCGGTGGCCGGCGCCCGTGTTGTGGGACTTGAACGGAACCGACTGCTCTTCGTCGATGACGTCCTGGAGGTACGCCTGGGCCTCCTCGACGGTACGACCCTTGATCGCGCGTGCGACCTCCTTGCTGTGCTTGTGGCTCATGTGACGCTCCCGGAGCATCGCTTTCGCGGTCGTGTCCGGATCCGCGTCGACTGAGTAGTTGATTCCCATGCGTGAATCACTTCAGTGGGACGAACTTCGAGGAGCGAGTCGCGCCGATACCTGCCTGTCCGTGCTCGACGGACGTGCGGGTCAGCTGGAACTCGCCGAGATAGTGTCCGATCATCTCGGGTTCGATACGGACGCGCTCGAACGACTGGCCGGTGTAGACCTCGAAGGTCAGTCCGACGAACTCCGGCAGGATCGGCATATCCCGCAGATGCGTTCGGATCGGCGCGTTCGCAGTCTCCTCTTCGTCTTTCTCGCGGGCCTCCTCGAGCAGCTTCTGCTTCTCGACGGAGAGACCGCGTTCGATACTTCGCCGCTGGCGAGCGGGTAGCAGTTCCGCGACTTCCTCGAGCTCCATGTCCTGCAGCTCGTCGAGCGTGTGGCCGCGGTAGGTGAACTCACCTTCACGGCCGGTTCTGTACTCCTGACTCATTTGTTTCCACCTCGGCCGGTACGACGCGAGGAGATGTCACCCACCTTCCGTCCCGGCGGGGCGTCCCGCGAGACGGACTTGGGTTTGCCGGGGTGCTGTCGGCCGCCGCCACCGAAGGGGTGGTCGACGGCGTTCATCGCGACACCGCGGACGCGGGGCCACTTGCCACCACGGGCTTTCATTTTGTGGTGTTTGTTCCCTGCCTTGACCATCGGCTTCTCCGTGCGACCGCCACCGGCGACGACGCCGATGGTGGCACGACACTGCGGGTCGAGGCGCTTGACTTCACCGCTTGGCAGCTGAACGACCGCGGCGTTGCGGTCGTGAGTGATCAGGTCCGCGTTGACACCGGAGGCACGGGCGAACTTACCGCCGTCGCCCGGGTTGGCCTCGATGTTACAGACCGGAACCCCTTCCGGAATTTCAGCAAGCGGCAGCGTGTTGCCCGGCTTGATCTCGGCCGAGACGCCGACCTGGATCTCTTCGCCGACGCTGACGCCTTCGGGTGCGAGGACGAGACGCTGTTCGCCGTCCTCGAACTCGATGGCCGCGACAGGTGCCGATCGGGCCGGGTCGTGTTCGATGTCGACGACCGTCCCGCGGACGACGTCGTCGTCCTCGGCCTTTTTGTGGTCGAGCTTCGCTTTGTATCGGTGCGACGGGGCACGGAACGTGGAGGTCCCGCGTCCGCGTCGTTGTCCGAGAATGCGTCGTCCCATCGTTAGAACACCCCGATTCGCGAGGCGACTTCCTGTGCGTCGTCGTCCTCGGAGAGTTTGACGACTGCTTTCTTCTTGCCGTTCATCGTGACCTGTGTGTTGATGTCGTCGACCGTGACCTCGAAGCGCTCTTCGACGACGTCACTGATCTCCGGCTTGGTGGCGTCGGGGTTGACGACGAACTGGAGCTTGTTCTCGAAGTCCATGTCGTTCATCGCCTTCTCCGTGACCAGCGGGTGTTCGATGATCGAACTCATCGGTCTGCCACCTCCTCGAGTGCGCTTTCGGTCCAGACGGTCAGTCGACCCGGCTGTGCGCCGGGTGCGAGTTCTTCTGCGTTGACCTCCGCAGCGGTCGTCACGTCGGCTCCAGCGAGGTTCCGGGCCGCACGGGACGGACCGGACTCGCTCGAGGTGACGAACAGGATCGACTTGGGCTCTTGGTACTTCCGACCGCGGGTCTTTCCGCGACCCGAGCGGACGTTGCGGCCCTCGTCGGCGCGTTCGATGTCTTCGTCGAGACCAGCGGCCTCGAGGAAGGAGACGACTTCCTTCGTCTTCTTCAGCTCCTCGAACTCGTCGGAGACGACGACCGGAAGCTCGGCGTCGTCGTCGAACGCGTGTCCGCGCTCAGCGACGAGTTCGGCATCGGTTGTCGCGGCGATGGCGCTGCGGATTGCCAGTTTCTTCTCTTTCGTGTTGATCGATTCGGACCAGTCCTTCTCGGCCTTTGGCGGGTGGGCCTTTCGTCCCTTGACGGTCTGGGGAACGCGTCGACCGCGTCCCTCCTGTCGTGGAACGTGGGCCATCCCGCGGCCGCTGCCGAACGATTCGGCCGGCGTACGGAGGCCGGCGAACTCGTCGGCACCGTAGTCCTGTTTCCGGTTTGCCTGGGCGACGCGAACGGCGCGGGCGATCAGGTCCGGGCGGTACTGGGTCTCGAAGACCGCCGGGAGCGTAACCGAGCCCGCGTCGTCGCCGTCCAGGTCTCGTACTGTTGCGTCCATGATTTATCCCTGGTTAGATGCGGTGGAGACGTAGCGCACCTCGGGATCGAGGCGCGGCTGGTCTCCGGGTCGGATCGCCGGGCGGAAGCGCACGAGACGCTTCTCCGGCCCGGGGAGCGAGCCCTTGATCAGCGCGTGCGGTCCGTCGACTTCGCCGTAGTTGACGAAGCCGCCGTCGACCGTCGCGTCGGCGCCGTCGCCGATGTCGACGAGGCGCTTGTTCAGTTCCGTCCGCTGGTGGTAGCCGGTCTGGCCCTGCTGTGGGACCGTCGACCGGACACGGGACGGGTTCCAGGGACCGAGGTTCCCGATGCGGCGGCGCCAGCCCTGCCGGGCGTGTTTGCCCTTGCGTTTCTGGACGCCCCAGCGTTTGACGGGGCCCTGGGTCCCTTTCCCTTTCGTGACGCCGCTTGCGTCGACGTACTCGCCAGCGCGGAACACGTCGTTCATGACGTGTTCGCCGCCGTCCTCGAGCAGTTCGAGGGCGAAGTCGACGCGTTCCTCGACGGAACCGCCGCCGACGCGCGTCTCCATCACGTCCGGTTTCTTCTTGGGGACCGAGGGAACCTCGGACGGAACCGTATGCGTGATGACGCGGACGTCGTCGACGCGTCCCTCCGAGAGGAGGCCGCGAAGCTCGTCTTCGGCGGCGTTGGCGTCGTAGTCGTCACCGGGGAGGTCGAGGGTCCGATCGAGTTCGGGGACGAACTCGTCGGTCCAGACCTCGGTAACCGGCTGCTTTCCGTACGGCGTGTCTTCGTACGCACGCAGGGCGACGGCGCGCATTGGCGGCGTCTCCACGATCGTCACGGGGACGGTCTGTTCCATCCCCTCGGTCGGCGAGTTTGCTTGATCGTCGACCATGACGACGTGGGTCATGCCGGCCTTGTAGCCCGCGAAACCCTGGAGCGTCGGCTGTCCTTCGTCGTCCGGCCACGAGTTGAAGCGTGGGACCTCGCTGGTCGCACGCTTTCGTGGGCCGAACCCGAGTGAGCCTTTGCGTGGTGAATTTGCTTGTGGCATTCTATCACTCTCTCAGTGAGAGGGGAGCGAGAGTAGCGAACAGAGCCTCTTCCGTTCGCACGACCTCACTCCCTTGGTTCGGAACCGTGTTCAGCCAGAGGTCGAACCCCGGATCGGCATCGGTTGTGGGTTCGACTCCGTCATCCGCATCGTCCCCATACTGGGCGGCGACAGCGGATGCCTCGATTCCGAGGATATCCGGCAGCCCTCGCTCGGGCGCGCCGAATGCGACGGTCATCCCGTCGTCGACACGTCCGGCCAGCGTCTCGAGTCGCCCGACGGTGAGTTCCTCACCGTACCGGGACGACGCGATACAGACGCCGGCGTCCTCACGGCCGAGTGCTGCGGAGAGGTCCGTCCGCTCGATCGACAGCCCTGGAAGGGGCTCGTCGACGAGCTTGGCCCGGACCGGTCGTCGCGAAGAGATCCTGACGGTCACGCGCTCTCCCGCTTCGACCTCCATATCCGGAGGCGTGTTGAGGGAGATCGGGTGTTGCAGTCCGCAATTGACCCGGACGCGCCCTTCAGGTCCGACCTCGGTCACGATCCCTTGTCTTGACGACCCCGAACCGTTCGATTCGGAGCCGGTCTGTGACACGGCACGGAGCGGCGGCAAGACACCCGCGTACTCCAGTTCGTCCCGCATCCCCCACACCTCGTTTCGGAGGTACGGCGGCGTTGCGGCGTACCGCAAGACGGTGTGTACGAACCCGCCGTCGAATCGCCCTGTTTCGCCGTCCGGATCGGGGAAGACGATCAGGCGATCGGCCCGGAAGATCGTCGCCGCGCGGGCGACGTATCCGAGTTTGCGAGTTGCCTCGCGTTTGTCCTCGGCTTCACGGGTGAGCGACGACGGCACGAGTACGCTGACGGTCATGCCGAGACGCTTCGGCGCCGCGTCACTAGACTGTAGCGATGTCTTGCGGTCAAGGTCTTAAAAGGATAGCGGATTCGATCCCGGCTGTGACTCGCTCTCGGGTGAGAATTCGACACATACAGGTCACGGCGAGTGGCCGTCATCGAGGGTGATACTTTTCCCCACACGCTCGATCCGATCGGGCGAATACGCTGTCCGATGGGACGGCCGCTCGAGCACTCCTCGGCCGGCCGAATCGGCAATTGCGCGTGACTCGAGCGTGTGATACGACGTCCATTGCCACAGCTGATTCGGTTCGCAACCCTTATACACCTCTCCCGAGTTAGATGTAACTGCAACAGGGCGCTGGTAGTGTAGTGGTATCACGTGACCTTGCCATGGTCACAACCTGGGTTCAAATCCCAGCCAGCGCATTTCTGTCGCGAACAAACCCGTGAGCGACAGCAATCGTTCTTTGATTTGAATCAGGGTAGCCGCAGCGCCGAACGGAGTGGGGCGACCGTCTACCCGTGGTTCAAATCCCAGCCAGCGCATTTCTCTGAATCCAACTCCACGAGCGATCGCGTACGTTCTGCTGTGATTAAGTGTCGCGAGTACGCAGTGGATTTTTTCCGGCCAGAGCCGAGGATGACGAACGAGCGGATCGGACTCGAGTCGCCCATAGAAATTTAGTAAGTATCGTGACACTCCTACTTTCGACATTTATAAGTATCCGTGGCACCTCGATCGAAGTGTACTCGCAATCGAACGCGCTGGTAGTGTAGTGGTATCACGTGACCTTGCCATGGTCACAACCTGGGTTCAAATCCCAGCCAGCGCATTTCTGTCGCGAACAAACCCGTGAGCGTTGCGTGGCGCTACGCGCCACGAAAGTTGCGAACGGCGAAGCCGTGAGCGACGGAAATCGTTCTCGGATTTGAATTAGGGTAGCCGCAGCGCCGAACGGAGTGAGGCGACCGTCTACCCGTGGTTCAAATCCCAGCCAGCGCATTTCTCTGAATCCAACTCCACGAGCGATCGCGTACGAAGTGTCGCGAGTACGTAGTATCGACCGTATGCGAGAGAGTTGGATCCGACTCGAGTGCGTCGACTGCGAGAAGCAGTGGGACGCCGCGCCTGCCGACTTGCCGTCGCCGGGCAACCAGTATACCTGCGAGCACTGCGGGGCACAACGACCCGTCTCGGAGTTCGCCCGGACCCAGCGCAGCCTGGATATCCTCGAGGATGATCAGCGTCCGCGTTCAGTTCGAACCGCGTTATGTTCGCCGAGAATGATCGATTACTCGATCGTATTTCCGTGTCGTAACGCGTGATTAGCACTCGAGTCGCTCGCGAATCGGGCTCGTTCGACAACGTTCATGAACGATAATCCGCAATTGGGACCCACTCGAGTCCTGCGGTTTCGACGGCGTACGCCTAACGTTTCGTGACTAATTGGACGTTCCCACTGTCCACAGGCGGATTCAGTCACGCTCGTCGATCGATATCGGCTGCGATTGGCTTTTATACCGCGAGTAACTACGAATCAATAGACGATTGAACCGCTGATCTCCTATGCAAACTGAACTTCCAGCCACGGACGGCCCCGACGGACTGCAGTACGATCAGACCAACGACCGCTACGTCTTCGCTCACGACCCCGACGGTACCGCGACGATCACGACGACCATCGTCCACGCGCTCGCGTCGATCGCCGATACCGACGTCTCGCAGGGTGAGTTCTCCCTCTACGACAGCGTCGATCCCGACGCCCTCGACCGTCTCTTCAGAAAGAAAGCCGACGGGACCGAACGCACGGGTGGACACGTCGCCTTCACTGCCCTCGAGCACGAGGTGTACGTCTACGCCAACGGCGACGTCATCATCTACCCGCCGTCGGAGGCGTCGCGTCCGGGTCGAGCCGACTGATACCGTCGGTCGACGGTCCGCTGTCGCCGCTGCGGTTGGGTTCTTCGTTTTTCGACACTCGAGAGCGATAGCGATGGCGACAGCGACAGCGACGGGTCGACGGTCGCCCGATCGGCCCCACCGTCGCGTCGGCGTACCGATGAACGGACGGGATAGATGGCATTTAGGATGTACGCGCCGATGGCTCTCCTATGACAGTCGTCGCACTGTTGAGCGTCGCACCGGTGATCGAGGACAGCATGTCCGGCGAGGTCGCGAAGGCCGTCGATGCCCTCGAGGGCTACGACGTCGAGTACGAGACCAATCCCATGGGAACGGTGATCGAGGCCGAGGAGATCGGGGAACTGTTCACGGCCGCGCAGGCTGCCCACGAAGCGGTCGACGCCGACCGTGTGAGCACTGTTCTGAAGATCGACGACAAACGCAGTCGCGAGGGCTCCGCCGACGAGAAAGTCGAGGCCGTCGAGGAACACCTCGGACGGGCGGCGACGAACAGCGAGGAGTAGTGCCCGAAGACTGCGAGGGCGTTTCGTCGCAGCAGCGGTACCGAGTAGACGCCCGGGTCGACAGTCCTGCCGCCGCTTTCCCGTCGACGGGCGACGCGGGGTTGTAGTCGAGAGCGGAAGACACTAGCCGTCCGGCGACCGAGCCACCGATATGGAACAGACGACGCTCGACGTCGACGGAATGGCCTGTGACGGTTGTGAAGCGAACGTGATCGACGCGCTCGAGGCCCTCGAGGGGGTCTCGTCGGCGACGGCCGACCACGAGGCCGGTACGGTTCGCGTCGAACACGACGAGGTGACCGTCGACGAGAACACACTCGGCGGGACGATCGAGGACGCCGGCTACGAGGTCGTCGCCTGATCGCCGACGGCGACGACGCAGGCGGGCGGCCACGAACTGACAAACTGTTTTAGCGCGGAGCGTGAACCGACCGGTATGGAGAGTCTCAACCGGATGGCGATCGAGTTGGTCGACGAGGCCCTCGAGTACGCCGAGGAGTTGAACATCGGCGGTTACGACCTCGCTAACGAGGCGACGGTACTCGACTTCGGCCTCGAGTTCGACGGCGGCATCGAAGCCGGACTGTTGTTGACCGAGATTCAGACCGCGGGAATGGCGACGCCGAGTCACCAGCTCGGCGAACTCGGCGACGCACCGATACCGTTTATCGAACTGACGACGGACCAGCCGGCGCTCTCGCTGCTGTGCTCGCAGAAGGCAGGCTGGGAGCTGACGACCGAGGACTTCGAGGGGCTGGGGAGCGGGCCCGCACGCGCACTGGTCGCTCAGGAGGAGGAGTTCCACCGCGTCGGTTACACGGACGCGTTCGACCTGACGGCACTGGCCGTCGAGACCGACCAGGAACCGACCGCCGCCGCGGCCGAACAGGTCGCCGAGCTCGCGGAGGTCGAGACCAGCAGTGTCTTCCTGCTTTCCTATCCATCCGCGAGCCTCGTTGGGAGCGTCACCAACGCCGCCCGCGCGGCCGAACTCGCGACCTTCCGGCTTTCGGAACTGGGATACGATCCCTTGGACATCGTCTCGGCGACCGGTCGAGCACCCGTCGCGCCCGTCGCCGCCGACGAGGAAACCGCGATCGCCCGAACGAACGACGCCATCGCCTACGGCGGAACGGCTCATCTCACGGTTCGTGAGGACGCCGACGTCTTCGACGACGTTCCGTCGACCGCCGCCGAGGCACACGGCCGCCCGTTCGGGGAGATCTTCGACGACCTCGAGTGGGAGTTCTCGGAGGTTCCGTCGGATCTCTTCGCACCCGCGAAGGTCACCATCGACGTAATCGGCGGGCCGACGTACGTCCATGGCGAGACCGACGAGGAACTGCTCGTCGACTCCTTCGAACTCTAATACTGCCGGACAGAACGATTCACCGATCGGTCGCGCGACTGTGGCCGTCCCAACGGGTGACGGCCGCGAGTTCGCGACCGACGGGTCACTGACTGCTGTCCGGCAGTATAACCGTTCGATTCAAACCGGTCCTCGAACCGTCCGACGATCCCGCGGCCGTCGAACCGATCCTCGCGGCCGTTCCCGGGACGGCTGGCACCGGCGATCGGTTTTAGTTCCGGTCGATCGTAGCCGAAGCCATGGCTGGAATCGACCCCGACTCCGGTACCGGATCGGCGGCCGTCGTCGACACGGTCTGTTTCGATCTCGACGATACGCTGTGTCGGTACAGTCAACCCGGAGACGTCGTCCTCGACCGGGCGTTCGAGCGTGTCGGCGCCGACGAGCCATGGGGAATCGAAGACTACTACGGCCGCTATCGCGACTACCTCGAGGAGAGTGACGACGCCGCCGACCTCCGCCGGCGGTGTTTCGCAGACCTCGCCGTCGACGCCGGTTACGACCGCGATACCGGTCGTGCTGTCGCCGAAGCCTACGGCGAGTTTCGCGACCGGGAGGCCGTCGAACTCGTCCCGGGCGCGCGTGATGTCGTCGAGACGCTGGCCGGCGAGTACCGTCTCGGGCTGGTCACCAACGGCGCACCCGACATGCAACGAACGAAACTCGAGGCGGTGGCCTTAGACGATTATTTCGAGACGGTCGTCTGTGCCGGGTACGAGACGGCCGCGAAACCAGCCGCCGAGCCGTTCGAACGGGCACTCGAGGCGCTCGAAGCGACGCCCGACCGAGCGGTCTACGTCGGCAACTCGCTGGCCGCAGACGTCGCCGGCGCTCGAGCGGCCGGACTCGAGTCGGTCTGGGTGCCCCACACCGAGGACGTTCCCGTACGACCCGAGCCAACGCCGACGTATCGCCTCGAGCGGCTCTCAGAACTGGCGACGCCGCCGTGGTGACGGGACGTCCCCTCACGGGCGCTCATACGGACTGCTGTACCGATCTCCCGCCGATCGCCGCCCCCATCCTGGCGATCGGCGGTCAGTGACGACAGGAGACCGTATCAGGCGGTCCGGATCACTCCATCGGGTGGACGTCGGTCACCGTTCCGACGCCCTTACTGCGGCCCTCGCGGAAGACGAACTTCTGGCCCTCCTCGACGAGGTACGGACGGAACTTGAACCGAACCGTGGTCTTACCGGTGTCACCCGGAAGGAGACGGCCGTTTTTCGGGTAGAAGGCCGCGGCCTCGCCGATCGTCTCGAGGTGGACGACGGGTTCGTAGCCGTCGCCGATCCGGGTGGGGTGGTTGAGAACCATCACTTCGGCTTCGAACTCCCGGACGGGGTCGGGATCGGCGTCGCGTGGCAACAGGACCATCCCGCGGTCGATGGCGCTTTCTTTGACGCCTTTGAGCGCGATACCGACGATTCGGCCGGCCTGGGCCTCGTCGACACGGTGGTAGTGCATCTCGATCGAGCGGACTTCGACCTCCCGGAACCGGCCGTCGGGCATCGGCCCGAGCAGGAGTTCGTCGCCGGCCTCGACCTCGCCGGACATGACGGTTCCGGAGGCGACTGCACCGACGCCGGTCACCGAGTAGCTCCGGTCGACGTACATCCGGAACTCGCCGGTATCCTGGGACGTCTTGGGGAGCCGATCGAACAGCTCGTCTAACGTCTCGAGGCCGTCCATCGTGATCGCGCTCGTCTCGACGATCGGGACGACCCGTTCGCTGATCTCTTCGACGGCGGCGTCGACGCCGTGGCGGGAGACCCGCAGCGGCGACTTGTCGACCTCGCGCAGGAGGCGTTCGACCTCGCGTTCGACGTCCTCGATGCGCTCCTCGTCGACGATATCGGTCTTGGTGATCGCGACGATCGTCGGGAGGTCCGTCGCCAGCAAGACGCCGAGGTGTTCTCGAGTGGTGCGTGTCGGTCCGTCGTCAGCGGCGACGACCAACAGTCCGTAGTCGAGTTTCTGGCCGACGAGCCCTCGAATGGTGGTTCGGAGCCACGGCTCGTGACCGACCGTGTCGACGAAGGAGACGAGACGGTCGGCCTCCTCGACGACTTCCGCGCGGTCTGTCTTGCGGTTCGGATTCCGGACCCGGACCGGGCCCTCCTCGTCGAAACCGTAGACGGCATACGACAGGTCCGCCGACAGCCCGCGTTCGACCTCGTGGGGCTGGACGTCAAGATACGCCCGCGTGGCGCCGTCGCCGTCGTCGGGCGTGCCCGTGACGAGCGAGCCGACGAGCGTGCTCTTTCCGTGGTCGACGTGGCCCGCCGTCCCGACGACGACGTGTTCGTCGTCCGTCTCGAGGACGCCCCCCTCACGGATCGTCGCGACGCCGACCAGCCCGGACGTCTCCGACGATCGGTCGCCGCCGGATTCACTCGAGCGCGAAACACCGTCTACGCTCCACGTCTGGACCTCGTCGATGTGTGCGTCTGCCTCTTCGGCGAGCAAGGAGAGAACGTCCATCGTCTCGGAGAACGTGTCGGGGTCGACGCCAGCGAGTCCGCCGTCGTCGGTCACGCCGACGACGTAGGTCGCCTCGCCGTCCCCGGAGAGCAGTCGGTGACGCAGTTGCGCGGCCAGGCTCTCCCGGCGTCCACCCTCGAGGTGGACGTCTCGTGACAGGCGTTCCTTGAATTCGACGTTGCCACCGTCCTGTTCGCCACGGTCCAGGGCTCGCTCGAGGAGAGCCCGGTCACGGCTCATACAGTCCGGTAGCGGCTCACACGGCAAAAGCCTTCTCGTATGTTGTTAACACGTGCCACGAAAATGTCCGGCGTTCGGAACTCACTCGAGCCAGTAGTACACGGTCTCTCGACCGGAACGGCGGTCGACAACGCCGGCATTCCGGGGGCGGTTTCAAGACGCTCGAGTGCCTATTTCGAGTATGAGCGTCAGCGGTCTCTGTCAGATCTGTGAGTCACAACCCGCACAACACCGGTGTCCGAACTGCGGGACGCTCGCCTGTGACGACCACTTCGAGGAGTCACGCGGGATCTGTGTCGACTGTGCCACACAGGCGGATCCGAGCCGACAGTCCGAGGACGTGGACATCCATCGATTCTAACCGTGACCTCGATCCGCGACGTCCTCGGCGAGACGCTGGCTATCGGTGAACGGTTCGACCTCGTCCTCGAGGAGCGCGACGGCGTCCTCGTTGCCGACCATCCAAACGACGCGTGTCCGATGGACGTCGCCGTCGTCGAGGGACTGGATCGACTCGAGGAGCGACCGCCAACCGACCCGGTCACGGTCGAGATCGTCGATCGAATCGACGACGGGTACGTGACGGGACGCGTGGTCGAAGATTCTCGGGCCACTTGATCCAGGCACGTCACTGTTTTCGGTACGTTCTTCGAATCGTGGAACGACCGATGTCCCTAAACCGATCCGGTCCTCCGATCCCGGCATGCACGCGCCCGTGCCGGAGTACGACCCCGAGAGACTACTTGCAGACGCCGAGACGTTCATCCGGCAGTGTTACACGGAACTCGACCGCGAAGACGAAATCGAGGGACGGATCGCCGAGATCGAGTCCGAAATCGAGGAGACGGGCCACTACGAACACACTGCCGCGGAACTCGAGCACGGCGCACGGATGGCCTGGCGCAACAGCAACCGCTGTATCGGACGACTGTTCTGGGAGTCCCTGAACGTCCGCGACGCCCGCGACCGCTCGAGTGCTGAAGGTGTCTACGAGGAGTTGTGTGAACACCTCGAGTACGCCACCAACGGCGGGGACATCCGGCCGACGATCACGCTTTTCGAGCCGATGGTCCGTGGCGACCAGCAGGTCCGAATCTGGAACTACCAGCTGATCCGCTATGCCGGCTACGAGACGGACGACGGCGTCGTCGGCGATCCGGACTCACTCGAGTTTACCGAGTACTGCCAATCGAAAGGCTGGGAGGGCGAAGGCACTGACTACGACGTCCTTCCGCTCGTGATCGAGACGACCGAGGAGGAGCCCGAACTGTTCGAGGTACCCGAGGAACTGGTTCTCGAGGTACCCATCACTCACCCCGACTACGCCTGGTTCGACGAACTCGGACTACAGTGGTACGCCGTCCCCGTCGTCTCGAACATGCGCCTCGAGATCGGCGGACTCCAGTACACCGCCGCCCCGTTCAACGGCTGGTATATGGCGACCGAGATCGCGGCGCGCAACTTCGGCGACGAGGATCGCTACGACGTGCTCCCGGAAGTCGCCGATCGGCTCGGCCTGAACACGAACCGGAACCGCAACCTCTGGAAGGACGAGGCGCTGGTCGAGTTGAACCGGGCGGTGTTGCACTCCTTCGAACGCGACGGGGTGAAAATCGTCGACCACCACACGGCGGCCGAGCAGTTCGAGGCGTTCGAACGCCGCGAGGAGGCCGCGGGCCGGGACGTGACGGGCGACCGATCCTGGCTTCTCCCGCCGATGTCGTCGTCGACGACCCATATCTTCCACAAGAAGTACGACAACGAGATCAACACGCCCAATTTCTTCTACCGGCCGGCGCCCTACGAGAAATGAAACGATAGTAACCGCTGACCGTCGTGGAAGACGTCACTCGCGGTACTGATTCAGCCGCTTTTTAAGCCGCTTTGCGGCCTCGCCCGATGCTTTTGCGAACTCCTCGCCGCGGTCCTCGCCGGCGAAAATGATCCCGCGCGAGGAGTTGACCAGGCCGACGCCGTCGGCGAGGCCGTACTCGACGGCGGCCTCGGCGTCACCACCCTGTGCGCCCACGCCGGGCACGAGGAAGGGCAGATCGGGTACCTGCTCGCGCAGTTGCTCGAGTTCTTCGGGTTTCGTCGCACCGACGACGAGCCCCACGTTGTCGTGTTCGTTCCACAGGTCGGCCAGTGCGGCCACGCGCTCGTAGAGCGGTTCGCCGGTCTCGAGTTCCAGATCCTGCAGATCCGCACCGCCGGGGTTAGAGGTCCGACAGAGGACGAAGACGCCCGACGCCTCGTCGTCTAGGAACGGTTGCAGCGAGTCTCGGCCCATGTAGGGGTTGACCGTGATGGCGTCGACCGTCTCGAGCATCTGTGCGTACTGTCGGGTCGTGTTCCCAATGTCGGCTCGCTTGGCGTCGAGCAGAACAGGGACGTCCTTGCCGTGGGCGTAGGCGATCGTCTCCTCTAAGGCCCGCCAGCCGTCGGGATCCTCGTAGAAGGCGGCGTTCGGTTTGTAGACGGCGGCGTGTTCGTGCGTGGCGTCGATGATCCGGCGGTTGAAGGCCCACCGCGGGAGGTCGTGATCCGCGAGGTGGTCGGGAAGCCGCGATGGATCGGGATCGAGACCGACGCTGACGATGCTGTCGACCGTCCGAATGCGGTCGTGCAGCCGATCGAAGAAGTTCATGCCTCGGAGTGGGCCCCCGCCGGTCGAAAAAGTTGCTATACTGCCGGCCGACAGTCACACCGTTTCAGCGGGCAATCGATCCCGACGAACGACGGTTCGTGCCCGCTCGAGTATGCACTCAACCGGTCTCTAATGGCCGTGTTCCGGGTCCGATCGTGCGTCAAACGCGGTGGCGACCCGGGCGGCGAGCGGACCGGTCATCCGAAGTCGGTCTTCGATCGGTCAGTTCGAACCGATTACCGTTCCCAAAGGAGGCGGTACGAACGGCGTAACCGGGCGAATTCTCGGCGTTCGTGTTTCGAAAGCCGGCGAATGCGAACGGTTCTCGGCCCAAATACTTTAGACGGTAGTTACTTCGCCCCGATGATCGATGCCCACACTATGGCAATTCGTACGAACGGATCAGAAAACTCACAACTCGGCCGGCTTCGGAACCGAATTCGGTCGACACTGTTCGGCAGCGACGAGGGGACGGACGACGACGCTGCCGGCGAGGAGACGACCCACGACGAACCGGACGACCACGCTGATCCGAACCCACAGGCCCCCGGCAATCTCTTTCAGTGTTCGACCTGCGGAACCGTCTACATCGACGCCGAGAAACGCGTCTGTTCTGAGTGTGACGACGACGTCGAGCAGGTGCGATCGACCCTCGAGTCCCAGCCTTCCCGGTAGTTTCTCCCAACCGTCTCGACCGTCGGTGGTGCCCGATCAGACCGGGCTGTCCTTCTTGGCGAGGCCGAAAGCGGTACACGGCCACGCCGGAACTGACTGCAGTTGTTGGTCTCGGACGGAGCGCCGTCGGTCACTCCCGGTCATGCGTGCTGGATCGCGGTCGTGTACTGTCGGACAGCAGTCAGTGACCCGGCGGTCGCGAATTCACGGCCGTCACCGTCGGCAACGGCCACAGTCGTGCGACCGACGGTGACTCGTGCTGTTCGACAGTATGACAGTAACCGATACAGCGGGCCGCGTCAGGCCTCGAGTACTTCGATTAGGTTCGACTCCGGATCGCGAAGGAACAGGATCGAGGTGCCGCTTTCGGTCGTCCGCGGCTCGCTGATCGTCGGCACGTCGTCGGGTAGCTCCGCGTAGAAGGCCTCGAGATCGTCGACCGAGAGGCCGACGTGTGCTGCGCCGGGCTGGTTGAGACCGGCGGCCGGCGAGCCCCGGGCCTCGGGGTCGTATTCGACGAGTTCGATCCGGATCCCGTCGGCCTCGAGGTGGGCGAACTCGCCGCGAGCGTCCCCGACGCCGACGGCGTCGGAGAAGGCCTCGCCGCCGACGCTGAATCGGTCCGCGACCTCGAGTCCGAGGACGTCCCGGTAGAACGGGAGCGTCTCCTCGAGGTCACTGACGGTGATACCGACGTGGTGAGCGCTGAGTGAGCTCATCGAGTGGATCGTACGAGGCTGGGGGAAAAACGCTTCCCCATTGCCGCTCGACCGCGTGTGCTGGCGGACGTATTACGAGCCGTCGATCTCGAGCGACCAGTCGCCGTCGGCCTCGATGTCGATCCAGCAGACGCCGGCGGCAGCGTAAGAACGCGAGGCGTCGAATCCGCCGCGCTGGTTGACGAGTTGCTCCCAGCTGCCGTCGGCACCGACGCCGTCGACGACGAACGAGCCGTCGCCGTCGTGAGTCACGGCGAGGCTGAGATCGTCGTCGGTCCAGAGCGGACCGACGAACGCCGATCCCGTCCCCGACGTCTCGAGTGGTGGTTCCTCGAAGTCGTCGGCGTGAACTGCGGGCTGTTCGAGGTCGACCGACCACGGGCCGTCGGCGTCGACCTCGAGGCGGTACGTTCCCGCGTCGACGACGAGCATCGACTCACCGTCGCCGTCGGCTTCGGTAACCAGCGCCTCGTCGTCACGGTCGCCGTCGGTCGGCACTACCGACGCGGCAAACGCCGCATCGCCGTCGTGGGTGAACTCTCCGACGACGATCCCCTCGGCGAGATCGAACGGTTCGGTGTCGGTTTCTCCCGTTCCCTCGAGGGCGTGTGCTTCGCCAGCCTCGAAGATCACGCCGTCCGGCTTCGAGCCGGAGCCGTCGGGGAGTCCGTGGTTGGCCCCTTCCATCCCGTCGACGAGGTCGGAGGGCGTAATCACGTCGAGGCCGCGGTGTTCGAGGTGATCGAGCAGGTGTTCGAAGTCCTCAAGCGCCATTACGCTGCCCTCAGGCTCCGCTTCGTCAACGATCGGCGGGATGCGAATAACGGTGAGCTGACGGTACTGATCACAGAGGTTGATGTGTCGGCGAACGCCGTTGTGAAGCGCAGGTCCCCAGATCACCGGAATCGTGTGAGTTCCAGTCGGGGGTGTGCCGACCGGACAGCTCCCGAACAGAAAGCCCGTCTCGTGGTGCTCGCGGACGATCTCGTGTGTCGTCGGCGTCATCTGCCGCCAGGATGGGGCAAAGAAGTGCCGCGAGCCGTCTTCGAAGCCCTGGTCCGCGAGCGAGTCCCGGACACTCTCGACGACCGTCCGCTGTCGCCGTTCGGGCTGGTCGACGAGATCGGGCTCCCCGCGGGGATAGGCACAGACGTCCCAGCCGCGGTCACGGAGCTCGCGTAACTCGTCGAACTCCATTCGGTCCCCGCTGCCGACGCGGCCGGGATCGACCGGAACCGCGCCGGTCCAGCCCCGTTCCTCGAGTCTGTCCGCGGCGATCTCGTAGTGAGAGTCGTGGCCGTCGTAGAACGCGAGGATCGCCGTCCCGTTGTCGACCGCCTCGGTTCGGCGGAGGTCGTCGACCAGCACGCGGGGCGGTTCGTCCTCGGTTCCGACCGCGACCACGTTCAGTTGGGTCACGTTCGAGAGGTCCGGTTCGCCCTCTGGTTTGTGTTCGTAGCCACAGTCGAGGCGGAACCAGCCGTCGTACTCGTCGGGGATCGGCCGAACGGTGTTCAGCCGCTCGTCACGGGTCGGGGCGAGGAACTCGACGACGATCCGCGTCGCGGACTCGGGGTTGATCGCAAGCGACGTATCCCACCCCTCGAGATCGAGCCCCTCCGGAACGTCGAGGCTCATTCTCGCCTCGACCTCGTCGCCTTCGAGCAGCGCCGCCTGTGACCCGGTTCGAGCCTCGTCGGGCGCAGCCTCGATTTGTCCGTTGTAACTCCGCCATCGATCGAGTTCCTCGAAGTCGGAGAGTACCTCGCCGATCCCGATCGCAGGCCACTGCGAGTCGGCACCGGCCCTGCCCGCTGTCCCGTTCGCCCCGTCGTCGGGATCGGTCTCGTCGTCGAGGAATCCAAGACAGCCAGCGAGCGCGGTCGATCCCGCAGCGAGTGCCCCCAGTGCGTGTCGTCTCGACAGCTCGTGCTCCATGGGTATCGTCAGTTCTCGAGGCGGCCCATTTGGTGATGGACCTCTTAAGAGCGATCCGATCGGGCGAACGATCGATCGACGCGTACACGCCTCGAGATCGCGTTTACCGTCGTGTTAAACACGGTTCTCGAGCGGGAAACGGTCGGGAACCGCGTGGAGAGAACCGCTCGCTCGATCTCACACCGGAAACGGGCAGCGACGCCGGCGACGCCTCGCGTGGGGTTTTACTCGATATTAATAATCACCCCTCGACGTCCACGCTCGACTATCAGAATGACACGTGACGCTGCGGGAGGACGAACGAAGTCGAAGACAGACGGGAACCGGATGGACGCGTTGCTCGTCGGGATCGACGCCGGCTGTCTCTCGGTGTTCGATCGGTTATCGGAGGAGAACGTCATCCCGAATCTGCAGTCGCTGCTCGATGCGGGCACCGCCGCACCGCTCGAGTCACAGATCCCGCCGTGGACGCCGAGCGCGTGGCCATCGCTGTACACTGGTGTCAACCCCGGCAAACACGGCGTCTACGGCTTTACCGGGTTCGACGGCTACGACTTCCACGTCGTGAAAGGCGACGACGTCGAGGCCCACCGCCTCTGGACGCTGCTCGACCACCACGATCGCTCGAGTGTCGTCGTCAACGTTCCCGTCACCAACCCACCGGACGAGATCGACGGGGCGATCATCCCCGGGTTTATCGGCCCCGAGGATCCGCCGTGTCATCCGGAGGGGATCCTCGACGACGTCCGCGAGGAGATCGGCGAGTATCGGGTCTACCCCAACTACTCGAGGGGTGACGACTCGCTGTCGGATGCCGAGAAGATCGCGGAGTACTGCCGGCTCGTCGAGATGCGTGGCGAGGCGTTTCAGTACCTCACAGAGCGGTTCGCTCCGGACTTCGGTTTCCTCCAGTTCCAGAAGACGGACACCGTCTTCCACGAGTTCGATGGGGAGTGGGAGAAAGTCAAACAAGTCTACGCCGCGGCCGACGAGCAGATCGGCGTGGTCCTCGAGACGTGTATCCCGCGTCGGGTCTTCGTCGCGAGCGACCACGGGATGGGCCGCTACGAGAAGTCCGAGTTCCGAGTCAACGCCTTTCTCGAGGACGCCGGCTATCTCGAGACCACCCTCGGCGGCAAAGGCATGCCGACGTGGAACCTGATGCGAGACGATCTGCGGGACGGCGAACAGGCCGACGAGTGGGAGCCAAGCGCGACCGAACGGCTCGCCGCGGCGCTGGCGAGCGTCGGGCTTACGACACACCGGATCGGCCGCGTTTTAGAACGACTCGGGCTCGCGGAGTTCGCGAAGGCCCACGCACCCGACGGCGTCGTCCGGACCGGAAACGAGCAGGTCGACTTCCCGAACTCGACGGCCTACGTCCGTGCACGCACCGAGCTCGGCGTCCGGATGAACGTCGAGGGCCGGGATCCCGAGGGCGTCGTTCCACAGGAGGAGTACGAGTCGGTTCGGACGGCGATCATCCGCGACCTCGAGTCGGTGACCGCACCCGACGGCGAACCGGTTTTCGAGGAGGTGGCTCCCCGCGAGGAGTTCTTCGAGGGACCGTACACCGATCGGGCGGTCGACATCGTCACCGTCCCCAACGATTTCCAACACTTCCTCTCGGCGGAGCCGGCCGACGACTACTTCGGCGAGACGACCGAGCCATGGAACCACAAGCTCGAGGGAATCTTCGTCGCCAGCGGAGAGGGGATCGACACTTCACAGTCGCTCGAGGACGCCCACCTGTTCGACGTCGCGCCGACGATCCTCTCGGCGCTTGGGGTGCCATACAGCGATCGGATGGACGGCTGTGTCCTCCCGATCGTCGAGGCGACCGAGCCGACGACCTATCCGGGGTACGCGGCCTCGGAGCGAGCAACTATCGACGCCGCTGTCGAAGACCGACTCGAGGACCTCGGCTATGTCGAGTGAGTGTACGAACCGTCTCCGATCGATCCGAAACCCAGCCGAATCCATGAGCTACACGTTATCATTTAAACCAGCGATCGACCTCTACGGCCAGCACGATCCGAGCGCGGCGCTGTTTGCCGACGGCGAACTGCGCTTTGCGATCGAAGAAGAGCGTCTGACCCGCGAGAAACACGCGGTCGATACCTTTCCGGAACGGGCGATCCGCGCCTGTCTCGAGTACGAGGGGATCGAACTCGGGGACGTCGAAACGATCGTCCTGCCGTACGATCCGAAACTCCGATCGAAGATCGTCGGCCACTACCTGAAAAACACCGCCCAGCTCGACAGTCATCTCCGGAAAGTTACGCATCTGCAAAACGTCGTCACGGACCAGCTGAAGGGACGGCTCATGCCGACGCGGACCGTCGAATCCCGGCTCCGGGAGATCGGAACGCCGGTGCCGCCGATCGAGAACCGGTCCCACCACGCGTGTCACGCCGTCAGCGCCTTCCATCCGTCGCCGTTCGACGAGGCGCTGGTGTTGACCATCGACGCGAAAGGGGAGTACGATTCGACGGTCGTCTGGCATGCCGACGCCGACGGACTCGAGCGCGTGCGGACGTACAAACATCCGAACAGCTGGGGGCTGTTCTACGCCGCGATCACGCGCTATCTCGGGTATCGGATGTTCAACGGCGAGGGAAAGGTGATGGGTCTCGCGCCGTACGGCGAGGACAATCCCTGGATCGAGCGTCGGCTCCGGGAGACGATCGACGTCGGCGTCGACTACGACGTGACCTCGTTGACCGGTCGCTGGGGCACTGAGCACGGGATACACACACTCGAAGAGCTGTTCGATCGGCCGCGGTCGACGAGTACCGACGAGTTCGATCAGTTCGAGACGGACCTCGCATACACCGCCCAGAAGCTACTCGAGGAGTCGATCACGGCGATCGTCGACGAGTACGTCGACCGCGTCGGAACCGGCAACGTCGCACTGGCCGGCGGCGTCGCCCTCAACTGTAAGCTCAACAAGCGGATCGCCGAGCAGCCGGGGGTCGGCGACGTCTTCGTCCAGCCGGTCGCCCACGACGCCGGGCTCGCACTCGGTGGCGGTTGGATCGACCGGCGGCCGAGCGCGGTCGAACCGATGACGGACGTCTACTGGGGGCCCGAGTACGAAACCGACGAGATTCGGAGCCTCCTCGAGACGAACAAAGTCGAGTACGCCGAACCGGATGATCTCGAGCGACGGGTCGCCGAACTGATCGCGGACGGCGCCCTCGTCGGCTGGTTCCAGGGACGGATGGAGCTCGGACCACGGGCGCTTGGGAACCGGAGCATTCTCGCGGATCCGCGAACCGAGGCGTCCCGTGATCGGGTCAATCGCCACGTCAAACACCGCGAGGAGTGGCGGCCGTTCGCCCCGTCGATGCTCGAGTCGGCGGCTGATGACTACCTCGAGAACGCCCGTCCCAGCCCGTTCATGATCGATTCGTTCGACGTGAAACCGGAGCGACGGGACGAGCTCAGTGCGGTCGTTCATCCCGCCGACGACACCACACGGGTCCAGACCGTCCGCGCGGACCAGAACACGCGGTACTACCGTCTGCTTCGCGAGTTCGGGGAGCTGACCGGCGTCCCGGTGCTTCTCAACACCTCGTTCAACGACCACGCCGAGCCGATCGTCAACACGCCGACCGAGGCGCTGAAGGACTTCTACGGGATGGGACTCGACGTCCTCGTCCTCGAAGACTGTGTCGTGACGAAACGCAACTCGGAATATACGGTCTCGTAGTCGCAGCCCGATCGGGTTTCGACCGCGGTCGGTCACGCGTAGCGCCGACGTCGGTCCTCGCTCGCCGACCATCACTTTCCTGGCCCATCGTTATCAGTTGTCGTGAATTTGATTTCTTTATTTATAGCATCGGTTGATGTTTATTTTCCGATTCGACCGTCATTTATCGTTGATATCACTTCCCGGTTTCCCCTTCTTCTCTGGTTTCCCACACTGTTCTGGGCGGGGTCGACCGGCCTCACTCGAAGCTCACCGAACCCGTATTTCGAGTGACTCCCAACTCGGAGGATACCGCTCTTCGCGGTCTCCACCGGACGGTTACCCGCGTAGTTCACGACCTGTCCGTGGTCGACGGTCAGGAGTCGGTAGACCTCCCGTTGCTCGAGGATCTTTTCTTCTCGTTCACGGAGATCGAGACGGCTCTCTTTCCACCACCACGGAACATCCTGGTCAGCTGCCTTGGGATATTCCGACTCCAGCACGAACGGCGTCGTCACCTCCACGAGGAAGGCGTCACCGGCCTCGAGTCGGGAGTAGCTCAGTTCGTCGAGGTCGACGACCTGCGTGTCCTTCAGCCGCGTGACGCCGTAGCCGTAGTTCCGTTTGCCACCGAACTGGAGCCCTTCCAGCACGTCCTCGCCCAGCGGGAGTGCGTCGGGATCATCGGCGTGCAGGTAGGCGTTGATGTACCACCTCGTCGTCTGCTGTTGCTTGTGAGCGCCCTCCGGCTTCCCCATGACCGTCTCGTGAGAGAGCGCCGGATGATCGCTCTGCGGGCGGATATCGTGGGTGTTCAGCGCGTCTCGGGGCCGGGAGTCGAGAAGCCAGCGGTGTGCGGGATTCCGCATCAGGAACAGATCATCGTAGGACTCGACGTCCGGAAGACCGCTCCCGAGGTACGGGCGAACACCACTCTGCGAGTGTGCTTCCGGGAACGTCCCGAACTGGCCGGGCACGAACATCCCGTGACTGGCGTGGAGGTGCTGGTGGACGTCGTGCGAGACGTGCTTGCCGAGGGCATGGAGGATCGCGTTTCCCGAAACGTAGTACGGATGACCGATGTAGTCCATCTCCAGCTCCCAATGGACCTGTTGAATCCGGGTCATCGGTTAAACGCCTCCTGGAAGTCCTCGATGTACTGGAGCGCCGTCGACCACGCACCGATCCGGCGAAGGTTCGCGTCCAACAGCATGTCGTACTTGTCGTGCGCCGTATCCAGCGGGTGTGCCGCTAGTCGGTTCCACGCTGACGCCCACGACCGCCACGGGCGGCTCCCGAGCCGGGCCGACGGACGGCCTCGAGCGTCGACGTCGATCCGCAAAGCGAACTCATCGCCCGCGTAGACCGTCCGGTGGGGCACGATCTCCTCGGCGTCGTCGACGACCAGCCGGAGGTCGGCGAACTCGTTACCGTCGCGGTAGTTATCGAGCAACGCCGCTACGAGCAGCGTATGATACTTCAGCGAGGTGTACGGGTAGTAGACACTCTCGTTGAACGCTGAAACGATGTCGCTCTCCAGCCACATTCGATGCATGGCTTCTGGGTCGTCTTCGGCCAGGAGTTCCCGCACGGCACTCTCGACACCGTTGCGTGTGAACTCCTGTGGGTCGTACCGACTCTCCCCCTCGATGAGCGACAGTCGGTAGAGCGTGTCGTGGTTCTCGACCGTCTGCTCGGGCTTTCCGCTGGGCCGGCTCAACGCCGATGCATCACCGTCTGCGCCGTGGGGTACCGTCTGGTTCACGAGCACCCCGGCGAACGTCTCGGGGGCGTAGTCGTGGGGCTGGCCGTTCATTTTGTGGGCGTCGTGGCGGTAGGCTGCGACCATCTCGTCTCTCATGGTCTGTCTTCGATGCGTTCCTCGAGCGCATCGACGAACACTGGGCGGTACTCCCTTTCCCAGCGATCGTCCTTTTCGTCCATCTTGTTCGTGTTGCCCTTGCCCCGGTCGAAGACACGCTTCAGTTCACGCTCTTCGTAGAGCGGGTTGATCAGGTGGCAGTCGACGATCCCGGCACCGAAGTTGCGGGCACCGCCCAACTGGTGCATGAAGTCGGTCTTGTGCGCATCGAGGAAGTCGGTGCTCTCGGCTAACAGGCCTAGGAACTCCGGTTTTGTCTCTCGGAAGGAGAGGTGCCAGCAACCGTCGAGATTCGCCACGGCGTCGATCTCCGCGTTCCGAAGCGGTTCGCGGTTGTCCTCTTGATTTCGCGAGACCACGTTCCGGTTGAGCCGGCGGTAGTGGCCCTCGGCCTGGCCGCGCGTGTAGTCCACGCTCGAGCGGACGGGGTTGAACTTGATCGGACGGCGCATCACCTTGCCAGGGACGCCGCCGAACCCGCCAAACAGGTCGAAAACGATACAGCCAGCGTCTTCCTTCGGATCATCGGTACACGCGCCCTTCTCGTGGTAGCCGGCGTCGAGATCACGGTCGTAGACGCCGTCTTTTCTGAAGTTCGCATTGGCCTCTCCGGGATGGCAAGCCGTCCCACCACGCTCTTGGACGACTTCCTCCATTCCGTGGCGAAGCCAGCCGGAGAGCGGGAACGCTGGGATGATGCCGCTGATCTGGTTCTGCGGGTCGTCGTCCTCGTAATTGCCGTTACTGGCGTGGTGCCGGTCAGTCATAATCGAATCGCCGACCACCAGCAAGTCGGTCTGGATGCGGACAAACACGTCGCGGTCGATGTCTTCAATCATGAGTATCAGCAGGTTCCAGTGGAGTTTCGAGTGCGTCGAGAGTCCCGTAGGCAACGCCATCGACCACGTATGCGGGATTGTTTTCGCCGTTTTCGGTGCGGACAATGCGAGCTGTCACACGAGGATCACTGGACTGCATTGCTCACCTCTTGGCCCTTGTACTCTGCTTCCAGCTCGTCAAGTAGGTCTTCGGCGTCTGCCAGAGCATGACGGGCGTGATCGAAGTCCGAGTGCCTGGGTCCGCTTCCGACGGTATCGTTTTCGATAGCTCTCCCAAGGCTGAGCAATGACGAATTAATGAACCGGACCAGGTTGAACAGACGCGTCCTCGGTGCCTGCCGGTCAAGGACGCCGATCCGCTCGAGATCGTCACTCACGTGCTCGATGTACTCGTCAGTGCGAGCGACCACCAGCCAGAACTCGTCCTCGACGTCTTCGCCGTGCTCGATACCGTAGCTAATCCGATGAGCATGTGGGGCAACTTCTTCGGTGAAGAACGACTGGGTATTGATCGACATCTCTCGTCGAGCGATCCGCTCCCAGTTCGCTCCACTCTCGCCCGCCATCACGCGGCCCCCTCCATCGTGATACTCCGCACGCGCGGTTCGAAGGGGCCCTCATAGTCAGCATAGTAGTGTTGGTCCTCCCAGTCACACTCTTCAATGTCGTCGCGGACGGACGTCACATAGTCATCAACGGACCGCCAATCCAGACTGAACCGTTGGACGGACTTTCCGTTCTGGATGACGAAAATCGCCTCATCGAACGTTCGGTAGACGTGTGATGCTTCTTCGCTGTCCTCGTCCAGCACAATGTATTCTGGACGAAAACCACTCCGCTCGCGAGCGGTGCTTTCAATTTGATTGGACTCGAATTGGGCCATGGGTTCTTCATTCACCGTGGGGAACCCGGCCCGCGTGTCCTAAGCACGCGGGCGTTTCCTGCGACTGTCACGCCCCGTGGGACCGGGGTTCCACAACCAATGCATTAGCCTGCATTGGCAAAGGTGTTTCCATTGCAGTAATCTGCAAAGGTCCGAGTAGATGTGGTCAAAACTGACTTGTGAAGGTGGATGCAATGGACGAGGTAGTGCCAAAGGAGCGTGACGAAGAAAGCGGGAAGTACACCGAGACGTATCCGCTAGAAGCATTCACTGACGCATTGGGATCGCTCTCCGGCGCGGCAGCTACGCAAGAAGTGGCCGACGAGGTTGGATGTGCATATCGGACGGCGTTCGCTAAGCTCTCAGAATTAGAAGACAAAGGCGAGGTAACTTCCCGGAAGGTTGGAAACGCACGACTCTGGCAACTACTTTCCACCGAATAGAGAAATAGCAGCACCAGGGACTACTATTGCCGTAGTTCGATGTTTAGGATTACTAGATCAGATCAGAAAACATCTGATATAATCAAAAGTAATTTTCAACACTCGCGCAGTTATAAAGAAGGCGCATTCACAACCACCGTTATCCCGCCGGGAGGTGACCGTCGCCTATGACCCGCGTTGCGCTCATCGCCCACGACGAGACGAAACCGGATCTCATCGAGTTCGCCCAGGAGCACGAATCACAGTTGTGCGGCTACGAACTGGTCGCGACCGGGACGACGGGGAAACGGCTGCTCGAGGAGACCGACCTCGAGGTCGAACGCAAGGAGTCGGGGCCGCTCGGCGGCGACCTGATGATCGGCGCGGAGGTCGCGGACGGGGCTCTCGACGGCATCGTCTTCCTCCGCGATCCGCTGCGAGCCCAGCCACACGAACCCGACATCTCGGCGTTGTTGCGGATCTGTGACGTCCACGACACGGCGCTGGCGACGAACCGCGCCTCGGCGGCCTTTCTGATCGAGGGGCTCGCCGACGAACACTGAAACAGCAGGCACAACCGGGACTCCCGTCCGTAGCGTATCACCACTAGACGAGTCAGTGTTCCCAGCTATGGCCCGTATGAGAACCAGTCGCCGCGCTCTCTTTCCTGATCGGCTGTCACGATGTCGTTAGGCGGGATCGCCCTGGCGACCGACTTCGCGTTGCTCATCGTCGCGGCGGCCGTCCTGAGCTACGCGGCCAGGCTGACGAAACAGCCGACGATCGTCGCCTACGTCCTGACCGGCGTCGTCGTCGGTCCGATCGGGCTGGGAATCGTTACCGAAGACCAGCCGATCGAGGTCGTCGCCGAACTCGGGCTCGGATTCCTGCTGTTCCTGCTGGGGATCGAGATGCGGTTCGACGACATCCGCGAGATCGCCCGCCCCGTCGGTGCGATCGCCGTCGGCCAGGCGCTCCTCCAGGCGGTCGCCTCCACCGCCGTTGCACTCCTCCTCGGTTTTACGCTCTTCCAGTCGCTGATGATCGCGCTCGCGACGACGTTCGGCGCGACGCCGATCATCGTCAAGGTCCTCGGTGACAAGGAGGACCTGAAGGCGCTGTACGGCAAGGTCGACGTCGGCATTCTGATCTTCCAGGACATCTACCTCGTGATGGCGCTTGCGATCCTCGCGGTCGGTACGGTCGACGACGTCGGCGAGATCGCGTTCAGTATCGGCCGCGTCTTCTTCCTGATGGGCGTCATCGGCGTCGTCGCCTATCTCGCCAGCCAGTATTTCCTTCCCGCTGTGTTGCGGGCCAGCGCCGAGAACAAGAGCACGCTCTTTACCGTCGGTATCGCCTGGGCCTTTCTCTTCATCTTCGCCGCCGAGACCCTCGAGCTCTCCGTCGAGATCGGCGCGTTCCTCGCGGGGCTTGCGCTGGCACAACTTCCCTACAGCACGGAGCTCAAAGAGCGGATGCGCCCGGCGACGAACTTCTTTATCGCCGTCTTCTTCGCCTCGATCGCCCTCCAGATGGAGGTCGACCAGCTACTGGCGTACTGGCAGGAGGCCCTGATCGCGTCCGTCCTGCTGATCGTCATCAACTTCTTCATCGTCTTCGGGCTGTTCTACAGCCAGAACTTCGACGTCGAGACCTCCTTTCTCGGGACGATCTCGATGCTGCAGGTCAGCGAGTTCTCGCTGGTGCTTGGCGCGCTCGCGGTCGACCAGGGGTTCGTCGAGGAGGGGATCCTCGGGTTCCTCAGTTTGATGGCACTGATCACGATGCCGATATCGACGTACTACGTCATCTACAACCGCCAGATCTACGCGTACGTGCAACCGTTCCTGCAGCGATTCGAGCGCGAGGACACCGTCGAGGCCCAGCCGGTCGAGTACGAGGACCATGCCGTGATCGTCGGCTACAGCCGTCTGACGGGCGAACTCGCCGAGGTGCTCGAGAACGCCGTCGACGAGATCGTGTTCATCGAGGACCGAGCCGACTACGTCGAGGAACTCTCGGCGGCCGATCCCGGGTTCATCTTCGGCAACGCCAGACACGGCGACGTTCGACAGGACGCGAACGTCGCCGGTGCCGACGTCCTCGTCAGCGCCACGGAACGAACCGACATCAACCGTCGACTGATCGAGGACGCGGCGGACGCGCTGACGATCGTCACGGCGACCACCGACGAGGAGGCGTCGCTGCTGTACGAACACGGTGCCGACTACGTCGTCGTTGGCCGCGGGCTCGTCGGCGAGGGGCTGGCCGATCTCGTCGCGCGAGTCGACGATCCAGCCGCCCTCGAGCGACGACTGACGGAACTGAACGACCGCGCACGAAACGGCTCGCCGCGCGTGGGTGCAGACGCGCCGACCGGAGGTGAGACCGATGTATGAGATCCTGTTCGCGCTGACGCTGATTTTCGTCCTCGCGTCAGTCCTGTTGCTCGCTGCGGCACAGAAGGGGCTGCCGGTGATCCCCTTCTACCTGATTGCCGGGATCGTCGCCGGCGCGTTCATCGACGAGACCGCGCTGCTGGACCTGGCACAGTGGGGAATCGCCTTCCTCGTCTTCCTCTTTGGCGTCCACGTCGACCTCGAGGCGTTTCGCTCACAGGGACGGATCAGCGTCGCGGTCGGGACCCTCCAGGCGTCGCTCATCGGTGCACTCGGGTTCGGCGCCGGAATCGCGTTCGGCCTCGACTCGCTGAACGCGGTGTATTTCGGCGTTGCCGCCGCCCTGAGTTCGTCGCTCGTCGCGACCAGCTATCTCGACGCGGTCGACGCCGCCCGGCCGACCTACGAGCGACTCGCCGAGTCGATCCACTTCACGGAGGACGTCCTCGGAATCCTCGTCGTCCTCGCCCTGAGTGCGTTCGTCTACGCCGAGACGCCCGCCGTCGAACAGTTCGCGGTGGCGGCCGGACTCGTTGGGCTCGCACTCGGCGTTCGATACCTCCTCTTCCACCGACTGACGGCCAAACTGCGCGGCGATTCGGAGGTGATGATGCTCGTCGGAATCTCCTTCGTCATCGGCTTCATCGCGCTGGCGGAACTCGCCGCCCTCTCGATCATCGTCGGCGCGTTCGCCGCCGGCATCGCGGTCGCCGACGACTACCCACACTCCCTCGAGCTAGTCGATACGATCGACGACCTGGAGGACTTCTTCACGCCGATCTTCTTCGTCACCGTCGGCGCGTTGCTTACGGTCCCCTCCCTCGAGGCGATCGGCTACACGGCCGCGCTGGTCGTGGCGGTCCTCGTGGTGAACCCACTGCTCGTCGCCGTCCTCCTTCTCCGGCAGGGGTTCGACGGCCGGACGTCGATCCTCGCAGGACTCACGCTCGATCAGGTCAGCGCGTTCACGCTGTTTATCGCGATCGAGGCGCTCGTCGCGGAGGCGATCGTCCGGCCGCTGTTCGACGCGATCGTCCTCGCGGCGGCGATCACGATGATCGTCGCGACCTACACCGGCCGCCACGCCGGCGAGATCAACCGCTGGCTGCGCGCACGCGGCGTCGTCCGCGCGCTGGGCGAACCCCTGGGCGATCGAACTAGCGTCAGCGACGGCCTCGAGGACCACGTCATCCTCGTCGACTTCCAGCACGGCGGCCGCCAGGTCGTCGAGGCCTGTTCGTCGTTCGACCGACCGATACTCGTGGTCGAGGACGATCCCGTCCTGTTCGAGACGGTCCGTGAGGAGTGTGACAACTACGTCTACGGTGACGTTCTGAGCGAGCGTGTCTGGGAGCTGGCCGGGCTCGAGGACGCCGCGGCCGTGATCTCGCTGACACCCGAGCGGGATCGTGCCGAGACGGTCGTCGACCTCGAGACTGACGTCCCTCGGATCGTCCGGGTCGAGGACACCGATACGGCCGGCGAGTTCTTAGAGCGTGACGCGACCGGCGTCGTCTATCCCGACGCCATCGCGGCCGAGCGCGTCGGCGACGATCTCGAGGCGTTGCTCGCCGGTGAGATCTCCCGCGAGGAGTTCACCGAGCGTGGCCGTGCGCACTTCGAGTCGGCCGCCGAGTGACGGTCCGTCACTCGAGTTTGGCGTCAGATCGAACGACGAAGACGTCCGCGGGCGCTTCGTTGACGACGTACTTCGCGACCGTTTGTGTCCGATTTCGACCATGGTATAGTTGCCGCGGAGCACGCGGACGGCAAATCGACGACAGCGAGGAGGATAATACCCGTCCCGACGCCTCGTCGAACCGAAGGGTACGCCAAGGCGGGGCGTCCCCGTCGCACGGCAATGCCCGGTCTCACGCTTTTGTTCGTCCGGGTGGAACTGGGACTATCCGTTCGCTCGTACGGTAGCACAACGCAGCGATCCACACTCGCTTTGCAAGTACCACTACGCGTTTCGATTCCATGACCGACGAATTCCTTCCCATCGACGCCTACGGTGTTATCGGTAACGACGACCGCTGTGCCCTCGTCGGGTGCAACGGGTCGATCGACTGGTGTTGTTTCCCACACCTCGAGTCGCCGAGCGTGTTCGCCGCGATTCTCGATCCCGAAGTCGGCGGCCGGTTCGCCGTTCGTCCCGCCGGTGAGTACGAGGTGCGCCAGGAGTACGTCGAGCGGACGAACGTCCTCGAGACGACGTTCGAGACCGACGGCGGCGCCGCGACGGTGACGGACTTCATGCCAGTAGTAGAGCGTGACGACGACGGGAGGGCGGATATCGAGGGTGACGCGACCGACGAGCGGTTCCAGCAGGCGATCTATCGCAAGATCGAGGCCGTATCCGGGACCGTCGAGCTGGACGTCGTCTTCGAGCCACGGTTTGGCTACGCGCGGTCGACGACCGTTCTCGAGCGCGCCGACGGCAGCGACCTCGTGGCCCTCGAAGACGTCGCCGATCGCGAAGACAGGGTCGACGTGCCGAGAAACGGCGACGAAGACGACTGGGCGCCGGCGCCCGAAGACGACCGAACACGCGATCACGAACGCGGCGTTCTCTATCTTCATTCGGCTCCCGACCTCGACCTCGAAATCGAGTCCAGCGGCGACGGCGGGACCGAATCCAAAGGTGGGGACGACGATGGTAAAGCGCGCGACGACGGGCTCGCCACGGCGACGGTGACCGTCGAGGCGGGCGAGACACGCTGGCTCTGTCTTCAGTACGGCGCACCGAACCAGCGATCACCCGACGAGTACGAGTCGCTGCTCGAGGAAACGATCGACTACTGGCGGTCGTGGCTCGACAGCTGCGAGGAGTCGGCGACGGACATCTTCGACTTCGAGGAGGAGGGGCAGGACGTCCTCGTTCGCTCGGCGCTCGTCCTCAAGCTGTTGATCCACGACGAGACCGGCTCCATTCCGGCCGCGCCGACGACGTCGCTCCCCGAGGAGATCGGCGGCGAACTCAACTGGGACTACCGGTACAACTGGATTCGAGACGCGAAGTTCACCATTCAGGCGCTTCACAGCGTCGGCCAGTCGACGGAGGCCGAACACTACTTCGAGTGGTTCCGGGAGATCGGCCACGAAACGCCCGAAGAGATCCAGCCGCTGTACGGCCTCCACGGCGAGACCGACCTCGAGGAGGAACACCTCGAGCATCTCTCGGGGTATCGCGGGTCGACACCGGTCCGGATCGGCAACGCCGCCGCGGGACAGGAACAACTGGACATCTACGGGACGATCGTCCAGGGGATCTACGAGACGATCCGCTACGAGAACGGGCTCACCGACTACGATTGGGAGTCGGTCAGTGCGCTGGCCGAGTACGTCTGCGATCACTGGGACGAACAGGACAAGAGCATCTGGGAGTTTCGCGACCTCCACGAGCATTTCGTCCACTCGAAGCTGCTGTGTTGGGTCGCCCTCGACCGCGCGATCCGGCTGGCCGAAGACCACGACCGCGACGCGCCGTTCGAGCGCTGGGAGCGCGAGCGCGACGAGATCCGGGAGGCGATCGAACGGAAGGGGTACGACGAGGACCGCGAGAGCTTCGTCCAGTTTTTCGGTGCGGACGAGGCACTAGATGCGACTGCCCTCCTGATTCCGATCTACGACTTCCTTCCGGCCGACGACGAGCGCGTCCAGAACACGATCGATACGATCTTAGCGGAGTTGACGACCGAGGACGGCCTCGTGTTTCGGTTCGCGGACAGTCCCGCACGGCCCCGAGAGCCGGGCGGGTTCGTCCTCTGTTCGTGCTGGCTCGTCGACGCGCTGGTCCTCTCGGGGCGACTCGAGGAGGCAAACGACGTCTTCGAGAACCTCCTCGAGCACACGTCGTCGCTCGGCCTGCTCTCCGAGATGATCCACGCGGAAGACGGAACGCTTCTCGGAAACTACCCACAGGCGTTTAGCCACATCGGACTGCTCAACAGCGCGATCTACCTCGCGAGCGCGAACGACGCCGACGAGCTACCGCCCGAAGAACTCGAGCACGGGGCGGCTGCACCACTGTTCCGACGGCACGGCTCCTGATACTGCCGGACGAAACGAGTCATACGGACTACTGTACGTCGGTACCGGCGCAACCGCGACCCGGGCTGTGGTTGCGCTGGTACATCGGTACAGGGATCCGTATCAGGGATTTTCGACCGAACGGTGGGCGAAAATCCGTACTGACTGTTGTCCGATAGTATGCCCGTCCGGTGAGTCGGGCGGTCGATCGCCGTCACTCGATCTCTCGTGAGCCGGTCGGGTCCACTTCGGCCGCCTCGTCCGTTTCGGCCGCCTCGATCGCTCCGGACTCGAGGATCCGGCCGACCGCCCACACGAGCCAGCCAAGCACGAGTACCGACCCGACGGCGACGACGGGACGGACGAAGCCGATGGCGAGCTCGAGTACGAGGGCCACCGCGATTACGTACGCAAAGAGCAACGCGGCGACGTCTTTGAACCCCTTCGGGTCACGGATGTAGGGACGGTCCATACCAGGTAGTACGCGCCGCAAGACCTTGACATTCATTGTCATGGCTCGTGACGATCGGTCGCTCGCCGGTAGCGACGGCCGACGGAGCCGAGAGACGGCGACGCTGGACGCACGCTTCCGGGAGGGCAACATATAACCGCCGATTACACGAAGGCTATCACGAATCCGTTTCTCCATGAGTGAAATCGCCCTTGCGGCTGATTTCGCGATCATCGTCGTCGTGGCGACGGTCATCGGGCTGATCGCGCGTCAGACCGGCCAGCCGACGATCATCGCGTACATCCTCACCGGGATTATCCTGGGCCCGGTCGCGTTCGATATCGTCACGGAGGAAGGGCTGGTCGAGCTAATGGGCGATCTCGGTTTTGCCTTCCTGCTCTTTTTGCTCGGGCTGAAGATGCGCTTCGAGGATATTCGTGAAATTCTCCCCGCGGTCACGAACGTCGCGTTCGGACAGACGGTGCTCCAGACGGCGCTTGCCTTTCTGGTCGCACTGGCACTCGGGTTCGAAACCGACGAAATCCTCGTTATCTCGCTTGCGACCGTTTTCGGCGCGACGCCGATCATCGTCAAGATCCTCACCGATAAAGACGAGATCACGAGTCTTCCGGGGAAGATCGACGTCGGCGTGCTCATCGTTCAGGACATCTATCTCGTGATCGTCCTCGCGTTGTTCGCCGCCGACGACCTCGGCGGTGCAGGCGACATCGCATCCACCCTCGGTGTCATCCTCGTCATGATGTCGTTTATCGGCATCTTCTCGCTGCTCTCCTCCCGGTACATCCTTCCCGGGCTGTTCCGGCGCATCGCGGACAACAAAGACGTGTTCCTCATCGTCGCTATCGGCTGGGCGTTCCTGTTCGTCGCTATCGCCGAGGGCGCCGACCTCGATCCGAAAGTCGGTGCCTTCCTCGCGGGTATCAGCATCGCACAGCTGCCCTACAGCAAGGAACTCGAGGACCGCATCACGCCGATCACGGACTTCTTCATCCTCGTGTTCTTCGCGACGATCGGCCTCCAGATCGACGGCCTCTCGAGCCTGCTTGCCTACTGGTGGCAGGCGATCGTCGCATCGGCCGTCCTGATGGTCGGGAACTTCTGGATCATGTTCTACCTCATCGACCGCGAGGGGTTCGACGTCGAGACCTCCTTTTTGGGCTCGATCAACATGGTCCAGGTCAGCGAGTTCTCGCTGATCGTCGGTGCGCTCGCGATCGACCAGGGCTACATCGGTCCCGACGTGCTCGGCTACCTGAGCCTGATGGCGCTGTTGACGATGAGCGTCTCGACGTACATCATCGCGTACAACCACGCGATATACGAACGACTCGAGCCGTGGTTCGCCCGGTTCGAGTCCGACGAGAGGAAAGACGCCGACATCAGCACCTACGAGGGCCACGCCATCGCGATCGGCTACGACGAGATCACCGAACGCGCCCTGCCGCGTCTCGAGGAGCTCTACGGCGAGGTCGTCATCATCGACCGCCAGACCGACCACATCGAGGAACTCGAGCGGGAGGGCCGATACGAGTACGTCTTCGGTGACTTCCGCCACACAGAGGTCCGCAAGGAAGCGAACCTGAAGGGGGCCGATTTCGTACTGAGCTCGAGCGTCGAACGCGAGGTCAACGAGGCGTTGCTCGCCGAGGTCGGCGACGACGCGACGGTCTTCGTCGAGGCCGAGCGGATCGACGACGCCCGCACGCTCTACGACCGCGGTGCGACCTACGTCATCATGACTTCACACCTCGCAGCCGAGAAAGTAAGCGAGTACGTCGAACTGTACGTCACCGACCGGGACGCGTTCGAAGAGACGATCGCTCGGGACGTCGAGCGAGTGAACGCCCAACGCCGGCGATCGGCGGACCGACTCGAGAACGGCGAGAGCGTGGCCGATACGGACTATACGCCGGGAGGTGAGGCCCATGACTGAGGAGCTGGTGATCGCACTGGCGGTCGTCTTCGTGACGGCTGGCGTCCTGTCACTGATCGCAAACCAGTTCGGCCTCTCGCCGATCCCGTTTTATATCATCGCGGGCCTGATCGCGGGCCGATTCGTTACGGAAAGCGAGATCATCGTCCTCGCCCAGTGGGGGATCGCCTTTCTCGTGTTCGCCTTCGCGATCCGGATCGACTTCGCCGACGTCGAGACGGTGCTTCGGGATGCGGAACTGGCGTCGGCCACGCAGTTGATCGTCGTCGCGCCGATCGCGTTCGGCGTCGGCTACCTGTTCGGCGATCTCTTTGGTTTCGCCGATCCGGTTCGAAACGCCGTCTACTTCAGCGCGGCCGTCGTCTTGAGTTCATCGCTGGTCGGCGGCGTCTTGCTCGGCAGCGAGATTCGCGAGAATCTCGTTCACGGCCGGCTGGCGTCGTCGATCCACTTCTTCGACGACCTGGTCGCGATCGCGTTGCTGTTGATCCTCAGCACCGAGGTCGTCACGGCCGACGCCATCGCCGCCCAGATCGGATACGGTGTCGTGTTGGTCATCTCGGGACTGGTCCTCTACCGCCACGGGTTCCCCCTGCTTGTTCGGTTGGCCGACGGCGACGGCGAACTCGTGCTCGTCGGCAGCATCTCGATCCTGATCGCCTTCCTCGCAGCCGCGGAGTACGTCGGCGTCTCGATCGTCGTCGGCGCGTTCGCGGCCGGCGTCGCTATCCGAAGTGACGGGACGCAGGCCCTGGAGGTCCAAAACGGGATCAGTTCGATCACGGACTTCTTCGTCGCGATCTTCTTCGTCACCGTCGGTGCGCTGGTTGCCATTCCGTCACTCGAGGTGCTCGTTATCGCGGCCACGCTTTCGGCGCTCGTTCTCGCTTTGAATCCGCTCGTCCACGTGCTCTCGTTTATCTACGAGGGGTACGACGCCCGAACGGCGTTTCTGGCTGGCTCGAGTCTCAACCAGGTCAGCGAGTTCGCGCTGATCATCGCCATCCAGGCGCTGTTGATGGGGACGATCGCCGACCCACTGTTCGACGCGATCATCCTCGCGGCCGCGGTGACCATGCTCCTGACGTTTCTCGGTCGACGGACGGAGGACGTCGTCTACGAGACCGTCGTCGCCAGACTGTTCCGCGGCCAGCGAACCCGGAAAGTCGACGAGCGAAGCAGCGTCGACGAACTCGAGGATCACGTCCTCGTCGTCGGCTACGGCCGAATCGGCCGCCGAATCGTCGAAACGCTCGAGGACAACGACGTTCCATACGTCGTCCTCGAGAACGATCCGGTGTTGTGGGACGAACTCGACGCGGAGTGTCGAAACTACGTCCTCGGCGATGCGTTAGCGGAGTACCCCTGGGAGAAAGCCCAGATCGGCGACGCGGCGCTCGTCTGTTCGACCGTGGACCACCGCCCGGTGTCGGAGACAATCCTCGAACTCGAGACCGACGCCGACGCCGATGTCCTGTTGCGGTCCGAATCGGCCGCGGTTGCAAGCGACCTGCTCGAGGCGGGTGCGACCCACGTCGCCGTGCCGAACGTCCTCGCGGGCGAACAGCTACTCGCCACCGTCGACGCCCTCGCCGCCGGGGAGACGGACCCCGAGACGCTCGAGCGCGAGCAACGCGACTACTTTCAGGCGCTCGAGCGGTACGGGTTCGCGACGCGGGACGAGCGGGTCTGAGTCGTTCCCGTTATGATTCCGCCAGTCTCTCTTCGACCGGCAAGGCGATGACGGGACGGCGCGCCCGGGTCACGAGTTTGAGCGACCGATCCCCCGAGAGAAACTGCAGCAGTCGGTTTCCGCCGCGGGAGCGATACGCGATCGCGCTCGCGTCGACCTCGTCGGCCGCGTCGAAGATCGCTTCGACGACGTTTCGGGCGTAGGCGGTGTGATCGTCGGCCTCCGGAAACACCTGCCGGACGGCGGCGAACGATTCCGCGGCCAACTCCTCGGATTGCTCGACTGGCGTCTTGTCCGGCACGCCGTCGCCTTTTTCGACGACGTGGAGCGCGGTGACGGCAGCGGGATCGTACGGCTCGAGTGCCCGGGCGGTTTTCGCGGCGTCGTCCTCGTTTGCGACGGGTACCAACACGTTCTCGAGGATATCAGTTGACTCAGTGTCTGAATCGACCATATGGTGCAAACCGGGCACAGTGATAAAATAGTTCATCGTCTCCGTCACGATACGTGTCGTGTCTCCGTATCAGTCTACTTATACTGTTGGACAGAACGATTCGCCTGTGGGGTCGCCGGGAAATCGGAACAGGGACCCGTACGATCGACGGCAGTCAGTACGAACTGGCGGGTTGACAGGCGTCTTGGTGGTGCCAGACGACGTTACACTGGGCCGCCGAAATACTCGTGGACGACGAACACGAGGACCAGCCCGACGACGAAAAGCGAAGCGGCGAGGGCACTCGAGAGGGCGATCGCATCGGCGAGCCCGAGGGCGGCGACCACGAGCAGTCCAACGCCAACAGCGTAGACGAGCAGGTTTCGTCCGATCCGGAGCGCCTGATCGGCTTCGAACACGGTCGAGGGTACTAGCGACGGAGCCAAAGGCGTGCTGATTCGTCTCGGAGTCGGCAGTATCGGCGACCCCCGACGCCCCTGAGATCGAGAAACTCGAGACAGGGGACTGTCTCACTGGAGGTGACGAGGTATGTGGTCGGCGTGGCGCTCGAGTTCAGATCGTTGGCGGTTTCGCAACTCCTCTCGGGTCAGATCGCCGTCGAGCACCGCTCGGATCTGGGTGGCCAGTTGCTGGCCCGCGAGCAGATCGGGATGACCGACGTACAGCGCACCCGCGTCGACCAGTTCCAGGGCGGTCGTCCGATCGCCTGCTCGCAGCGTCACGTCGGCCGAGACGTCGAGCGAGAGGATACGGCGCGAGACCGGCTGGGAGTCGACCGTCGAGACGACGAGTCGAGCCTCGTCGACGTTTGCCATCTCCCAGGTGTAGTCCTCCATCGCATCCCCGACGACGGCGGCTTCGCACTCGCTGGTGACGGCTTCTCTGTGGACGGGATCGTTCTCGATGACGACGTAGGGGTGGCCGAGTTCTTCGCAGGTCTCGGCCAGCTTCCGTCCCTGCCGGCCGTAGCCGACGATGACGACGTGGTCGGCGATGTCGTCCGGTACGTCGCTCCACTTTTCGATCCGGTCGTGACTGCCGGTGATCACACCGCGGTCGGCGAGCATTCGGTAGATCTCCTCGCTGTATCGGTGTGTCAGACTCGAGGTTACCATCGTCACCGCGGCCGCGAGGATGATCGCGTCGAAAACCGACTGGCTCAACGCCCCGAGCATAAGCGCTTGAATCGCGATGATCAGTGCGAACTCGCTGACCTGATCGGTGTTGAGGCTGGCGAGCGTCGCCGAGCGGGCCTCGTGTCCGCGGTAGATCAGGATGGCCGTGGTGACGGCCGGCTTCACCACCGCGGCCAGGACCACGAGCCCGCCGGCGAGTAGCAGCTTCTCGACGGACGCGGCCCATCCGAGTTCGACGAACGGGAAGACGACGAGCGCACCGATCGTGACGAAGAAGATCGCGACGAAGAAGTCCCGGATCGACTGGAGCCCGTTGAACAGTCCGAGATACTCGATGGGATCGTGACGGATGGCGAGTCCGGCGGCGAATGCGCCGACGACGACGGAGATTCCGGCGAACTCGGCCGCGCCGACGAACAGCGCGAGCAACGCGACGACACCCAGGATCATCAGTTCGTCCGAGTCACCAGCTAACTGTCCGATGACGTCGAACAGGTACCTGTTGACGAGGACGGCCGCGAGCAACAACGCCGCGCCGCCGGCGAGTGCCGGCCCCACGTAACCGGCCTCGAGCGTGCCGGCACCTAAAAGCAGTACGGCGACGATGGCGATCAGGTCCTGGACGAAGTGGATCGACTGAGCCAGCCGGCCGCGAACGAGATTCACGTCGATACCCCGCTGTAACAGCGCCGTACCGACGATCGTCGACGAGAGGGCAGCCGCGATACCGAGGTAGACCGTATCGGTCGGCGATACGCCGAGTGCGAGGCCGAACCCGGCCCCGATCGAGCCGACGACGAGGATCTGTCCGAGCGCCGCGAGTTCGCCGTCGACGATCACCGTCCGGATCGCCGTGAGATCGATCCGCGCCGCCCACGTGAACACCAGTAGGGCGATTCCATAATAGGCGAGTTCGAGCAGCGGGTCCGCATCGATGATCGCCCCGGCGACAAATCCCGAGAGGACCAGCGCCGGAACCATCGGCAGATCGAACCGACTGGCGACGAGCAGGAACGGTCCGGCCACGATGAAGAGTATCGAGACCGCGGTGAGCAACTCACTCATCAAGACCACCTCCGAGTCGGTCGTACGTGTCCGGGAACGGATCCGGCGTCTCGAGCAGTTCGACGTCGCTGTCGATCGCTTCTTCTAAGGTGTCCGCTTCTTCCTCGAGGTACACCCGGAGATAGTCCGCGAGTCTGTCGGCTGCGAGGAACGGAGGCATGATAACGCAGTGAGCACCGCTGTCGTAGAGGGCGCGTGCGTGTTCGATTCGCTTCGCTTCGACGAAGACCATTGCGTCCTCGTCGGCGTCTCTGAGCAACGCCTCGTTTACCACCGGTTCGACTGACGACGAGAGGAGGAAATCCGCCTTCTTTACGGCGGCGTCTTTCCGGATCGTGGCGTTACGGAAGTCGCCGAAGATCGCGTCGTATCCCTTCTCCTCGAGCGTGTCGATGTGTTCGACAGTCCGATCGACGACGACAACGTCCTCGTAGTGGTCGGCCAGCAGCGGGAGGGCGTTTTTCGTCACCTCGTCGTAGCCGATGACGACGGCGTGATCGCGGTACTCCCGCTTGCCGCCCTCGAACTCGTCGTCGCCGGTCCACCGGTTGATCGTCGGCTCGAACCGTTCGTACAGCGCGTGGTTGAACTCGACGAAGTAGACGGAGACGCTCATCGTGAAGATCGCCAGCAGCGTCATGAAGCCGAGCACCTCGGCCGGGATGAACCCGCCCTCGAAGGCGACGGCGGTGACGATGATGCCGAACTCACTGACCTGGATCATGTTGATGGATCCAAGGAACGTCGTCTCGGAGTCGAAGCCCTGCCAGTCGATCAGGTAGAAGAACACGAGGAACTTCACCGGCATCAGGACGAGCCCGGCGATGATCGCCTCCTGCCAGTGGGCGAGCAACTGGGCAGCCTCCAGATCGAGGGCAACCGAGACGAAAAACACCATCACGAACAGGTCCGTCAGCGGATTGACCCGATCCTGGAGCTCCTTGCTATAGGGAAGCTGGGCGAGAGCCAGCCCCGCCATGAACGCCCCCATCTCGATCGAGAGGTACGCCTCGATGCCGAAGGGCTCGAGAAAGAGGTTGACGTTGTCGGAGACGAAGACGAACAGGAACGCCCACGCGATCGCGACGAGGAAAAACACCTCCTTGTCGTCGGCAATGCGACGGAAAACCGTCGGCAGCACCGACCGAGAGGCACCGATCGCTGCGACGGTGATGATCGCGACGAGGACGAGGACGACAGCGAGTGTCGTAGCGACTTCGGCCAGGTCGTCCGGCTGTCCGGCCGCGAGCACCGCTAGAATGATGACGACGACGATGTCCTGGATGAGGAGCACGCCGACGTCGATCTTCCCGTGTAACGACGTTGCCTCGTCCTTGTCGTTTAACATCTTGATGACGACCGCCGTCGAACTGTACATCACCGCGAGTCCGATGATCACCGACTCGACAAGACCGAACGGCGGCAACGCGAGTGCAACGCCCATCCCGGCGAGGAAAATCGCCGCCATCTGGGGAATCGAGATCTTGACGATCGGCGAGAGAACGTGTTGCACCTCCTCGAGGCGCATCTTGATCCCGAGCAAGAACAGCAAAAACGCGAGCCCGAGTTCGGAGAGTAGATCGGTGAGTTCACTGACCTCGACGATACCGAGGGCCGCCGGCCCGATCACCACGCCAGCGAGGATGTAGGCGATGATCGTCGGCTGCCCCGTTCGCTTGGCGACGAATCCGGCGAGTGTCGCACTCAGTACGATAATAGCGAGATCAACGGTGAGTGCTACCTCTGTGACCATTCGGTACGAACTGGCGATTCGGGTGAATTAAGAATACCGGAAGTGATCGTTCTCCGCACCGTGTCACCAAGCGGTGAGTTCGAAGGATAGTTTCAACCACTTCGAGCCCCCGATAACGTCTATGCCACAGGCGGTCGTCTTCGACCTCGATTACACGCTCGCGGTGCCGACTCGGGACCGTGAAACCATCCTGCGGGAGGCCGTCGAGGCCGCCGACGCCCCGCCGATCACCCGCGAAGAGTACCTCGAGGCCCACCGGCGCAACCTCACCCGCGAGACGCGCGAACCCATTTTCGCCGACCTCCTCGAGGGCCGAGAGTCCGAGGCGGACCCGGAGGCGGTCGCCGACGCCTACCGCGAGACGATCGCGGCAACGCTCCAGTCGCTGCCCGACGTCGAGTCGATGCTCGAGGAGCTGCGATCCGAGTACCGGGTCGGCCTGCTGACTAACGGTCCCGTTCGGGCCCAGCGGGACAAACTCGAGACGCTTGGCTGGGAGGACCGCTTCGACGCCGCGATCGTGACCGGCGAACTCGAGGCCGGCAAACCCGACCGACATGCCTTCGAGGCGATCACGACCGAACTGGCCGTCGATCCGGCCGAGGCCGTCTACGTCGGTGACGAGATCGAGGCCGATATCTACGGCGCGACCAACGCCGGACTGGACGCCGTTCAGGTGGTGCTCGAGGACGGCCCCGAGCCGGATCCACGGGCGATCGCCCACGTCGAGCAGTCGGCGGTTGCGACAGCGGTGCCGGCGCTGCTCGAGTCCCTCGCCACAGCGGAGTAGCGACCCGTCGATCACAGCCCGTTCGGTCACGAAACGATGACTGTCACCTTATTTTAGATATTATGTAAGAGAAAGTTTATATTTAGGGACGGGAACTACCGGTCACATGGCACGCGATCCTTCGAGTACGGATGACGGAGCTCGGAGCGGTGAATCCACCGCTCAGAGCAGTACGGGCGACGCCGACACGTCAGTTGGCCGACGATCGTATCTGAAACTGGCAGGGGCGACGACAGTGGTAGGCACCGCAGCGGCGGGCGCCCTCGTCGTCAGCGGCGACGACAGCGACGACGGCGACGACAGCGGCGACTCCCAGCAGACCGCCGCGTTCGATGCCGAGGGCGAGGACGAGCCGACCGACTACTATCTCGAGGTCGACGACGGCGAGCTCGAGCCCTCGACGGACGCGGCGTCGACGTGGGTCAGCGACGACGGCACCCGCGCCGCGGGACGCGTCGTCGACGGCCGCCACACCTGGGCGTTCGACGCGGAACTCGTCGACGTCACTGTCGACGGGCCGGCCGACCTGCTCGTCGACGGCGAGCTATCGTCCCTCGAGCAGTTCCCCCTCGAGGGTGCGACTGGCAACGACTGGAAAGACGACATGCCGTGGCACGACGCCGCCGCGGGCCTCGAGCAGACGCTCGTGATCGACGGCGTCGGATCGACCGGTGAGACGAAATACGAGTTCCGCGTCAGTGGAGCCGTCGAACCGACGACTGACGCGGATGCGTCGATCGACGACGATACCTCGATCGAGGATGGCCGCGTCAGCGGACAGCTACACGGCTGGCGCGACGCTTTCGCGTTCGACGGCGACCTCGAGTCGCTGACGATCGACGGGACGGCCCGTGTCACCCTCGACGGCGAGGAGATCGACCCGAGCGAGTACGGCGACGACCACGATCATATCCTGACGATCGTCAGCGACGGCTCGTCGGGGTCCTACGAGGTCAGCGTCGACGGCTGGATCGAGACGATCGCCTGGGACGACTCGAGCGAGTACGCCTCCATCGAGGACGGGACGACGGCCACCGGCACGATCGAGTCGGACTACCAGCGGTTCCGTTATGCCGGCTCGATCACCGACCTGACGGTCGACGAGGAGTCGGTGACAGTCTACGTCGACCGCGAACGGATCGATCCCGACGACTACTGAAACGGTACTAGTTCCCCTCGAGCGTGCGACTCACCCGCTTGACGACGTCCGTCCCCCGTTTGACTTCGGCACCGCTCTCGAGGAACACGAGCGTCCGTGGTGGGTCGGTCGCTTTCGGCCGCACGCGCAACGCGAGATCCTCGGCGGTCTCGGCCGCGAGATCCTGCTCGACCGCAAACTCGAGTCGGGCACGATCCTCGTGGACGAAGACCTGTGCAATCTGCTCCTCACCACACGTAACGTCGTATGCGCGTGCGCCATCGGCCGTCGGCTCGACGTCGCGGTCGGCGTTCGTAACGTCGATCGGCGCGAGGCCGCCGTCCTCGCGGCCGTCGAGTTCGGAAGCCAGCAGTTCGGCGATCCGGCGCCCGTCGGTGATCCGCTCTTCGACCATGTCTCCCGGTCGGGTGGCCGACGACTAACGCCCTTCGGCTTCGGTCAACTCGTCACGGGCAGCAGGGGCCAGTTCGCTCACGTCGATCCCCTGTCGGCGGGCGTAGACGACGGCGGCGGCTTCGATCGCTACGTCCAGTTCGCTTTGGAGCTGGTTGATCGCGCCGACGGCCTCGTGCTTTTCGGTCCCCTCGGCGACGAGGGCCTCGAGAACGCGTTCGAACGCCGACCGCTCCGTGAGGAGATCCTCGTCGGGGACGAACTCGTCGGGAACGGTCACGTCGGCGGGATCGAAGGTCACCTCGAGGGCGTCGTCGGTGCGCTCGAGCAGTCCCTCGTGGGTCGCGACGTCGATCAGGCGTTTCGATTGGTCGGGCGAGAACCAGTCGCGGTCCAGCGAGAGTGCGACGACGAACTCGTTTTCCTGGAGACGACGGGTTCCGTTCTGGATGAACGGGGCGGCGACGGCGACGCGGAGGCTCATCGAATGTGCATCGCGGAACCGGCGAGATAACGGTGGCGGTTCCGCTCACGTGAACGCGAGAGGCGGTCGCGGCTCACCGCTCGTCGACACGGCGATGTGCCGAACGCGTCGTAGGCACTCATACGGTTTATACTGCCGGACAGAAGTCACTGAAGAGAATTCGCCGGACGGAAGCGGCAACTTCTCACAATAGTTCTGTCCGACAGTATTACTGTACGTCAGTGCCGGCGTCCCCGCGACCCGGGCGGCGGTTACGCCGGCACATCGGTACAGCAATCCGTATCAGTCCGAGGCGCGACCGCTACCGCCGTTGCGGTCGGCCCGCGAGGGCGGCGGGAACTCGGCCGGTACGGGGTCCGGTTCCGGCCGTTCGGGGAGGACACAGCGTGCCGGCTTCCGGTTGACGTGCTGGTAACGTTCGGGCTCGTTCGCGAGGGGGTGGGCAGGGTTCTGGTTGCTGTCGATTCGGGCGGCCCTGACCTCGCCGAAGCCGTTGAGCCGCGCCTGAATCCCGCGCCAGTGATACCGGGTGTCGGCCGGGACGGAGACGGGACGCGGCGGTTTCCCGTCCGGGTGGTTCGTCGCGAGGATGGTGCTGTTGACGTTGCTGGCGAGTGCGTCGTGGTCGACGAGGACGCCGACGCAGGCGTCTCGCGGTGCACGGGCTGCCAGAACGTCGAGTCCGAGATGCAACGCCCGGTACTCGGCGACGTTGTTGTCGGGTGGCGTGTCCGTGGTCGCGACGCGGGCGACACGCGTTCCGTCGCGTGCTTCGATGACGGCGCCCAGTCCGCCGCCCGATTCCCGGAAGGACCCGTCGGTAGCGACGTAGAAATCCCGATGGTGAGTCCGCGGGGGATGGGCGATGTGGGGTGTGGGCGACTCGTCGAACAGGTCCCGCAGTGCAGACCGGCCGTGAGCGGCCATGTGAGCGTCTAAGTGACTCGCCAACTTAACTATTCTGTCCCCGATAACAAACACCACGGATGTAATTCGCGCTATTCTCGGAGTAGAGTCCTTCTATCCCGGACAAATCGGGTATAAGCAGTTTCGATGACAGTATTCGGTTCCGATATACAGGAAGGGATGTATTTCATCGAATCGTGTTTGTGTCACCAAATCTATATATTCTGCTGATCTATAGGGTGGTATGTCTCAGCATGGCAGTGGATGGACGAGTCGGCGGGCGTTTCTGACCGCGACGGGTGCGGGGACACTCGGCGCGGTCGCGGGGTGTCTCGGCGGCGAAGGACCGGAAGAGTTCGTCGTCACGCAGGGGGAACTGGCCGGGAACGCCGATCCGAACGATCACAACGCGACGCCCGCGTACAACGTGTTCGATCCGGTGTACGAACCGCTGTTCGATCTCACGCCCGACGGCGAGATCCAGGAGCGAATCGTCACCGACTGGGAACACGTCGACGACGGCGAGATCGAACTGACGCTGCGTGACGACGTCGTCTTCCACAACGGCGACGAGATGACGGCCTCGGACGTCGCGTACACCATCGACAGACAGGTCGACGAGGAGGTCGGGATTCCGAGCCCACAGGCCGACGGGATGACCGGGATCACCGGGGCCGAAGCCGAGGACGAGACGACCGTCCTCGTCGAACACGAGGTCAACCCCGAACTCGCCGAGACGGGACTGGGCGTCTTCGCCCGCGTCGTCGACGAGGAGTGGGTCGAGGAACGCGAGCAGCCGATCGCCGACGAGATGAACGGCACCGGCCCCTACCAGCTCGTCGAGTTTCAGGCCGAGGAACACGCCGTTTACGAGGTCTTCGACGACTACTGGGGCGAGGAACCGCCGTTCGACCAGCTCCGATTCCAGGCGATCTCGACGGACAGCACCCGGGTCGCCGACCTCGAGACGGAGGCCAGCGACGTCGTAACGAACGTTCCGCCGGCGGACGTCCACGACATCAGCGAGGCGGAGGGACTCGATATTCGAACCGTCGTCAGCTTCCGGAACATCTTCCTGGTGATGCCAAACGACGACGAACCGTTCGATAGCCAGGCGTTCCGACAGGCGATGAACTACGCGGTCGACAACGAGGCGATCATCAGCGACATCAACGACGGGTTCGGCGAGCCGATGAGCCAGCCGGTCCCCGAGGATCACTTCGGTCACAATCCGGACCTCGAGCCCTACCCCTACGATCCCGACGAAGCGGAGTCTTTGATCGAGGAAAGCGGCTACGAGGGCGAAGCGCTTACCCTCACCTGTCCCGACGGACGTTACCTGAACGACACGGACATCGCCGAGTACGCCGCCAGCCAGATCGACGAGTTGGACACCGTCAGCTGCGAGGCCGAGATCGTCCCGTTCGAGGACCTCGTCGAGATGGTTCTCGACGGCGATCCGACGACCGCACCCGACTTCTTCCTCATCGGCTGGGGCAACCCCACCTACGACTCGAACTACGGGCTCGAGCCGTGGTTCGTCGAGGGACAGGCCTCCTACAACTTCCTCGAGGAGGACCTCGAGGAGCCGGTGCTCGATCAACGCATCGAGGAGGCGATCCTCGAGAGCCAGACGGTCGAGGACGAGGACGAACGCGAACAGCTCCTCCAGGACATCAACGAGGAGATCCACGAGGCGGCCGCCTGGGTGTTCCTCCACAACGAGGAGAGCGTCTACGGGGTGCGTTCCGACCTCGAGTGGGAGCCTCGAGGCGACGAGCGGATCAATCCAGGAGAGATGGAGCTGTAACGCCCGACTATCGCGAGCGGAACCGACGGCTACCGTCGTCCGTATCGGTAGCCGACACATCACGCGTCGCGATTCGGGCGATCGACAGCGCTTGGCGCCCACGACACCACTAACACCGAAACTGACCGACTGACTCGATGTCTCTCGCCAAGTTTCTGCTCAGACGAACGCTGCAGGGCCTGCTCGTCATCTGGGGAGTCGTGACGGTAACGTTTGGCATTCGTGTCGTCGCGCCGGGCGATCCGGTCGCGGTCATCCTCGGCCCCGGCGCCTCGGAGACACTCCAGGAACAGGTCAGGGAGGATCTGGGGCTGAACGAACCGTTGTACGTACAGTACGTCGACTATCTCCAGGGGCTGGTCGTCGGTGACTTAGGCTACTCCTACCAGTCCAGACGGGAAGTGGAGATCATGGTCGTAGAGCGAGTGCCGGCGACGCTGGAACTGGCACTCGCCGCGACGGTCGTCGCCATCGTCATCGCGATCCCGCTTGGCGTCGTCAGCGCGACCAGACGCAACGAGCCGGCCGACTACGGGGCGACGACGTTCTCGCTGGTCGGCATCAGCACGCCGAACTTCTGGCTCGGGATCATGCTCATCCTGTTGTTCGCGGTTCAGTGGGGGATCTTCCCGAGCAGCGGCCGGTCCGTGGGACTCGGCGAAGCGGTCGTCTCGCTGGTGACGACGGGCCACGCGAACGATCTCCTCGCGTGGGCCCGCCACATCGTCTTGCCGGCGATCACGCTGGGGACGTTTTTCACCGCGTTGATCACCCGACTGACCCGCAGCGGCATGGTCGACGAACTCGGCAAACCGTACGTGACGGCGGCCGAAGCGAAGGGACTCCCGGGCGTGTTGATCCGGTACAAACACGTCCTCAAGAACACGATGATCCCGATCGTCACCGTCCTCGGACTACAACTCGGGACCCTCATCGGCGGCGCAGTGATCACCGAGGAGGTGTTCAACTGGCCCGGCCTCGGATCGCGGCTCATCAGTTCGATCCGCTCGGACGACTGGCCGCTCACACAGGGGATCCTCATCTTCATCGCCGTCAGTTTCGTCCTCATCAACATCGTCGTCGACACGATCTACGCCGCTCTCAACCCGCAGGTGACCGCCGAATGATCTCCAACCGGCTTCGCTCGAGCCTGAAACGCGAGTTCCGCGAGAGCCTGCTGGCCAAACTCGGCCTCACGATCATGATCGCGATCCTGCTGCTTGCGCTTTTCGCCCCCGTGTTGGCGACCCACGATCCGACCACGACGGGGCACTACGACGAGGAGGGGAGCCCGTATCCACCCTGGGGCGTGAGCCACGAGACCCACACCTGGGAGGAGGGCGAGGACGGCCGTGAACAGGTCGCCCACACCGTCGAACCGAGCGAGGACCACTACCTCGGCACCAACAACCTCGGACAGGACGTCTACTCGAGGGTCCTCTTTGGCGCGCGGACGTCGCTCATGGTCGGGATCCTCGGAGCCGGGATCGCAGCCGCGTTCGGCGTTCCATTCGGCCTCGTCGCCGGCTACTACGGCGGCCGGATCGACGACTCGCTGATGCGCGTCGCGGACATGATGCTCGCGTTCCCGTCGCTCGTCCTCGCGGTGGCGTTGATCGGCGTCTTCGGACGCGGCGAGATCGCGATTCCGGACCCGATCGTCAGAGCCGGCCTCGTCGACGGGATGCCCGAGTCGGCGGTGTTGCCCGGCACCGTCACCCTCGTCGTCGCGCTCGTCAACTGGGTCTGGTTCGCCCGGGTCGCCAGAGGCGAGGCACTCGCGGTTAGAAGCGAGGCGTACGTCAAAGCCGCCCGGAGCATGGGAGCCAGCGATCTGACGATCATCAGAAAACACGTCCTCCCGAACAGCGTCACGCCGATCATCGTCCTCGCGACGATCCAGGTTGCGGCGATCATCCTGCTCGAGGCTTCGCTTGCGTACCTTGGCTTTTCGGGGACGACGCTGTCGTGGGGGTACGACATCTACCAGGGCGAAGACTACCTGCGGACGGCCTGGTGGATCTCGACGATTCCGGGCATCGCGATCGTACTGGCGGTGATCAGCATCAACCTGCTCGGCGACTGGTTGCGGGACTCCCTCGACCCGAACATCGAGGGCGAAGGAGGTGTCTAACGTGACCGAACCGATACTCGAGGTGAACGGACTGTCGACGCGATTCTTCACGGAAGAGGGACAGATAAACGCCGTCTCGGAGTTGGATCTCCGGATCGACCGGGGTGAAGTGTTCGGTATCGTCGGCGAGAGTGGCTCCGGAAAGTCGGTGACCGCCCGTTCGATCGTGGATCTGATCGAGTCGCCAGGACGGATCACCGACGGCGAGATCCGCTATCGAAACGCTGACCTCGCCGAGGCAGTCCGCGACGACCACCCCGCGGCCGTCGACGGCGACGCGGTCGATCTCCGGCAACTTCCCGAGTCGGTCCGGCGGTCGCTCCGGGGCACCGAGTTCAGTATGATCTTCCAGGACCCCGAGAGCAGCTTCAACCCCAGCCTGACGGTCGGCGAACAGCTCGCGGAGGCCGTCGAAGTCCAGCGGCGGGCGACGGCGACCCCTCGCTCGACGAGGGCACGCACTCGCGGCGACGAGTACTCGCTGACGTCGTACGCGCTCTCGACGCTTCTTCCCTCGAAGCAGTACGTTACTGAGGACAGCCGCGATCGTGCGGTCGAACTCCTCGAACTCGTCGGCATCCCCGACCCCGTCGAACGGGCCGACGAGTATCCCCACGAGTACTCCGGCGGAATGCTCCAGCGAGCGATGATCGCCCAGGCGCTTGCCGGCGAGCCGGACGTGTTGGTCGCCGACGAGCCCACGACGGCACTGGACGTGACGATCCAGGCTCAGATCCTCGATCTCCTCGACGAGCTCCAGGCCGAGACCGGAATGACGATCCTGCTGATCACGCACAACCTCGGCGTCGTCGCCCGGATGTGTGACCGAGTCGGCGTCATGTACGCCGGTGAGATCGTCGAACGGGGCACGATCGAGGACGTCTTCGACCATCACGTCCATCCCTACACCGAGGGGCTGCTCGGCTCGATCCCCGACCTCGAGGGCGCGGCCGGCCGGCTCGAGCCGATCCCGGGAAACGTCCCAAGTCTGCTCGACGAAGCGATGGACGACCGGTGTTACTTCGCCGATCGGTGTCCGAAGGCCATGGCGGCGTGTCTCGAGCATCCACCGGAGTTCGACGCCGCGGGCAGCGACGATCATGCGGCCCGGTGTGTCCTCGCCGAGAGAAGCTACGGCGAGTCACGGGCGTTGCCCGACGAGTACTTCGGCGAGACGGAACGTGTCGCCGCCGACAAGCACGCCGATCCCGATCGGACGGAAACGGACGTCCAACCGGACCGTGCGGAGCCGCCAGTCGACGACGCCGGAGGTGACCGCCGATGAGCACCGAGCGATCGAACCAGCCACTCGTCCGCGTCGACGACCTGCAGAAGTACTTCTGGGAGAACGACTCGCTGTTCGATCGCCTGCTGGGCGAGGACCCGGTTCCCGTCCGTGCCGTCGACGGCGTGAGCCTCGAGATCTACGAGGGGGAGACGCTGGGACTGGTCGGCGAGTCGGGCTGTGGAAAGTCGACCGCCGGCGAGACACTGCTTCGCCTCCAGGAGCCGACCGACGGCCGGATCGTGTTCGACGGCGAGACCGTCTCCGAACTCGAGGGCGACGACCTCGACGCGTTCCGTCGGCGGGCCCAGATCGTCTTCCAGGACCCCTTTTCCAGTCTCGATCCGCGGATGACGGTCGGCGAAATCGTCAGACAGCCCCTCGACATCCACGCCGTCGGGGGAAAAGACGACCGACGCAAACGCGTCCGGAACCTCATCGAGCGCGTCGGACTCTCGGCCGACCAGCTCGATCGCTACCCCCACGAGTTCTCGGGCGGACAACGACAGCGGATCGGTATCGCCCGTGCGCTGGCGTTGGAACCCGACTTTCTCGTGCTCGACGAGCCGACATCGGCACTCGACGTCTCGGTCCAGGCCCAGGTGTTGAACTTACTCGACGACCTGCAAGACGAGTTCGAACTCACCTACCTTCTGATCAGTCACGATCTCTCCGTGATCCGTCACGTCTGTGACCGCGTGGCCGTGATGTATCTGGGCGAGATCGTCGAGGTCGGCCCCGTCGACGACCTCTTCGAGTCCCCGAAACACCCCTACACGCAGGCGCTGCTCGAGAGCGTCCCCCGGGCCTCGACCGACGAACGCGAGCGCGATCGGGAGACACTCGCCGGCGACGTCCCCTCGCCGCGGGACCCGCCGAGTGGCTGTCGGTTCCGGACCAGGTGTCCGATGGTGATCCCGCCGGAAAACCTCGAGATCGACCAGGAGACCTACCGGGAACTGATGACGCTTCGCGAACGGATCGAACGCCGGGACGTCTCGCTCGAGTCGGTCGGCGACGACGGGAGATTCGACGTCGCGGACGGCGCCGTCCAGTCCGCGGATGTCCCCGAGTTCGTCGCCACGCTGAAATCGCGACTGCTCGACGAACCGCTTCCCGAGCCCCACGACGAGATCGTCACCGATGCGCTCACCGAGCTAGCGGCCGGCGACTGGGACGGCGCTGTGACCCAACTGCGCGAGACCTACGAGAGCGTCTGTGAACGCGAGGATCCCGAACTCGGGAACGGAACGCACCTCGTCGCCTGCCATCTCCATGGAGTGGCCCGAGACCGACTCGAGCGACGAGACGACAACGCCACGAATTCATGAATCGGTGGTATGACCGTCTCTGCACCTCGTATCGTAGGAAATCGTCCTGCTCGAGTAGCGACTGTTCAGTTGAGCCGGCCTATCTGTGTTGGCAGCAGGGGTAATACCGGCAGGGGCCTTGGCAGAGATATGAACGACGCGACCGCTACCCGGATGGAGGCTGCCTGCTCCCTGCTCGCCGAGTCCCAGCGTCGATACCTGCTCTACCAGCTGGCGGAACGCGGCGGTGGAAACGTCGAAGACCTCGTCACCGAGATCGCTGCCTGGGAACGCGACGTACGGCCCGACCAGGTCGACAAGGAGATCAGACAGCAGATCTACGTCTCGCTGGTCCACAACCACCTCCCGCGGCTCGCGGACTACGGCATCATCGACTACGACCTGCGAAGCGGCGACATCGTCCTTGACGACGGGTTCGAGGACATCAAGCCGCTGCTCGAGCAGTTCAGACAGACCGAGGAGGACCCCGAACTCCGCCAGCTCTCCTCGCTCTAAAGACGACCGACCGCCATCGTCCGTTCGATCGGTCGAATGCCCCATCAGCGCCCCCGTGGAGCACCAGTAGCGGCCCCGCTTTCGCTTTCGCTTTCGTCTCGTAACCGCGATCGCCACCATGCTACGTCGGTGACCGCCCTCACTCGCGTCGGTGGGCGTGTCCGACGTACAGCGCGCCGAGGTGGACCCCGAGTACGCCCAGAAAGACGCCGAACTCGAGCGACGACGACAGGCCATTGGCGAGGACCGGGAGATACACTACCGACAGAACGATCGCACCCCAGAATCCGGCCTTGCGGATCGGTTTCGCGAGCGTCGGCGCGACGGTCTCGAGTACGAGTTCGTCGTTCGGGTCGTTATCGTCCTGTTCCTCGACCGCTTTACGGGACGTGTCGCCGTGCTGGTCACCGGCCGCCCGATCACCAGCGGTAGAAGATTTCGACATCGGCCTTGGATACATCTCATCTAGCTGACTGCTGGCACATATATGGGTGCGAGCGTTTCACACAGATGTGACCGCTTATGGAATCGAAGGTCGTGCCGAACCGAGTAATCACGGGTTCCACGGGCGCTTTCGGTCGATCGGGAGATCGACCATCCTCGAGGCACGAGCGGCCCAATCGAAATATACTGCGTTTAGTCGCCGCTTACGACCCGTTCGTCTCACAGAACGGTAACGAAACTGTGTCGACGTCGGAACCCATCGCGATCGGTTCACAGTATGGACTCGTATCGACTCGAGCCGTCGAAATAGCCGCCGAAAACTGGAGATCGCGATCGTCGAGGTGTTCGGACTGCTGTCCCGATCGTCCGCCGATCGCCACACGGGGTCGGCAACCGACGGAACGTGACGACAGCAGACCGATTACTGGAAGCCGATCCGACTGTCGCGTCGACCCGTCGGTCCTGGACCCGCCGAGCCGCCCTGGAACTCCTCTTCGATCTGTTCGTAGTAGTCTAAGATGTCGTCGGTGATCGTCGGCCGGACGTTCTCCATCGCCTGGCGGAAGTGACGCATCTCGACGACGTCGGCCGTCTCGTCCTCACGCAGCGCCTCGATGGCTGCCTCCCGGGCGATCGACTCGAGGTCGCTGCCGACGTAGCCGTCGGTGATCTCGGCGATCTCCCGCAGGGTGACGTCCGCGGCCAGCGGGGTGTCCTGGGTGTGGATATCGAGGATGCGTTCGCGCCCGTCGACGTCGGGTTCGCCGATCATGACCAGCCGGTCGAACCGCCCCGACCGCAGCAGTGCGGGGTCGATCATGTCGGGCCGGTTGGTCGCGCCGATGACCATCACGTTCTCCATCTCCTCTAAGCCGTCGAGTTCGGTCAGCAGCTGGTTGACGACTCGTTCGGAGACGTTCGAGCCGGTCTCACCGCCCCGGCCGGGTGCGAGCGCGTCGAGTTCGTCGAAGAAGATCACCGTCGGCGAGACCTGCCGGGCCTTGCGGAAGGTCTGGCGGATGGCCTTCTCCGATTCGCCGACCCACTTCGAGAGGAGTTGCGGGCCACGCACCGAGATGAAGTTCGCGTTGGTCTCGTTGGCGACGGCTTTCGCCATGAGCGTCTTCCCGGTACCGGGTGGACCGTAGAGCAAGACGCCGGCCGGTGGATCGATCCCCAGTCGAGCGAACCGCTCGGGGTTGTTCAGCGGCCACTCGACGGACTCCTGGACCTGCTCTTTGGCAGTGTGGAGCCCACCGACGTCGTCCCAGGAGATCTTGGGTAACTCGACCAACACCTCCCGCATCGCCGACGGTTCGACCTCGTTTAAGGCGCCACGGAAGTCCTCCCGTTTGACGATCATCCGGTCGATCAGGCTCGGCGGGATGTCCTCCTCGTCGAGATCGATCTCGGGTAAGTACCGCCGCAGGGCCTTCATCGCCGCCTCCTTGGTCAGGCTCTCGATGTCGGCGCCGACGAAACCGTGGGTCTCGTCGGCCAGGTGTGAGAGGTTGACGTCGTCCGAGAGGGGCATCCCACGGGTGTGGATCTGGAGGATCTCCTCGCGACCCACCTCGTCGGGGACGCCGATCTCGATCTCACGATCGAATCGGCCGGGTCGACGGAGCGCGGGATCGACGCTGTCGACGCGGTTCGTCGCCGCGATGACGATGACCTGGCCCCGTGCCTCGAGGCCGTCCATCATCGTCAGCAGCTGGGCGACGACCCGGCGTTCGACCTCGCCGGTGACGTCCTCGCGTTTGGGCGCGATGGAGTCGAGTTCGTCGATGAAGATAATCGACGGGGACTCCTCGCTGGCGTCCTCGAAGATCTCTCGCAGCTGCTGTTCGGACTCACCGTAGTACTTGGAGATGATCTCCGGCCCCGCGATCGAGAAGAAACTCGCGGAGGTCTCGTTGGCGACGGCCTTCGCGAGCAGCGTCTTCCCGGTGCCGGGCGGCCCGTGTAAGAGGACACCCTGTGGGGGCTCGATCCCCAGTTTCTTGAAGATCTGGGGATGTTTCATCGGCAACTCGACCATCTCCCGGACGCGCTGGATCTCGCTTTGGAGCCCGCCGATATCCTCGTAGGTGATGCCCCCGCCGGTCTTCTCGAAGCCGCTTATTGGCTCCTCGCGGAGTTCGACGTCGGTGTCCTCGGTGATGAGGACGACTCCCTCCGGTTCGGTCTCGACGGCGATCAGCGGGATTGCTTGCCCCGGCGATCGCATGAACGGGTGGTTCGTCGAGGACATGACGGGAACGATGTCGCGACCGACGACCGGCCGTTTGAGGATCTGGCGTTTGACCATCCCCGCCGCGTCGGAACCGAACTGGACCGACGCCTCTTCGGGCGGCGCGAGGGTGAGTTTGTCGGCCTTCGTGGCCTCGGCCTTCCGGATCGTCACTCGCTCACCGATCCCGACATCGGCGTTCTGGCGGGTGAAGCCGTCGATACGGACCGTATCCGTGTTCCAGTCTTGGCGATCGGCACGCCAGACCTTCGCAGCGGTGGTGTCCGCGCCTTCGATCTCGATGATGTCGCCCGGACTCAGCTTCAGATGCAACAGCGTGTCCGGGTCGAGTCGGGCGATACCACGACCCGAGTCGTTCGGGTACGCCTTCGCAACCTCCAGTTGAACTTCGTTCATGATTCGGAATGAACCGCGATATGGATTACTCCGCTACGTGTGCGGATAGTTGTTTTGCTAGCCCAAGTCGTTGCCTGTGCTAGGTGCTACCATATCTAATTGAGGGAGGGAGATACATAGCTGTACCGGCATCGGTCGGTTTTGGTGGTATCGACACCCGCCGTGTCGATGACACCGTCGATCCTCGAGCGAACCGAGCGGGTGGCTTTTTGGCCGTGCCAGTCGGTCGACTACGTATGCGTGTCCTCGCGTTCGACGGCCGCATGGGGGCCAGCGGCGACATGATCCTGGCCGCCTTGCTCGACGCCGGCGCCGACCCCGACGTCCTCGAGGCCGTACCCGACAGTCTCGAGGTGGCGTATCGGATCGACGAGACGGTCGAGTGTGGTATCTCGTCGACGACGGTCGACGTTTTCCTGACCGACGACGACGCGCCGTCGGACCGCGATGGAGACGGGACCGAGCACACACACGAACACGACCACAGCGGACATCACCACGGTCACGGTCGCGACCACAGTCACGGACACGAAGACCACGACCACGGCGTCCACGCCGAGGGCCACGGCCCCCACCGCAGCTACCTCGAGGTCCGCGAGATCGTCGCCGACATGGACCTCGAGCCAGCGGTCGAAGACGACGCGCTCGCGATCTTCGCGTTGCTCGGCGAGGCCGAGGCCAGCGTCCACGGTGAGTCCCTCGAGGACGTCCACTTCCACGAAGTGGGTGCCGACGACGCGATCGCGGACGTCGTCGGCGCCGCCTTACTGGTCCGCGACCTCGAGCCCGACGAGATCGTCACCACGCCGCTGTCGACCGGCGGCGGCACCACCTCGATGAGCCACGGGGAGTACCCCGTCCCGACGCCGGCGGTCGTCGAGATCGCCGAACGCGCCGACTGGTCGCTGCGTGGCGGGCCAGTCGACGCCGAACTGCTGACGCCGACCGGCGCTGCGATCCTGGGTCATTTCGCCGACGGCGTCGAGTCGCTGCCGTCGCTCGACCTCGAGGCCTCGGGCTACGGCGCCGGCGGCTACGACCTCGACCCTCATCCGAACGTTCTGCGGGTCCTGGTCGGCGACGGCAGTGGACGGGGTGGGCTGGTGAAAGACGACATCGCCGTCCTCGAGACGACTCTCGACGACGCCACGCCGGAGGTCCTCGGCGGCCTCCAGGAGCGGCTGGCCAACGCGGGCGCGCGGGACATTTCGATTGTACCCGTGACGATGAAGAAGTCCCGACCTGGCCACCTCGTGAAGGTGATCTGCAAGCCGGCCGATCGAGAGCGAGTGGCTCGAGCGCTCGCCGTAGAGACGGGCACGCTGGGCGTTCGCGATGCGGGGGCGGCCTACCGGTGGATCGCCGAGCGGGAGTTCGAGACGGTGACCCTCGAGGTCGACGGCGAAGTCTACGAAGTGCCGGTGAAAATCGCGAGCGATAGCGAGGGCAACGTCTACGACGTCAGCGCGGAGTACGACGACGCGGCGGCCGTCGCAGCCGAAACCGGGCTAGCGATCAGGGACGTGATCCGACGCGCCGAGGAAGCGCTCGAGTCAGACCAGTGAACTGAGCCAGCGGGAAGCGACCGCGGCCGCGGCCGGCACGAAAGGGAGTAGAGCGTATAAGAGAGTGCTCATACTGTCGGACAGCAGTCAGTGAGACGTCGGTCGCGCGACTGCGGCCGTCCCGCGGGTGACGGCCACGATTTCGCGACCGATCGTCGAATCGTGTTGTCCGACAGTATCAGTCGCCGTTACCGTTTCAGCACTTTAATTTCTTCTTCGTCTTTTTGTAGGCGCGTTTCTTGTCCTTGTAGGCGCCTTTCTTCTTCTTGTATTTCTTCCTGTTCACGCGACCTTTCTCGTACTTCTTCTTGTATTTCTTGTACTCGCTTTTCTCGTGCTTGTAGGCGATTTTCTTCCGCTTGTATTTCCAGTATTGCTTCCGGTATTTCTCGTACTTTCGCTTGGCGTCCTTGTAGGCGCGCTTTTTCTTCTCGAGAGTCTTCTTATCGGTCTGGTTCTTCTCGTACTTTTTCTTGTACTTCTTGTACTCGCGTTTCTTGCGCTCGTAGGCGCGTTTCTTCTTCTCGAGTTTCTTCTTCTTTCGTCGCTCTTTCTCGTCGGGCTCCTTCGTGAACCGCTGGATCGGTCCGGCGACGACCACGTCGTTGGCCGTGGCGATCGCTCGGAACTCGTACTCGACGCCCGTGAGGAGGCCCGAGATTTCGTCGCTGAACGGCCCGGGCTCAGTGAGCGTCTGTGCAGGGGTCATCAGCCACTCCGGCGCGCCGACGATCCGGTACTGGAAGAAGACGTCCACTTCGCCGAAGTCACCGAGCGTGATCAGCTGCCCGTTGAGCGTTGCCGTCTTCTCGTTCACGTCGGTCGCGGGCTTGGTGGCGACCTCGGGAAGGTCCTTGTCCGGGTCTACCTTCTCCTTTTGGAACGTTAGCGTCTCGCCGGTCGCCCGCGTGTCGTTCGCGACGGCGACCGCACGGTACTCGTACTCGACGCCCTGTTCGACGTCGACCACCGCGCTGAACGGACCGAGTTCCTCGAGCGTTTCTGGCTCCGTCGCGAACCACTCGTCAGTGCCGACAGGTCGATAC
>NZ_JAVDDV010000020.1 GCF_030848565.1 Natronolimnohabitans sp. A-GB9
TCCACCCATCCCGAAGAAGCCGAACAACACCCCGACCATAAAGCCGAAGCTCACGAACAACGCGAGCAGCGGCAGACTGAGTCCGAGTATCTCCATCGATTAGTTCACCTTATCGGAGCGGATCGTCTTGACGATCGACTCGAGCCAGCCGTAGGCGACGTAGAGGACGACCGCCTGTACGAGGATGAAACCGACCACGGCAAACGCGCCGGTAACTCCACCTTCGATTCCGAGCATAGTCGTGTAGATAGGCGTGTCCTCGAGTTAGTCGTCAGCGACGGCGCTGTCTTCGGTCGCTGCACAGCGGTTGGGACCGAGTTCGAGTTCGTTGCGTTCGTCTTCGTCTTCCGGTTCGTAGACGCCGAGGTTCGTCTCGATGACCTTCTCGTAGTTCGGCGGCTTGGACGGGAGGTTGTCGAACATGTGCTCGACGAACTCGTCTTCATCGAGCTGGATGATCTCGTTTTTCGCCCAGATTTCGCCGACGGTCGAGAACATCGGCATGCCGGGTTCGACATCGATGTACTCGCCGCAGTTGGTCAGCGAGAAGTGTCCGGGGAGGATCTTGACGTGGTCGGGCATCGTCCCGATCTTGTAATGGAGCGTCTCGTACTGGACGCGGGCACCGGATTTTGCGTCCTCGCCGGCGAACTGGAGTTCGGTGCGGCCGATCGACTCGACGAACAGCGTGTCGCCGGTCAGCAGGGCCTCGTCCTCGACGAGATAGGAGGTCATGCCGGTCGTGTGACCCGGCGTATGAACCGCCTTGATGGATACGTCGCCAACCTCGACCGTCTCGTTGGGTTCGATCGGATCGAACTCGAACTGCGGGTCACGCGTGTTGGCTGGTTCGCCGAGGTGGTAGGGAACGTTGTACTTCTCGGCGAGATCCCGGCCCGCGGAGATGTGGTCGGCGTGGATGTGGGTGTCGAAGACCCGTTCGATCTCGTAGCCACGTTCGGCGGCGGCTCCCTCGAAGGCGTCGGTCGCACGGGTGACGTCGACGAGCGCGGCTTTGCCGGTGCGCTTCGAGCCGATCAGGTAGCCCAGACAACCCTTCGCGCGACGCTGCAGTTGGAGGATCTCGAGGTCGTCACGCTCGGTCGCGATCGGGACGACGTCGTAGACCAGGCTCCAGTCTTCCATGCCACCCTCGACGTGAGCGACGTTCTCGAAGCCCTCGACTTCTTCTAAGTACTCGGCGAACATCCCGGCAGAGCGGCCGGTCGCACAGGTGACGACGACGTCGTCGTCGGTGTCGTACGCCTCAGGATCGAAATCGCCGACGAGCCTGTCGTCAGAACCCGAGTACTCGACGTTCTCTGCTTCGGCGATACGCCAGTCCTCGAAGTCCTCCGGTGCTCGCGTGTCGAAGAGGACGTCGAAGTCTTCTGCCTCGATACGATCGCGTAGTTCGGCTGCGGAAATAGCCTCGGCCATGCAGTAGCAGCTTTGTACCGCCTAATCTTAAGGGTTCGAGCAGCCAGAATAATTGTCCCATTCGAGACCGGGGTGGCGTTTTCCGGAAAGAATCTACGGAAGTTACAGCCACCGGTCGTCTCGCTCGAGTCGGGGCGAGCGGTCGACTCGTACGATCTGTCTGAGACCGCAAGACGGGTCCGGGTTACGGTCGTCCCGGTGCTGTCGGACAGCGGTTCGTCTCAGTCTGCAGTGTCCGTCTCGGAGCCTTCGTCGACCCCGCCGGCGTGGCCCTCGTGGTCGAGGGCGGTCGACTCGAGCGAGGACGACAGCGCGGGGACGTCCGCGTCGGTGACGGGGCCTTGCTCGTCGATCGCCTCGAGCGAGCGGGGGAACGCCCGCAGGTCCATGTGGATCGCGATACCAGCGTTTGCGCCTTCGCCCATCGCGATGGGAACCTGGTTGTGACCCGGCGTGAGGTCGCCGACGGCGTAGACGCCGTCGACCGATGTTCGGCCGTCGTCGTCGACGGCGACCGTGCCGTCCTCGTTGCGCTCGAGGTCCAGTGACTCGACGATGTCGTCGTGGTAGTTCGATCCGTACATCGGGAACCCACCGGTGTAGGGTCGGACCGTCCCGTCCGCGAACTCGAAGGACTCGAGCCACCCGTTTTCGGCCTTGTTCATCCCGGTGATCTCAGCGGTGACGACGTCGACGGGGTGGGCCTCGAGCATGGTGGCCGTCTCGTCGCTCCAGTCGGGGTCGTCCCCACGAGTGAGTAGATCGACGTCGTCGGTGTAGTTCAGCATGATCATCGCGACGTACGCGGCGGCGTCGTTCGTTCCCATCACGTAGACGGGTTCGTCGACGAACATGTACGCATCACAGTGCAGACAGTAGTGGAGTCCTCGACCGGTCGGCGGGAGCGGCGGGTCGGGTCGTTCGTCGGAAAAGCCCGTCGCGAGAACGACCCGACAGACGCGGTACTCCTCGTCTCCCATCGAGACGATAAATCCGTTCTCGACGGGTTCCGGAGTGTCTTCGATCGGCGTGACGTCCTCGACGAAGCCACGCCGGTAGTCGGCACCGTAGCCTTCGACCTGTTCGCGTGCGGCCTGGAGCAGTTCCGCACCCGACGTCTCCTCCCCGATCCCGATCACGTTGTGGGTCTCTTTCATCATCGCGGCACGACCACCACCCCGATCGACGATCAACGTATCGAGCCCCAGTCGAGTCGTGTAGAGTGCGCTCGTCAATCCGGCGGGGCCGCCGCCGACGACCGCGACGTCGTAGTCGAATCCGTTGTCCGTGTACATTCGTACGGAGAGGTGTCGTCCGCCGGCTAAAAAAGTGTCTCCGTTGCCGACTACCGCGCCGGCTGATTGGAGCGTCTCCGTCGGAGATAAGTAGCTCGCATACCGACGCGTACGTATGACGACGTCTTCCGACAGTGGCGAATCCGTCGATCCGGTCGACCGACTGGACCGACTGGCGGCCAACGGCGACGGCCTTCCCGCCGACGAAAGCGAACGCGAATCGATCAAACAGCTCTCTCTTTCGCTCGCTCGCCGCCACCACGACCGCATCAACGAACTGTACTACGAAGACGGGCTCACGGACGTCGAAGCGGAGGCAGTCGCGTTAGACGAGGCCGGACTCGATCCGGACGCGATCGTGCTCGCGATGTCTGCAGCGGGACGTGAAGAGGTCTCCGAACGGACCGTCTCGGAGTCCCTCGAGCAGTACGGCGAGAACGATCGAAGCGACTGATATCGCACGCTATTCTCGACGGCGACGCTCGAGTCGTCTCCGCCGTTTCAGACGGTCTCCTGTCGTCACGTCCCGCCGATGGCCAGGGCCGGAGTCGGCGATCGGCAGGAACTCGACACAGCAGTTCATACCACTATTGTAGAAGGTCGTCGGCGTGGACGAGCGTCGCAAAACGAGGTAAACGAACGTGACACCGGAGGGGGTGTCCGTTCAGTGATGATAGGCTGAGTGACCTCGGTTGGGTTCGGTGGCGAAAGTCGAGAGCGTTCGGGAAGGGCCGATCAGACCTCTTTCAGCGTGAACCACCAGTCGTACGATTCGTACCCTTCGGCCTCGGCTTCGGCCGCGCGGGCTTCTGCTTCCTCGACCGTTCCCGGCGGGGAGAGCAGCGCTTTGTCACCGAAGTTCTCGTTTTCGGGCCAGTTGGCCGGCAGTGCGACGTCTTCCTCCTCGTGGGTCTGGAGTGCCTCGAGCGAGCGCAGCACTTCGTCGATGTTGCGGCCGATCTCCTTGGGGTAGTAGAGGACCTGGCGCGTGATCCCGTCGGGGTCGACGATGAAGACCGCACGGACCGTCGACGTGCCCTGACCGGGATGGACCATTCCGAGCGCGTCGGCGACGTCGCCGCTCTCGTCGGCGATGATCGGGAAACCGATGTCCTCGCCGATCTCCTCGTCGATCCACTCGGTCCACTTGATGTGAGAGTGGACACGGTCGATCGAGAGGCCGATCAGTTCGGCGTTGAGCTCTTCGAACTCCTCGCGGCGCTGTTCGAATCCGACGAACTCGGTCGTACAGACAGGCGTGAAGTCACCAGGGTGGCTGAAGAGGACGAACCACTTGCCCTCGTAGTCGTCGGGAATCGTCTTGGAACCGTGTGTCGTCTCTACCTCGAGTTCAGGGAACTGGTCGCCGATGAGCGGGAATCCACTCCCGTCACTTTCGTCAGTCATTGCATTTCAGCTTACGGACTGCCCAACTATAATCCCTATTCAAAAAGAAATCTTTTCGGAGACTATAGTCCATGGCGGGAGATACGGGTGATTATTTCGCTACTCGAGAACAGTGACGTGGGTGGTGGTAACAGACACAGAGGAGAGAAACAGTAACGAAAACGAAACGGTCGGCGCCGGGGTTAGTTCGATCGTGACGCGCCCATCCGGCGAAGGAACTCGACGAGAACGCCAAGTCCTTGCCGGACGTCGTCGTCGCGAAGCGCACCGAGCATTCCCAGCAGACCGATCTTTTTCGGCGGCTCCTCCTCGGTGAACGCACCGAGGCCCGACTCGACGGAGTCGATGAGTTCCTCGTCACCGAGCTGACACCCCAACACGAGCATGTTCCCGAGATTCTGTCCGAGCTGGTGGGGTTCGAGGTCGGCGTCGGCATAGGCCTGACTGAACCCAGCGACCATCATCCGAAGCTCCGTGATCGGCTGGCGGTTCTCCTGGACGACCGCTACAGCCTCGGGAACCAGGTCCTCCGCGAGCTCGTAGGTCACGTCGAGCAACTCGAGCAGTTCGATCAGCGTCTCCTCGTTCTCGCCGAGCCGTTCGAGCAGGGTCAGCGTCTCCTCGCGCTCGAGTGCGACCCGGATCCGCGCGATCGTCTCGCGGTTCTCACGGACGACCGTCTTGAGCTCTGGAATCAGATCGCCGACCAGATCGTCGACGACCTCGAGCGTCTCGAGCAGTTCGACGAGCGTATCGGCGTTCTCGCCGACCTGCTGGATGAGCACGAGCGTCTCCTCTTTCTCTAAGGCCGTCCGTAACTCGGCGATAGGCTCGCGGGAGTCGTGGGCAGCCTCGCGGAGTTCGGGCGCGAGGTCAGCCGAGAGATCCTGGACGACGACTAAGGTCTCGAGCAGTTCGGCGAGTTCCTCGTCGTTTTCCTCGAGCGTGCGAGCGAGTTCGTTTACTTCGGCTGCCTCGAAGGGCGTATCGCCGAAGTCACCGTCTACCGATTGGTCTTTCTGAGCCATGTTACGGGAGTGGATCGTAGCCTTTCATCCAGGCGTCCCAGTAGACCGACGGGAGGACGTTGACGTCCATGATCCAGTTCATCTTGCTCTCGACAGGTGCGGAGATCGGTCCCTCGTAGTCGAACTCGGCGATCAACGCCTTCCCCTTCTTCGTGAGCAACGGACAGGCGGCGTAGCCGTCGTACTCTTCGAGCATCGGCTGGTCGTTTACCAGCGACGTCAGGTTCTTCCCGACGACGTGGGCCTGCTTGCGGGCGGCCGCGGCCGTCTTGGAGTGAGGTGCGTTCTCGCAGTCTCCCAGCGCGAAGACGTTGTCGTAGTCGTCGTGCTGGCAGGTGTGTTGGTCGATGGTGACGTACTCGCCGGACTCGGAGCCGTCCGCAAGCGGCGATCCTTCGGTGATCGCCTTCTGCCCGAACTGTGGCGTAACCGGCGCGTAGAGGTCGTACTCGATTTCCTCGCCGTCGGCACCGTAGACGACGCCCGCATCGGGGTCGACCCGGTCGACGGAGAAGTTCTCCTTGAACTCGATGTCACGATCGTTCCAGATCTCGTAGAGTTTGTCGCGGTAGGGCTGGACGCCGAAGTGGTGTTCGGCGTTGCGGGTCATGATGACCTCGACGTCGTCGCGGATGCCCTGTCGACGGAAGTAGTCCTCCGCGAGCATCGTCAGCTTCAGCGGCGCGCCCGGACACTTGATCGGCGTGTCGGGCTGGGTGACGAGGAACGTCCCACCGTCGAAGTTCTCGAGGGCCTCGCGCATCTCGAGGGCGGCCTCGTAGTGGTAGAACGGGTAGACGTCGTCGTGTTCTTCCCAGGCTTCGACGAGACCCGGCATCGCGCTCGGATCGAGTCGGTGCCCGGTCGCGACGACGAGGTAATCGTACTCGAGGTCGTCTCCGTCCGCGAGTGAGACGGTTTCCTCATCGGGATCGATCCCGGTGACGGCATCGTGGACGAACTCGACGCCCGGCTTGAGGAGTTCGTCGACGTCCCGCGACTGATCGGGCTCGAGATAGCCGAACGGAATGAGGTAAAACGACGGTTGGTAGTAGTGATCGGTGCTCTTATCGACGACCGTGATGTCGGCCGTGCTAGCGTCCAGTTTGCGACGGAGGATATTCGCCGTCATCGCTCCACCGGACCCGGACCCAACTACGACTATACGGACCATACACCGCCAAATACGGGGCCAATACCACCTAAACTTGTGTTTATGAGTAACAATGTCGGGGGACGGTCAGTCATCGAAACGTGGATGCAAATATTGCGTCAACCGTCGTTCGTCACGACGCTTTCCAGCAGTCAATGTGACACAGCTACGTCTCAGGACAGTCAGAAACTGTTATAGCGGTCGTATCGACCGACGACGAAGCCACTCAGTGATCGGTTGCCGAAACGATTTCTGTGAGTCGTGTGGGTATACTGTCCGACAGTGTTACTCCTCGCCGGTCTCGACTGGGGCGTCGATGAGGTTCCCCCACTCGATCCAGGAGCCGTCGTAGTTCGAGACGACGTCGTACTCGAGGAGTTCAGAGAGGACGAACCAGACGATCGACGATCGTTCGCCGACGTGACAGTAGACGATCGTCTCCGTATCGGGCTGGACCTCTCGGTCACGGAAGAGTTGTGCGAGGGCTGTCTCGTCTTTGAACTGGCCGTGTTCGTCGATCACTTCCGACCACGTGATGTGGGCGGTGCCCGGAATGTGGCCTGCAGTCCGTGCTTCGGGAAGGTTCTTGTTCGGCGGCTGGGTCTGCTCGCCGCGGTACTCGGCCGGTGAGCGGACGTCGACGATCGTGACGTCGCGTGCAAGCGCGGACTTGATGTCGCTTCGGTAGGCACGAATCCGTTCGTCGGCGGAGTGGGCGGTGTACTCCTGGGTGGTAACGGTCGGACGGTCGGTCGTCGTCGGTCCACCGAGTTCCGTCCACCGTCGTTTACCCCCATCGAGCAATCGTACGTCAGTATGACGGTAGTACTTAAACAGCCAGTAGAGATACGCCGCGTACTGGTTTTCGTCGGTGCTGTAGATCACGACCGTACTCTCCTCGGTGATGCCACGGGAGCCGACGTAGTTCTCGAAGCAGTGTTTGTCAGCGATTCCACACCCGTCGACGTCGACGAGATCGGCGAGGACGTCGACCTGGACGGCGCCTGGGATATGTCCGTCTTCGTATTCGGCATCCGCTTCGACGAGCCGAAGTTCCGGATCGTCTTGCTCGAACTCCGAGAGTCGTTCTTCGACCCACTCCGGGGACACCAGAACCGACGACTCACTCTCGTCTTCGCCACACGCTTCGCCAGCGAGTCGGTAACACGTCTGACGGCCGTCGTGTAAGGCTGGCGAAGAGTCGATGAGACCGACGTCGTCGAGTTGGTCGAGCCCGTATCGGACGGTCCTGGAGGAAAGCAGCGTCTCCTCGGTCAGCGCCTTGAGCGTCATCGGACCCTCGTCGTCGAGAGTCTTGTAGATGAATTTCGAACTCGGCGGTAGGTCCTCGAGTGCGGCGTCGGTCTGGTTTTCCGCCATGGCTGATCTAGCTCCAAGTAGGGCCGTTGCCTATACAGTTCTTTCGCCACCGGTCAACTAATGTTGTTCGCACCCGCACGCGTCGCCTCCGGTCGTTCTGGCAAACAAGGCGAAAATATTGCGCATTAGTTTACATATGTACGGGTGTAATCACCGGAATGATGAAGAAATCATTTCGGCATCTTCACTCGTCGGAACCGAAGGAGATATAATTGACGAATGTGTTCGGGAGTCCGCGATAACCCGTGGATTGAGCAATAAAACACTGTCGCCGGTTCTTTCTTTCGAAGGACGTACCACGGGTCATACTTGTATCCGGAAGCAAGGTACTGTTGCCGTTCAAGTGTTCACCTCGCGAGAACGGCTATTGAATACCGATTATTGGGGCTCTCGGCCCCTTCCCTCATTCCGAGGACGAACCGACAACGATACGGATAAACTAGAGCTCTGTTCATCTAGAACGAGTATACAGTAGCCAGACTCGAGTCACGAGTCGAGCATCTGGTACGTTCGCTCTCTCGGAAAGAAGGCGTCCACATCGTGTGGAGAGTCGTAATCGGATCATCACCGACAGAACTGAACCGAGGGAATCCGGATTCGATCAAATATAAACAAGTGAAAGTTTATACTCACATAGCAGATAGCGTCTATTCGGTGGTACTGCCATCTGTGTCACTCGAAATATATAGCTAGATATAGGAAACATATACTCGATTTACTGTATATATTGTCTTCTTCGTATGCGAGGAGGCATATAGCTACGAGCGCTGATCCCGGGATCCGGGTCAGTAAGAACGTTTGTCTTCGATGCGTATACTATCTCTTTCAATACCTATAGGGAGTTCTATACGAGTGAAGAGGAAACTATTTGGGAGTTTATCCACTCGTGATCGAACGACAGTCGAGATAGAGACGCCACCCTCCGGAAGCAAAGAACGTGTCGAGAGAAGCCGACGGATATCTACTGTCGCCAATGACCGCCGATCGCCAGAACAGGGTCGACGATCGGCGGGACAGCGGTCCGTATCAGTGGGTCGTCGTTCGAACGTCGTCGACGCGATACAGGTCCTCTTGAAGCCCGTCACCGTCACAGTCGTCGTTCGGACACTCGTAGTGCCAGCCGTCCTGAGTCGCGTCGGCCTCTCGGAATCGGTCCCCACATACCTGACAGAAGAGCTGTCCCTTTTTGCACGTGTCCCGGTGGAGCTCGAGGGCGAGCTCGGTCTGGAAGGACTGGTTGCAGTTACGACAAGTGTGCATATTACGTCAGACGAGAGCCTCCGACAAAACTGCTTGGGTTCTTTTATTACGTCGTAATCGGCCGTGATTCGGCCCCACTACGTCGATTTAGCGTCGACCTAACGGGAAAAAAGACCGACCGGATCACTGATTTACTCACGCTCGAGTTCTCCAGCTTTCGTCACGTTCGGGAATCGAAGTCGTCTGCCACACGACAGTGCGCCACTGTGTAAGAAAGTAGATAGAAGTGCGACGACTGCCGGTAAGCGTCACCGGTTGCCGTCAGTGTGACCCACCTGCGATCCGGCTGTGGATGTTCCGGAAATCGTTACGGCAATCCGTCTCAGTCGTCCTGGCCGAGGATACCCCGTTCGGCCATCTTCGCGGGATCGAGGACCTCGTCTGCCTCCTCCTCGTCTAGGTATCCCTTCTCGAGGACGACCTCGCGAACCGTCTTGTCTTCTTTGAGTGCGGTCTTGGCGACCTCGCTGGCCTTGTCGTAGCCGATGTGGACGTTCAGCGAGGTGGCCATCGCCATCGACTCCTCGACACGTTCTGCGCAGTACTCCTCGTTTGCTTCGAGCGGGTCGATAAAGCGCTCGGCGAAGACCTGACTCGAGTTCGCGATCAGTTCGGCGGACTCGAGGAAGTTGTGTGCGAGTACGGGTTTGTAGAGGTTGAGGTCGATCTGTCCCTCGGCGGCGCCGGCGGAGACGGCGGCGTCGTTGCCGACGACCTGTTTGTGAACCTGGTTGACGGCCTCGGCGACGACGGGGTTGATTTTGCCGGGCATGATCGACGAGCCGGGCTGGTTCTCGGGCTGTTCGATCTCACCGAGACCGTTTCGCGGCCCGGAGGCGAGCAGACGCAGGTCGTTGGCGATCTTGTTCAGCGAGCCGGCGACGACGCGAAGTGCGCCGTGGGCCTCACTCATCGCGTCGTGGGCGGCCTGGGCCTCGAAGTGGTTGTCGGCCTCGCGGAACTGAACGCCGGTCTCCTTGGTGATGTACTCGGCGGCGCGGCCAGGGAACTCCTCGTGGGTGTTCAGGCCCGTGCCGGTGGCGGTGCCGCCGAGTGCGAGTTCGGCGAGGTGTTCGCGGACTTTGTCGACGCGGGCGAGACCCTTCTCGACTTGCGTGCGGTAGCCGGAGAACTCCTGGCCGAGCGTGACCGGCGTCGCGTCCTGGAGGTGGGTGCGACCGGTCTTGACGACGTCGTCGAACGCTTCCTCTTTCTCCTCGAGAGACTCCCGAAGCGTATCGAGTGCGGGAGTGACGTCCTTCTCGACGGCCTCGAGGGAAGCGACGTGCATCGCGGTCGGGATGACGTCGTTGCTCGACTGGCCGTAGTTGACGTGGTCGTTGGGGTGGACGACGCGGTCGCCGATTTCGGCGCCCATGATCTCGGCGGCGCGGTTGGCGATGACCTCGTTGGCGTTCATGTTCGACGAGGTGCCGGAACCGGTCTGGAAGACGTCGACCGGGAACTGGTCGTCGTGTTTGCCGGCGATGACCTCGTCTGCGGCCTCGATGATCGCCTCGGCGACGTCCTCCTCGATCAACCCGAGGTCACGGTTGGCCTGTGCGGCGGCCTTCTTGACGACGCCCAGCGCACGGACGAAGCGGCGGCCGAACGTGATCCCGGAGATGGGGAAGTTCTGTACGGCCCGCTGGGTCTGTGCGCCCCAGTAGGCGTCTTTGGGCACCTGCATCTCGCCGAGACTGTCCTCCTCGATGCGGAACTCGTCATCCTCTGCCATAGGCGAGACGTCTCGGTGGGTGAGGTAAAAGCCACCGAAACGAAATTCACGGTTCGCCGTCGGAGCCGACCATATCAGGTCACGTGAAATCGACCGACAGCCCCATCTCGTCGTCGCGAGCGCGCTCGCGAAGCGCCGACTGGAGGCGTTTCCGACCCGTCGTGTGGACGTCGCGGGCGTCCTCGAGGTCGACGTCGTAGATCGTCGGCGTCGTCCAGAAGAACGTCCGCGAGCTCGCGGTGTCGACGACCAGCGACGCCAGACCGAGGCGGCGCTGGAAGATCGAACGGCGCGTGTTGACCGTCTGGATCCGGTAGTAGGGGATCACGGTCGTTCGTCGGCTCCAGAAGCCCCGGCGGATGACCAGGTGATCCTCCCCGACGTAGTAGCCGAGATTGACGTACTTCAGGTGAGCTGCAGGCGGCACCGCCAGGAAGACGATCGCCGAAACGTACCACGCCTCGAAGGGCGTGATCCACGAGAGGCCGAAGAAGATGGCGACGATGACAGTCGCGATGATCGAGTAGCGAGCGAGATACCGCCGCCGAGCCATCGGCGGTGGGCTGGCAAACGACGGCGTCTCGACGCCGGTGAGGTTCTCGGTGAACCGGTGGACCCGGCCTTGCTTGGCAAGCGGGACCGCCGACTGGCTGCCGCCGTTGCTGTCGGGTCCGTAGCCGGCAGTTTCGACCCACAGGCCGGCGTAGCCAATCAGCCGCTGGAGAGGGTTTGCGGTCACCGTCACCGACTGGACCTTCTCGACTGGGATCGAGCCGCTGTAGCGCTGAAGCAGGCCGCGCTCGTAGACGAAGTCCTCGCCGGTTCGGCCGAGCTGGAAGTCGTAGTAAGTCCCGAACGTGTAGGCGACGCTCAACACGTACGTGATGATGATACCGTTGATCGCCGAGACGATCGTCAGGATCCCGTAGCTGGCCGTCGTCCCCTCACCGATCCCCTCGGGGCCGCCGAACGGCTGTGCGATGGTAACCAGCAACTCGAGGATCAGATCAGTCGCGAAGAAGAAAACGACCAGGACGGTCGCGACGGCTGCCGGCCGGAACGAGGTAAACGAGTACAGCAGAAGCTCACGCGCCTCGAGGTCGAACAGCCGCTGTCGACGCGGCCGGGTCGGTTCCGGCGGTCGTTCCCGACGGTCCTCGGGGGCGACAGGCTCCGATTCGTTGGCCGGCGTCGGTTCAGGGACGCTCGGTTCCACGGTGTCGGTCTCGTCGCCGGGGACCGGCTCCGCGGCGTCGCGCTCGTCGTCGGGGGTCGGTTCCGATGGTTCCGACGGCTCCACCTCGCTGGCCGCCTCGCGTTCGCGGCGGCGACGGCGCTCTTTCATCTCGGCGGTTCGCTGGCGGATCCGATCCTGGAGACGGCGCGCTTCGGACTCGCTGACGAAGTTCAGCGTCGCTTCGGTCGTCCCGCCGCCGGCGGTCTCGAGCGAGACGATGGCGAGTCCGAGCAGCCGCTGGAGCACCCCCTGTCGAACGTCGACGTTTTGAATCCGTTCGTACGGGATCTCCCGCGATCGGCGAGCGACCACGCCCGAGGAGACGTCGAACGTATCCGGCGTGATGCCGTACTCGAACCGGTAGTAGTAGGCGATACCGTACGCGACGCCGGCGACGAATCCAAGCGGTGCGGCAACGAGGAACCATGTCGAACCGATTGGATCGAAGACCCCGCCGAGGACGACGGTAAGCACCATCGCGAGCGAGAGCCAGAGAAAGCCATACTGGAGGGCGTACGTGACCGCACTGAGTGGATGGAGTCGGTTCATACGATTAGACGGCGTCGTCGGCTTCGCTCTCGACTGCTAGTTCACGCAGCGTATCCTGGAGTTCGCGGGCGCGGTCGGGTGTCAGCCCGGGAATCCGGACGTCGGCGTTTCGCGAGCCCGCGGTGTAGACGACCACACTCGAGAGCCCAAGCGCCCGTTCGATGGGGCCAAACTGCGTGTCGACGTGCTGGACCCGGACGAACGGGACTGCGGTTTCGACGAAGGTGACCACGCCACGCTCGAGGTAGAGGGCGTCAGGCTGGATCTCGAACCGCCAGACCTGGTAGAGCCGGATGGCGTAGGCGGAGCCGAGGACGATCCCGACGGCGACGACGCCGGCGATGATCGCCGTCGGGACGTCCACCACCCACTGGTCGACCGCCGCGAGGACGACGCCGAGTACGATCGCCGTGATCGCGGCCTGGGCGATCCAGAGCAGCCTGATTCGGGGATGAAGCGCTTCCATACGCATATCGTATCAGGAACACAGGATAAAGCTGCGGTTCCGGTTTCAGCCTGGCGGAAGACGGCGTTACCCTTCGTGTTCCTCGTACTCCTCGGGCGTGTACGTCGACAGTTCGAGGGCGTGGATGTCAGTCGTCATGTGGTCGCCGAGTGCGTCGTAGACCTGCTGGTGTTGCTGGACCAGGGCCATCCCTTCGAACACCGGGGAGACGACCGTCGCCGCGAGGTGATCGTCGTCGTGTTTGTCGCGGGCGTGTGTGACCGTCGCCTCCGCGTCCTCGAGGTTCGATTCGATGACGTCCTCGACGTCTGCTGGCTTCATGATAAGAACGTGGGCCGCTCGAGGCAAAAACACGGCGGTCGACGTCGACCGACTACCAGTGGCCTCGTGGCGGCCGCGACCGTCGCGTTTATCCCGTCACACGCCGCTGTCGCTCCTATGTCACTCGCAGCCGAGACGCGATGCGCCGTCGAGAACCACCCGTTTCTCGTGACCGCGCTGCGGGCCGGCGTCGTCAACTACACCGCCGCCGCCCGCTTTCTCGAGGTCGACGGCGAAACCGACGCGATCGCGACGGCACTGCGTCGCTACGCCGAAGAACTGCCGGGTTACGAGACCGAATCTCGAGACGTCCGAGTGCGGATGCAAAGCGGTGTCGGCCCCGTCGACCCCGACGCGGACGACGCGCTCGTCACCGTCGGTGAAACGGCGTTCGGACCGATCGACGGCGATCGAACGGCGATCGTCGCGACCGGAGCCGTCGATACGGCTGCCCTGTCGGCGACGCTTCGGCAACTGTCGCTCGAGGAAATCACGCCGACCGCGGCCGCCGTCGGCGGGGAGTCGTTGCTCGTCGTCGTCGACCGACGCGAGGGAGCAACCGCCTTGCGGACCGTCGAAGACGCGCTCGAGGCGGTTCCGAACGACGAGGAGTGACGAGGTCGGCGCTCACCGGCTGCCGAACGAACCGGACACGCGGGCGCTCGAGCGTCCATCACACCGTTTAACTTGCGTCCGGGGGAAGTGAGCCTAATGACCCTGCACGTGACGAACACGTTGACGGGCGAGAAAGAGCCGTTCGAGCCACAGGATCCCGACGACGTCTTGCTCTACTACTGTGGCCTGACGGTCTCGGATCCGCCCCACCTGGGACACGCCCGCTCGTGGGTCCACGTCGACGTCATGCACCGCTGGCTCGAGTACCTCGGCTACGACGTACGTCACGTCGAGAACTTCACCGACGTCAACGAGAAGATCGTCGCTCGAATCGGCGAGGACGATCTCGGTGAGGACGAGGGTGACGTCGCAGAGACGTACATCGAACGCACGCTCGCGGACATGCGCTCGCTGAACCTCCGTCGTGCGGAGGTCTACCCCCGCGTCTCCGAACACGTCCCCGAGATCATCGATCTCGTCGAGACGCTGATCGAGAACGGCTACGCCTACGAGGCAAACGGCTCGGTCTACTTCGACGTGACCAGTTTCGAGGAGTACGGCAAGCTCTCGAACCAGGAACTCGAGGAGATCGAATCGCAAGGCGACCCCGACGAGCGCTCCGAGAAGCGTAACCCGGCCGACTTCGCGCTCTGGAAGGCCGGCGGTGTCGACCCCGACGCCGTCCACGAACACAGCCACGAGTGCGTCGACCACGGTACGGAGCCGCCCGAAGGGCTGACCTGGGAGTCGCCGTGGGGCGAGGGACGACCCGGCTGGCACATCGAGTGCTCGGCGATGAGCATGACTCACCTGGGCGAGACGCTCGACCTCCACGTCGGCGGTCGTGACCTCGTCTTCCCCCATCACGAAAACGAGATCGCCCAGTCCGAAGCCGCCACCGGACAGGAGTTCGCCAGCTACTGGCTCCACTGCGAGCTGTTCCAGATGGACGACGAGAAGATGTCCTCGAGTCTGGGCAACTTCGTCACCGTCGCCGACGCCGTCGACCAGTGGGGGACCAACGTCTTGCGGACGTTCCTGACCGCCGGCTCCTACAACAGCAAACAGCTGTACTCCGACGAGACGATCGCCGAGGCCGAGGAGCGCTGGGACCGCCTCGAGCGCGCCTACGAGACGGCCGTCGAGGCTCTCGATTCGCCCGACGCTCGGACGAAAGTCACCGACGAGTCGCTGCATGCCGACGTCGACGACGCTCGCGACTCGTTCGTTACGGCGATGAACGACGACTTCAACACACGGGAGGCTCAGTCGGCGCTGCTGCAGGTCGCGACGGCGATCAACGCCCACCTCGAGGATCGCGAGGAGTACGACTACCGGGGCCTCCGGCGGGCCGTCGACACACTCGAGGAGCTGGGCGACGTACTCGGGCTCTCCTTTACCGGCGAGACGACCGGCACCGCAGACCTCGCGGAGGACGTGATCGACCTCGTCCTCGAGGTCCGCGAGCAGGAACGCGAGGCGGGCAACTACGAGCGCGCCGACGAGCTGCGCGACGAGCTCCAGGCGCTTGGCATCGAAGTGCAAGACACCGACGACGGCGCGACCTACCGGCTTCCCTCTGGGGAGTGAGTAGCCACTGACCGTCAGTGCGCACCCGATCGCACGCGAGGAGCGCAGGTCGAGGCGACCACCGGCGAGCCCCGCGACCTGGCGAGCGGGGACCGGCGTGAGCCGTGCGCCGGGCGATCGGTGTGGGAACAGGTTCAGTTGTGACTACAGTCGTCAGGTTCCGTTTTCGGCGCTCGTGACGTCCGTACCGAGAACGGAAGACGACGACTGACGGTCATCGCGGCGTTTATATCTTTGAACGAGGTCGACCAGAACAGGATGAATAGACGGTTGTTCGTCGCCGCAGCGACGACCGGTATCGTCGGCGCGTCGGCGGGCTGTCTCGACGGCGTTCTCGAGGACGTTACGACGTTCGAGGCGGCACCGATCCGCGTCAGCGAGGACGTAGCCGACGAGACGGGATACGCGTACCAGGGAACCGTCGAACGGATCGAGGAACGGGAATTCGCCGGCGAAGACGTCGAGGCCACGAACTACATCACCGAATACACGCGGACGATCGATCTCCCCCTCGGGGGCCTCGGTATGGAGCCGGAAGCGGGCGTCTTCGCCCTCGTCACGACGCCCCAGGTGGGCGTCGCCGGCCAGGAGTTCAATCCGGTCGGTGACATGAGCGAGGCGGAACTCGCCGAGTACGTCCAGGAGCAGTACGACGAACTCGAGATCGAGGACAACGTCGATAGCCGAACGATCGACGCCGACGAGATCGGTGGGCTCGAGACGTCGGTGTCCTTCGAGACCTACGAGGGGACGGCGACTCTCCACGACGAGGTCGGCGTCGATATCCTCGTCGACGTCGCCCAGCCCGATCACGGCGACGACCATCTCGTGGTTATCGCCGTCACACCCGATATGGAAGACGTGCCACTCGACTCCGAGCGGGACGCGATCGATACCATGGTCACCGGTATCGAACACGGCGACGACGTCGACGTCGAGCTTCGCGAGGCCGAGGGCGACGGTTGATAGCGACGATCAGAAGCCAAGCGCCGCCGTCAGCGACAGCCCGCTCGCGAGTGCACCGATGAGATAGCCGCCGATCGCACCGCCGTTGAGCAAGGGGAGTCCAGCGTGTGGACGTCCCTTCAGGACCATGTACATGAGCACCAGCAGACCGGCGATCGTCCCGACGATGGAGCCGAGTGCGGCCAGGTTCAACGCGATGCCCGGCACGTCGATGGTGCCGGCCTCGAGGAAAAACGCCGCGCTCACGACCAGAATCGATGGGATGACGGCGTCGCCGAGACCGATGAAAAGCGCGTCACGTTGGGGGTCGATCTCGTCCGATTCGGCGGCCGGCGCCGAGTCGTCCTCGTGTGCGGCGTCGGGCGCCGTCCGTCGATCCGCAACATCCGTGTGTCGATCTTCGGGTTCCTCACTCGAGCTCTCGCCGTTTTCCTCGAGGCTGTCTGCAGCGCCGTCGTCCTCGAGATACGAGAACGAGAGCGTCGTCGGAACGACGAGGACGACGGGGATCTTGAGGTCCATCACACCCTCCGCGAGGTCGAGCATGTGCTCGGTTCCGTAGACGCTGATCGCGTCGTAGACGGCGAGGACGGCGAGCAACAGGATCGCCGGCAGGAGTCCGAAGCTAATCCCGAAAAGCGCGGCCGCGCCGGCTCCCATCACGACGCCGGTCGCGTCGATGACGTACCACTCCGGATACCAGTACAGCGCCGCGCCGAAGGCGAGTGCGCCGGCGACGGCGATGGCGTTGACCGATCCGACGGTGACGACCGGCGGAACGAGTTCGGCGAAGACGAACCACGAGAGCATCACGCTGACGCCGACGATCAAGGCCTTGATGAGCCAGTCGACGTCGTATCGAAAGACCAGCAACATGAAGCCGGTCGCGACGAGGATAATACCGAAGTAGACGAGGCTGTTCGTCGGATCGTCGGGGTCCTCGACGGCCTGGTGGCCGGCCTCCTGGAAGGGTTCGACCAGCGCCAGGGCGCCGAGCTGGACGCCGAGAAACAGCGCGACCGTCAGCCCGACGGCGAGGATGACTCGCGTCCGATGGTTCATGGCCCGCGGTTCGCACCCCGTTCGTATGGGTGTTTTCGTCTCTGTCCGCGATCACACACAGACAGTCAGCCGCTCGAGAGCGGAGAGCGGAGAGCAAAGAGCGAAGTGCGAAGTGCGAAGTGCGAAGTGCGAAGTGCGAAGTGCGAAGTGCGAAGTGCGACGAGACGGCGTCTCGAGCGGTATTGCTCGCGTACAGGGTATTATCTCGCGTACAGCGTCGATCCAACGAGCGACGGCAGGTGGACGTCGTCGTCGGGCGTCACGGCGATATAGGGCCGTTCGACCGGTCCGAAGACGTCGACGACGCGGCCGACCGACTCGAGGGAGTCGTCTACAACCATCGTCCCGATCTCGTCGCGAAACGCGTCCGTGCCGTGTTCGTCTGCTCCGCTGGCGTCGTCCGCCCGCAATACGGCCAGCCCCTGTGCGGTGCGGACGACCGAGCCGACCCGGCGCATCTCACTCGCGCATCGCGACGACGTACGCCGCGACGGCTTGCACGAGGTCGTTTTTCGTCGAGTCGTCGGCCCCGCGGACGACGACCCGGCCACGGTCGGCCCAGTGCTCTCGGGAGTAGGACTTGTCCCGTTCGATCGTGGCGTCGTAGCCGATCTGCTGGACGGCCTTGGCGATCTCGTCGACCGTCGGCTCTTCGACTGCCAGATCCTCCGAGACGCGTCGTCCTTCCGAGCGCGTACGGTTCGCATCGATATACGCGGGCCAGATGACGTTTTCGACCATACACTCATCTCGACAGTCCGACGGGTAAACCCTTTTCAAAAACGGTCGTCCGAGAACGGCGGTTATCGTCGGCGAGCGAGGAAGCCGGCGGCGACGAGCGCCGCGGTGATCACGGCGGGCACGCCGAAGCCGGGGATCGTGTCGTCAGCGTCGCCGTCGTCAGTGTCGTCAGTGTCGTCAGTGTCGACGTCGTCACGGTCTTCCAGCCCTTCGGCTGCCTCCTCGTAGGCGTCGGGGTGGACTTCCTCGACGATGTCGACGATCGCGTAGACGACCTGGGGTGCAGGCTGGTTGAACGCGCTCGCGTCGATCTCGAGGACGTTACCCTCCTGATAGGCGGTCGTCGACTCGGCCACGTCGGGCATCACATCTTCCGGATCGGCGTCGTCGCCGTGGATGATCCACTCGGGGTTCTCGTCGACGATGTCCTCCTCGGAGAGTTCGGCGTACCACTGGATGCCTGCGCGCTCGCCGAGGTTCTCGAGGCCTGCGGTCTCGACTCCGTCGTGGAGGAACGTCTCCGTTCCAGGGGTCGTCCCGTCCGCGCCCATCGCGTAGTACGCGAGTGGTCGGTCCTCACCTTCGACGGCATCTGCGATGATGTCGAGACGGTCGTCCATCCAGTCGACAGTCTCGTCGGCGCCTTCGCACTCACCGGTGAGTTGACCGGTCTCCTCGACGATGTCGTAGACGTCGTCGATCGAGTTCGCTTCGTCGAAGTGGTAGACGTCGAGTCCCGCATCGCGGAGCGTCTCGATGTCGTCGTCGAACGTCGCGTTCGCAGCGAGGACGACGTCAGGGTCGAGTTCGACGATCTGCTCGTGGAGAATCTCGTAGTCGTCCGTGACCGCCGTTCGGTCGCCCAACTCGTACTGATCGACGGCCGGGTTGTCGGGCATTCCGACGAGCGTGTCTTCGGCCCCGATCTCGAAAACCGTCTGCGTGTCGCTCGGACCGACGGTCACCACGGATTCCGGCGGTTCCTCGAGCGTGATCGTCTCGCCGTGCGCGTCAGTCAGTTCGATCGGATACTCACAGTCGGTGTCGGTCGTTTGCGAGGCTGTTCCTGTGTCGGCAGCCGCCGCCGGCGCGATCAGCGAGAACGCCATCAGCGCTGCAACGAGTACCACAAGTTTCTGTCTCATCGTCCGATCAATAGCCGATCTTCAACAAATATTTGTCTAAGCCAATCGAGATTGCAATACATGCAGCGACCGGTCCGAACGGCCGCGTGGTCGGCGGGGCTGCTCGCGCTCCTCGTCGGCGTCGTCGTCGGCAGCGCGACCCTCGGGTCGGTCCGGATCGAGGCGATGACGGTCGCGAAAGCCGCCCTCAACGTCGTCGTCGTTCCCTCGAGTGTCACTGTCGAGACAGCGACGGTGCCGATCGTCGGCGTCGGCGTCCCCATCCCTGGCCTCGAGTACGCGTCGGTCTTCTCGTTTCAGGTCCAGGAGACCCACCAGATCATCGTCCAGGACATCCGCCTGCCACGAATCGCACTCGCGGCGACGGTTGGCTTCTCGCTTGCAGCCGCGGGAACGGTGATGCAGGGGTTCTTCCGGAATCCGCTGGCTGATCCGTCGATCATCGGCGTCTCCTCGGGCGCCGCCGCCGGCGCCGTCGCGGCGATCGCGTTTCCCGCGCTGGTGCCGTTTGCCAGCCTCCACCTCTCGGCGTTTGTCGGTGCGCTTCTCACGGCGTTTCTCGTCTACGCGATCGCGACCGAAGGCGGGCGGACGCCGGTCGCCACGCTGTTGCTCGCAGGTGTCGCCGTTCAGGCGTTTCTCGGCGCGATGATCTCGTTCATGCTCGTCCACAGCGGCGACGACCTCCGCGAGGCCGTCATCTGGACGATGGGACATCTCGCCAACAGCAACTGGGGTGACATCCGCTTTGCCCTGCCGGTGATCGTCGTCGGTGTCGGCATCCTGTTTGCCTACGCCCGCGACCTGAACGTGTTGTTGCTGGGCGAGGAGGACGCCCACCATCTCGGCGTCGACGTCGAGCGGACGAAACTCCTCCTGCTCGCAGTGGCCAGTCTCGTCACGGCGGCGGGGGTCGCCGTCGCCGGCGTCATCGGCTTCGTCGGCCTCGTCGTGCCCCACATGATGCGACTCGTCGTCGGCCCCGATCACCGAATTCTGCTCCCGACGAGCGCGCTCGCTGGCGCCTCGTTTCTCGTGGTGACGGACACGATCGCTCGAGCGGGGCGACTGCCGCTCCCGTTTGGTCCCGAACTCGACACGCCGGTCGTCCCCGTCGGCATCATCACGGCTGCAGTCGGCGCACCGTTTTTCCTCTATCTGTTGTCCAGGCGGGAGGTGCACTCGATATGATCGGTTCGAACGACGGTCGTGAGGAGCGAACCCAGGTATCGTCCCCCGAGCCGGCCGCGATCACCGTCGAGGACTGCTCGCTTTCCTTCGGCGAGCTCTCGGTGCTCGAGGACGTCTCCCTCTCGGTCGAGCCCGGCGAGTTCGTCGGCTTCGTCGGCCCCAACGGCGCCGGGAAGACGACGCTCCTGCGGCTACTCAGCGGCGCCCTCGAGCCAGACGCCGGCACCGTCACGGTCGACGGCGTCGACGTCCACGCGGTCGACTCGAAGACCTCGAGTCAGCTGGTGTCGGTCGTTCCCCAGGATACGACGCTGTCGTTTTCCTTCCCCGTCCGCGACGTCGTCGAGATGGGCCGGCATCCACACCGGTCCCGGTTCTCCGGCCCAACGCCGGCGGATCGGGAGATCGTCGCTGACGCCCTCGAGCGAACGCGGACCGCGGAGTTGGCTGAGCGGCCGATCGACGAGGTAAGCGGCGGCCAGCGCCAGCGCGTCGTGCTCGCGCGGGCGATCGCCCAGGCGACCCCCGCGATGTTACTCGACGAACCGACGGCGAGTCTCGACATCAACCACCAACTCGAGACCCTCGAACTGGTTCGCGAGCTCGTCGACGAGGGCCGAACGGTCTGTGCGGCGATCCACGACCTCGACCTCGCGGCACGGTACTGCGATCGGCTGGTGATGCTCGCCGACGGCTCGGTGTTCCGGAACGGTCCACCGGCCGACGTCCTGACCGGTGGGGCCCTCGAGGACGTCTTCGACGCGTCCGCGACCGTCACCCGGAACCCGGTGACGGGGACGGAGACGGTGACGGCGCTACCAGGCAGAACGAGAGACGAACTCGACGCCGTCGGCGACGGCACCGCGGGTGTTCACGTCCTCGGGACCGGATCGACCGCCGCGAGCGTCGTCGCCAGACTCGAGGCGACAGCGGCGTCGCTTGAACTCTCCGTCGGGCCCGTCACCACGGGCGATACGGCTGCCGAAACCGCCCGTGATCTCGATGTCGACTGTCTCGAGGTTCCGCCGCTGGAGTCGCTGTCGCCGGCCGAGTTGCAGACCTTCGAGCGCCGGGTTCGGGACGCCGACGTGACGGTTGTCACCGAGGACGTCGTCGAGTCGACCGGGGCGGGAATCGGACGGCTGCTCGAGACGGTCGACACGCAAGCGAGCGCGGTCGTGGTCGTGACGCGGCCCGACGACGGGTCGTCTCGAGGGCAGGGAGACGAGGAGCCGTCGACGACGCGAGATCACGGCCAGGGCGGCGGGCTCGAGGCGAGCCCGGAGACGGTTCTCGAGGCTGTCGACGCGGCACTCGAGTCGGGAGAAGGGGTGGAGACGACAACGTCATACGCTCGTTTCAGAGCGGTAGGGGACGATTCGGCCTCGTCGGAAGACGAGTCACGGACGGGTCTCCAGGCCGAGTCCTCGAGCGACTGAGCCCAGTACCGTTCCACCCGTCGACTGCTGGGTGAAATCGATGGGTGCCGGCTGATTTCATCCAGCAGTGCAGGCGTGGACCGCCACTAGTAGCCAAGGAGACGCAGGACGATCCCGATCACGATCCCCGAGAGACCGACGAGGATCCCGATTCCGGGGACGATGGGGATAGGGATGAGCCCGATACCGAGGACGATCGCGAGCACGATCACGATCGTCGAGAGACGAACCATACTTGAGTTGTTTTGGTTACTGTGGGTAGCCGTTGTGCTTGCTTTTGCATTCGTTGATACGGGGGAAAACGCGTCTCGACAGCTAGTGGGCTCCTATCTCTCTCGAGTTCCTTCTACGAAAAGAGAGACAATCCAGAAGGCAGCAAAACCGGCGATCACGAGGCCGAGGGCACCGAACAACGGACTTCCTCCGGCGATCGCTTCGATCACCCAACCGAGTCCGATCAGACCAGCTATAGCGAGTAATGCACCGAGTATCGAACGGTGGAGTGAGGAAGCGAGCTTCCCGGTGTCGGAGCTGTTCGCACCCATGTTTCGATTATTCAGACAAGCGACGATAAGTCTATTCGATACTCGACAATCGGGCTATACGAATGGAGGAGTAACACGTGTTGTGTACTGGGATACGACGCTACTCGAGTGGAGGTGAGTGATCGTCCTCGAGCGAAGAGTGAGTGATCGTTCACGAAGGTATCGGTCTCAGTATCGATTGTGGTCCGAACGGTACGAGAAGCAAACGACTGAGAAACGACCGACTCACGCTGGCACCAAGGATTTCCACGTCCTCCCCAGCCGATTCGCTCGCTCACTGCGTTCGCTCACTCATCCCTCGCACGGTGTCGTCACCGCGTCTTCGCGATGCTCAGACGCGGCGCCAGCGCGCGCCACGCCGCGGAATCGACGGAGTGCCACTCAGCAGAATCGACGGAACACCAGCCGGCCAGCGACGGAACAGTCAGTGACGGAATAGCTGGCGACGGACTGGCTGGCGACGGACCGGCTGACGACGGACCGGCTTGCGATGGACCGGCCAGTGCGTGACACCCCTCGAGTGATTCCGAAGCCGTCGGGCGCGACTGGACGCCGGCCGCAACTGGACGGTTTTTTACCGCTCCGCCTCCGAGTGGCCGCCAATGAGCGAGTACGATTACGACGAGCTCGGACTCGTCGCCGGGCTGGAGATCCACCAGCAACTCGATACGGCGACGAAGCTGTTCTGTCAGTGTCCGACCGAGCTTCGCGAGCCCGAGGAGTCGACGCGCCGGTTTACGCGCTATCTCCACCCGACGCGGAGCGAACTGGGCGAGATCGACCAGGCCGCCTTAGAGGAGAGCAAGGTCGACCGCGAGTTCGAGTACCTCGCGTACGACACGACCTGTCTGGTCGAAGAAGACGACGAGCCACCCCACGAACTCGACGCGGAGGCCCTCGAGACGGCCTTAGAGATCGCCCAGCTGATGGACATGAAGCCGGTCGATCAGGCCCACGTCATGCGCAAGATCGTCGTCGACGGCTCGAACACGACGGGCTTTCAGCGCTCGACGCTGATCGCGACCGAGGGCGAAATCGAGACGGGCGACGGTGCGGTCGGGATCGAGGATCTGCTGCTCGAGGAGGAAAGCGCCCAGCGCGTCGCAGAGACCGACGACGGCGTCCGATACAGCCTCGATCGGCTCGGCATTCCGCTCGTCGAGATCGGGACGAAGCCGGACATCTCGACACCCGAGCAGGCCCTCGAGGCCGCCGAGCGGATCGGGATGCTGTTGCGCTCGACGGGGAAGGTCAAACGCGGCCTCGGGACGATCCGCCAGGACGTCAACGTCTCCATCGAAGAGGGTGCCCGTGTCGAGATCAAGGGTGTCCAGAGCCTAGACGACATCGACGACATCGTCCGCAACGAGGTCGCCCGCCAGGCCGAACTCGTCGCGATCGCCGACGAACTGACCGAACGCGAGGCTTCCGTCGGCGACATCCAGGACGTCACCGAGGTCTTCGAGGGGACCGACAGCGGCGTCATCGCAGGCGCGCTGAACTCCGGCGGGAGCGTGATGGCTGTCCCGCTCTATGGTTTTGACGGGATCGTCGGCCGCGAAATCGCGCCCGACCGCCGGCTGGGGACGGAGCTCTCCGATCACGCCAAGCGCCACGGTGCCGGCGGGATCTTCCACACCGACGAACTGCCGGCCTACGGCGTCACCGAGGGCGAAGTCGAAGATCTCCGAGCGGCCGTCGGCGCCGGTCCCGACGACGCGGTGGCGATCGTCGCTGCCGACACCGACGTCGCCGAGGCGGCGATCGAGGCCGCCGCCGAACGCGCGGCAACGGCTCTCGAGGGCGTCCCCGAGGAGACCCGCGGTGCAAACGACGACGGGACGACGCGTTACCTGCGCCCGCTCCCGGGTGCAGCGCGGATGTACCCCGAGACGGACGTCCCGCCGGTCGAGCCGGACCCAAGCGAGGTGCCCGAACCCGAACTGCTCACCGAGAAGGTCGAACGCTACCAGGACGAGTTCGGACTCGGCGAAGGGCTCGCAGAACAGGTCGCGTACGGCAAGCACATGCCACTGTTCGAGGACGTCGTCGCGGACGGGATCGATCCGACGCTCGCGGCGTCGACCCTCGAGTCGACGCTGACCGAACTCCGTCGGGACGACGTCCCCGTCGAGAATCTCACCCGTGAACACCTCGAGGACGTGTTCGAGATGGTCGACGACGGCGATCTCCCCAACGAGGGCGTGCCGGATCTGCTGACCGCACTGGCCGAGGAGCCGGACCGAACCGCCGAGGAGGCAGCCGACGCGGCCGGGCTCGGTGGCGCCGACGAAGCGGAAGTCCGCGAGGCCGTCGTCGAAGTCGTCGAACGCAACGAGCAGCAGGTCGAAGAAGAGGGAATGCAGGCGTTCTCCGGACTGATGGGCGAGTGTATGGGCGCACTGCGTGGCAAGGCCGACGGCGATCTCGTGAGTCAACTGCTCCGCGAGGAGATCCAGAAGCGAGCCTAGATCGCTCGAGGCGAGGTCGTTCGGCTCCGTTACGATACAGTTACGAACCCGCTTCGATCTCTGTCGCTACGATCGCTGCTTCATAGCCGAACGGACGGACAGTCGAACGCACCGAGATCAGCCAGCCCTGAGACTACTCCTCGACCAGTTCCTCGAGCAGCGTCTCTAACTCGTAGCTCTGGAGTGCGTCCCGTTCTTCGATCGCCGAGATGACGAACGTCGAGTCGGTTCGGTCGACCCCCTCGAGCTGTTCGAACTCGGCGATCAGCCGTTCGACCATCCCGCTGTCGCTCAACCGTGCGATAACGATGAAGTCAGTCTCGCCCATCGTGAAGTAGACGTTCGTGACGCCCTCGACGGTCAGCAATCGGTCCGCAAAGGTTTCGTAAGAACCCTGGTAGTCGGCGTGGATCTCGACTAAAACGGTAACACCGAGGCCGAGTTCCTCGAGGTCGATATCGTAGCGGTCGTTCTCGATGATGCCTTCCTCCCGGAGGTTACTGAGCCGGTAGTGGATCGTCGAGACCGGGATCCCGGTCGCCTCGTGAAGTTGCTCCGGACTGCCCGTCTCGAGTTCGGCGATCGCCTTCAGGAGACGCACGTCGCGCTCGTCCATACGAGACGCGTTCGGCCGCCGTCGGGATGTGTCTTCCGGACGATGTAATTGGAGATATCTCCAACAGTGGCGTTCAGTATGGGTGGTGATTCGGATCAAATCCATATGTGTGGTTCTCAATTCGTCGAAAGCGGTGTCGTTGTAGAAACTTCTAAATACGGAGGTCAGTTTCGAAGCGAGTATGACTATACTGGGAACGATCCCAAACGAGTACCGCGAAGCGGTGCTCTTTTCGATGCTTGCACTCTGCTGGGGGAGTTCGTTCGTGGCGATCGAGATCGGACTCGAGTACGTGCCACCACTGCTGTTTGCTGGCTTCCGCTATGCGATCGCCGGCGTGATCGTCTTCGGATACGCGGCTATGGTCGCCGACCGGATCTGGCCAACGAGTCGCGGCGAGTGGCTGGCGGTGACTGTCGCCGGCGTTTTCGTCATCGCACTCTATCACGGGCTGTTGTACCTCGGTGAGCTGTACGTTCCGGGCGCGGTCGCCGCCACCGTCGCCAGTACGGCGCCGATCCTCACGGCGGCGTTCGCCGGCGTCCTCCTGCCGGACGAGCGACTCGCACCCGTCGGCGTCGTCGGCTTCGTGCTCGGCCTCCTCGGCGTGATCGCGATCGTCCAGCCCTCCCCGTCGGCGCTCGGCGGCGACGTGACCGTCGGTGCGGCACTGGTGTTCGCCTCGGCTATCGCCTTCGCCCTCGGCAGCGTCCTCACTCGCCCGATCGACTCGCAGCTGCCCCTCGAGTCGCTCCAGGCGTGGGCGATGCTCGTCGGCGCCGGCGTGTTGTTCGGTTGGGCTGGTCTGCGTGGAGAGTCGGTTGCGGCGATCGAGGTGACGCCGATGGCGCTGCTTACCTTCGCCTACCTGACGCTGATCTCCGGCGTGTTCGCCTTCTTCCTCTACTTCGAACTGCTCGAGCGAAGCGGGGCGACACAGGTCGTCCTCGTCGGCTACGCCGAGCCCGTGGTCGCGATGGGCGTCAGCTGGGTCGCGCTTGGGTACGTCGTCGATTCCGTGACGGTCCTCGGACTGCTCGTCATCCTCGTGGGCTTCGTGCTCATCAAACGCAACGCGCTCCGGGCGTTGCTTCGTTCCGTCCTCGGAACGCGGTCGGCGACGACGCCGTGAGACGGGCTGTCGTACTGTCGATCGATCAGAACAGTCTCGTCGACTGAGTAGACCCAGATATCTGCACTGTCGAAAACCTTTATCAGGACACACGTTGCGGGGTCGAACAACGACCCATGACGCCAGACCCACAGACAACCGAGATCACGGCCGTCTGCCACGTTCGCGCGCCGCTGTTGCTCGAGCCGGTCGATCGGCAGATCGAGACCCTGCAGGCCTGCGAGTCCGAAGGGAGGATCGACGACCTGTTGCTTCGCAGTTGGCCCAAAGAGATCGCACTGACCGAGAACAGCCCCTATCAGGAGGCCCTCGAGAGCTTCGAGCGGTTCGAACAGTGGGCCGACCAGCGCGGCGTGAGCGTTCGGCCGCCGTTCAAACAGCGCACGACGACCTCGCAGGTGACCGGCAAGACGAAAGAGTTGCTCGTGACGCCGCTGCTCTGTCTCGAACTCTACGCGGACGACGAACTGGTCGGCGTCTTCCCACACAGCGACGAAACCACCGACGAGACGTTCACGACCGACGAGGCGATCGCTGCACTGCGAACCGGCGAGTTGCCGACGCCGCTCGAAGGGACCGCCGAGACGACCACGCAGTCGGCGACGGACGCCGACGGCGGTAACGACTGCCCCGAGTGTGGCGAGTCGTTGATCGACGGTCAAGGGGTGTTCGCCTGTACTAACTGCGGCTGGGTCGGCACCGTCACCGAAACGGGCGCCTACGTCGCCAAGGACGACCTCGCGCGCTCGAAAGAGCGAACCGCTCCGGTCGCCGAGTCCAACTGAGAACGTCAGCGATTAGTTTCCGTTTTCCGCCGGCCGCTCAGTTGCCCGCCTGAGAACGCCAAGCAGCGTGTTCGCCTCGCGTTCGGTCAGATCCGCGCGGCCGAACACCCGTCGGAGCATACGCATCGTCTTGTCGTGTTTCTCTTCGGGATGGTTGATCTCCGCGAGGAGATCTCCCCACTGGTCGTAGAGTCGATCGACGGTGGGTTCGGACGCTCGAACGCGCTCGAGGTCGGGGAGTTGGGTGTCCTCATCGGAGAGCGTGAGCCCGCGGAGTTCGTAGAGCGTGATCGTCGCCGCCTGACCGAGGTTGAGAACGGGGTAGTCGGCGTTGGCGGGGATCGAACAGATCTCGTCGATCCGAGCGAGTTCCTCGTTTGTCAGCCCGACCCGTTCGCGCCCGAAGACGAGCGCAGTCGGTGCCTCGACGGTCGGGAGCCGCTCGGCGAGATCGGCCGGCGTCGAGAACGGAAAGCGGACGTGACTGCGGTCGTCCTCGTTTGTCACCGCAGTACAGCCGATCGTGTGGTAGTCGTCGACGAGTCGGTCGAACTCGAGTTCGGTCGCGTTCGGGAGGATGTCCGCTCGCGCCTGGCCCGCGAAGCCGTAGGCCTCGCCGTCGGGATCGAGTTCTGGCGGATCGACGAGCAACAGCTCCTCGAATCCGAAGTTCTTCATCGCTCGCGCGATAGTGCCGACGTTACCCGGCGACTGGGCGTCGACGACGGCGACCGCTGGCGGCGTTCGTTCGGTCGGTCGGTCGTCGGAGGGGTCCGGAGTCATCGTTCAGTACACGATATCCGCTCGAGGAGCGGAGTAGCCGTTTCGATTTCGACCGTCCGAATCGAGTCGAACGGAGGAATCGAGGAGAGATGGGGTTCGGAAGACGCTCGAGTGGTATATATCTTCGAAATCGGTTCGAACGACGTGGCAGGTAGTTGGAGGCCAAACGGCTATACGGACGTGATCGATCGACGACGACAACCGATACTGCAAGGGAGGCTCGCAGTCACCACGCACGATGGTAGAAGGCCTAACTATAGATGGGTGAAGACCAAGTCCGACCCCTGCGTAATACGATACCGAATGACTCATATTTCGATCACCGACGTGGTTGACGAGCTAGAACCGGAGCAACTCCAGCACCAAGAAACACTCACGGCCGGGCCGCTCACCGTGGAGGTAGGCAAATATCCTGCTGGCAGTGCCGCCCCGAAGAACCCCCACAACGAAGCGGAACTGTACTACATTCTTTCGGGGTCGGGGAAACTCCGTGTTGGCGACGACACCCACGATATCGAGGCGGGTGATCTCGTATACGTCGAACCCAACCTCGAGCACGATTTTTTCGCCATCACTCAGGAGATCACGGCCCTGATTATTCTCGGGCCATCGACCGCCCCCACGTCGTACGGTATTCGTGAAGATGACGGCTGAGCGAATACTCTCTCGAGTTGGAAACAGACCGAATACCCGTCTGATGGGCCTCCAGGGTGGGTCGCAACCCGGTGGAATCTGGTAGTAAATCCGACGAACTTCGACGGTCCGTCGGCTGTATCTGCCAGTGGTGTCGGATCCCCGGTCAGCGAGCCAAGCGAGAGAGCCAGACGATCACGTGTCCGTCTCACCCGGTAACCAGAACCACCATGATGCTGTCGGTGTCCGAAGAAAAGCGCTGTACACCTCGAGCCGTTACGCGGCCTCGAGTCGTTACACGGACTGTTCGTTCCACTCGCCCACGTCGACAGCCAGCCCTGCCTGACGAAGCCGGTCGGCGAGTGGCGTTCCGATACCTGATGCCGGTGTGAGAAGTCCACCCGTGAGTGGAGAGTCTGTCTCATCGCGCACCAGACACATCGCAGCCTCGCTGATCAGCTTCGCAGTCGCACCGTATCCCGGATCCCGATCGGCGCTGATCTCACTCTCTACCACGAACGGACCGTCGGTGGCGGTCCCACGACCGAGTACCCGCAGTGTGAAGTATCCGTTTTCGATCTCTTCTCTCGTCGGCCCCTCGCCTGGGTCGGGAAACACCAGCCGACGCAACCCCTCTCGAGTCGGTCCGAACGACATCACAGCGGTCGCGATACCGAGCCCCGCCGAGACAGCACTCGCACCTGCGAGGCCGCTGAGGCCGTCACCCGTGGGTATGACCTCTGTACACTCGAATTCACGACCCCACGGATATCCGAGCAGGGCATTGCTGCGTCGAACGACTCGTTCGTTCACGACCGCCATCGGCGACGGGGCCGTCCACTCCGACCGTAACGGGTCCGTTTTCGGGACGGACTGTGTCCCCGGGTCGATACCGTCGCGCTCGCCTTTGGGTGCCAGCGAGTACGGATTCCGAAGCGTCTGCCGGGCTACTGGGTCAGTGTTTGCGGCCTGAAACAACGTCACAAGACTGTCCATCGTTCCGCCACTCACCCCTCCGCGACCGTCCTCGAGGTATATCCGCACCAGATCACACGACGTCCCGAACTCGTCACGGGCAAACGACTGGACGAGCAACGTAGCGAGATCGGCGGGGATCGAGTCGAATCCGCAGCTGTGTACGATGCGCGTATCGGCCTCGACCGCCGCGTCGTGGTACCGGTCGATCATCTCCCGTACCCAGTTTATTTCCCCAGTCAGGTCACAGTAGTCCGTTCCAGCCGCGATACACGCCTCGACGAGTGGCGTACCGTAGGTCGTGTACGGTCCGACTGTCGTACAGACGACCCGGGTGCTTTCGGCGACTGCGTGAAGGCTTTCCGGATCGGTCGCGTCACCGATAACGATCGGGATATCGTTCCACGCAGAGCGTCGCTCGACGAGCGCCGCTTCCAGTTCTTCGAGCCGTGTCTCGTTGCGACCGCCGAGTGCAAGCGAGAGGTGGTCGGGCGTGTACTGTTCAGTGAGATGCTCTGCGACGAGACGGCCAGCGACGCCGGTTGAACCCCAGACGACGAGGTCGTACTTTCGGTCGGTGTTCGACACGTGTATCGACTGTACTTGGCCGGCTACGCTCTCAACTGTTTGGTCCTTTCACATGGTTGATACTGTCGGACAGTACGGATCGTTACCATACCGCTTTGCAGGTACACAGTGACTTTTCGAGAGAACAACACTAGTTAGGGAGTGATTCTAGCTAGATACTTAGAGAGTCTAGAGTGTATAGATAATCTAGGTTATATAAAATATACTAGGATATAGTGGAGGAACGAAGGTTGATATATTGGAACGAGTCGTACTCGAGAACGAGAGATTGTTTCTGAGGCGGTCTACGCCGGGTTATCGTAAGTGCTGAGGCTTTAGCGGCGATCGACCGAACGGCTCGAGGGGACACACACCCCCATCGCGTTTGTAACGGCATACACGTGTGGGGGACTATTCGTGGAACACACCTTTGTCGCGGATGTAAAATAAGACTTTCAGCGGCTATTTCGCGACGAATACCCGGATCCGATCGAACCCACCCCCACCCGTTCACCGTTACAAACGCGACGGGGGTGTGTCCCCCGAACCGGAACCAGAGAACGGACTTCTGGTTGTGCTGTCGTCCGATATCGGAGCGAACGCCACCATAGTTTCACACACCTAATATAATTCGGACACGAGCCGATCTTGACTCCTGGCCGAACCGCGACGGAGACCGACGCCAGCGTTACATCCGCGAGGGGGGTGTCGGTGATTGGCACGCTCGAGGTGGGAAACGCCACTCGGACCGTCGTCGACTTAGAAACGCGAGGGTGCTTTCTGAACGGAATCTCCGATACTGTACGAGTTTCCGGCGGAGATACCGCTCGCAGAGCGTATTTACATTCGCGATCGATCTCCATACCTTTATTTCGATTCGGTTGGAAGCCACGGGGTACCGAAATGTCCGCCAACGACGATCGTGATCCACTCTTCCGGTACGACGATCCGGTCTTCGCCGACGAGCGGTTGCTCGAGATCACGCATCTCCCCGGTCCGGACCGGATCGTCGGGCGCGACGAGCAGATGCAACGGGTGGCGGACGCCCTGAATCCCGCCATTTTCGGGAGCGAGCCCAACCACCTGTTTATCTTCGGGAAGACGGGAACCGGTAAGTCACTGATCTCCCGATCGGTCACCCAGCGCGTAATTTCGGAGGCCCAACGCGACGACGTCAGGGTCAAGTACGCCTTCATCGACTGCGGGGAGCAAAACACCGAGGCGTCGATCGTCAAGACGATCGCACAGATCGTCAACGAACCCGATCGGAGCGGGATCACCGTTCCCGACCGCGGCCTCGGCACCGGCGACTACTACAAACGGCTCTGGCAGGCCGTCGATCACTGCACCGACGTCACTATCGTCATCTTGGACGAGATCGACATGCTCGAGGACGACGAGGTCCTTCGCAAACTCTCACGGGCCGGCGAGAACCGCCGCATCTCGGACTCGAGTATCGGTATCATCGGGATCTCGAACAAGATCGACTTCCCCGACCATCTCTCGGAACGCGTCAAATCGAGCCTGTCACGCGACGAACTCGTTTTCTCGCCGTACGACGCGAACCAGCTCGTCGAGATCTTAGAGAAACGTCGCGACGCGTTCCACGACGACGTCCTCTCCGACGACGTGATCCCGCTGACCGCCGCTCTCGCGGCCCAGGAACACGGCGACGCGCGGAAGGCGATCGACATCCTTCGCAACGCCGGTCGCATCGCGAAAAAGCGAAACGACTCCCAGGTCACCGCGGATCACGTCCGCGACGCCAAGGAGAAGACCGAGGCCGATCGATTCAACGAACTGATCGAGGGCTCTCCCCAACAGGCCAAGGCGATCCTGTATGCGCTGACGCTGCTGACCGAGAACAGTTCGGAAAAGGAGTTCCCGACGAAGATCATCTACAACCAGTATAAGTCGATCGCCCGCCAACTCGACTTCGACGTTCTCTCTGAGCGCCGCGTACAGGAGATCCTCCAGGAACAGAACTTCCTCAACGTGATCCAATCGGAACGCGAAGGCCGTGGACGTGGACGGGGCGCCCACGCCAAACATCGACTGCTCGAGAACCCCTCGATCGTCAAGAAAGTGCTCCTGCGGGATTCACGACTGGCCGTCCTCAAGGACGACGAAGACGAGTGACGGCACCTCGTCGCCAACCGCGATACCTTTGAGGCTCCTGGCCACAGTCTGCGTATGGACAACGTCGACGCGGCAGGGCTGGGGATCGGTGACGACTATCCGCCCCGAATTATGGGCGTGTTAAACGTCAGCGAGGAGTCCCCCTACGATCCGAGCGTCTACGACGATCCCGGCGAGGCGGCTCGATACGTCGACGCGGAACTCATCGACGAAGGCGCCGATATCGTCGACATCGGCCTCGAGTCGGCGAACAAACGCTTCGACGTGCTCTCGGCTGAAGAGGAACTCGACAGACTCCACGTGGCACTCGAGACGATCGAGAGCGTCTCCGGCGACGCGGTGTTTTCGATCGAGACGCGGTACGCCGCGGTGGCCGACGAGGCCCTCTCACAGGGGTTCGACATGGTAAACGACATCGCCGGCTTCGCCGACCCGGAGATGCCGACCGTCTGTGAGGAACACGACGCCGCCGTCGCGAAGATGGCGAGTCCGCCGGATATCGAGCGTCCCGGTGCGGTCGAGGAGACCGACTGGGCCGAACGGAAATCGGCCGACTGGGCCGCCGAGGCCGACTACGTCGATCAGGTCTACGAAGCGCTGAAACAAAACGGACTGACCGACAAGACGATCGTCGATCCGGCCTTCGGCGGTTGGAGCGAGGCCCAGACCCTCGAGGACGACCGCGAGACGTTCCGTCGCCTGCGGGAGTTTCGCGCACTCGATCGACCCATGCTGGTCTCGATCAACCGGAAGAACTTCTTAGGCGAGATCGCGGGCCGGGAGACCGACGAGCGGCTGCCGGTCAGCCTCGCGGCGACGTCGCTGGCCGTCGAACGCGGCGCACACGTGATCCGCACCCACGACGTCGCCGAGACGCGCGACGCGGCCCTGATCGGGGACGCGTTTACCGACCGATCCCGAGCCGCCGTCGGCGGGCTCTCGGTCTCGCGGCTCGACGTCGACTCGAACCGCGAGCTCCGGACTCACCTCGCGGAACGCGGGATCGACCCCACAGTCGCCGACGACTGGTCGACGCTGGCAGTCGAGATCGACGGCCTCGACGGCGACAAACGGGTCCGGTTTACGTCGATCGTCGCCGACGTCAACACCGGCGCTCCTGCGTTCAGTGTTACCACAGACCGGCTACTGTTGGTGGGCACAAATTCGGGAATTTCCGACGTTTCCGACCGTCTCCGCAACGAAGACGGTGCGTTGAGTACGGTCGGTGATTCACTCTCAGAAATGCTTGAGTAAGAGAAAGCTTATGACGGAGGCTTCAAAACGAAGGAGTGGACGCCGGGCGGCCTCCCGGGTAGGGGTACTTTGGAGGCGACTCCCGGCCCACAACACGGAATTATTGTGGTGTTACGCCGATCAGTGACGACTCGAGTCTGAGCGACACGCTCCTACAACGATCTGCCTCGAGTCTGAGCGACGTATCCCTGTGACGTCTCCCTCGAGTCGAACGGCGCCTCGAGGGGCTCGTGGTGGTTTCTGGCCGCGACAGCAGGTCGACGGTGTCGACCCGAACGCAGATACGACGTCGGTACCCAGTGGCCGTATGGAGTTCGACGAGTGGGAACCGGTCTACGAGGCGATCCTCGAGGATTTCGGCTACGATCGAAGCGGCGACGAGCGAGCGCGTGACGTCCTGGCGTCGCTGACCGACGGGTTCGACCTCGGGCGACTCTCGGGACTTCGTGACGCGACAGTCGCGGTCGCCGGCGCCGGCCCGTCCCTCGAGACCGACGCCGATCTCGAGCGAGCGCGGTCGGCAGACGCCGTCGTCGCGGCTTCGACGGCCGTCGATACGCTCGCCAAGCACGAGATCACGGCCGATTGCATGGTGACGGATCTCGACAAGAACCCCGAAACGGTCCGTCGACTGACCGACGACGGCGTTCCGGTCGCGGTCCACGCCCACGGCGACAACGTCCCCGCCGTTCGCGACGTCGTTCCGGACTGTACGAACGAGTCCGTCCTGCCGACGACACAGGCTGCGCCGCGTGGACCAGTCCGGAATCTCGGCGGCTTTACCGACGGCGACCGGGCGGCGTTTCTCGCCGACCATCTCGGCGCCGCCGAACTCGTCTTCGTCGGCTGGGATTTCGACGATCCGACCGTCGGTCCGGCGAAAGCACAGAAACTCGAGTGGGCCGAACGACTGTTGTACTGGCTCGAGTCGCGTCGAAACGGCCGCTTCGACGTTCTCGAGGGCCGACGCAGCGCGATCGATACGAGCGCGCTTCCGCTCGAGTGAGGGCGCTCGATCCTGTCATGCGGATCGCATCAGCGCTCAATCGATGTGGTACCGCGCGATCCCGGTACTCCCACAGGTCGGACAGACGGTCGCTCCCGACTCCCGTGTCGTTCCACACCGCCGGCACTCCTCGATGACGGTCGAGCTCTCGGTTCGAAACAGCACGGTCTGTAACGCGTTTCGCAGCCGCGACTGCGCCGCTTCGCTGTCGGATCCTCCCGTGACTCCCATGGCCGATTGCTCTATCAGTTCGTGTTTGGTTATTGTCTTCTTACCATGAATGACACGAACAGCTAGACGTATTCGCTCGCCCGCTGTCGACAGTAACGTCCGGTAGGAACCGATTACCGCGGCGATATCGACGTTTGAACAGTCGGCAGAGCGCCTCGAGAACGCGTCACTACTCGAGTGAACCGTATCGGTACGGATCGGTGTCGACGCGGTCGACGACGCCATCACGCTCGAGCCGTCGGCAGTGGGCGGCCGTTTCGCCGGCGCCGAACTTGACGTGAATCCCCTCGAGGTCGTCGAACAGGTCACAGGCGAGTTGCCAGGGTGTCGCGCCCACACGATCCCCGTCGTCTTCGTGGGCCTCGAGTGTCCTGAGGACGCGTTCGGTCCGTTCGTGGTGGTGGTCCCGGATCGTCGCGATTCGTTCGTCTGCGATCGCGGTGCCGTGGCCAGGCAAGAGCCGTTCCGATCGGTCCTCGAGCCGGTCGAGCGTCTCGAGGAACGCGGTGAGGGGATCGGTCTCGAGCGACGGATCGCTGACGGTTTCTGCGTTCGTTTCGGGTGCGAGCGTTCGGGTGTCGCTCCCGCCGACGTTGGGTGTGTAGGTCGGCAAGACGGCGTCGCCGATCAGGAGGTCGCCCTCGTAGGCGAAGGCGGTGTGGCCCAGCGTGTGGCCGGGCGTCGCGATGGCCTCGAGGCCCGCGATCCGGTCGCCGTCCGCGAGCCGTTCGACCGACGTGGTGTCGGGCATCGTAGAGGCAGTGTCGCCCGCGACGACGGCCTCGGCGAGGTCGGCTGGCACGCCCCAGCGACACATCGTCTCGCGGTCGCGCTCGAGGCGTCGCTTGCGTTCGGTCGCGTAGTCGGCGACCAGCGGCGCGTCGCCCGTGCCCATCGCGAGTGTCGCCGTCGCGGCGTCGGCCAGCCGGGGAGCAAGTCCCGCGTGGTCGGCGTGCCAGTGGCTGACGAGTACGGCCTCGAGGTCGGTCGGGGAAACGTCGGCACGCTCGAGGCCGGTCAGGAGGTCGTCCCAGGCATCGTCGGTCGGCGGACCCGGATCGACGACGACTCGCTCGTCGACGAGATAGGCGCTGTTCTGTCCTTCCGGTGTCCCACCGCCCACGCCGATCCGCTCGATGCTGTCGTCTGTCATACGTGACCGTTCGGCTCGAGTCCCGTTATCCCGATGGTTTCGAACGATGACTGGTCGCGCTAGCGACGGTCGAAAACAGGCGCCAATACGACGGGTCGTCCAAATCGCAGCTCGTCCGCGAACGGTACGTCCTAGAATAGCGCGTCGAGTTCGCCGCTCGTGTCGACGAGTGCGGCGGTCTCCTCCTGTGAGCGAGTTCTGACGTCTTCGGTCGTCTCCTTGGCCTCGACGGCGACCTGCTGGAGCTGGTCGATCCGCGGTACGTCCGAGACGCCCGAGAGGAGGACGATCGCACCGACTTCGTCGTCGGTCGTCGGGTAATCGCCGCCGCGGATCTCCATGCTACCCGTCTCGTCCTCGAGCCACTGCCGGCCGCGCTCGAGTCCCTTTCGGCTCAGATGGTCGGACGAGCCAGTAGCCACCACGAGGCCGCGATCCGCGCTGGCGGCGTCACACGGAAGCGTGAGACGTCCCAGCGTCGCCTTGCGAACGAGACTCGTCAGACGAGTGGTCGCTTCCCCGTCGTCGATCCCGCCGTCGCCGCCGGTGAGCGACGAGAGGAGGCCGTCGCTGCTCGTATCGACGGTCTCGCTCGCGTAGCCGATCGTCGAGACGCCGCCACCCGAGAGCGTGTTGATGATCTCCGAGGAGTCGACGACGGTCTCGCCGACCGCGTCGCCGTGGCCGACCTCGCCGGCGGCAAACAGCAGTCCGAATCGCTCGACGATCTCGCGGTTGATCCGATCGTAGCCGCCTTCGACGGACTCGCCGGCGCTGCGCCAGGCGTCGTTGTCGAAGACGAGGAGATTGTCGACCTCGCGGACGAACGTCCGGAACGACCGGGCCGCGTTGAGCGTGTAGATTCCGCCCTCGTCGGTCGCCGGCAAGACCCCGAGCCCGTAGACCGGCTGGGTGTAGATCCGCTTGAGATGTTTCGCGAGGACGGGCGCACCGCCGGAACCGGTGCCACCACCCATCCCGGCGACGACGAGGAACGCGTCGATTTCGTGAGTCGGGATCTCGTCGATCGCACGCTGTATCTCACCGATATCGGACTCTGTGACATCGGCGCCGAGTTCGTTGTCGGCACCGACGCCATGGCCGTTGACACGCGCCTGTCCGACGAGAACGCGATTCCCGCTCGGGATACGTTCGAGTCCCTGCAGATCGGTCGTCGCGGTGTTGACAGCGATCGCAGACGTGACGAACCCGCCGTCGATCGCGTCGTCGTACGCGAGGAACTGGTCGACGATCTTCCCGCCCGCCTGTCCAAAGCCGATGAGTGCGAGTTTCATGATGTTCTCCAGTGGCCACTTCCCGGCTGCCGGGATGAGCGCGATCGAACGCTCGCCGATCCGCCGGGAACCGGCGTCACTAACGGACCGTCGATGACTTGTCGTATCGTTATGACGTTCGTACACTGATGATAATCAGCTTCTACTGACATTCATAGATTACAATATTTCCCAGGCTCCGTCCGTCTCGAGCCCGCTCCCGGACGTATCGTTTCGGGAGTAAGTCCTATACGCTGTGGTGGCATAGCGACGGTCGTATGGACGACGTCGGTCCCCCGACGACTCGGCGGCAGCTGCTCGCAGGGGCGAGCGCCGGCGCCGCCAGTGCCCTCGCTGGCTGCTGGGAGCGACTCTGGTCGGAGGCCGAGACGACTGGTCCAGAACAGATCTCGATGACGATCAAGACCGTCCCGGCCGACGACGACGAACTCGCCGCGACGATCGCGAGTCAGCTCCGTGAGAACTACGAGGCTGCCGGTATCGACGCGACCCACGAACCGATCGCAGAAGCGGAACTGTACCGGGACGTCCTCCTCGAGGGGGACTACGACGTCTTCGTCGCCCGCCATCCCGGCCTCGACGAGGCCGACGCCCTCTACGGCCTGTTGCACTCGCGGTACGTCAGCGAGCACGGGTGGCAAAACCCCTTTCAGCTCACTGACGTAGTGGTCGACGACGCCCTCGAGACACAGCGATCAGCCACCGTAGATCGCGACGACGACCTCGAGGAGTTGCTCGAACATCTGCTGACGACGACGCCGTACACCGTCGTCGCGTACACAGACGCACTCTGTGGGGCGGCCGAGGAACTCGACGTACCGGTGCCACCAAAGCGGCCACAGGACTACGTCCGCCTGCTCGCTCGTTCGAGCAACGACTCTCGGGACCGACCCCTCGAGGTCGGCACGTACGGTGAGGGGCTGACCGAGCGGCTGAACCCGATCGCCGTCGACCGAAGCAGACTCGAGGGGCTGGTGGACCTGTTGTACGATCCACTGGCGCGGCAAATCGACGGTGACTACGTCCCCTGGTTGGCCGACGACGTCACCTGGGAGGAGGGGAGACGGCTTCGCGCCGAGGTCACACTCCGTGAGGGACTGACGTGGCACGACGACAAGTCGCTCGACGCCGACGACGTCGCGTTCACCTACGAGTTCCTCGGCGACACGTCGATGGGTACGGTCGACGGCGGCGTCCCCGCACCACGATTCCGGGACCGCCAGTCGCTGGTCGAGTCGGTCGACGTCGGGGACTCCCGGACGGTCACGGTCTCGTTTCCGGAGACGAGTCGAGAGGTTGCTCGCCGGGCGTTTACCGTTCCGATCCTCCCCGAGCACGTCTGGGCGGACCGCTCCGACGTCGTCGCGAACCGACGGACGGAGGCGCTCGCGACCGACAACGACGATCCCGTCGGCTCCGGGCTGTTCCGGGTCGCCGACGTCACGACGGACGTCGAGATCGAACTCGAGCCGTTCGACGACCACGTCCTCCGGACCACGACCGATCGGCCGGACGTCCTCGAGGGATTCTCGCAGTTCGAGGGGATCAGGTTTCAGATCGCACCAAACCCTGGCGCGATAGTTGACGCGCTCGTCGACGGTGAGATCGATCTGACGACGGGCGAGCTCCCGCCGACGTACGCCGAATCGATTCGGGAAGCCGATGGGGTCACGCGCGTCTCAGAACCGACGGACGCGTTCTATATGATCGGCTACAACAGCCAGCACGCCGAACTCGGTCATCCACACGTTCGTCGGGTTTGCTCGCAACTGCTCGACCGTGAACACGCTGCTACCGAGTTCTTCGATGGGTTCGCCGAACCGGCAACGACGCCGGCACAACTCGTCGGATTCCGTGACGATGCGTGGGACCGTGACGACGATGTCGACGACACGGAGCCGGAACTACTGGAGTTCCCCGGTTCCGACGGGGCGGCCGATCCCGGTCAATCCCGGGCGCTGTTCCGGGCGATCCACTACAACTACGAGGACGACGTCTTACTCGAGTCTTCGGGGTGAGCCGACGACGACCGCGCTGAAAGAGTTAATGGCGCGCAGGCGCTACCTTCGAAAGAAACTCGAATGGCACTCGCCGACGTCTTACTCGAACTCGCTTTCGTCGTGGCGGCGATGCTCGTGACCGCGACGCTCGTGATCGTCGGCCCGCGCCGCATCGTCGCCGCGGCCCGCGGGTTCCGGTGGCGTCTCGAGACGTGTCTGTTGCCGTTTGCCGCGCTCGTGGTCGTGCTCCTGTTGCGGTGGTCGACCCAGGACATCGTACGCCGCCTCGAGCGACGCGTCCTCCAGAACAACATTACGCCACAGCTATTTGCGTTCGACCAGGCGTTGTTCGAGCCCGTGACTATCTTGCAGTCGTTTCAGACCGAGGCGCTGACGTCGTTTTTCGTCTTCGTCTATATCTACGGCTACGCGTTCTTGCTGATCTTTCCCTTTATCGCGTACTTCGCACTCGAGGAGATGGACGAACTGTCGACGCTCGTCCTCGCGTTTACCGCCAACTACGCGATCGGCCTGATATTTTATACGCTGTTTATCGCCTTCGGGCCGCGAAACGTCGATCCGATGGCTTTCGAAGGGCTGCTGTACGATGCCTTTCCACAGTCGGGCGCGCTCACCCACGAGGTCAACCAGAACACCAACGTCTTCCCGTCGCTGCATACCTCGCTCTCGATGACCGTCTTCTTCCTCGCGTGGGTCACCCGTACGAAGTATCCGGTCTGGGTTCCCGTCTCGGGGGTTCTCGCGGTTAGCGTCGCCCTCTCGACGATGTATCTGGGTATCCACTGGTTCTCCGACGTTATCGCTGGCACCCTCCTCGCGATCGTCAGCGTCTACATCGGCGTCAACTACACCGTCGAGGGGATCGTCGCCGGCGTTCGGGAGGTCGTCGCGTCGCGACTCGGCCCACCGAGTGCCGACGGCGAATAGCCGTCGGTCTCGTCGCGAGCGTGCGCTCGAACCGTCGATCCGATGGCCCTCGAGGATACCTCCGGCGGCGGTCGCCGCAATCCAGACGTTTTCGACCCACGAGCCGTCAGTTCGGGCATGCCGATCTACTGGCACCGCCGCGATCTTCGTGGCCCCGACAACCGAGGGCTCGCCCGTGCGAGGTCGTTCGACGGGCCGATCGTCCCCATCTTCGTCCTCGATCCGACGATCCTCGAGCACGCCGCGCCCGTCAGGGTCGCGTGTCTGCTCGAGGCGCTCGCGGACCTCCGTCAGTGGTATCGCAAGCGGGATAGCGATCTGCTCGTCGTCCGTGGCGAAGCAAGCGCAGTGCTTCCGGAGCTCGCGGCCGAACACGGCGTCGAGACCGTCGTCTGGGTCGACGACTACAGCGGCCTCGCCCGCGGGCGCGACCGGGCGGTGACGGCGGCCCTCGAGGACGAGGGCGTCGACTGTGAGACCGTCCACGACGCGCTCCACCACGAGCCAGGCTCGATCACGCCCTCGACTGGGGGGAACCACTACTCGGTGTTCTCGTACTTCTGGAAGAAGTGGCGCGACCGTGAGAAGCGGGCACCCGTCGATCCACCCACCGACGGCGAGCTCGCAGCGGTTCACGGCGAGGCGCTTCCGTCCCTCGCGGAGCTGGGGTTCGACGAACCCGAACCGACGCCGCCGACGGTCACACGAGCGCGTGCACGCGACCGACTCGAGTCGTTCTGTGCCGACGACATCTATCGGTACGCCGAAAAGCGCGACTATCCAGCAGCCGAGGCCACGTCCCGCCTTTCGGTCCATCTCAAATGGGGTACCGTCGGCGTCCGGGAGGTGTATACCGCGACCGAGCGGGCACGGGAATGCGCCGACACGGACACGGCCCGCGAGAGCGTCACTGCGTTTCAGCGCCAACTCGCCTTTCGGGAGTTTTACGTCCACGTCCTCGCGTTCAACCCAGAGACGGTCACCGAGAACTTCGACGAGTACGAAAACGAGATCCCATGGCGTAACGATCGGGACGAACTCGCGGCCTGGAAGGCCGGCGAGACGGGGTATCCGATCGTCGACGCGGGAATGCGCCAGCTCCGTCGGGAAGGGTGGATTCACAACCGGGTCCGAATGCTCGTCGCCGCGTTCCTGACGAAGGATCTGTTGATCGACTGGAGAGAGGGGTACGCCCACTTCCGACGACTGCTCGCCGACCACGATACGGCAAACGACGTCGGCGGCTGGCAGTGGGCGAGTTCGACGGGGACCGACGCACAGCCGTATTTCCGGGTGTTCAATCCCGTCAAACAGGGCCGAGAGTACGATCCAGACGCCGAGTATATCCGCGAGTACGTCCCGGAACTCGCCGATGCGACGGCCGCGGAAATCCACGGTTGGCACGACCTCGAGCCCGAGGACCGGACGGCGATCGCCCCGTCGTATCCGGCGCCGATCGTCGATCACGGGCGACGTCGGGAACGGGCTATCGAAGCGTTCGAACGGGCACGCGGGGAGTCGGAGTGACCGCCGAGCTGCCTATACTGTCCAACAGTATCACTCGAGACGGCTACGAACGCCACAGAGAACGGCTGTAGTGGCGTTTTGTCAGTATGTCCTGTTGGCCACTACGTTTATCCGACGGTCCGGTGTAGCGATGCGTATGTCCGCTTCGCAAGACACCTCGTCGTCCGATCTTGCCGCCCCAACCGAGGCGATCGTCGAGGCGATCGCCGCCCACGAGGGCGTCGACGTCACCGACATCGAGCCTCCGGCGTACGATCCGCTGTACACCGTCGTCAATCCCGAGGCACTGGACCGGCTGTTTCAGACGCCGGTCGATTCGGAGGGGGCTGTCCGTGTCGTCCTCGAGTACGAGGGATACGAGATCACTGTCGACAGCGACGGGGACGTCGAGGTCGTCGATCGGCCGCTGGCCGGTGACTCGATCGACCGACCGCTCGAGGACTGAGACGGTCGCTGTCCGTCAGCGCCGACGCAACCGCAGAACAGGTCGCAGCCGCGCCGGAACTGCCCTCCTGTAGTCCGTCCCCGCCGTTACTCGGCCCAGTAGGCCTCGCCGGGCTGCTCTCGGAAGAGGGCCCGCTCGAGGAGTTCGACGGCTTTTTCGAGCCCTTCCCGGGAGCTGGTGAGGGAGTCTTCGTGTTCGATGCTCAGAGCGCCGTCGTAGCCGACCATTCGGAGCGTCGAGACGACGTCCTTCCAGTGGTCTTCGCCGTGGCCGTAGCCGACCGACCGGAAGAGCCACGAGCGGTTGGGCTCGTCGTCGTAGGCGGTCGTATCGAGGACGCCTTTCTCGCGGGCCTGTTCCTCGTAGATCTTCGTATCTTTGGCGTGGACGTGATGAATCGCGTCGCGTTCGCCGAGATAACGGATCGCGTCGGTGATCGAGATCCCCTGCCAGTAGAGGTGAGAAGGGTCGAAGTTCGCACCGACTCGCTCGTTGGTCTCCTCGCGGAGGCGGGCCATGCCGTGGGGTTCGTAGACCAGCATGTTCGGGTGCATCTCGATGGCGACGTCGACGCCGTGGTCGTCGGCGTACTCGGCGAGGTCTTCCCAGTAGTCGACGGCGACGTCCCACTGGTACTCGAGGGCGTCGTCGTGTTCGGGCGGCCAGGGGGCAGTGATCCAGTTCGGGACGTCGTCGTCGGGACCGCCGGCAGGCAGCCCCGAGAAACAGGTGACCGTCCCTACCTCGAGTTGGGCGGCGAGCTGGATCGCTTCACGAAGTTCGGTATCGGCCGTCTCTGCGCGTTCTTCGTCGGGATGGAGCGGGTTGTTGTGCGTCGCCAGCGCGCTGATTCGCATCTCGTACTCCTCGAGAAGGTTGTGAACCTCCTGTTGGGCGGCGTCGTCGTCGATATGCTCCGCCCGGGGGAGGTGGTCCTGGCCGGGATGGCCGCCGACGCCCGGTTCGATCGCGTCGACACCGATGTCCGAGAGGTACGCGAGTGCCCCCTCGAGCGATTCGTCCGCCAGCGGTGGGGTGTGTACGCCGATCTCCATACGGGCCGGAACCACGGCACCGAAAATAAAACGGCGGCCAGCAACGCCCCAGTCGTCCCGCGACACGACGTTGGTATCGTGATATGCACTATACAGACGGCAGGTCGCTCCGCCGCGCCGGTCGCGACGACGTCGACCGCGGGAGTGCACGGATGAGGGCTACGTCCGGTTCGTAGGTGACGCGCTCGGTCGGCGACTTCGCCGCGACGATCCGCCAGAAGCCCGGCGAGTGGAACGTGATCTCACACCGTCCACGCTCGTCGGTTCGCCGTCGCTTCGAGCCGGCTTCGACGATCGCTCCTTCGATCGGTCGATTTCCGCTGTCGCGGACGCGGACGACGATCGGTCGACCGACCAGGACCTCTTTGCGGCTGACCTCGAGGACGAGCGGCCGTTCGACTTGCATGCGGGTATGTACCACGGCGGCACCCAAAACGACTGGCCTGCACACGAGCGCGCGGTTTCGGTAGCGCATTCGAGCGCATCGATCACTCGTCGGGAACGATCGTACACCCCTCATCACTCGAGCGATAGATCGAGTCGATGACTCGCTGAACGGTCAGGGCCTGGGTGACGCTGCAATCGTCGGGGTCGCCTGCCTCGATACGGTCGAAAAACGCCTCCTGTTCCGCCGAGTGGGTGTCGTTCTGGTGGGTCTCGACGGTCGTGTCCTCGAGATGGTCGGGACCGGCGGAACTCGCCGAGTGGAAGCTGAGATCTCCCTCGAGCAGGTCGAAGCGTGCTGCCGACTCGGTCCCGCGGATGACGAATTCGTGGGTGGCCGGTCGGTTGGTCGCCCACGCGACTTCCAGTGAGACCGTCCGATCGTCCGCACAGCGGATGAACGCGCTGGCCGAATCGTCGACGTCGAACCCTGCGGGCCCGGCGTCTTCCCCCCACATCTCGAGGTAGGCGTACTCCTCGTCGGAGCCGAACTCGCCGCGAGCGACGCCGTTTACCTCTTCGACCGTGGGATAGTCGAGTAAATAGAGCGCGAGATCGATGGCGTGGACGCCGAGATCGATGAGGGCGCCGCCGCCGGCGATCTGGCGTCGGGTAAACCACGAGCCACGGCCAGGGATTCCCCGCCGCCGGACGTAGTTCGCTTCGACGTGTGTGACTTCGCCGAGGCGTCCGCTTTCGATCCGGTTGCGGACGATCCGAACCGTGTTCGAAAACCGGTTGTTGAAGCCGACCATGGCGTGGCCGTCGGAGTCAGCCGCCGCGTCGGCGATCCGCGTCGCGCTCTCGAGGGAATGAGCCAGCGGTTTCTCCAAGAGGACGTCGAGGTCGCGTTCGAACGCGTCGACCGCGTACTCCTCGTGGTACTTGTTCGGTGTGGTGATGATGACTGCATCGACGTCGTCGTAGAGCGCGTGGTGGTCCTCGTAGACGTCGACGTCGTACCGTCGGGCGAAACGCGATCGTGCCTCCGCCGCGACGTCCATCCCCCCGACTAGTGGCACGCCGTGTTCGACGAGCCGCTCTGCGTGGTACTGGCCGATGTTCCCCAAGCCGACTATCCCCGTCTCGATGTCGTATCGATCTGTTGTCATCCGTCTATCGAAGCGATGGTCGCGTCCGTTTTCGTACTGATACACCCGATTCCGCTATACCGAATTTTGGGACTCGATCATCTTCTCTCCGTCGCCAAACGGGGTCGTTACCGCGTGGCGACGTAGCGAGGGGTGGTCCTGAAACGATCGACGGCCGTCTCAGCTGTCCGCTTCCGTCGCAGTCGTCCCGGGCTCTTGCTCGGAGCGGTCGGTGAGACCGTGGACGAGCGCCTCGCCGCTTGCGGTCTCGAAGAGATGGATATTCGACCGATCGAGGACGACGTCGACGGACCGGTTCTCGGCGATATCGGTGTCTGGCGTGACGCTCATCAGCAGCTGATCCGCCGAGGAGGCCGGGTCCTCCTCCATCGACCGTTCGGCCCCCTCCGAAAGCAGCAGGTAGACGAAGATCTCGTCGCCCATCGGCTCGAGGACGTCGCTCCGGGCGTCGATCGGCGCCGTCGTCTCGGCCAGTGCGTCCGCGTCGGTCGAGAGGTGGACGTCCTCCGGCCGGATGCCGAGGGTGAGTTCGTCGCCGACCGACGCGCCGGGTACCAGCCCGGGATCGAACTCGACGTGGAAGTTCGCCGTCGCCAGGCCGGTCTCGTCGAGGGTTCCCTCAGCGAAGTTCATCGACGGCGACCCGATGAAGCCGGCGACGAACAGGTTCGCGGGCTGGTTGTAACACTCGAGTGGCGGCGCGATCTGCTGGAGTTTCCCCGCGTTCAGAACGGCGATTCGGTCGGACATCGTCATCGCTTCGGCCTGATCGTGGGTGACGTAGATGATCGTCGTCCCCAGTTCGCGATGGAGTCGCTGGAGCTCCGTTCGCATATGAACCCGAAGCTTTGCGTCTAAGTTCGCGAGTGGCTCGTCCATCAGGAAGACGTCCGGGTTCCGGACGATCGCGCGGGCGATCGCGACCCGTTGGCGCTGGCCGCCGGACATCTCGTCGGGCATCCGATCCAACATCCCCTCGAGTTGGACGATGTCGGCTGCTTGCTCGACGCGGCGCTGGATCTCCTCGTCGTCGTACGTCCGGAGTCTGAGCCCGAAGGAGATGTTCTCGAAGACGTCCATGTGGGGGAACAGCGCGATGTTCTGGAAGACCATCGCGACGCCCCGATCCTTCGGGGCGAGGTTCGTGACGTCGTCGTCACCGATGTACACCCGCCCTTCGGTCGGCCTGGTTAGCCCGGCGACGGTCTCCATCGTCGTCGACTTCCCACAGCCCGAGGGGCCGACGAAGGTGACGAACTCGCCGTCTTCGATCTCCATGTTCACGTCGTCGACTGCGGTGACGTCTTCGTAGCGTTTCGTAACGTTTTCGAGTTGTACTCGTGCCATTGTCTTACTCTTTGAGTGCTCCTGCTGTCAGTCCGCTGACGATCTTTTCCTGGGCGACGATCACGAGGATCGCCACCGGAATGACCCCGATGATACTCGAGGCCGCCATCAGGTGATACATCACTTCGTACTGGCCCTGGTAGCCCAGAATGCCCTCGAGGATCGGGGCCCAGTTCTCGGGTTGGCCGTCGGTCATCAGAAACGAGAAGAAGAACTCGTTGTAGACGGCAATGAAGGTCAACACGCCTGCGGTCGCGACGCCGGGTGCCGACAGCGGGATGATGACCCGAAACAGCGCGCCCAGCCGCGTGGTTCCCTCGACACGGGCGGCGTCCTCGAGGCCCTCGGGGATCTGCGAGTAAAACGTCGTCAGAATGAAGATCGCGAGCGGCATGAAGATCGCCGACAGTGGCAACACCATCGCACCCGGGGTGTTGTAGAGGGTGCCGTCGCCCGTAATCGGTTCGAGGGCGAAGAAACTGGTGTTGAAGAGGTCGTTCAGCGGGATGAAGAAGGCCGCCGGCGGGAAAAACGAGATGACGAGCACGAGCATCATCATCGGAACTTTCCCGGGGAACTCGAGGCGGCCGAAGGCGTAGCCGGCCAGACTGGCGATGATGAGGACGACGATCGTCGACGCCGTCGCGATGACGAAGCTGTTGAACACGTACCAGTGAAACGGCAACACCTGGAAGACTTCGATAAAGGCGCTGGGGTTGAACCCGTTGGGCGTGAGGATAATGTCCTGTTGTTGTCCTTCGGGAGTTAGTGCGACCATGAGCAGCCAGTAGAAGGGAAACAGCGTCGTCACGAGGAAAAAGACGGTCGCCGTGTAGAACATCGCCCGATACGCTCGTTCGGGGTTTTTGATCGCGTTCGCGACCCAGCGCTCGAAGGGGCCGCGATCGAGCTCAGCGTCGTCGCCGCTTTCACCCAACAGCGTATCGTGTCCTCGATCCTCGGTCCGGCCGCCGTCTGGCATTCGGCGAGCTCGAGTCCAGTGTGCCGGAACGTCGTCGGCGTCGACCGTCTCGGTTTCGCCGTCGCTCGGTGTCCGTTCGCCCGCGCCGTGTCGATCGTCCGGTGGCGTTTCGTTCGTCATCAGTAGGGACCTCCCTCGGTGTCGCGGAAGAAGAACACGTACACCGAGATGATCAGGCCGATCACCAGTGCGGTCATGAACGCGACGGCTGCCGCCGTCCCGTAGATGCGCGTCCCGCCGAACATCGCTTCGACGACGAGGCAGGTCAGCGAGGGGACGGTGGTACAGCCGGCCGTCGACTCGATCAGTCCGTAGACCCGCATCGCGTCCATCGTCCGGAACAGCATCGCAACCAGCAGCGCCGGCATCACCAGCGGGAGTGTGATCCGTTTGAACCGCTGCCACGGCGACGCGCCCGCGACGCGGGCGACGTCGTAGAGACTCCGGTCGACGCTTTGCAGTCCCGCGAGAATCAGCAGGGCCATAAACGCCGCTGACTTCCAGATGTCGGCGACGAGGATGATGACGAACGAGTCCTGGCTGTCCGCAAGCGGGTTCGGTCCGAAGAGTCCGAGCCACTGCATGACGTCGCTGCCGAAGCCGACCTCGGGCTGGAACAGCAGGAAGAAGAGCATCCCCTGGATGACGATCGGAACCGCCCACGGGAGGATGATCGCAACTCGGACCCAGCGCCGCCCCCGGAACTCTTGATCGAGGACGTACGCCTGCCCGAAGCCGATCACCGTCTCGAAGAAGACGCTGATGACGGCGAAGCCAAGCGTCACGAACAGCGCCTGCTGGAGGATCGGCACGCCGAACTCGAGGAAGGGGAACGACGTCGACAACGTGACGTCCATGAACTGCCTGGCCAGCCGTGCGTTTCCGGTCAGGATGTCGACGTAGTTGTCGATACCGGTAAACGCACCGAGTGGCTCCCCGCCTCGCGTCTGATCCTCTCGCAGTGACATAACGAACGTCATCACCAGCGGATAGAACGCGATCAACGCCAGGAGGAGAAACGCGGGAACCAACAGCAGGTACGCGTAGGCGGCCTCGCTCAAGTTCTCCATCCAGTTGACGACCGCGTTACCCGTCCGGTCGCGTTCGGTCTCGCCGTCACCACCGATCAGGGTGTCCCTGTCGCTGTCGGTATCAGTCGCCATGTTGTTGTGCAACCTCCGTCTCGCTTCTCTCGAGGCGATCGGCCAGATCGGTCATCGCCTCCTCCGGCGACTTCACGCCTCGATAGGCCGCGTTGACCTCCTGGAAGATGAGCGCCGACTGTTCCGGCCAGACGTCCGTCACCGGCCGAGGAACGGCGTTTTCGCCCGCCAACTGGAGCTGATCGACGTACCGTGCGATCGGTCCGATCTCGTCGGGATCGGCCTCGTCGAGGAGGTCGACGTTCGGCGGAATAAAGCCCTGTAGCTCGAAGATGGTGAGCATCACTTCGTCGTGTGTAAACGCCTCGAGAACCTCCAGGGCTTGCTCCGGCCGGTCGGTGTAGGGACTCAACGTGAGGTTCCAGCCGCCGAGCGCCGCGGACGTTCCGCCCAGCCCCTCGTGTTCGGCGTCGTCTTCGGTGACGGCGTAGGGCTGGGTCATCACGCCGAGATCCTCGCCGAAGACCTCCTCGTCGCCGGTCTCGGCGATCGAGAACGGCCAGTTGCGGTGCGCGACGGCGTCGCCGCCGGCGAAGGGTCCAAGCGACTCCTCCTCGGTCCACTGGACGATCGAGGTCGGGCTGATCTGTGGGTAGCCGTCCAGTGCGTGTTCGTCCTCGTCGCCGTGGACGAACGCTCGCATCATTCGAATCGCGTCGAGGACAGGTTCCTCGTCGACGGTGACCGGACGGTCGCCCGCCGTAAACAGGTTGTCGACGCCGCCGAAGTAGCCGCCGCCCCACGTCGAGATGACCTCGTTGAACGAACAGCAGGCCAACCCCTCGTAGGCCGCCGCCTGCGTGGTGTAGCCGAAGTCGAGTCCGTGCTCGTCTCGGGCTTCGGCGACGGCGTCTGCGAACTCCGCCCACGAGGGCGGCTCCGAATCCCAGTCGTCGGTATCGTAACCGACGTCTTCGATGAGATCCTGCCGGTACAGCATCGTCCCGAAGTCGACGAACAACGGGACCGCGTGCAGATCGTCCGTCTCGGGATCCCGAACGGCCTCGAGGGCTTCCTCGAGGTACTCGTCTTCGATCCGATCGACGGTGTCATCGGGGAGTTCCTCGGTCAGGTTCGCCGTCTGATCGCGGAGAATAAACGGGATCGTCCAGCCGGTGTCCATCATGTGGATGTCCGGTGGCGCGCGACCCGCCTGCAGCGTCGCCTGGGCTTCTTCCATCCGCTGGACTGAGTCGCTGACGACCGTCTGCAACTCGACCGTAATGTCCTCGTCGAGTCCAGCGTCCCACAGCGCTTGCTGGACCGACGGCTCACCCTCTTCTGTGTGGAGAATCTCCTCGAAATCCGTGGCACCGGTCATTACGACGGTGTCTGGTCCACGGCCGCGACCGAGACAGCCGGCGACCGCGGTCGTTCCGGCGACTGCCGATGCCGAGGCCGCACGCACGAACGTCCGACGGGACACCCCAGTGTGACGGTTACTCTCTTGTCCCATCCGACAACAGTAGACACCGTTCGCGACCTTAATTGATCGGCTTGCACGAATGTACCTAATGCGAACAGTCGGGATCGCGTGCTGGTACAATCAGTGATTACGACCGGTCAGTCGTGTCCAAACGTTGGACTATCGGGTCTCCCATCGACGAAGAATCGAACTCGATCGGTGTTCGGAGCAACTCTCGGTGATGCCCTACGAGCGGTCCGATGGATGTCCCGCCTCGAGACGGCACCTATCTCTACTCCTCGAGGATCGGCGGTTCGTCGCGTCCGATATGAATCTCGTGGGCCTCGACGTCCTCTAAGGCTGCGACGCGGCCGCCGATAGTCACTTCTTCACCCTCCTCGGTCTCCATCGTGAGGCTGGCGACTTCCTCGCTGACTTCGAACGAGACGTCCAGGATACGACCGCGGACGACACAGGGGCCGCCGACGTCGACGTCCCGACCCTCGATGGTCGCGTAGAACTCGCCGCCTTCCTCCATGATGTCTTTGACACAGCGTCGGATCGTCGCGTACTTTCGCGGGTACGTTCGCGCGTCACCGTCCTCGCCGAGAGTTCGTTCTGCGGTCGTCCAGAGGACGGTCCCGAAGAAGCCCGAGACGAGGAAGCCAAGCGCCGAGCGGTTGAAGATGACTCCATACCGGTCCTGGTCGTCACGCAGGGCGTCCTGGGTCGCGTAGATCGAGTAGTTGCCGTCGGCGACGGCGATGACCGGGGTCGTGATCCCGCGTCGGGCCCGTGCCGTCGTCGCGACCGCTGGATAATCGAACTCGTCGGGATCAGGTGCCTCGCTGGCCGGCGTTACGATCAGATCGACACTGACGCCGTCGTCGATAGCCGCCTTCAGATCCTCCTCGAAACGGATCAGCAGGTCCGGCGTCAGCGACAGGGACAGTTCGTAGTCGGCGGCGTCGATGACCTCCTCTAGATACCGCAGGATCGTCGACCGCGATTTCACGAGCGAGACGGCCTCGGTGTCCCGGGCCGGCGCGGTGTAGCGAGCCTCGAGTTCGTCGATCATCTCCTCGAGGGAGTTCTGGACGTTCTCGAAGGCTTCCTCGGGATCGATCGCGACGACCTTCATCGGGCGGGACTCGCGAAGTTCGACGAGCCCGCGGTCGCTGAGACTGCGGACAGTGTCGTAGACGCGGGGCTGTGGGATGTCGGTCCGGTCTGCGATCTCGCTTGCGGTGAGTTGACCTTGCTCGAGGACGGTTAGATAGGCGTCGATCTCGTACTCGCCGAGATTGAACCGCTCGCCAACTGCTTCGACGGTCGAGCGAAGTTCGTCTGGTGCCATACACCGCTGTACGTTCCCGACGGGTAAATGATTTATTATACTCTGAGTAGCACCTGTTTTCGAAATCGGGTTGTCCCACGTCGTGAGACGGGTTCTCAGCAAGCAACGGGAGTGTGACAGTCAGAACGCTTAACCACAGCGACCGGGATGTGTGTTTCCATGCGCGGGCCAGCCGGGACTATCGGGACTGTCGAAGACGTCGAGACCGTCGAAGACGTTCGGCAGTTCCTGCCGTTCGACGCAGTGGAGTTCGTCCTCGCAGTCGTGGTCGTCCTCGCCGGCTGGTATCTCTCGAAGGTCGTCGTCCGCCTCACCGGCCGGACCGTCGCCCGCCGAATCGAACGGCCAAGCGTTACGCGGACCGTCCTCCGAGGGGTTCGTATCTCCGTCTTGCTGGTGGCCGGCGTCGTCGCGTTGTTGATTCTCGGTCTCGGCGATACGGAGATTCTCCTGTCGGTGACCGTCATCTCGGCCGTCATCGCCGTCGTTCTCGCACCGCTGGTCGGCAGCCTGATCAACGGCTTCTTCGTGCTCGCCGACCGGCCATACGAGATCGGCGACATGATCGAGATCACCGACGAGGGCCATACGGGATTCGTCGAAGACATCACGATCCGCTACACCAAGATTTTCACGCTTCAGAATACGTTCATCGTGATCCCTAACTCCGAGATCCACGAACGAGACGTGATCAACTACTCCGCCGAGGACGAACGGACACGTATTTCGGTCGCGTTCGAGATCACCTACGACAGCGATCTCGAGGTCGCTCGCCGACAGGCCGAACGAGCTGCTCGAACGGTCGAGACGGTAATCTCCGGAGGTCCCGATATCCGGATCGGCAGTGCCCGGTACGCTGCCGCGCCGCTCTGTAACATCGACGAATATGCCGACGACGGTATCGTTCTCGAACTGTACTTCTGGGTCAAACATCCGTACAAGCGGGCCGTCGCCCGATCGGAAGTCCAGGCCGCGATCAACGAGCGCTTCGCGGAACTGGACGTCGAGTTCGCGTACCCCCATCGTCACCACGTCTTCGACGAAACCAGCGGCATCGCCCGGATGGCTGTCGACGAATCCGAGTTCGACCAGCCGTTCGTCGAACCGCCGGCAGAACCGGGTGACCGGTCCGATCAATGACACTATCGGAGAACAGTCATACGGACTGTTGTAACGAGTTCCCGTCGATCGCCACGACGGGGCCGGCGATCGGCGGGCAGTGACGACAGGAGGCCGTATCAGTCCTTCTACTACCGGTCGGAAATAGTGGTGGTCTTTTATCAAACTCCCCCGCGAATCCACCGATAGTCCATGTACGACGATATCCTCGTGCCCACCGACGGAAGCGAGACGATCCCCGAGACGCTAACCCACGGCCTTTCGATCGCTGCCGACAACGACGCCACAGTCCATGCACTGTACGTCGTCGACAGTCGAATCATCGCCGCGGCGACCGACGAGACCGGCCCCGAACTCGAGCGATCGCTCGAGGAAGAAGGGCGGGAGGCGGTCGCCGACGTCGCCGATGCGGCCTCGGAGCGAGGCCTCGAGACCGAACGCGAGATTAGGACGGGGACGCCGTCGAAGACGATCCTCGAGTACGCCGACGAGGAGGGGATCGATCTGATCGTCATCGGTACTCGCGGAAAGAGTCCCCGCGAGAAAGTCGCCTCGCTCGGTAGCGTCTCGGAGCGGGTCGTCGACAATGCCTCGGTTCCGGTGTTCGTGGTGCGGAACGCGGGCGACTGATACGGTCCCCTGTGCCGATCTTTCGGCGCGACCGCCGGACGGGTCGCGGTCACGCCGGAACTGATACTGCCGAAGTCCGTCTGATCAGGCATGTGCGCTTTCGACCGTAATCACTTCGCAGTCGAGGTGATTTCGCAGGTACTCGTCGATGTCGGGATTGTCGGTGAACCGCCGAAAGATCCGGCGGAGTCGGCTCGCCTGTTTGTTTCCGATGACGACGACGTCGGCGTCTTCCGCTGCGACCTCGTCGAGGATGCTCTCCTCGACTAAAAACCCCGTCCGGACGACGTACCGAGTGTTCTCGAGCTGGCCGAAACTCTGCTCGACGGCCGTCTTCAGGTCGATCCGCGTCACTTTTCGCCCGTTCTGGTAGAGGTCGACGTGTAGTACCGTAAGCGCCGCGTCACGCTCGCGAGCGATCTCGATCGCCCGCTCGAGTGTACGCTTCGAGTGTCTCGACAACGGATACCGAACGGGGACCACGACCAGCGACATTACGCAATCGAACGACCCCCTTCCGGGTAAACCTTTCAGTCAGGACAGTCAGGGCCGGTAACGTTTACCACGGCACGCTATTGCTATCACGAGCAGGGTCGCTGCCGTACAGACAGTCATTTACCGCGAGCACCGTTAGACGATGGTATGCAACCACGGTCCACCGAAGACGGGACTGTTTACGTGTCGGAGACCGACGGCGATCGCGGTTCGAAGGGACCGTTTCTCGTCGCCTATGAGTCTCGCGACGCCGAAGTGCGATACGGCTGGTTCTGTGCGAACTGCGAGAGCTTCAACAACGCGATGGACGCGATGGGGCGAATCAAGTGCAACGAGTGTGGGAACTTCCGGAAACCGACCGAGTGGGACGCAGCCCACGAGTAGTGGCTCCCGGTCGGTGACGACCGACGTCCGCTTCATCCTCACTCGGGCAACCAGGTTAGACGTAACGGACGATTACCGAACACTAATTCGGATGGATAGTTCCGATATGTAACTCGTACGTCCGGGTCGTTCTAACTATTTGGGAAGTCTCGGGGAGTTCTTGTGACGGACCAACATTTATGGTTGTCGGCGTCATATGGGTATCTGAATGGGTCCTGTTAACATGCGACTCGTCGAGCAGGCCAGGTCGATCTTCGCAGAGCTCGGTTACACCGTCGAAGGAAACGGCCCGACGTTCCGTGCTGAACGCGAGTGGAAGGTCGTTCACGTCAACGCCGTCCTCGAGACACGAGAACTCCCGAACGAATCGGGACAGTTCCACTGTTTCGTCGCCGAACCTGAGGACGCAGACGACCTCGAGACGAAACTCCAACGCGCGGATCCGGACTACGAGTGGGCCATCATCGTCGTCGACGGGGACGACTATCAGGTCGAACGAGCCCCACCAGGACCACGAGTATCAGCGTAACACTGTCCCGACCCGCGAACGAAACCCCGTTTTACCGCTGTTTTCCCACCTACAGCGCGTCCCGTGTCGCCGAGACGCCGGCACCGGGATCGACGTCTGCCCCCATCGACTCCAGGACGTCACCGAGTGCCGTCACGACGTAGATCACGTTCTCCGGCCGTGCGGAGTGACCCATACAGCCGATCCGGAAGATTTCCCCGTCTAGGTCGCCCAACCCGCTGGCGACCTCGAGGTCGTATCGCTCGAGTAACTCGGTACAGACCGCGCCGTCGTCGATCCCGTCGGGGACACGGACGGCGTTTAGGCTGGGAAGCCAGTACTCGTCGGGAGCGTTCATCTCGAGTCCCATCCCCTCGACGCCGGCTTTCAGCGCGCCGGCGAGTCGCTCGTGGCGCTCCCAGCGTTGCTCGATTCCTTCCTCGGCGACGAGTCGCAGCGCTTCCCGCAGCGCGTAGACGTTCGTGACCGGCGCCGTGTGGTGGTACGCGCGTTCGTCCCCCCAGTAGCCCTCGAGCAAGGAGAGGTCGAGATACCACGATCGAGGGTCGTCCTCTCGGTCGAGCACCTTCTCCATGGCCCCATCGGAGAGCGTCAGCGGGCTCGCACCCGGCGGACAGGAGAGACATTTCTGTGGACCGGAGTAGGCGACGTCGATGTCCCACTCGTCGACGCGGAGTTCGACGCCCCCGAGCGAGGTGACGGTGTCGGCGATCACCAAGGCGTCGTGATCGTGGGCCGCTGCCGTGAGTTCGGGCACGTTCGGCTGAAGGACGCCGGTACTCGTCTCGGCATGGACGAAGCCGAAGACGTCGGGGTCGTGTTCGGCGAGCGCATCCGAGACGTCGGCCGGATCTAACGGCTCGCCCCACGGTGCGTCGACTTCGACGACGTCGCCACCGGCCCGACGGGCCATCGAGGCCATCCGTCCGCCGAAGTAGCCGTTCGTCGGCACGAGCATCGTATCGCCCGGTTCGACGACGTTTCCGATCGCAGCCTCCATGGCTGCCGAGCCGGTTCCCGAAACCGGAATCGTCCACTGGTTGTCCGTTCGGAAGGTGTAACGCAACAGTTCCTGTACCTCGTCCATGATCTCGACGAACGACGGATCGAGATGGCCGACAAGCGGCGTACTCATCGCCCGCAGGACACGCGGATGAACGTCGCTCGGGCCTGGCCCCATCAGCGTCCGGTCCGGCGGTGTCAGTTCGTCGATCTCGGACACGTCGATCGTCTCCTCGGCGTCTGGCATGAGCGATACGTGCTACTGGAATCCTCAAAAACGTTCTCCGATCGAGCGCCGCAACGCCCGGCCGTTTCGAATTCGATCGTTGCAAAAACAATGGCGGTTGCTATCACTAGCCATACATTGAAGATCGATGGTGGTGTAGCCCTACGAGCGATGGTCTTCAAGAAAATTACCTTGATCGGAACGAGCACGGAGAGTTTCGACGACGCTGCCGACGACGCGATCGACCGCGCGGAAAATACCCTCCAGAACATCTACTGGATCGAAGTCGACGAACTCGGCGTCGAGATCGCCGGCGCCGAAAACCGCGAGTATCAGGCGGAGGTCACCGTCGCGTTCGAACTCGAGGAGTAATATCGCTGCACCCGATTTTTCGAACCCGCGACCGCCGATGTATACAGCCCGCTGTCCATGGACTATACTGTCGGACAGTCACACCGCTACGGACGCGAATTACACAGAACGGACGGCCGACGGGGGAGACGACGTTACGTACGGAACGATTCGCCACAGCCACACTCGCTGACGACGTTCGGGTTCTCCACGTGGAACCCTTCGGCTTGCAGACCGCTCTCGTAGTCGAGAATACTCCCCTCGATGTATTTCAGGCTGGCCGGGTCGACGAACACCCGCAGCTCGTGGTGTTCGTAGATCGTGTCGTCCTCGTCGGGCGCGTCGTCGAACCGCATCCCGTAGGATAGCCCCGCACAGCCACCCTGCTGGACGAAGAGGCGAAGCCCTGCCTCGTCGGCGTCGAGCCCTTCCCCCTCGAGCAGGGAAATAGCCTGCTCGGCCGCGTCTTCGGTCACTTCGATCTCGGGACGCGTCTCTGCCTCCCCGCCATCAATGCTGTCCGTGCTCATGTGTATGTAGTACCGTCGCGAGAGTGTTAACTGTGACGCCCTCGGTACCGGCCCATCACGTGACGATGGAGACACGTGTGGTGGTCGGTTCGCGTCGATTCGGTTTGATCCGACCAGCACTCGAACCGAAACACTACTCGCCGTAGCTACTCGGGTACTGCTTGAGCGTTCGATAGTACGCCCCGAACTGTCGCTTGTCGTTGCGAGACAGTTCGATGTCGTGCTCCGCCAGCAACTCGAGCATCCGCTCGGGCTCGCAGTCGTACCACATCGAGAGGAGCCGGACGTTCTTCTGGGCGTAATCGTAGTTGCGCTCGAGTACGCGTCCGTCGGTTGGGTCGACCACCGACTCGCGATCACGCTGACGATCGCATTCACGCCGTGGCATCTCGACTCCTAGTCTAGCCCGCAGCACCGTAAAAACTCGGTTGGTATACACGTACAGCAGGGAACGTCACTGTACGTGTCGATTACCCTCGTTAGCTCCTACTTCTCGTCGGTCTCGAGACGGCGTCGAACGCTTTCGGCGTGGGCCTCGAGCCCTTCGGCGTCGGCCAGCGTCGTAATCGTCTCGCCGATGTCGGCGAGTCCCTCGGCGGAGAGCCGCTGAACCGTCGTCGATCGCAAGAACGTCTCGACCGAGAGGCCACCGGTGACCTGCGCCCCGCCGTTGGTCGGCAACACGTGATTCGTTCCGCTCGCGTAGTCGCCCGCGGCAACGGGCGTGTTCGGCCCCAGGAAGACACTCCCCGCGCTATCGATTCTCTCGAGGATCGACTCCTCGTCGTCGGCGATAATCGAGAGGTGCTCGGGGGCGTACTCCTCGGTAAAGAGGATGGCTTCGCTCATCGATCGTGCCAGTAAGACGCCACTCGCATCGTTCTCGAGTGCCTCCTGAATTATCTCTTTACGCTCGCGCGCGCTGGCTTGCTCGTCGACGGCCGACGCGATCGCCTCGGCCGTCTCCTCGTCGTTCGTGACCGCGACGACGGGGGCGTTCGGATCGTGTTCGGCCTGTGCGACCAACTCGGCCGCGACGAGTTCGGGATCGGCGGTCTCGTCAGCGACAGCGACGATCTCGCTTGGCCCTGCCAGAAAGTCGATCTCGACGTCGCCCCGGACCTCGGCTTTGGCCGCCGTCACCCACCTGTTTCCGGGACCGACGATCTTCTGGACCTGCATCATCGACTCGGTCCCGTAGGCGAGCCCTGCGATCGCCTGAGCGCCGCCAACACTGTAGACCGCGTCGGCACCCGCGACGTGGATCGCGGCCAGCGTCACGGGATTCATTTCGTCGGCCGGCGGTGTGACGACCGCGACGTGATCGACGCCCGCCACCTTCGCCGGAACGACGCCCATGATCGCACTCGAGGGATAGGCCGCCGAGCCACCGGGGACGTAGGCACCGACGCGCTCGATCGGCCGGAAGCGTCGACCGAGTTCGCGACCGTCGGAGAACTCTCGGCGCCAGTCTTCGGGCATCTGTGCCTCGTGGAACTCCCGAACGTTGTCCGCGGCCGTCTCGATGGCCTCGCGAAGGTCGTCCTCGAGGTCTTCGTACGCGCGCTCGCACGCGTCAGTGATGTCGATGTTTCCCAGTTCGACGTCGTCGAACTCGCTTGTGAACTCGCGGACGGCAACGTCACCCTCCTCACGGACGCGATCGACGATCTCCCGCACGTCGCTTCTGACCGCTTCGATACCGGCGTCGCGGTCGAAAAACGCCGCTCGATCGGCCGGTCCGAGATCGGCGAGTTCCCGCACGTCTACACTCATACCTCCGCGTTCGTGTGGTGGGCGAAAAACGGTTTCCTTCCGGTGACGGTTTGCAACCAGTCGTCGATCTACAGTGACCGGGCGGTCGCGTCGAGACCACCTAGTGATCAGAAGTATCAGGCCTCGACTTCCCAGACACCGGCGGCATCGAGGGTTGCTCTGACAAACAGGTACACGACGATCAGGAACCCGACGATCGCAAACGGCGCTTGCAGAAGCTCCGCGACGCCCCGCCCGAGCGCCAGCTGGCTGAACCCGCGAACGAAGAAGCTCAACACGACGAGTCCGATCCCGATTACCGCGAGTTTGACGAACCCCTCTCGATCCATACGATCACCTACGTCTGACGGCCGATAAATCGTACCGGTTACGCCACGTTCGATCGGGGTACCCGCCCGAAGCGGCGTTCGGGTCTACTGTGGCGCATCGGGACGCCATGATCCGCCGCTCGGCTTTCGATTGCCGTTTCGAAACCGTTTGCAAGCGCTGCATAACTATTCATGGCCTGCCGTACGCCCCTCGTATGTGGCCATGGGAGCACGCGATCATGGGATACGTCGTCTACTCGCTGTTCTCTCGTCTCGTCTACCAGGATTCCCCGACCGGACTCGAGTCGGTCGCGGTCGTCTTCGCGTCCGTTCTTCCGGATCTCATTGACAAGCCCCTGGCATGGGAGTTTGGCGTCTTCGATGCCGGCTACGCGATCGGACATTCGATCTTCTTTGCCGTTTTGCTCTCGATCGCCGTCGGCCTCGTCGCTCGATCGGTAGGCCGACCACGAACGGGTCTCGCGTTCGCTCTCGGCTATATCCTCCACCTGCCGGCTGACGTACTCGACGCCTACGTTCGCGGCGGCGTCTTCCAGCCCGAACTGATGCTCTGACCGGTCGAAACTGTCTCCGATAGTGGACACGAACACGGGTTCGTCGACCAGTTCCTGCAACTATTCGCCCAGTATCAGACCGAACTGCTCGCCGGAGAGCTATCGACATACATCTGGATACAACTCGGTTTAACCACCTTTGCCTCCCTCCTGTGGCTCTACGACGGTGCGCCCGTCCTCCGTGAACTCCTGCGGGGCTCGTGTCGACTCGTTTTCTCGGCTCTCGGTTCCGATCGGTCACTCGAGGACGCTTCCGATCACCGATAGTGTCTATCGACGCGGTCGTACTCCGTTGGTGTGCGGCCCGACGTCTTGTCTACCGCCGTGATGATCTCGTTTACGGGACTGATCAACGCACAGCAGACGGCATTCGAGACGACGGTCTTATTTATGAACCCGGACGTTCTCACTATTGCAAACGACGTGGCACACGCTGCTACGTCCCCTCCGGCCGCGTTCCGGCACGGAGGCAGGCACTCTATCCCGCTTCCCGAGCGAGCCACGCCGACCCGACCCGATCGGGTCGACGTCGGCTTCCGGCCTCTCGATACGATGCCCTTATATAGTCTGGCACCGTACTACAGAGTACGCGAAGCCCCCGCCGGATGCGATTTCCGGCGGTGGTCTCGATCCGACGCCCTTAAGTGTATGAGGGGGTTGGGATAGAACGCAAACGCGTGATCGACGGGACGTTCAACTCGTTCCGTCATCTCGGATCACTCGAGTTCCGAAGGGGTTAAGTACCCGTCGGG
>NZ_JAVDDV010000021.1 GCF_030848565.1 Natronolimnohabitans sp. A-GB9
AACCACCCATGTCCCATTCGTATCGCCGTACTTCCGACGAGCCGATCGATTTGTTCCTCGTTGAGGACAATCCTGGTGACGTTCGTCTCACACGAGAGGCCTTCAAAGCCGCAGACAGCGAAACGAGACTTCGTTCGGTCACTAATGGAGATGATGCCGTGGAACTCCTGACACGGGAAGCCACCGGCGAGTCGCTCACACCAACCGATTTCGTCCTCCTCGATCTGAATCTACCGGGGATGGACGGGTGTGAGGTGCTCGAAACGATCAGAGCCGATCCGCAACTGAACCATCTTCCGGTGATCATGCTCACGAGTTCTGAGGCGGACGAAGATATCAAACGGTGCTACGCCGCCAATGCCAACGCCTACCTGACGAAGCCGAATACACCCGACGAGTTCAGGTCACTTGTAGAGACGGTCGAACAGTTCTGGTTTGAGCGCGTGAAACTCCCACCCGTCTCTCGGTAACCCTTCCTCCACCATTACGGCTATAATGTTGCGTGAGTGCGTCTTCCAGCCATTTTCCAGCCAGTTAGTTCACGCCGTTTCCCAAGGAATTATTGGGGGGCCGGTGCTGCATTCACGCGCTGAGTCGGTCACGCCACTCCTGACAGAAGCCGGGCAGTTCGAACAATCAGTGCTGAGCTCACAGCGCGTATCTCGTGGAAGAGTGCTCCAAGAGGTGGCTCTTGAAAACGTTCGCTACCACCAGACCCGCGGATGATATTGTCAATTCATCACACGGAGCCTTGATGGCCCCTCAGTACCGATGTGAGGTATGGAGCAGGGGGAACCAACGATCTATCGTAGTTGCATGCCAGTCGTTGATGCCCAGTACAGTCCCGAAAGTGGTCGATCTCCCTCGGAAGTCATCATTGATGCTCTGGCAGAAGCAGGCGGGGTTGACCCGCTCGAACTTCCGCCGCTGTATGAATTCGTTGACGGGGACGCCCTCAACAGTCTGTTCGAGGAGCACGACGGAGCAAACAATGGTGATGCTCTCCTCAGTTTTCGAGTCGAGAACTGGAACGTGTTCATCCGTGCCGATGGCCGCATCCGAGTTTGTGATGGCACCCGACCCACCAACCCGGAACCAGTCTTCGAATCCACCCCGATCTAATTTTTGGACTTAGTGAAAATTCGGTCGAACGAAGGGGAAGTCGGTTCGGTATTCCGTCACTCGTTGGCGTCGTACGGCTTGACCAGCGTCAGGAGATCTTGTTCCAGTTCACCGCCAACAAACTGGACGAGTCTCGTCTCGGTCTCGTAGTCGATTATCCGGAGCTCCTCCAGTTTTGGGAGATGGGTATGGTGAAGGGCGATCCGGACACGTTGGCGATGTTCATCGGATGTTCGCTCAGCGTTTTCGTTTTCAACCCTATCTGCAACACGGTCTACGAGTGCATCGTGTGTCAGTGTCTTCTCCGATGCGCTAGTCAGTGAGTTGAGGATAGCCCGTCGATGTTCGTTCGCTACTGCCGACAGAAGCCTATCGGGGGAGATCGGCCTCTCTCGTTCCCCCAAGTTGGAGAGTTCGTCGATCTGCTGGAGATCACGTGCCCCTCGCTCTCGGTTCTCATCCATATTCCCATAGCGGAGCGCCAACTCCCTGGCTCTGTTCCATGGTGCACAAAGGAACCAGCCGATTCGCTTACGCCTCTGGTTCGGGGGTGAGCAGTGTATGTCTGACGAACGCACCGATGGCACGACGCAGCCGTTCGGTCACGGCTTGATCGGAAATTCCGAGTTCGTCCGCGAGCTCCTCGGTTGTGCAGCCTCGTGGAATGTCGTAGTATCCCATCCGAACAGCAAGCATGAGGGCTTCTCGTTGTGGCTCGCTCAGGCCGTACCATGGACCAGCGCCAGGATCCGTAGGATTGTACACCCGAATGAGTTCCAAGGATATGTGCGCATCCTCACAACAGGCTTGAGCCTGAGACAAGGCCTCACGGTGGGGGAATCGGAGCTCGAAATCCCATCCTTCTGCCGTTCCAGTCGCGCTCAATATCTGTCCCTCCTGGTTCAAGATGCATTGAAAGAGATAGTCCTGGCTCGCATCCCAATCCAGCCTGAACAGAGTTCGATCTCCGAACACTTCCATCTCCGTTACGCTGTTGACAGTTGGATAGCGTTCGACGGCATCGAGAAACCCGTCTCCGACCGGTTCGTAGACCCAGAAGAGCGGGACGGTGGCATCACCACTCGGGACGAGCGTTTCGAGTTCGATAGCCGACGCATCATCGAGACTGAGAATCTGCCCGAGTTCGAAGTCATCGGGCGGTATTCGGACTTCCGTTATCAGACTCATACTCGCTTATGGGTCTAGGTTGCGCTGGGCCGTACAAAAGATGGAGACATGGTGCACCATGTCCGGCCAGTGGACTACACATTCTTCTAGGTGCAGAATACACACCCCGCTCACCAGCCGTATTACTAGATTATAAAACCATGGCACACCATGTCCAGTTATCCGTCCCCGGTGTGAACGTTCTCGTATGGCAACTGAGATGGAATTCACAGTCCCAACCGAGGAGTTTCCGCTGGGAAGTATTTTCGAGAATTTACCGGGAGTGACAGTCGAGTTGGAGCGACTCATTCCACACGAAACGCTGACAATCCCGTAATTCTGGGTACGTGGCGCAGAAAATGAGAACCTCGAATCCGCATTCGAACCACACGCTGGCGTGACGGACATCCGACTGGTCGATAACATCGAAGACGAGTATCTCATGCGCGCAGAGTGGGTGCGAGAATACGACGGGCTGTTGGCTTCGCTGTCAGAGACGAACCTGACCGTTCTCTCGGGGGTGGGAACAGTTGACGGGTGGCGCTTCGAAGTACGAGGGGACACTCAAGAAGCAATCGCTGCGTTTCGGACTCACCCCCAGGAAAATAGTGTCTCAATCGATATTTCGATGGTCCACGCGTTGCTCCCGGTTCAAGGAGATAGCTTCGAGTTGACTGAAACCCAGCGAGAGGCACTGGTATTGGCCTTCGAACGTGGTTACTTCGATACGCCACGCGAGTCGTCACTCGAAGAAATCGCTGCTGAGCTCGGTATTACCCAGCAGTCGCTGTCGTCTCGACTCCGACGCGGTCATCGACGCCTCATCAGTGAGACACTCATCACTCCGTAGAACTACGTGAGTGAGTGTAGCAGTATCCAATCATTCCACTCGGGAGTCAACCCGAAAGAGACGGCTCAGACAGTACAAATGCGACATTTCGCTTTCTGAGCCATGGTACACCACCCCTTGCGATTATTCATCTGCCAGACGAAGGATTCCGCATGGCGACCGTAATGGAATTTACGAGTCCGACAGCGGAGTTTCCACTGGGAACTGTGTTCGAGAACTTGCCGGGCGTGACGGTCGAACTAGAACGACTGATTCCTCACGAAACGCTGATCATTCCGTACTTCTGGGTACGTGGTTCAGAAACAGAGGACATCGAGGCCGAATTCGAACCACACGCTGGCGTGACGGGCATCCGAGTGGTCGATAGCGTTGAAGACGAGTACCTGATGCGCGCAGAGTGGAAGCAAGAATACTTCGGCGTCCTGAGTGCGCTGGCCAAGGCTAATGTTGTCGTGCTCACTGGGATCGGAACGAGAGACGAGTGGCGATTCGAGGTGCGCGGCGAAAGTCAGGAAGCAATCGCCGAGTTTCGAGAGTACTGCCAAGAAAACGACATCCCGATAGAGATCACCGCTGTCCACGCCATGCTTCCAATTCAGGGGGAGGGCTACGAGCTGACCGAAACCCAGCGTGAGGCACTGGTATTGGCCCACGAGCGCGGCTACTTCGACACGCCACGTGAGGCGTCGCTCGAAGAGATCGCAGCCGATCTCGGCATTACCCAGCAATCGCTGTCCTCACGACTCCGCCGTGGGCATCGACGCCTCATTGGAGCGACCCTTGTTAGTTCGTCGTGATCCTTCTGGCGGTTCTTTATTTAAACCCCCTGTATAATAAGTAGGCTTGTTAAACCGATTCAGGCCGCTAGAACGGGTAGATATGAGCACGATGGTAGCCGGGGTTGGAGTAGAAGCGGTCGAGTATCAGCAGGAAACTGGGATTGTTCGTACCCAGTTTGATCAAGAGAAGACCCCCGCAAGCACGGCCGTTATCGCAACGCTGGCGGACGTTATGGACGTTGATCCGGTTGAACTGGATCCGCTACATTCTACTGTTGACCCAGAGATGCTGGATGCGCTTGTCCGCGTTCGAGACGGGATGAACGGAGATATCCACGTCACGTTCACCCACGAGGACCACATGATAACCGTGTACAGCTACGGCGTTGTCACCGTCACACCAGGGCACGAACCAGCAGCGGAAAATTACGGGAGGAACGTGGGAAGATGACGTCTGAGGAGATCCCGGTCACGTCGAAAGCGGAATTGAACGCGGAGCTAAAAGCCCTCCTTATCAGGGCCTACGAGAACGGAATCGATGTAGAAGGCGGATTCGAATGCCGGAACGGAGTTGAACATCCAGACTGGGATGTGATCGTCACCGAAGTCCAAAAGAACGACCATTCAGAGTGAGCAACTGCGAGGGTGACCGGATCAGTAGTAGGGTATAGAACCGTGAGTGACGAGTGCCGTAACAGTAACCGAGTCGAAAAAGTGCTCTCAGCGCAACAGTGGCGAGTCTTATGTGCGTTACTGAGAGATGGTTCGAGACGTGCAGATCCATTACTTCGTGACGGAGAGATACTCGACTCCGAGGAGCACCTCACGGTCTGTTACGAACTTCATCACGTCGTGCTTCCCGAATTATCGGATGAGGGGTTCGCCGAGTTCGACAGGTTCGAAGACAAGGTACGCCGAGGACCGAAATTCGACGAGGTGCGTCGGTTTCTTGAACAGACCGATGCCGATCATGACGAGTACCTGGACCTGTAATCGCTTCGCGGCTGAATGCGCGCTTTGGGGCTTGCACGACTACCTGAATATCTAGCAGAACTAGTAGAATTCTCAGCGGTCGTTACGTAACTGTGTTTATCGGTTGCTTTCGGCCTGAGCGTTGGAAATAAACTGCACTCCTGTACTGGATGCATACGCTGGATATTGCACGCTATTTTTGGCAGTAAATATATCTTCAACTTCACACCACATCGTATGCCTGTACTGACCGATTTGGGGCGCTGTATAGTGGCGATCAGTCATCTCTGCGTGTGCACGGGTAGAATTGGAGACTGATCCGCCGAGTTAGTGTGTGTCAAACGAGTTGATCACATCACTCGTCGAGTACGTCTCGACGAGGTTCTGTTCGTCGAAGTCGGAATCGTCGCTCCAGATGGCTCCGTCGCTGGCGATCGCACACGCGAGGTACAGCACGTCATCGGGGTCGGTATCTCCGATTGCTGCGTCTGCCCTCTCGATAGCTGGATAGAAGTCGTCGGCAGGAACGACCTCAATGTACTGAAACAGGGGGTCGATAAATTGTGCCACTCAGTCCGGTTCCAGTCCGGACTTCTCCACGATCAGGTCTTCGTAGTTTTCGACTTCGTCGTGGACGAACGCGGGCGTCAGGAGATCTGGTTCGAGTGTGACGATGAGTTCTCGCGTCTTCGAATCAGCGATGAGTGCAGAGATGACGACGTTAGCGTCGATGACCAGCTTCATTCGTCGCGTTTACGCCGACTCTTCTTCGACGCGCTTGCGTCCACGTTCGTTGATTCTATCGGCGATTTCCTGAACGTCGCGCTCGGTGAGTTCGCTCTCGCTGGTGAGTTCGTCCATCATTTCGAGCGTCTCGATCTTCTCCTGGATGGCCTGTCGTGTGACCTCGCTCCAGTTGATCTCCGGGTGCTTTTCCATTCGCGCTTTGAGGTCGTCGTCCACGTTGACCGTGATACTGGGCATACAGGAATCTATGGTCACACAGAATACTGTGTCTTTCGGTGCGTCCTATGTTGAATGCCATCAAGTTCATCGTACTAGATGGGACAGGAGAGTTTGAGTCGAGAGGGCTACAACGTGCCAAATTCCACTGGCTCAGAACCCTTCACATTCTGGATGCCCCCTTCAACCGAAAATGAGTGAAATGCCAATATTAGTCGCTTCAACGCCTCAAAGTCTGTTTTACGGGTGCCATGGGCCCTGACGGATTCGAACCACGACGATGGCTCGCTTCGCTCGCCGTCGTCTAGTTCGAACCGCCAGGGATCCCGTACTCGCGGCTCACGAGTTGTTCGCCGCGAGGTACATGGGCCCTGACGGATTCGAACCATCGACCACTCGGTTATGAGCCGAGCGCTCTTACCAGACTGAGCTAAGGGCCCTTCCACTCGAACGAAATCGTGCACGCTAATTAACGTTTGCTGTCGAGTTCGAACGTGGTGCCGAGCGCTCGAGTCGTCTACTCGCCGCCGTAATCGTCGAGCGTCGGATCCTCGGTGCGGTGGCGCGTCGCCAGCCCTGCGAGGTGGGGTGTCTCGGGAACGATCAGTTCTTCGCAGGCGGTTTCGCAGGCGCTCGTACTCCCGGGCAGACAGAACACCGGTGTGTCGACGGCGATACCGGCCGTCGCCCGCGAGGCCATTGCCCGTGTTCCGACCTCCTCCCACGACAGCGACCGGAACAGTTCACCGAAGCCGGGGAGTTCGCGTTCGAACAGCGACGACGTCGCCTCCGGTGACACGTCGTCGACGGTGACGCCCGTTCCGCCGGTGGTGACGACGACGTCGATATTCTGGCGCGCGACCAGTCCGCGGACGGCGGTCCGAATCGAAGAGTAGTCGTCCCGGACCAGGAGTCGCTCCTGGACTTCGTGGCCCTCGGCCTCGAAACACTCCTGGATGGTGTCGCCGCCAGGGTCGTCGGGGTCGTCCGTATCGGCCCCCGCGCGCGAACTCGAGACCGTCACGATACCGACATACAGCGGATCGATGATGTCGTGGCCGTGATCGTCGGTGCTCCGTCGATCGTCTCGATCGATTGTCATAGCCTACACTCTACGCTGGAGGGCGATAATCCCTCGCCTCACAAGAGATGTTGCCTCTGTTCGAGGCAGCAGTCAGGAACGGTCGTCGCTCGAGACCGTTACCGTCACCGTCTCACCCATCCCCGTCGGGGCGGGGTTCTCGAAGGTCGACCAGTCGGTGTCCATCTCGGCGTCGGTCAGCAGGCAGTCGTCGAGTCGCGCCTGGAGGGCGTCCATCGAGAGGTCACGGCCGATAAGCGCGAGCCGTGTCTCGCGGTCGCCCCACTCCTCGTCCCACGAGAGGTCCGGCTGGCCCTCCCGGTACTGCTGTTGGCGCTTCTCGGAGAAGCTGGCGATCCAGCGGCCGGTGACCTCGAGTGTGGTCTCCGTTCCGGCGTAACTCATCGTGATCGCCTGGCGTTCGCGGCCGGCAACCCAGCACAGACCCTTCGCACGCACGAGTCCGTCGGGCAGGTCGGCGAGCAGGGACGCGAAGCGCTCGGGATGGAACGGTCGCCGACGGTGGTAGGTGTCGACCTCGATCCCGTATCGCTCCGGGGGATGGGCGTGATCGTGATCGTGGTCGTAGGCGTGGTCGTGTTCCCCGCCATCGTGATCGTGGCCGTCCACACCGGCGTCGTCGGCTTCGATCGCTCGCTTCCAGCCAGCCGACTCGGTTGCCGCCTCGAGGTCGAACCGGTCGCTGTCGAGTATCGCATCCGGCTCGAGTGTGCCGTACTCGGTCGTATGGACCTCGGCCCGCGGCTGAAGCGTCTCGAGGACGGCGACGACGCGGTCGCGTTCGGCCTCGTCGACGAGGTCACATTTGTTGACGACCAGCAGGTCACAGAACTCGATCTGCTCGAGTAAGAGGTCCGCGAGCGGTCGGGTCCCAGTTTCGTCGGGACCCTGTTGCACTGGCGGCTCGTCAAGGTCGGTCCGGTCGTCGACGAAGCGGTCGTAGAACCGCCGTGCGTCGACGACAGTGACGACCGCATCGAGATCGTATGGACCGCTCGCCGGGCCGCGGACGAACTGGCGGGCGATCGGTTCGGGTTCGCCGACGCCGGAGGCCTCGACGACCAGATACTCGAAGTCGTGTTCCTTCCAGAGCTGGATGACCGACCTGGAGAGTTCGCCACCGAGACTACAGCAGATACAGCCGTTCTCGAGGGCGAGTACTTCCTCGCCGGTCTGGAGGTCGGTCCGTGCTTCCACGAGGTCGGCGTCGACGTTGACGGCGCCGACGTCGTTTACCAACACGGCGATCTCGCGATCGGTCGACTCGAGCAGGCCAGACAGTAGCGTCGTCTTGCCTGCGCCCAGTTCACCACAGAGGACGGTGACGGGAACGCTCATTACTCGTTTGCGAGCGCGAGTTCACGTCGGTCTTCCGGTTCGAACGGATCGGGATAGGTGTCCCAGTCGTCGTTCATCTCGGCGTCGGTCAGCAGACAGTCGTCGAGGCGGTCGATCAGCGACTCGGTATCGAACTCGCGAGCGATAAAGACGAGCCGCGTCATTCGGTCGCCCCACTCCTCGTCCCAGTCGTCTTTGAGACCCGGACGGGCAGCGAAGTACTGCTCGCGTTTCGCCTTGGGGAGCGTTGCGAGCCACTGACCCGACGGGCCGGCCCGGACCGACGTGCCGGCCTTGTCCATGCCCATCGCAACGTCCTCGCGGCCTGCACTCCAGAAAAAGCCCTTCGCGCGGACGATTTCGTCCGGCATGTCCGAGAACAGATCGGCGATGCGCTCGGGGTGGAACGGTCGATCGCGCTGGTAGACGAACGACGTGACACCGTGTTCGTCCTGTGGATCGTGGTGGTGGTCGTGCTGGAGTTCGTGTTTCCAGCCCGCAGATCCCTGGGCGCGCTCGAAGTTGAACCGTCCGGTATCGAGGATCGTACGCGGCTCGACGTCACCGAACTCCGTCCGAACGATTTCGGCGCGGGGCTGAAGCCGCTCGAGGACGGCCTCGATCTCTTCGAGTTCGTCGTCCGGAACGAGATCACACTTGTTCAACAGGAGGACGTCACAGAACTCGATCTGATCGAGGAGGACTTCCTCGGGAACGCGACCGGACTCGTCTTGAAGCTGGTGGTCCGTCAGCGCCGCTCCGGTGTCGAACGACTCCCAGATGCTGTAGGCGTCGACGACGGTGACCATCGTATCCAGTGTATAGGTGTCGGTGGGATCGAAGCCGGCGTCTTCAACACCCATCGCGAACGTCTGAGCGACCGGAATCGGCTCCGAGATCCCCGAGGATTCGACCAGCAGGTAGTCGAACTCGAGACGGTCGGCCAGTCGTCCGACTTCGTCTAACATGTCTCCGCGCAGGCGACAGCAGATACAGCCGTTCGAGAGTTCGATGAGCTCCTCGTTGCCGCCCAGCTCGGTCTGTTGGGCGACGTGTTCGGCATCGATGTTGATGTCGCCCATGTCGTTGACCACGACGGCCACCTCGAGGCCGTGGTCGGCGGTCAGCACGTGGTTGAGAACAGTCGTCTTGCCGGCGCCAAGCGGGCCGCTCAGTACGGTGACGGGAATGCGATCGTCGGTCATAGATCTATTATGAATTTGCCCTCCGCACTTGTTAATGTTAGTTATTACGTTATCCCTAACGGTATAATAATAAAGTATATTATTCTGGTCGTTGCGGTTCACAACAACGATGCCAGTCGTCAGCGTTTCGATGCCCGCCGATCTGATCGATCGACTCGACACCCACGCCGCCGAGCACGACTATACCGGCCGCAGCGAAGTCGTCCGCGAGGGTGCGCGGGCACTGCTCACGGAGTTCGACGACGAGGGACTCGAGAACAGGCCGCTGGCCGCCGTCGTTAGCGTCTTCTACGAGTTCGGGAACCAGCAAGTCGAACGGCGCGTCACGGAACTCCGTCACGACTACGATACCCACATCGTCTCGAACGACCACAGCCACGTCGACGACTACTGTATGGACCTGTTCGTTCTCGAGGGCGACCTCGAGTCGATTTCGACGGTCGTCAGCTCGTTTCGCGCGATCGAAGCCGTCGAGACCGTCGATTACTCGCTCGTCCCCCTCGACTCGATCGGACAGCTACAGACATCATAGCGAAGTCGACTACCCACTCGAGTGATACTGTCAGAGGGCAGTCAGTAACCGTCATACGGACTGCTGTCCCGATTTCCCGCCGATCGCCAGGACGGGGTCGGCGATCGGCGGTCAGTGACGACAGGAGACCGTATCAGTCGCGAATTCGCTGCTCCAGTTCCCGTCGGATTCGAAAACAGTATCGCTCCTCGAGAAGCGAAGCGTCAGTAGAAGCGCCGAAGCCAGGACTCGAACCTGGGACAACCTCGTTAACAGCGAGGTGCTCTACCATCTGAGCTACTTCGGCTCATCTCATGATAGCCGGGTGTATTTGATAGGGCTTTCGTTTTCGCTTCCCGCAGTTCGACACCCTTTCACGCACCGCTCGAGTACGATTCGCCAATGAGCGAAGAGGATGCCGACACCGTAGATCGCGACGTGGCGGACGGTCGGCCACAGGCCGACGACAGCGTCGATGGCGAACACGAAGCGAGTGACGCCGACGAGTTCGACTCGGTCGTCACAACGGTCCGTGACCGTGTCGAGCCAAGCGAGGAGGAACGAAAGCGACTCCGATCGGTCGCCGACCGGCTCGCCGAACGCGCCGAATCGGCTGCGACCGAGCTGTGTCCCGACGCCGACGTGATGCAGGTCGGCTCGTCGGCCCGGAACACCTGGATCAGCGGCGACCGTGACATCGATATCTTCGTGCGGTTTCCGCCGGAACTCGACCGCGACACGCTCGAGGAGTACGGCCTCGAGGTCGGCCATGCGACCGTTCCCGACGGCCACGAGGAGTACGCCGAACACCCCTACGTGAAGGGGACGGTCGACGGCTTCGATATCGACGTCGTCCCCTGTTTCCGCCTCGAGTCGGCGACCGAGATCCGCTCGGCCGTCGATCGAACGCCGTTTCACAACCGATATCTCCAGGCGCGACTCGACGACGACCTCGCCGCCGACGTTCGTCTCACCAAGGGGTTCCTGAAGGGGATCGGCGCCTACGGCAGCGACCTCCGGACGCGGGGATTCAGCGGCTATCTCACCGAACTGCTCGTCGTCGAGTACGGCGGCTTCCGCGAACTCCTCGAGGCCGCGGCCGACTGGCAGCCCCCGGTCGTGCTCGATCCCGAGGACCACGCACAGGAGACGTTCGACGATCCGCTGATCGTCATCGATCCTACCGACCCCGAGCGCAACGTCGCCGCCGTCTGTGCGGCAGACAACGTCGCCCGCCTCCAACACTACGCGCGTGACTTCCTCGAGAACCCACGGCCCGACGTCTTCGATCCAGACGATCCCGAGCCACTGAGTGAATCCGAACTCCGCGGCCACCTCGAGCGCCGCGGGACGACGCCGGTCGCCGTCAGGTTCGACGCGCCCGATCTCGTCGACGACCAGCTTTATCCCCAACTCAAAAAGTCACTCGACGGGATCACGAACGGACTCGACGATCGCGGCTTCGACGTCTTCCGCGCGACGGCCGTCGCCGACGAGACCGCCGTCGTCCTCGTCGAACTCGCGGTCAGCGAACGGCCCGCCGTGGAACGCCACGAAGGGCCACCGATCCACGTCCGAAACCACGCCGAAGGGTTCTACGAGGCCTACGCCGACGATACCGACGTCTACGGCCCCTTCATCGACGGCGACCGGTACGTCGCCGAGCGCCCGCGTGAGTTTACCACCGCCCGCGCATTCCTCGAAAGCGATCGCTTCTTCGACGTCGGCCTCGGGTCCCACGTCGAGACGGCACTCGAGGACGAGTACGAGGTGCTCGTCGGCGAAGAGATCGCGGTGCTGCTCGAGGAGTTCGGTGCCGAACTCGGCCGATACTTCGATCCCCGTCCGTGATCGCCTTCGAAGGAGACAGTGGTTCGGTCGCTACGGGGGCCGGACTCGGATGTCGCGCTCGCTTTCGTACTGGAGATACTGTCGGACAGAACGATTGTGAGCAGTTGCCGCTTCCGTCCGGCGAATTCTCTTCAGTGACTGCTGTCCGACAGTCTGAACAACGGTCGTGATCACCCGATCGTGCCGGGCGACTCGTCGCCGAAAGCGACGAGCAATCGCGTGCAGTCGGCCTGAACGTGACGGCCGACCGTATCAACAGCAGTCGACGTCTAGGTCGTGGGCCTCGAGGACGTCCTCGAGGGCCGACTCGGCACGATCACTGCACGTCGAGTCGGGATCGATCGGCTCGCGACCGTCGAACGTCTCGTGGACCATCGCGACGCTGTCGGCAAGCACGTCGAGTCCGTAGCCACCCTCGAGGACGAACGCGAGGGCAGCGTCGGTGTCGTCGGCGAGCGAGCGGAGCCGATCGGCCATCAACGCGTACGCCTCCGTCGTCAGCCGGACTCGCGAGATCGGATCGTGTCGGTGAGCGTCGAACCCGGCGCTGACGATGAGCAGATCCGGATCGTACTCCGTCAGCGTTGCCGTAATCGGCCCCTCGACTGCGGCGAGATACTCGCTATCGTCGGTTCCCGCGGGCATCGGAACGTTCATCGTCGTTCCCTCACCCGGACCCTCGCCGGTCTCGTCGACGGCACCGGTCCCCGGATAGAGCCCCTTTTCGTGGATCGAGACGAAGAAGACGTCCTCGCGGTCGTAGAAGATGTCCTGTGTCCCGTTGCCGTGGTGGACGTCCCAGTCGACGATCGCCACCCGATCGACGTCGTACTCATCGGTGTCGAGCGCGTGCTGGGCGGCGACCGCGACGTTGTTGACGAAGCAAAACCCCATCGCGTCGTCGTAGACCGCGTGGTGGCCCGGCGGCCGGCCGATCGAGAACGGCGTCTTTCGGCCGGTTGCCCCCTCGAGAGCAGCCTCGACGGCCCAGCAGGCGAGCCCGGCGCTGTGGCGGGTCGCATCCCAGGTCTCCTCGACGGCTGTCGTGTCGGGATCCCAGTTCCCCCCACCGTCGGCACAGAACTCCCGTACCGACTCGAGGTACGACCGCTCGTGGACGGCCGCCATCCGATCGAGGTCACAGGGGTCGGCTTCGACGTACTCGACGCCGTGTTTTCGCTTCAGTCGTTCCCGGATCGCGCGTAGCCGGTCCGGCGTCTCTGGGTGGCGCGAACCGGGATCGTGTGCGAGACAGACCTCGCTGTAGCCGAATTGCATCTCACTCGAACAACGAGAAGTACGTCTCGATATCGTCGTTAGTAATCGTCCGGCGGTCGGCGTGGCGCGCGAGGATCGCAGCCGCACGTGCAACGTTGTCCGCGTAATCCTCGAGAATGTCGGCGAGTGCCACGCGAGCGTCCATCGAGACGCGATAGCGGTCGTCGATTTCGAGTCTGGCGATGCGGTCGACGGGCGCGACAGGCAGTTCGAGGTCGTCCTTGTCGACGACCTGCTCGACGCCGAAGTCCTCCGCCATCAGCGTCTTGCGCCCGTCCGAACTCGCCTGTTCGGCAGCGTCGACAGCGAGTTCGCTCCCGTGTTCTTGAATCCGCGTTGCGAGTTCCTTCGACGCGTCGGCACTCACCCGAAGATCGCCCGCGTTCCGCCGGATGATCGTATCCACCGGGGCGAACGGGAGTTCGACGTTCATACATTGATAAGCGGAGGAAAGTCCCTTAACGCTTTTCCTAGCCGGCTGATGAGGTTGCTCGCGGCGTCAGAACACGTCGTTTGCCTCGAGGCGACCGTCGCGGACGACCCCACGAGCCGTCACTTCCTCGCCGAGACCGACGTCGACGTCGGTCGCGACGCTCATCGTCGTCTCGCCGTCGTCGAGGACGACGGGGTTGCCGGCCTGGACGACGACGCCGGTAAACTCGAGTTCCTCGCCGTCGGCCGGTTCGTCGGCTCCGGTGTCGGCCGCTGTGGCCACGGTGTCGTCAGCGCCGGCATCCGAGTCGGCCGTCGAATCGGACGCGGTTGCGGTGTCACTCGAACCGTCGTCGGAAAACGCCGACAGTCCGGCGTTGTCGGCTCCGCCTTCGTCGCCGTCGGCGCTGCCGGCACCAGCCGAATCGGACTCTAAGACCGTCACCGTCGACTGCCAGCCCGCCGAGGCCTCGAGATCGTCCTGCCAGCCGTCCTGGATTTCGACGTCGCCCAGCGCGACCTCGTCGCCCGGCCCGACGTCGATGTCGGCTTTCTCGCCCCACAGCGCAACGCGGATGTCGCCGGTCGCGTCCTGCACGCGGATGTTCCGGACCTGTCCCTCGGAGCCGTCGTCGCGGTCGAAGGTACGTTTCGGGTCCGCGGAGCGAACGACCCCCGCGATATCGACCGTCTGACCGATCTCGAGGTCCTCGATCGGCGTGCTCTCGGGGACGTATTCGACCTCCTCGTCGACCTCCTCGACGGCCCCGCGGTTACCGACGTGGAGTTCGATCGTGCCGTCGCGTTCCTTGACGTAGCCGTCGACGACCTCGACCGTGGTTCCAGGCTCGATCTCCGTCGCGAGATCAGCCTGCTCGTCCCAGAGGGTCACGCGCACGCGCCCGGTGGAATCCCCGAGGACGAGGTTCGAGACCTTCCCCTCGGAGCCGTCGTCGCGGTCGAAGGTACGGACGCTGTCGGTGTCGAGAACGAGACCGACGAGATTGACGTTCGAGAGGCCAAGCGACAGGTCCTCGACGGTGTGAGTATCGGCGGCTTCCACCGCGTCGATCTCGGTATCTTGGTCGGGTTCGACCTCGTCGACGCTGACTTCGACGCCGCTGTACCCCTCTTTTGGCCGGCCTTTGATCCGAAGGACCTGGCCTTCCTCGAGTTCCTCGATCGCTGCTTCGGCGTGTTCGTCCCAGAACGCGGCTCGGACGGAGCCGGTTTCGTCGGCGACCTCGACGTTGACGACGCGGCCGTCCTCGTCCTCGCCGTCGCGCTCGAAGGTTCGAACCTCACCGATCGAGATCACCTTGGCGACGAACTTCGCCTCCTCCATCCCTGGCTCGATGTCGGCGATTCCGCCGACCTCGCTCTCGCCGATCTCGTGAGCGACGAGCATCGCCGCCGTCTCCTCGTCTGCGAGTCCCCCCATCTGCTCGACTTTCGCCTCGACGGCCTCGCGAAACTCCTCGAGGGAGACGTCGGCCTCGAGGTCCTCGTACACGCCCTCGATGTCGCTCATTCTATGTTCGTGCATGAGCAGGTCGCGCATAAGCGTTGTTCATTCGGTGTCCCTGGCCGGCGTCGTGTCCGGCAGTACCACGGCTGCAAGCGTCGGGATATCGCGAATTCGACCGCTCGAACGAACCAGCATCGGTCGGCGCCTCGAGTGACCGCAAACGAGAGGGCATGCCTCTCCTGGCTGCACGATGGTATATAAACTCTGAGCCCGGGCAAACTCGACACCAGCGACAGAGAGGGCTATCCGACTCGAGAGTGGCCCGCTCGAAACCGACGATTCAGCCCGTTTCGTGCGTGAAATTGTCGTACGGGGCCGCCTACTTTCGAAAGGGCTTTAATGTACAGGCGGTTACGTAGAGATGAGTCCTGATAGGGTAGTGGACTATCCTCTTGGCTTGCGGAGCCAGGGACCGGAGTTCAAATCTCCGTCAGGACGCTCACTTATTTCGAGTGTGTCACCGTGTTCAGCACTCGCTTTGCGCTCGGGCAGCCATCTCATTCATTACGTCGGGCGCCGTCGGACGCTGTCAAACGCGGAGCTATTGGCTGAGATAGCCGCCCTCGACGCCGAGTGCCTCGCCAGTAACGAACGAGGCGTCGTCACTACACAGCCAGACGACGGCGTTTGCGATCTCCTCGGGTGTCCCGAGTCGATTCATCGCATGGGCGTTCTCGATCTGTTCGCGGACTGCCGGATCACTCGTGATTCCACCTTCCTCAAGCAGCGGCGTTTCGATGAATCCTGGACAGACGGCGTTGATACGGACGCCAGTTTCACCGTTCTCGAGGGCGGCCGTCTTCGTCAGACCGAGAACGCCGTGTTTCGCGGCGACGTATCCCGACGCGTTCTCGAAGCCGACCTTGCCGAGGACCGAGGAGTTGTTGACGATCACACCGCCTTCGTCCTGGGCTTGCATCTGCTCGAGTTCGAATCGCAGACAACGGTATGGTTCGCGGCGATCGGTAACGGCCGTCGAACCATATGAGCGACCGTCATGTGCCGACAGGGCCATTACGCACACGCAGTCCCGAACCCAATCAAAGCGGGGTTGACAACGATGACAACACACCAACCGGACGAAACGGGAACCGAGGCGGGGTCGAATGACGGATCGACGGACATGAGTCGGCGTCGACTGCTCCAGGCGACTGCCACCACGGCGGTCGGCGGTGCGGGCATAGCCGGCGCGACCGGAACAGCCTCGGCAACCGGCTTTACGGGCTGTGACGACTGGCTCGAGGCGCCCGCGGAGTATCCCGAGATCGATCTAACGAGCAGTAATCCGACGGCAGAAAACATCGACGATATCGAAGGCGAGTTGCTCATCTACGTCCATGGCTGGCTCGGCCTCGAAACCAACACTGACCAGGCCTACACGCTCGAGACGGCCCTCGAAGACAACGAGTACGACGAACCGGTCGTCGCGGCCGCCTGGGAGGCGGACACGCTCAACTACTGGCGTGCCGAGGACACGACCGAGACTGCAGGTCGACGACTCGCCGCGTGGCTCCGATCCGATCGCGTCGACCTCGAGGAGACGACAGTCAGGCTAGTCGGTCACTCGCTTGGCGGGCGGGTCTGTCTCGAGGCGCTTGCAGCGCTTGGCGACGAGGCGACCGTCGAGCACGTCGCGCTGGTCGGCACCGCAGCCGACGACGATTCGGTCTGTACGGACGGCGAGTACGCATACGGCATCGCCACCGGCGCCGAGAGTGTATATAACTACCACTCCGAGAACGACGATAAGGTCTGTTACGGCTACGACATCCAGTCGCTCGCGAGTGGGCTCGGCTGTGGTGGTGCAGATTGTGACGGCGGCTGGGTCACCGACGACAGCGGCTCGGTACCCGACAACTACACCGACGTCGACGTCACCGACACGGTCGACGATCACTGCGACTACGTGAAACCCGACGTGGGCTGTGTCTCACGGATCGTCGACGATTTCGAAGCGGCGTGACGGTCGTCCGGTCGGAGAACTCGGTCCGGGAGACCGTACCGAGCGTCACCACTCACGATCAAAAGCAGGTGAGAGGAGTAAGCCCCCTTCTGTTCGTCCCGGCATTCGGCTGAGCGTCCGTGCCGTCCGCGGAAACCGCGGGGCGTTCGGGCTACCACGGCACGGACTTGCACCGGTGAGGGTTCGCCGTTCCATCGATCCTCGGCCGTCTGTGTACGGTCGGTCGCGCCGGGCACGGATCGAGGGTGATCCGTACGCGCGACCCGTGGGTTCGAACCACGGTTCGACAACCACACACTGCTTGGCGGGTACACCGCCTCGCATAACGTGGGCGCTTTACGACCACGCGGTCTACGGCTGACGCCGTTTCCCTGTCGGCGACTCTCACGTGAGAGTCGCGCCCTCTGCGGGTCAACTCCCCTTCCTCTCGGTCGGGTTCGCACGCATCATCGGTCGGGCCGAGACGTGTCGTTTCTGTTCCAGAGCCAGCGGTCTCCCGCTCCGGACTTGCGTCCGGTCACCTGCCCGAACAGGTGGGGGGACTTTCCTCGCGTGCGTGGTGTATCCCAGAGGGATACACGACGTTGAACAGGTGGTCGTCGCCGACACACCCGCCGCGGCAGCCAGGCTCTCTCTCCCAGTTATTCTAGGAGCGTCGGCCGAATAAGTCCCCCGGTCGAGACGGCAAAAACCACCGCGAAGCGAATGGAAGCGTTTTAGGACAACCGTTGCCATGTCTATCTGTATGTCCCAGCGACAGGGCGTCGACCTCTCCTACGAAGACGGTGCACGCGCAGTCGAACTCGCGCGAGAAGCCGTCGAGTCTTTCGTACAACACGGACAGCGAGAACAACCGGGCAGCATGCGCGAAGCCTTCTACGAGCGAACGGGCGCGTTCACCCGCCTCGAGTCGACCCGCGGTCGGGGGAGTCTCCGAGGCTGTGCCGGAGGGTACCGATCGGACGAGCAACTCGGCCACGTGATCGTCGACACGGCGATCGAGGCCGCAAGCGAAGACTCCTGTGGCTCGGAAGTGACTCCCTCCGAGCTGTCGAATCTCACTGTCTCGGTCTGTATCGTCAGAAACGTCGTCCTGACGGACGATCCCCTCGCCGACCTCGAGGTCGGCACCCACGGCGTCGCCATCGACGGTAACGGCGAGAGTGGCTGGCTCTACCCGACGGTTCCCGTCGAGAACGGCTGGAGCGAACGTGAGTACCTCGATCGTACCTGTCGGAAGGCAGGGCTCCCGCCGACGGCCTGGCAGAACGACGACGTCGTCGTCACGCTGTTCGAAGGGCAGGTCTTCCGCGAGCGAGAGGCCGACGGCAGTGTCGAAGAAGTCTAGCTGACGTTCGTCGTAGACAGCACTCAAATTCAGTCAGCGGCGACACCGAGAACGTACACCATCGTCCCCAACGCGAGTTTCGAGATCCGAGTCTCGTCGTTTCTGGTATCGTCACTCCCGACTACGCAGTTTCAACTCGAGTAGCTCGTCGAGTGCGGCGAAAACGGCGTCGACGATCAGCCAGAGGACAGCAACGTTTCCGAGCACGAGGAGCACGATGCCGATCGGACCCGAGGCGATCGCGGCGATCCCGTTGATGATCGCGGCGAAGAGGCCGATAGCGACCAGTTTGAGAGTGAGCTGATTGACGATCGTGGCTCGAGACGGCTGTGTATCGCGCGAGGACACTATAGCGGCCCGTCCCGTGCCGGAGTGATCAATCCGTTGATTCGTCGAACTCGACTGCCTCGGCGTCGGCCAGACAGCGCTCGCTGGCCGCCTCGAGGTCGAACTCGCGGACGATCTCGCCATCTCGGACCAGCGGCTCGAGTAGCGACTCGCCCCCCTCGGGTCCGTCCCGATCGGCCAGCGCGACGTGGTGGCCGCCGTCGGGGGTTCGGTACACCTCCTTGACGCCGGAGAGTTTGCCGCGTTTCGAGACCAGTTCTCCCTCGAGTTCGACGATATCGAGGCTGAAGTCGACGGAATCGGCGCCGGTGATGTGGCTGCCGACGCCGAAGCCGTCGGCGACGTCTCGCAAGTTCCGAATCGTCGCAGGATCGAGACCGCCGCTACAGAAGACGTCGACGTCCTCGTGTCCGCGTGCGTCGAGTTCCCAGCGAACTTCGCGGACGATGTGCCTGAAGTCACCCCGGCGCGAACTCGTGGTATCGATGCGAACGCCGTCTAGGTCGTCGCCAAGTGTATCCACGGCCAGAAGTGTCTCGCTGACTTCGTCCCAGAAGGTGTCGACCAGCGCGATTCGTGGGGTGTCCTCCGGAACCGCCTCGTCGAAGGCCGTCCAGGCGTCGTCCTGATTCCCCTCGCCGAAACAGAACATGAGTGCGTGAGGCATCGTGCCGCCCGCCTCGCGGTCGAGGATGTCACCCGCGGCGACGTGGGAGAAGCCATCGAGTCCAGCAAGGAGAGCGGCGCGCTCGACCGAGGCCGTGATCGCGGGATGGACGTGGCGAGCACCGAACGAGAGGACCTGGGAGTCAGGGGCCGCCAGCCGAGCCTCGAGGGCGGCCGTCGCGAAGCCACTGGGCTGTGACAGAAAGCCAAGTAGGGACGTCTCGAGTTCGGCGAACTCGAGATAGGGGCCTTCGATGCGCATCACGGGCCCGCCGTCGAACAACTGGCCGTCGGGCAAGGCGTCGATATCGACGTCCCGCCCCTCGAACAGCGTCGCGACGTCTTCGATTCCGGTGAACACGTCGAAGGAACCGGTCGGGAACTGATCGGCGGTCACTTCGGCGACCACGTGGGGATTTCGCCCCGCGTGCTCGAGGGTCGAGCGTGTCCGCTCGAAGTACGCGTCGGTTGCCCGTCCCTCGAGAATAGCCTCCGCTGGGACGGTTCCGAACGGGTTTGACATATCGACGGTTTCCCGGGGGAAGGTAAAAAGCTACCCGTCTGCGGACGCGGTCGCTGCCGCCCGACTCGGGCCGAACGGGCGGGCTGGCGCCCCAGGCAGGGAGACCGAGAGTCCTGCGTGTAACGGGGCGTCGGTCTCGTTTGCGGGTGCGGTCGACCCGTGGATCCCCTCGAGGTCGTCGACCGTCGGTGCGCCGACGATCTCGACGGTGTCGCCGGAGACGGTCACCCGGTAGGCGCCCTCGAAGGGGTCGCCGTCGGAGATCCGGTACGTGGCCGCCGCGTCGTCGACCGACTCAGCCTCCCGGGCCTCGAGGAGGTCACGGTACGCGTCGGCAAAGCGCTCGGCATCGGCCTCGGTCTCCCAGGCGAGTTTCCAGACGTGGCCGGTCCGCTCCTCGTCGTCGGTGTCGTGGTAGGCCTGGAACGTGTCGCCGGCCCAGCCGTCGGTCGCCGGATGGGAGTAGTTGTACGGCGACAGTTCGGTCCCACCATCGGTGAGTGGCCGGTCGACGACGCCGTTTGCCCACAACGAGGCAAACAGCGTCGCCTCGCCGACGGTCTCCGTACGCACCTCGCCGTCGCGAGTGATCGGTTCCCAGTCGTCGCTCGAGCGATCCGGAACGTCGACGTCGGCCGGTCGATCGTCCGGATAGCGATCGGGATGGATCAGCTGGCTGGTGCTTTTCGGATAGTCGTCGTAGGCCGCATCGACGGCGTCCCAGCCGCCGCGTTCCCGGAGGTCGGCGACGAACGGCGGCCCCTCGGAGTACGGCGCGTAGATCGAGAGCATCAGTCCGAGGTTGAGCTCGCCGGCGCCCGAATCGGTGGTCGCCGGAAGCGCGTTCTCGGCGAGACACTGCCACTCCTCGCCACAGCGCTCGTCGTACAGGTGTGGTACGTAGTCGGCGTCGCCCTCGAGCAGTCCGAGTTCGGCGCGGCGTTCGTCGACCGTCTCGCCTCGACTGTCGATGCCGAAGTGTTGGTCCTGGAGTGCGTGGACCAGCTCGTGAACCAACGTCGAGCGGTCGATCCGGATCTCGTCGGCGTCGTCGGTGATGATGACGATCCGATCGTTCGCGTAGTAGCCCTGGACGCCGGCGCCGTAGAGATCATCCATCGCCCGGTTGACGTCCGTCTCGCCGTCGACGACGAACGCGCCACGCCAGAGTTCGTTCACGAACGGCGACGCCGGGACTGGCTCGCCGCGCTCGCTGCGGTACTCGTCTCTGGTGATCACCTCGAGTTCGACGTCGTGTTCGAACTTCAGTTCGCGAACGACCTCGATTCGGGCCATCGAGCGGTACTTGACGTCCTCGAGTTGGTCCTCGGTGAGCGTCTCCTCGTCGTCGAACTCGAAGCGGTCGTCGTGGGCGTAGTCGGCGACGTAACCGAACTCGCGATCGGTATCGAACTGATCCGGCGAACTGGGGAGCGTACACCCCGAAAGGGCGACGAGAACGACGAGCGCGAACAGCGCGAGCCGGCTCCGTTGCATCGACTCCGGGTTTCGAGTGCGTGATCAAAGAGGCGTCGTTCGGACGCGTCCAGGGTCGGAACTGCCGGCGGACGCGTCGGGACCAGTCGTGTGACCGAGCGGTGATGCGGCGTCGACCGTCGACACTCGCGTCGGTTCGGCCCGTTCGGGAACTGGTCGGGCCCGACGTCGAACGGCGATCACCGCGACGCCGAGTGTGACGACGGTTCCGGGGACGGCAAAGCCGGACAGCGAGTCACTGTCGTCGTCCGCGGCGACGTCGACTTGCTCGACGGTATCCTCGCCGTCGGGGGCGGCCCCCGATGCGATCGCGTCGAGATCGTCGACCGACGGCGCGTGGACGATCGTCATCGTCTCCCCGTCGTGCTCGAGGTAGTAGGCGCCGGGGAACTCGTCGTCGATCACGTAGGTGTCCTGGCGGTCGTCGACGGCCTCGGCGTCGTGGAGTTCGAGCAACTCGAGGTAGCCGGTGGCAAACTCCTGGGCACCCTCGGTCGATCGCCACTCGGTCTCCCAGACGTAGCCGGTCTCGTCGGCCGTCGCGTTCGTGCCGGCGTCCGCGTCGACGTAGGTGACCAGTTCGTCGCCGGCCCAGTCGTTCGTGTACGGCTGATCGTAGTCGTAGTCGGAGCTGTCGTCGGCGAGCAGCGCCTCGTCGTCGATGACCGACTCGGTCGTCGGATCGAGCGGGTCGCCGCCGAACATTCCGACCATCGCCGCCTCGCCGACTCGCTCCGTCACGACTTCGCCGTCGATCTCGAGGGGTTCCCAGGCGTCGCTCGAGCGGTCCGGGACGTCGACGGCGACCGGCTCGCGTGCCTCGTGGTGGATGATCGTCGAGGAGCTTTCTGGCGGGTCGTCGTAGGCTGCATCGACTACGTCCCAGCCGTCGCCGCTCTCGCGTAACTGATCGACGTAGGACGGGCCGTCGCTGTAGGGATGGTACAGCGTCAGATAGAGCCCCCAGTTGAGATCGGCTTGCTGCTCGCCGGGTGACTCTGGGTCGGGAAGGCAGGACCACTCCTCACCACAGCGCTCGTCGTACTCGGTGTCGACCCAAACGGCGTCGCCCTCGATGAGACCGGTCTCGGCCGTTTCCCGATCGATCGTCCCACCATCGAATCGAGTCAGATCGAAGTGTTGATCCTGCAGGGCATGGGTCAGTTCGTGGCCGAGGACGACCTCGTCGACGTCGGGCTCGTCGGGGTCGTCCGAGACGAGGACGATTCGATCGGCCGTCGGCTCGTAGTAGCCTAACACCGTCCCGCCGTACATCGACTCGAGTTCGTCGCTCGCGTCGGTCTCGCTATCGACCATAAACAGCGCCTCGTAGGCGACGTTCTGTTTGAGCTGCTGATCGTCGCTCAGCGAGACGAACACGTCGTCGTGGTCCGCCTGGAACTCCTCGCGGGAGATCACGTCGACAGGAACCTCCTCCTCGAAGGTCAACCCGCGGATCTCCTCGACGCGGGCCATCGACCGGTAGACGACCGACTCGAGGTCGTCGTCCTCGAGTGTGGCATCGTCGCCGTCGTCGACCGCGAGTTCGTCGTCGTGCCAGTAGCCCTCGACGTAGCCGACGGTGTCCTCGGTCGTCGGCTCGGCGGGCCTGTCATCCGAAAACAGCGGGGGCGCCACACCGCTGGCCGCGATCACGACCAGGACGACCGTCGCGGCCACGACGAGCGCGGCGAATATTCGCGTCCGCGTCTGTGACTGCGTCATCCGAAGGATAGCGACCCGTACGGAGGCGAGTGTGAAAAGGTCGCTGGTCGGACCGATCCGGGTCGGGGTCAGGCGCGAACGTTTTTGTCGTCGCCTCCGTAGGTTGACATAGATATGCGCCTCGAGCCAGCCACCACGGCGGTCGTGGTCGTCGACATGCAAAACGGCTTCTGCCATCCCGACGGCTCGCTGTACGCACCGGGCAGCGAGGAGGTCATCGAGCCGATCGTAGCTCTCCAGGAGCGGGCCGCCGAAGCCGGCGCGTCGATCGTCTACACTCGCGACGTCCACCCTCCGGAACAGTTCGAGGACGCCTACTACTACGACGAGTTCGACCAGTGGGGCGAACACGTCCTCGAGGGGTCGTGGGAGGCCGAAGTCGTCGACGAACTCCCCGTCGAGGACGCCGATCACGTCGTCGAGAAACACACCTACGACGCCTTCCAGAAGACCGAACTCGAGGGGTGGCTGCACGCACACGGCATCAAGGACCTGCTGTTTTGTGGAACGCTTGCGAACGTCTGCGTCCTCCACAGTGCGGGCAGCGCCGGGCTGCGGGACTTCCGCCCGATCCTGGTCGAGGACTGTATCGGCTACATCGAGGAGGATCACCACGAGTACGCACTCGAGCACGCCGACTGGCTGTTCGGTGAGGTCGCCACCAGCGACGAGTTCGCGTTCGACGACGGCTGATACTTCCGGACAACACGATGCACACACCGCTCGCACTCGAGACGCGATCGGGTGTGTAGTGACTGTTGTCCGGTAGTATGATATACTGCCGGACAGGTCCCTGGACGACCACAGACGGCTCGCGGTCGTGTCGCGGCCGACGACGGATCCGGACGATACGCGAGTCGTGACCGACACTCATACTGTTGGACAGCACGAGTCGACGATCGGTCGCGCGACTGCGGCCGTCCCGCGGGTGACGGCCCCGAGTTCGCGACCGACGGCTCACTGACTGCTGTCCGACAGTATCAAACACGAGTGTTTTCAACGGGTCCGCCCATAGAGCGGCGTATGGAACACCGTCGGCACAGGCAGTCGGATCGACTCGAGGGACCGACTGCGACGCAGTCGGGTGATTGCGAATGAACGAGCGTCGCCTGCGATCGATGTACGTTCTCGGTATCCTGCTGAACGCGGGTGCGCTCGTCTACGCGGTCATGGACGACTCACCGCTGTTTGCGGTCACGTTCGGTGTCATCATGCTCTATCTCGGACTGCGATACCGGATGGTCTCGAGTTCGTGATCGCCCTGCGATCAAGAAGACTGTCTCAGTACAGGCGAGGGTGTATCGGATTGAACGACTGACAGCCACTCGATGCTCGAGACGGTCCCCTACTACGTCGAGGCGGCGATCTACGCCTACTTCCTCCTCGTCGCGGCGATCGGGTGTCTCCTCTACGGGCGGGTGTGGGTCGCCCAGCGACGGACTCGAGAGCGATCGGCCGCGGCGACAGTCGACGAGAACTCGGGCTGAACAGACACGAATCGGTCCGACAGTATTACGGCCGAAAGATCCGATAGGCGGCCTGTCCGGTCGCTACTTCCGTGGTCTCGCCGTCCGGCGTCGTACTCTCGACGGTCACCTCACTGACGCCGACGCTCCCGCCGACCCGAACCACGTCGGCCGTCGCCGATAGGTTACCCGTCGCCGGCCGGAGGTAGTTGACGTTCAAGTTAATCGTCGCGACCCGGGCCGTAAACGCATCGTCCATCTCCGTCCGGAGCGCGAGTCCGCCGGCCGTGTCGATCAGCGTCGCGGCGATCCCGCCGTGGATATCCGCCCGCTCGTCCTCCGTAGCCCCGGGCCGCGTGTTGGTCAGTTTCTCGTCGTAGGGGATCGAGAGCGTCATCGTCCCCGCGCCGACGTCGTCGACCTGTGTGCCGATCCACGAGAGAAACTCCTGGTGGTTGTCGATGTAGTGTTGAACCATTCCTTCGAGATCGTCGAACTGCTCGAGCATCGTCTGCAGATCTTCTGCCATGAGAGGCGATCACAGGCCGACGCTCTTTACGGCTCCGTTTCCCGTCGCTCGCCCCGCAAAGCGTTTTTCACCTGCGGGTGGGCCATGGGAGCATGATATTCGACAGGAGGACCACGCTTTCGCTGACCGGCGCCGTTCTCGCCGGCATGATCGGTCGCGCTGGCGCTGCCGACACGGACACGTTCGACGACGACGACGAAACAGCCGACTTCCCGGCACTCGAGTTCGTCACCGAGCCCGACGTCGACGTCGACGCCCTCGCCGAACAGATACGTGGCAACGTCGCCGTCTCGCTCGCGTTGCTCGCCCAACTACGCGAGGACGGTCCCGGCGAGAACCTGTTTTTCTCGCCGTACAGCGTCTCCGTCGCGCTGGCGATGACCTACGCCGGTGCCCGCGGCGAGACGGCCGACGAGATGGGCGACGCGATGGAGTACGTCCTCGAAGACGAGACGCTGCACGCGGCGTTCGGCGCGCTCGAAGCGGAGTTCGAGCAGCGAAACGAGGACGGCGCGGACGTCGATCGCCCTGTCCCGGCGGACGACGGCAACGGCAACGGCGACGAGGGCGAGAGGGAGGGGGAGGAGGAAGACGGTCCCGCGTTCCAGTTGGCGAGTGCGAACGCGATCTGGGGCGACGAGAACTACCCGTTCGACGACGGCTACGTCGACTTGCTCGAGACCTACTACGGGGCCGGCGAGCGCCTCGTCGACTTCGAGGGCGATCCGGAGGGGGCCCGCGAGGAGATCAACGAGTGGGTCGAAACGCAGACGAACGACCGAATCGAGGACCTGCTGCCGGCCGGCTCGGTCGACGAGGCAACCCGACTCGTCCTTACGAACGCCGTCTACTTCCTGGCGGCCTGGGAACACGAGTTCAATCCCGACGCTACCGAACCGACGCCGTTTACGAGTCTCGACGGGACCGAGACCGACGTCGAGACGATGCACCAGACCAGGGAACTGCGATACGCCGACGTCGACGGCCACCAGTTCGTCGAACTCCCCTACGCCAACGGCCAGACGAGCATGGTCGTCCTCCTGCCTGCCGAGGGCGAGTTCGAATCCTTCGAGGCGTCGCTGACGGTCGACCGACTGGCGACCATGCTCGAGGCAGCCGACGTCCTCGAGGTCGAACTCGCGTTTCCCCGGTTCGGTATCGAGTCGCAGTTCAGCCTCGTCGAACCGCTGGCGGAGCTGGGCATGGAACGAGCCTTCGACGAGCGTTCCGACTTCGGCGGGATGGAAGGCGACGACGAGGAGGTGTTCATCGACGACGTCGTCCACCAGAGCTTCGTGGAGGTCGACGAGGAAGGGACCGAGGCAGCGGCCGCGACCGCGGTCGTGATGGAAGACGAAGCCGCCGAACCGGTAGAGCGGGTCGAGATGAGCGTCGACCGACCGTTCCTGTTTTACATCCGGGATCGGCCGACCGAGACGCCGCTTTTCTGGGGGCGTGTCGTAGACGGAGAAACGCTTCAGGAGTGAGCGGGTCGAACCCGCACCCGGACTCGCTCACCGACGTCGAACGTCCGGTCCGGACAGATCAGCTTCGCGCCGAAGTCGGCGTCTCGAGCGCAAAACAGCGAGAGTCCGGTGATCGACTCGCCGTTGGCCGTGACGACGACGTCGTCCCAGGTGATCGTCCGTCCGCAAGCGACGCCGAGACGGTCGTCGTTCAGTGAGACGGGACCGTCCGTGTCGACGCCGTGTCGACCGCCACCGTCGTAGTGGGGGAGCCCGCCGTCTACCACGCCGCCATCGTCGGCTCGGACGCCAACGAACGTCTCGTCGGGGTCAGGATGTGTCGGTTCGTCGAGGACGGCGTAGGTGTCGCCGGTCGCGACGACCCTGCCGGTGCCGTCCCACTCGAGCGGACGAACGTCGACGCCCACCTCGAGTCGCAGCGATCCCGACGCGCGGTGGGGGTTCTGGTCGGGCCGTCGGAAGCCGACGTGGAGGTGGTTGTCGACCCAGGGAGCGAAGAAGCCGGCGCGGACGAGCGTTCCGAGCGACTCGCCACGCTCGACGTGCTGTCCTGGCTCGACCGCGGGGTCGACGTGAAGGACGCGGGCCGTCAACCCCTCGAGCTCGGCCGGGCCGTCGCACTCGAGGAGGATCAGATAGTCGTGTTCGGGTGCGTAGGGTTTCGGCGGCGCCGTGACGGTCCTGGTCTCGAGGACGGTTCCCGAGACGGGACTCGGGGCGGCAGTCGTCCGCCCATCCCGTAACGTCCCGGGATAGCAATCGATCGCACAACCCTCGTCGTGGGCCGGATACGGCGAGTTGTACAACGAAAAGCGCTCGTACTCGGCCAGCATCGACTCCGGAACTGTCACGGCCATCGGTCGTCGGCTCCGACTGGGCGGCGAGAACGTTTAGGTCCGTCGAGACGAACGCCGAACCGATGCGAATTCTTCGGGGCCGTAGAGCCACGATCGAGGCCGATCGCGAGATCAGCCGGCGACTGCTCTCGATCGCCGCCGATGGCGAGTGTGCGGTTCGGGTCTGGACGCCACATCGCCAGATCGCCTTCGGCCGACGCGACCGGCAACTCGAGGGGTACGACCGTGCTCGAGAGCTCGCACGCGACGGCGGATTCCCCTCGGTCGAGCGCGATGTCGGGGGACGGGCGGTCGCCTACGACGGCGAGACGACACTGGCCTTTGCTCGTGCCGAACCGGTTACCGACTTCCGACGGGGGACCGACGAGCGATACGAACGTGCGACGGCCGCCGTCGAACGGGCACTCACCACACTCGAAAGCGGTCTCGAGCCCGTCCGCGGCGAACCCGACGACTCGTTCTGTCCGGGCGCACACTCGCTGTCGGTCACGGCTGCGGACGGTGGGCTGCGCAAGATCGTCGGCATCGCCCAACGCGTTCGCCAGGATGCCGCCGTCGTCGCCGGCACCGTTCTCGTCGCGAATCGGGACCCGCTCGCGGCCGTCCTCGAGGACGTCTACGGCGCGCTCGCGGTACCGTTCGATCCCGAGTCGGTCGGCACCGTCGCGGACGCGAACGCGGACGGGACGGTATCGCCACCTGACGTCCGATCAGCGCTCGAGGACGCCCTCGTTGGCCACCGGGCGAACGTGACGGTCGAATCCGTCGGCGAGTCGAGAACGGAATGAGGGGGTAACGTTTTTCCGCTCCGGACCGACCCGGTCGAGTATGAGCGTTCGAGCGAGACCGATCGCGGAGGGATATCGATGACGACAGCGCCTGCGGACGACCAGTGGGACGAACTCCTCGAGGACGCGACGGCTATCGCCGAGGAGTACCGCGACGACGGCTGGGACGCGGTCGTCCTCGAACCCGAGCGCGTCGTGCCGGTCGACGACGAGACACGAATCGGCTTCGACGTCCGTGTCTCCGACGATGAGTACGACCTCGTCGCCGCGCTGATCGAAGACGGCGACGTGACGATCACCGCAGCCGACGTCTACTACCGACCGCCCGAAAACGAGACTGACCGCCGAATCGCACTCGCAGTCGAGCGCGACGAGGAGACGGAGACCGCCGTGTTCGTCCCGCTAACCTACGACGTCGAGGCGTCGCGGTCGGTCTTCGAGACGGCTCTCGAAGGGGGAGAGCTCCTGGCACACGTGATTCCCGAGTCGGCCGGCGACGGCCCCGAGAACTGGCTGACCTTCTCACACGACGATCCGTCGCTGTTCCTCGAGGCCGACGACCTCGAGGGCTGATACGGTCTCCTGTCGTCACTGCCCGCCGATCGCCGCCCCCGTCCTGGCGATCGGCGGGACATCGGGACAGCAGTCCGGATGAAAGCGATCACGAGGGCGAGGCGCAGTCCGCTCCCGGTCAGCACGAATCGAACTCGAACGTCCCGTTGAGTGCCATCGAGTGGTCGTCGTAGTAGGCATAGAGGTTTCGAGGGGCGGTGTATCGGCCGCCGTAGTGGCCGACGGGCCCGTTCGTGTCGATGATGTTGTCCCCGTGGTCGGTCGTAAACCGGAAGTCCGCACGGTCGTAGATCGGCTCGCCGTCGAGCCAGTAGCGGACGATACCGTCGTGGTTCGCCTCGCCGTCAGTGATCGTGTTTACGCACACGTAGTACTCGAACTCGTACCAGACGCCCGGTTCGATCTCGGGTGCTCCGAGCGCGTACGCCTCGTCCTCGAGGAGGTAATCCAGGTCACCCCAGCCAGGATGGTCCATGTGGTACGTGTTCGAGAGGAGGTGAAACGGCCCGTCAGGATCAGTACCGCGGCTTGTAACGTACAGCCGATTGCTCCAGCCGTTAGTGCCGTCGGTGTCGTCGCCGCCGGCACTGCCGGTCCCCCTCGAGATTGCGCAGTTCCAGAGCCGGCAGTTGGCCTCCGTTCGGCCGTCCATCGTCCAACTTGTATCGAGCGCGAAGTGGACACGTCCAGTGAGTTCGAACAGCCCGTCATCGAAGTCGTAGTGTGTACTCACACCCCAATGGTCGTCCTCTCGGATCCGCATCTGTAGTGCGGTTTCGCCGGAACGCGTTGGACTGGAGACGAGCGACAAGTTGGCGCTATCACCGTTCGATCGTCGGTAGACGTCGTCCCAGTCCTCGTAGTCGTCGTACTCGAGGTGGACGATATCGTCCGGTCTGTCACAGGTCGCCGTCGCAGTGTCGGCTCCGAGCCCGGCTATCCCGAGCACGCTCCCGCCGGCGAAGAGGCCGCCCATCTGGAGGGTGCGCCGTCTGGACACACCGTCGGTCGATCTCGCGGTCGGTTCGCGTCCGTCGTCGGTATCGTCAGTTCGGTTCTCCGCATCGGTCGTGTTCGTAACCATCCGACTCGTTGTTTTATGCCAATGGGTAATTGTATCGAATCTGCTACAAAGACTAACGAGCAAAATCACGTCAGACGGTATACAGTTGTCTATCGTGGGACCGTGGTAGTGAGGGCGCTACCCGCGACCCGACGCTCGAGTCCGTACACAGCCACTCGAACGGACGCGATCGAAACGGCCGACAGGAGACAGCACCGAATCGAGCGAGAACCGGCGACTGCGCCACGGGAACGTGTCGCCTACCGATGTAGACGAACCGTTCGCGCTCGAACAACAGTCCACAGGCGTTCTCTTATCCGTCGGTCGATAGCCACCACGGTTGGTGTACTGCCGGACAGCAGTGTCACTCCTCGGTCTCCTCCCGTTCTCGGAGTTCTTCGCTGGCCTCGCGAACTTCGCGCATCACACTCGAGATCCGTTCCTCGGCCTCGAGTTCCTCCTCGACGGAGAGGTCGACGCCCTCGACCTCGAGTAAGAACTTGGCGACCTCGGTCGACTCGTACATCACGTCGTCGAGTTCCTCGGCAGTAAAGAAGTCACACATCGCGCCGTAGAGGAAGGTCGCCCCCGCCTTTCGGACCTTCTCTTCGAAGGAGGCTCGGGCCTGGTTGACCGCCTGCGGAGTGTAGGTGTCGGTCATGAAGGGGACGAGTTCGGGTAAGTTCTCGCCGATCTTGGTCATCTCGACGCCGGTCTCGGTCCGGAAATCCGAACAGAGGCGGGCGATAGCCCACTCGCGGGCGGTGATATAGGTTCGCTCCCGCAGGAAGTCGTTGACGCGATCGTACTGGGCGCCGTCCATCTTCTTGAAGCGGGCGTACTTCTGGACGTCCTCGGGGACGTCACGTTCCTGGGGTTCGGGGTCCGGAACGTCGGGCATCGGTCCGTCGTCGGTTCCATCGGCACCATCCTCGCCGTCGTCGCTGGTCACGTCAGCAGGGGACTCCTCGTCGGCCTCGAACCGGGAGGCGTTCAGTCCGTCCTCATCCATGGCCGCGTATTACCAGCAACCCGAGATAAGGATTGTTCTCGAGTGTCCCGACAGCCGCTGTTCCGACGTCGGTAAACTCCCCGTGCATTCCTGTGAGTTCTGTCGGGTTTAAGTTCGTGAGGGATGTTCGGTAATACATGTCACAGACGCCAGTCGTAGTCGAGGCGGTACGGACCCCGCAGGGGAAAGAAGACGGCGTGTTCGCCGACCTTCGCAGCGAAGATCTCTCGGTGCCGTTGATCGACGAGATCCTCGCCGAAACCGGCCTCTCCGGCGACGAAATCGACGATCTGATGTGGGGCTGTGCCCAGCAACGGGGCGAACAGGGGAACAACCTCGCCCGCGTTATCGCCTTGCTCTCCGATCTCGGTGAAGGCGTCCCCGCGACGACGATCAATCGCTGGTGTGCCTCCTCGATGCAGTCGGTGATCTCCGCATCCGACGCCATCGCTGCGGGCAACCGCGACGCCATCATCGCCGGCGGTGTCGAGAGCATGACCCGCGTCCAGATGGGCGAAAACACCCACAACGTCCACCCACGGATGGCCGAACTGTACAACATCGGCGAACTCCAGATGGGGATGACCGCCGAGAAGGTCGCCGAGGAGTACGACATCAGCCGCGAGAAACAGGACGAGTACGCCGCCCAGAGCCAGCAACGCGCTGTCGAGGCCACCGAAGCGGGTCGTTTCGACGACGAAATCGTCCCGATCGAGACCGACGACGGAACGGTCGAGGAAGACGAGGGGCTCCGACCCGGCACCTCCGCCGAGAAGCTCGCCGAACTACCGACCGTCTTCAAGTCCGATGGCTCCGTCACGCCCGGCAACGCCTCCCAGATCTCCGATGGCGCCTCCGCACTGCTCGTCACCAGCGAGGCGTTCGCGAAAGAACACGACCTCGAGATCCTGGCCGAGGTCGGCACGAACAACGTCGCCGGCGTCGACCCGACCGTCATGGGGATCGGTCCGGTACCCGCGACGCGTGGCCTGCTCGAGCGCAACGGGCGCGACATCGACGATTACGATCTGGTCGAACTCAACGAGGCCTTCGCCAGCCAGTCGATCTACTCACGTGACGAACTCGGGATCGATCCCGAGATCTTCAACGTCAACGGCGGTGCCATCGCCATCGGACACCCGCTTGGCGCCTCGGGCGCACGCCTCCCCGTCACCCTGATCCACGAACTCAGGAAGCGTGGCGGCGGCCGCGGACTCGCGACGCTGTGTGTCGGCTTCGGTCAAGGTGCGGCGATCGAGTTCGAAGTCAACTGAGACGGATTGCTGTAACGGTCTACCGGCGCAACCGCCGCCCAGGTCGCGGTTGCGCCGACAATGACGTACAGGAGACCGTATGAGACGGACGGCGAGATTCGGCCGCCGATTCACGCTTTCTCGAGCGTGACACCGACGGACGATCGTTTCGAGACGCGAACCAGAACACTGCTATACAACCCGACATCACCGGATCTTTAGATAGCTCGAGCCCGTCGAAACTGGTATGAGCAACCTCCTGTTGGCGGCGATCATCGGCATTCCGCTGGCCTGGCACCTCGGCCTCACGGCGTTTGCCTACTACGACGCACCGCGGGTCGGGCTCGAGCCGCGCTCGAAGTGGGTCGCGATCGTCTTTCTGATCCCGCTGATCGGCTTTTTCATCTACATCTTCGAGCGCAGCGAACTCGACTACGATCCCGACGAGGACCCCTACAAAGGCCACAACTTCAACATCCATCCCTCGCGGGCCGACGATGCGCCGGTCCGTTCTCGTGGCGACGACCGACCGGATCCCGACGACGCGGACTGGGATGGGACGGGCGGCGCCGACAGCACGGACGACGAGGAGTGGGGCAACCGGCGCAGCGAGTAGAGAGCAAGTGACGCCGGCGACATAGCTGCCAATGCCGACGCTGCTACTGCCGGACGGAACGGGTGTGAGCATTTTCGCTTCCATCAGGCGAACCCGCTTCAGTGACTGCTGTCCGGCAGTATGACGAACGCGGCTCACCGAAATCGAGGGAGTCGCCGCCAATGGAGACACGCTCGAGCCAGCAGTCGATTCCGATCGACCCCGCTCTCCCCGTGACCGAACCGCACGTCACACTGACATGAGTAGCGTTTTGGCCTAGAAGCGGTCAGGCCAGCTATGAACCGGGTACGGATCTGGACGGCGGCGATCTTCTGCTTCGTCTTCGCCGACGCGGTCGCGATGCAGGCCAGGGGACCGATCCTCACCAGTCTCGAGGCGAGTTTCGGAGTCTCCGAAGCCGCGCTGGGGCTGATCGCACCGGCCGGGACGGTCGGCTTCGTCGTCGCCGCGGTCGCAACCGGACTGCTCGCGGGTCGACTACGGTTCCGTCGGACGCTGCTGCTCGCCGTCGGCGGCGTCTGCGTCGCGCTCGTCCTGATGGCGAGTGCGCCGCTGTACGTTCTCTTCCTGCTCGCGCTGGTTGCACAGGGTGCCGCCGCGGGCGCCTTTCGCGGCCTCGATCGGGCCGTGTTGAGTCACCTGTTCACGACCCGGCGAGGGCGGGTGTTCAACGCCTACGCCCTCACGTGGGCCGTCGGCGCCGTCGTTGGACCGCAACTCGTCAACGTAGTGCTCGCCGTCGCCGACTGGCGGGCGGTTTTCGTCGTGATCGCGTTGCTGTTCCTCCCGACGGCTCTCGCAGCGGCCCGGACCGAGCTTCCGTCGATGTCGGCCGAGCGGTCACTCTCGAGCGACGCGTTCGGCGAACTGATCCAGCAGCCGGCCGTCGTCGGCGCGTCAGTAGGGATCCTCCTCACAGGCGCCGTTGAAGGGATCCTCTTTACGTGGTTGGCCTACTATGCAAGCGGGTTCTACGAGACGACGACAGCCAACCTCCTGTTGTCAGCGTACCTGCTGGCCTACGTTCCCGCCCGGGCCGGCTATACGGTCCTCGTCGGTCGCGTTCCCTATCTCGTGTTGTTGTTCGTCGCGACCGTGCCGACGATTCCAGCACTCGCAGTGGCGTTCTCCGGCGTCACCGGCCCCGCGCTGTTTCTCGCCGTCTTCGTCGCCGGTGCGGGGCTCTCCTGTGGCTTCCCGACGCTCTCGGCATACGCGGTCGACGCTGCGCCGGAGTATAGCGGCCCCCTCAACGCCCTGACAACCGGCGCGACCTACGCCGGAATCGCGATCGCGCCCGTCATCGTCGGCGTCCTCGCGGAGCTGTATGGCATCGAACGGGCGATGTGGCTTACGGTCGCGATCGCCGGGGCACTCCTCGCGACGATCGGGACGACGTGGCTCTGGGCCGGAGCGACGGTGTCTCGAGCGGTGGGGACGACGGCCGAGTGAGAAGCAGACAGCGGTAACGCGTTACAGCAGTCCGTCTCAGTCGTCGGCCGGCGTGACGCCGACGTCCGGATCCTCGAGCGTCGCTTCCGGCACCGTCCCGTCGTCGTTCCAGCCGCGTTCGGCGTAGTACTCCTCGAGTCCGTCCTCGAAGTCCGGGATCTCGTAGGGGACGGCGTCGTCGTCACGGTCGAAGCCGCGCTGGTTGTTGAAGTGCCGTTCGAGCGAGACGACCATCGCGCCCAGTTCCTGTAGCTCCTCGTAGTCGGCGTCGAGCAGTTTCTCCAGACGGTCTGGGGTCACGAAGTCCCGCGAGAACTTACAGAGGACGGCGCTGTCTTTGATCGCGTTTACGTTCTCGAGTTCGATGATCTTCGGCGGTTTCCCCTCGAGTCCGTTCTTGTCGAAGGCGTCGTCGGCGTCGACCAGCGGGTACTCGTAGGGGTAGAACTCGGCGTACATGTGGTCGGCGCCGCGGTTCGACGTAGCGAAGGCCAGCCCCTGGCCGTTGAGCGCGCGACCGTCGTGGGCGGGGAACTCCATGCCTTTGACCGTCCAGTTGTCGACGCCGAGTTCGTCGTGGACGCGGTCGACCCCCTCAGCGAGCGTGTCGCCGACGCCCTCGCGGTAGGCGATCTTCTCGACGAGGTCGTGGATCAGGTCGGTGTTGCCGAACTCGTCTTCGCTCGCGAGGTAGGCCGCGACGACGTCGCCCGCCGAGATCGTGTCCAGGCCGTACTCGTCACAGAGCTTGTTCGATTTCATCACGTCGACGATATCGTCGACGCCCGAGTTCGAACCGAAGGCCATCACCGTCTCGTACTCGGGGCCTTCGGTCTCGAGGCCCGACGCCTCGTCTCTGGTCGGTAGTTTGCAGGCGAAGGCACACGCCGAGCAGGTGCCTTTCTCGTATTTTTTCTCCTCGACTCGGTCGCCGCTGATCCCCTCGGCACCCTCGAAGGACAGTTCGGCGAAGTACCGCGTCGGCAACGCTTCGACTTCGTTTGCGTACTCGGTCATCGACGAGGTCCCCTGACGTTTCATGATGTGATCCGACTGGGCAGCCTCGCCGTGGATCTCCATCTGGAGCGGCGGGATCTCGACCTCGTGGGTCGAGTCGCCGTCGAAGGTGATCGCCTTGACGTTTTTCGAGCCGAGGACGGCTCCCAGTCCGCCGCGGCCAAAGGCACGCTCTTCGGAGGTCATGATCGAGGCAAAGCGGACCTGATTCTCTCCACCGGGTCCGATGACGACCGTATGCTCGGATTCGAGCCCGTGTTCGTCCGCGATGTACTCGCAGGTCTCGGGGACGGTCGCCGACTCGAGGTCCGGCACCGGCTCGAACTCGACGCCCTCGTCGGTGACGTGGACGATGACCAGTTCGTCGCTCGCGCCGGTGATCTCGACGGCGCTGTACCCGGTTCCGGTGAAGTTCCGCGAGAGGAAGCCGCCGGCGTTAGAGGAGAGCAGCCCGTCTGTCAACGGTGAGACGCCGGTCGCAGACATCCGGCCGGTAAAGCTCATCGTCGAATGTTGGAGCGGCCCCGTCGCGAAGTAGAGTCGATTCTCGGGTCCCAGCGGATCGGCATCGAAAGGAACCCGATCGTGGGCGAGTTTCGTCCCCAGTGCCCGGCCGCCGAGGAACGACTCGAGCACGTCGTCGATCGCCTCCGTTTCGACGGTCCGTTCTCCGACGTCGACCGAACACAGCGGTCCTCGTACGTGTTTCATGCGACGTAGTGGCTTACGCGGGAGCAAAATGATACCGGTTTCTGTTATCAGCGTTACTGTTCAGTGTTGATTACCGGAAGGACAGGACAGCGGCGTTCGTCGCCACCGTCTCGCCAGCATCGTGGTCGTCGGTATCCGCCTCCGTGGCCGACGTTCGTGAGCCTGGATCGTCGATCCGTACGTCGGCGTCGTCCGAACCCCCCGGTATCGTGACCGCGTTCGCGACGGCGGCGATTGTGAACGCGGCGAGCGACGAGCGCTAGTCCGAGAGGTTCAGTTCCGGCACGTCCTCGTCCGGGAGGTGAGTTTCGGCGTCGAGGACGACCTCGAGGCGGTCGTCCTCGATCAGGCGGTCGATCTGGTCGTGGGTGAACCGACCGTCACACTCCTCGCCGACGAACGTCACGAATCGCTCGGTGCGTTCGACGACGGTTGCAAGCGAGTTACCGGTTCGGTAGTAGTAGCGAACGGTCGTTCCGGGGAAGAGGGCATCGGCAGTCGTCGGGGCGTACTGCCAGCGGGGACAGACCATATCTGAGGACTTTCGAAGGGCGATATATCTCTTGTGGATGGGCGGAATCCGTCGACGAGCGAGTCCCGATAGACCGGCGGCGTAACGATCAACTGGACGGCGACCCAACTGGCGACCGACGATGCTGGACCGCCTCGACGATCCCGAACCGGATCCGGTCGAATCGCTCCTCGAGGACCCGATCGAGAAGACCGTCGAGAGCGGGGACCTCCTCGAGAACGTCCTCGAAGGCGAGGAACAACCCACCTCCTTCTCGAGTCGGTCCTCGAGCGACGAGGAGTAACGCCGCCGACGGCGACTCGTTACACCAGCCCGTGTCGGAGACACCGTCGTCCGAGCTACGCGTCTGCGTACATCCGGTCGACACGGTCCTCGAACTCGTCTAAGATCACCCGGCGTTTCTTCTTCATCGTCGGGGTCAGCATCTCGTTTTCCTCGGTGAACTCCCGCGGGACGAGTTCGAACCGCTTGATCCGCTCGTGTTTCTCGAAGTCCTCGTTGACCCGGTCGACCTCTTGCTGGACGTACTCACGGACGCGCTCGTCGTCGACCATCGCCTGTGGATCGTCGGGGAGGTCGATCCCCTCCTCCTCGGCCCACTCGCGGATGTGATCGGTGTTGGGAACGAGCAAGGCGCCGACGAACTTCTCGCCGTCACCGGTGACCATCGCCTGCTCGATGACCTCGCTCGCGGCGAAAGCGTCCTCTAGTGGGCCAGGCGCGACGTTCTTGCCCGTCGAGAGAACGATGATCTGTTTCACACGATCGCGGAACTCGAGGTAGCCGTCGGGCCGGTGGTGGACGATGTCGCCGGTGCGGAACCACTTTCCGTCGGATTCGTCGTTTGGCTCCTCGGTCGTCTCGCTTCCGGGGACGGTTTCGGTAAAGGCCCCTTGGGTCGCGCCCGGCCGGTTCCAGTAGCCGTCGGTGACGTTCGGTCCCCTGACGAGCAGTTCGCCGACCTCGCCAGGGTCGTCCCCGAAGGTGTCTCTGTCGCCGACGGTCTCGTCGATCTCGACGTCGACGCCGACCAGCGGCGGGCCGATAGTGCCGATCTTGACGTCCTCGGGCGGATTGACCGTGACGACCGGGGCGGTCTCGGTGAGGCCGTACCCCTCGTGGATCGGCAGCCCCATCGCGTGATAGAGACGACAGAGCTCCGGCGAGAGACTTCCGCCGCCACTGATCAGCAGTTCGATCTCGCCGCCCAGCGCCTCGCGAACCGTCGAGAAGACCAGTTTGTCGGCCAGTGCCTGCTTTGCCTTCAGAGCCGGTCCGGGCGAGTCGGTCCGCTGGTACTCGACGCCGACGTCGGTCGCCCACTCGAATATCCGCCGTTTCGCGTCGGATTCGCTCGCTTGCTCGCGGATCGTGTCGTAGATCTTCTCGTAGACCCGCGGGACGCTGGTCGCGGCCGTCGGCTGGACGGCAGCGAAGTCCTCCTTGAGCGTGTCCGGCGTCTCCGCGTACGCGACGCAGGCGCCACTTGCGAACATCACGAAGTGGCCGGCGGTCCGCTCGAAGACGTGAGCCAGCGGCAGATACGACACCGTCTGTGTCTCCTCGTCGAGGGCCGGCGTCCCCTCGGGTTTGTCCGCCCGCGGTGCGAACCGTCGCCGGATTCCGTTGACGTTCGACCGAAAGTTCCAGTGGGTGAGCTGGACGCCCTTGGGCCGGCCCGTCGTTCCGCTCGTGTAGATCAGACTCGCAAGATCGTCGCGTTCGACCGCGTCGAGTCGCGCCTCGTAGGCCTCGAGATCGAAGACGTCCTCGCCGCGGTCGTAGACCTCGTCTAGCGTGTAGATATCGTCGCGGTCGTCGTACCCCTCGAGTTCGTCCATCGAGACGATGAACTCGAGGTCGAGTTCGTCCTCGACCTCGAGGACCCGTTCGAGGAGATCGTCGTTCTCGACGACGACGGCCGAGGCATCGGGATCGTCGAGCAGGTACTCGACCTGGCTCGGCGAGGAGCTCGTATAGACCGTCGTAACGACGGCGCCGGCGGCGAGCAAGGCGAAGTCACACTGGGCCCACTCCATGCGGGTGTTGGCGAAGATCCCGACGCGATCCCCGTGTTCGATGCCGAGCTCGTGAAAGCCCGTCGAGAGCGTTCGAACGATGTCGCGCATCTCGAGGTACGAGATCGGGCGAAAGTCGCCGGGTGCTGCGGACGGTAACACAGAATCGGTCAGCGCCCGGTCGTAGACGCCGCCTTTGTACCGTTGGGCTGGACGGTTGGCGTTCCGTTCGACGGACGCTTCGAACAGTCGTCCGAGCGTCGTCTCCCCGATCACCTCGTCCTCGTACTCTCGTTCGGCCTCCAGCCAGTCCATATACGCGTGATAACACCTCCCGTGCGATAAAACGTATTGAAACTGCAGTTCGTACCGTCAGCGAGGGGGTAGAGAACGGGAAATCCCGATAGAGACGCCAGTAACCACTCTCTCGAGAGGTTAGGAAAAACTCTACGAGAGTTTTCGGATTGAAAGGATACACGCTCGACCCGGCCACCGATTGCGCCGAGAACTCGGTATGGCAGATCGTGGTATACTGCCGGACAGAACGATTCACCGATCGGTCGTGCGACTGCGGCCGTCCCAACGGGTGACGGCTGCGAGTTCGCGACCGACGTGTTACTGACTGCTGTCCGGCAGTATTACTCTCGCTGATCGAGGTAGCCGAGTACGCCCCGCGTGTTCAACACTGCCTCGGCACTGGCCTTTCGCTCGCCCCAGACGTCGGCTAGTTCGGCCGTATCGGCGAAGTACTCCATGACGGCCTCGTCGTCCTCGAGTTCCGCGCGTTTCGACTCGACGGCGTCGACCCACTCCTGGAGGGTGGCCGTGTACGCCTCGAGTGCGGCGTCGGCGTCGTCACCGACCGCACGCGGTCCGAAGTGCGTATAGAGAAAGACGTCGGGATCGATCGCTTTGAGGGCCTCGACGTCCTCGAGACACTGCTCGAGGTCGAAGTCGGAAGGCGGCGAGGTCGGTCGGATCGTCTCGACCTCGGGCACCCAGATCCCCGCGGCGTCGCCGACGAAGACCGCGTCGTTCGTGGGATCCTCGAAGACGACCTGGTGGAAAGCATGCCCCGGCGCTGCGTGAACGCGCAGTTCGTGGTCGCCGAGGTCGATGACGTCGCCGTCCTCGAGCTCGACGATCCGCTCCTCGGACAGTGGCTTCGGCTCGGTGTAATACTCCCACTGCTTGCCGACGGCAGCTTTCGTCCCCTCGACGAGTCGTTCGGGATCGACGAGCAGACTCGAGCCGGACGCGGGAACGTAGACATCGGCGTTCGGACACGCCTCGGCGAGGAAGCCGGCACCGCCCGCGTGGTCGAGGTGGATGTGCGTGACGGCGATGACGGCGAGTTCCTCGCGCTCGATACCGAGTTCGTCGAGGGCCTCGAGGATTAGCTCGTAGTTGGTGCCGATGCCCGTTTCGACGACGGCAGGGCGCTCGTCGTCGAGGATGTAGGCAGCCCCGTACTCCTCAGTATCGTACATTCCCGTATCGAGACAGTAACAGTCCGTACAGTCACCCGCCGTTACCTCGAAGACGTCACCGATGTCAGGTCCCATACCGGTATCCCGTCAGCGGACGAGATAAAAGCTGGCTTCGCGGTCGAATCGTCGGTCGGTCGACACCTGATCGGTGGACGATCATACGGACTGCTGTCCCGATGTATCACTCGTCGACGCAGTCTTTCCACTCGCCGATTCCCGACGGATCGAGATGGACGTGAGCGTCGCCGACGTCCTCGACGTTGCGCAGCCGATCGACCAGTTCGGACTCGACGTCGTGGGCCCGCCGGAACGGGAGCTCGCCGTCGACCTCGACGTGGACTTCGACCTCGAGGACGGGTCCGTCGTAGAAGACGGTCAGATCGTGGACGCCCTGGACTTCGGGGTGGTCACGCAGGGCCTCGGTGATCTCCGCACGCTGTTCGGGCGTGGCGGCGGCGCCGATGAGATAGTCGACGTTCTCGCGGCTGATCTCGACGCCCTGGTAGACGACCAGCAGGCTCACCAGTGCGCCGGCGATCGGATCGAGCAAGGGCTGACCGAGCAACACGCCGACAATACCGACGGCGGCGGCAATCGTCGTGTAGATGTCGTTTAGGCAGTCGACCGCGAGCGCCTCGAGTGCGGTCGAGCCGAGGTCGGCATTGACGTACTCGGTGTAGCGATAGACGAGATACATATCGACCATTGCAAACGCCAGCGCCGCGAGCAAGAGGGGGTTCGCCGCGGGTGGATCGAGGACGAGCAGCCCCTGGACGGACTCGTACAGCAGCGACAGCCCGAGCACGGCGAGGACGGCCCCGACGAACAGCGCCGTCAGGGGTTCGATCCGGTCGTGGCCGTGCGGGTGGGTGTCGTCGGGTTCGTCGTAGGCAGTCTTCCCCCAGACGAGAACGACGATGCTCGAGATCAAGTCCGCGACGGAGTGGGCCGCGTCCGCGAGCAAGGCGACGCTGCCGAAGGCCAGGCCCGCAGCGCCCTCGACGACGATCTTTGCGGCGTTGCCGAGGACGTTCACCCACGCTGCCCGCGCGAATCCGGTCCTCCCGTCGCGGTCGACCATACCCTCGTTTAGAGAGAGTCTAAACTTGGGTCTTTTCCTTCCTCTGTCGGCCAGACACCGCACGGGCTCGACGTCGTGGGACGGTGGTGACTCGTGCTGTTCGACAGTATTACTACAGCGCGTCGACGACCGGAACGCTCATGGATTCGGTGTGAGAATCCCGCGGTAACCGGGCGATGGGGCCCGCCCGACCCAACCGCCGCGCTCGCGCGACCTCGTGGGCGGCTGACGGTCCCTGTTTACCAGTCAGCTATGGCAACCGACCACCCACTCGTCCGACTCGAGACGCTCGCACTGATCGGCATCGGCGGCTTCGCCGGCGCGAACCTCCGATACTTCGCCCTCGGGCTGTTCTCCGACGTCGGGGCTGTCTTCCTCGTCAACGTCCTCGGCAGTCTCGTTCTCGGCTTTTTCGTTTACGAGGCCGACTACACGGGACTCGTCACTCGAGAGTCACGGATCGTCTTCACGACCGGCTTTCTCTCGTCGCTGACGACCTACAGTACGTTTGCGGTACAGAGCGCGTTGGCTGGCGGCCCGCTGTCGTTCGTCGCTATCGTCGCCGGCAACTACGGAATCGGGTTTCTCGGCGTCCTCGGCGGCCGCGAACTCGCTCGTCGCGTCAGCGACGGCACCACATCCGCCACGGGAGGTGAGACGGCATGACCCTCTCGAGTGTCGTCGGTCTGCTCACGTTCGACCCCGAACCCGCCCACGTCGTCGGCACCGGCGGTGCGATCGGCGCGATCCTCCGTCACTGGGTGTATCTCACGCTCTCGAGCGAGCGGTTCCCGTGGCCGACACTGACCGTTAACGTCCTCGGTAGTTTCGTCTTCGGACTGCTCACCTTCCTCGGTGCGGACGGTTCGACGCTCCAACTCGTCGGAATCGGTATCTGTGGTGCGTTTACGACGTTCTCGTCGTTCTCCGTCGAGACCATCCAGATCTACGAACGTGGCGACCGCTTTCTGGCCGTCGCAAACGCCGCCGGCAACCTCGTGCTCTCGCTTTCGGCGATCGGTCTCGCGTGGGCCGTCGTGGCGATCGCCTAATTTTCGACACCGCGAACGACCGTTACCGGCACACCGGCGCGACGAACGCCCGCCTCCGCGACGCTTCCCAGCAGGTATCGTGCCGCCCGATCGCGCCCGTGGCTGCCGATGACGATCCCGTCGACGTCGTGATCGTCGGCGACGGAGACGATCGTTGTCGCCGGCTGCCCGGCCTCGAGGGCGGTCTCGACGGTCCGGTCGCTCGGGGCCGATTCGAGTGCCGACTCGAGGACGGCCTCGCCTTTCTCGTGTTCGGTCGTGAACTCGTCGTCGGACGTATACCCCGGAAACGACCGCCGTCGGCTGTAGTCGACCATCGGATCGACGACGTACAGCAGCGTGACGTCGGCGTCAGGGAACCGCTCGAGGGCGTGCTCGAAGGCAGCGCGTGACGGTCCGGAGCCATCGATGGGGACGAGAACGTGGTCCATACCCAACGTAGGGGCAGTAGCGAGAAAGAAATAGGGGTCGTGTTCGGTCCGTACGATCTACAGGCGAAGAACCGGCGTTACGACTCGAGGGAACAACACATCAAAAACGAAAATCGTCGCTCAGCGCCGCGATGAGGCGGCAGTGAACGCAGAGATTAGTTGCGGACGACGTTCGTCGCGCGGGGGCCTTTGGGGGCCTGTTCGATGTCGAATTCGATCTCCTGTCCTTCTTCGAGGTCCGGACCGCCAACGTCTTCCATGTGGAAGAATACGTCGTCGTCCGCGTCGTCCGTCGAAATGAAACCGTAGCCGCCAGTGTCGTTGAAGAAATCAACGTTACCGTTTGCCATTACGAACAAATGTACGCCCGGTACCCGGATAAGAGTTGCGAGGGTCGTGGTACCACGATTTCGTTCGTGAGCGTCAGAACGGAAAACAGGTCGGAAACCGCGTGACCGACCTACAGCAGTTCGGCCAGCAGGACTGCCGCCAGGCCGAAGTAGATCAGCAGCGCCGTGACGTCTTTGACCGTCGTGATCAGCGGGTCCGAGGCGGCTGCCGGGTCGAAGCCCAGCTTGTTCATGATCCAGGGGATCACGTAGCCGACGACCGACGCGACCACACAGACCGCGACGAGGCCGACGAAGACGACCGTCGCCAGTTCGAACGCGTACGGCTCGTCCATCTGCCAGACGTACGCCGCACCGGCGCCGATACCGCCGATGATCAGCCCGATCAGCAGCCCGACGAGGCCTTCACGAGCGAAGTGTTTCATCGCGTTCCGGTCGTCGATGTGGCCCAACGCGAGCCCGCGGACGAAGATCGTCGACGCCTGCGTGCCGACGTTGCCGCCCATGTCCATGATCACCGGCACGAAGAAGGCAAGCGCGACGACCGCCTCGAGGGTGTCCTCGTAGGCCTCGATCACACCACCGGCGAGCAATCCGCCGGCGAGCGCGACGATCAGCCACGGCAGCCGTAGTCGAAGGATGCGTGGAATCGAGGACTCGAGGATGGCCGAACTGCGCGTCTCCTCGACGTCGGCAAAGGAGAAGCCAGCGCTTTTGAGGATATCCTCGGTGGCCTCTTCCTCGACGACCTCGATCATGTCGTCGGTCCGCAACACGCCGACGAGGCGATTCTCGTCGTCGACGACGGGCAAAGCCGGAAAGTCGAGGTCGGCCATCCGATTTGCGGCCGCCTCCGGATCCGCGTCGGCGTTGATCGTCACGAGATCTGTCGTCATATGGGCCTCGACGACGTCGTCCTCTGGGGCGTTTAACAGTTCTCGGAGGGACATGACGCCGACGAGCCGACCTGCGTTGTCGGTGACGTAGAGGTAGTAAACGGTCGTCTCGTCGGTCCGCGGTTCGAACTTCCGGAACTCGTCGATCGCGGGTCCGACGAACGTCTCCTGGGTGACGGCGACGTACTCGTCGTCGGTTACTTCTTCGACCCGATCCGCGTGGAACTCGAGTTCGCGATCAGCAGCCCCCATACACCTCTCCCCGACTGTGGGATCGAATGACGCCTGCGAACTCGCCCTCGAGTAAATCCGTGATCAGGTCCTCGAGCGTCGGCTCGAACTTCCGTCCACCGGTGTCGCTGATCGCGGTGTCGGTACCGTCTCGACTGCTGTGGTTAGTATGCAGCATACAGTAGCCGTGTGTTAGAGGTATCTAAAAACCGTTTCCACTTAGGACTAATAGTGAGTACAGTTCCCACGAGAGACGAGTACAGGAGTCGGTCGGGAAAGAGACGGCGACGGCAGAGGGACGCTCGCTCCCATACACTTAACAGGCAACTGGGTGTTTTCCCGGTATGAGCGTTCGGCACGATTTCTGGTCGATCTATCGCGAAGCCCTCCCCATCCTGATCGTCGCTCTGGGCGGCGGACTGTTTGCCGGGCTCGTCCTCGAGTCGATCATCGAGAGCGTCGAGCGGTTTCCCGGGCTACTAGTGATGGTCCCGGTGTTTCTCGCCACACGGGGGAACGTCTACGGCGCGTTGGGTGGACGAATCTCCAGTGGACTTCACCAGGGGCTGATCGAACCGCGATTCGAGTGGGACGAGCGACTCGTCAACGCCGTGCTGGCGTCGTTTATCAACGGGATCGGTATCTCGATCGCTATCGGCGTCATCACCTGGGTCGCGCTGTTGCTCATCGGCTGGGAGGTCGCGGCGCTGTACGAACTCGTCGCGATCATGCTCGTTGCCGGGGCGTTGACGTCGGTCGTGATGATCGCCGGCCTGCTCGGGCTGATCTTCCTCGGTTACAAACACGGCTACGACCCCGACAACCTCGTCGGCCCGATCGTGACGACCCTCGGTGATATCTTCGGGATGCTCTTTATGCTGTTCTCGGTCAGCTTCGTGGAGGTGCTGATCTGATGGTCGCCGTCGGCGGCTCGCTTGGCACCTGGGAGTGGAAACGCATCGTGACGAACATGTTTCCGCTGCTGGTGATCCTCTCGATCATCGTCCTCTGGGCAGGGATCACACTCGAAGGCGCAGAGGAGATGATCGAGGAGATCTCCATCCTCGCGGTGATGGTACCGACGATGGTCGACATGGGTGGCAACCTCGGTGCGATCCTGAGTTCACGACTCTCCTCGCGCTTTCATCTGGGAACGACGGAGCTCGATCCCCGCGATCGGGTGCTCTGGGCGAACGTCGCGGCGATCCTCGCACTCGCGGCGACGATCTTTACGGCGCTGGCGATCGGCGCCGCCGCGCTTGACGTCGTCCTCTACGGGGGTGCGGTCGGCTTCGGACCACTGTTGTTCATCTCGCTCGTCAGCGGGATGTCCGTCGCCGTCATCGCGATCGTCTTCAGCTTCGCGGCGACCTACGGCTCCTACCGATTGGGGATCGACCCCGACGATACGACGATTCCGATCGTCACGAACGTCGTCGACGTCTTCGGGATGGTCATCTTCATCGGCGTCTCGGCGCTCGTACTCGGGTTCTGATACGGACTGCCGTACCGATCTCCCGCCGGTCGCCGACCCCATACTGGCGATCGGCGGACAGTGACGACTGGAGACCGTATGATAGATCGATTTTAGCGGCTGGGCAGTGAAGTCAAACGGCGAGATGCCCCCGCTTCCGGTCGAGCTCGTCGTCGTCCTCGTCGGGATCTCGCTGCTGGCTGGAATCGGCTGTACGACGACCGGCGCAGGCGGTATCTTCGTCACGATCGCCCTCTATGTATTCACGCCGCTGTCATCCGCGGAGGTCGCCGGCACCGCACACGTCGTGTTCGTCGCCGTCGGATTCGTCGGCGCGATCGGCTTTACGCGCTCGGGAGAACTGCTCGGTGCCGACGGACGGGCTCTAGCGGTGATTCTCAGCACGACGAGTGTCCTCGGTGCGGTAAGCGGCGCTTACCTGAACGCGTACGTTTCCCGGAGACTGTTCAGTATCCTACTCGGGACCCTCACCGCTGTCACCGGTCTCGTCCTGTTGTACGGCCAGTTTCACGACCTCCCCGCGATCGTGGCCGTCGATACGGACGCGATCGGGGGCCGACTCGCGTTTGGATCCGTCGGGCTGTTTCTCGGCGTCGCCTCGGGGCTCGTGGGGATCGGCGGCCCGATACTCGCCGTCCCGGTGCTAGTCACGCTTGGCGTACCGCTGTTGCTTTCTCTCGGCGTCGCACAGGTACAGGCGATCTTCATCTCGGGCTTTGCAGCCGGTGGGTACTTCGCCCAGGACGCAATCTCGCCGTTCTTCGCGGCGCTTACTGGAATCCCGACCGTCGTCGGCGCCGTCGGTGGCTGGATCATCGCCCACCACGTCGATCCCGACCACCTCGAGCTCGTTCTCGGTGGGATCCTGATCCCCACGGGGCTGTATCTCCTCGTCTGATACGGATCGCTGTACCGCTGATAGCTTCCCTGTAGGACGATCGCTCGATCGGAGACGATGCTTCCGATGTTGATGATCACCCCGCCCCACCTCGCTCTCGCAGCCGGTCGGCGGCCTCGAGCGAGCCGTACAGCAGCCCCCAGACGTTGACGTCGACGGTGGCCACCGGCCTCTGGAGCTCCAACGTCGGCGTCCGCTCACCGTCTGTCGGGCGTCTGACTGAACTTCAAGTGTCACGCTGTGGGCGTCGTCAGTATGGCATCCGAATCGTACGTCTTAGAGCAGCCTCGACAGCCCACCACCCGATACGGTGGAAGCGTCCGTTCGCGGGGTGGCGGCCGATGACCGGGCTCGACCGAACGATCCGGCTCGGAGTGTCCGGGCGGACGGTCCTCCCGGTGACCCTCGCAGTGATCGTCGCCGTCCTCGGCGCCTTGCTCTACCTGGAGCTCGTGTTCCTGTTGCTCGAGTACGTCTGAGACGGACCGCTGTCGAGCGGTATCGGTACACTCGGGGCACGTGTACCGATGGCCTGGCACAACCGCAACCGGCTGTGGCTGTGACACTGACGCAGGAACTCCGGAAGATGAGGCGTCAGGCCCGGGCCAGCTCTTCGAACGCCGTGGCTGCCGTCCGCGTTCCCTTGGAGATGAGGACGTCGCCCCCCTGGAGTTGTGCGTCGGCATCCGCGACCAGCAGCCATCCCTCCGATGGCCGGCGAATGGCGATCACCGACATCGTTGATTCGACGTCCGGAACGCCATTGATCACCGACACGCCGTCGAGTTCGCTTCCGGCGTCGACCTCGACGCGAGTGATGATCTCGTCGCTCTCCTGGACGGCCAACTGGACGACCGGGTGGACGTCGATGTCGCGAAGGACACCCTCACTGATGTCGATCGCTGCGTCACTGATGACCTCCGTACTGCCACCCAGCCGGATCAGGCCACGAAGCACGACTGGATCCTCCGCGTCTGCGGCTGCCCGAAGCGTCCAGGCCTCGAACCGAGACTGCAAGGCGTCGACCTCGATCTCTAAGTTGCGGACCTCCTCGGCCAGTTCCGTACTGTCGAACAGGACGCTGCTGTAGGCCAGATCGACCGCCAGCTCCGAGAGGTTCTTCATGTGGATGATCGTGTTCACGGCACGTTCCAGGTCCTTGATTCCGGGGTCCTCGATCGAAGGCGTCTCGTAGCGCTCTCCAGTCAGCTCCTCGCAGACGTCGCCGATCGACGGATCCGGCCCCCGAAGCAACGCGACGTCCTCGCTTTTGATAGTCGTCTCCGGACCAGGGTTGAGCAGCCACTCGTCACCCCGCCGGAGCGCGATCACGCGGATGCCGGTCTCCGACTCGAGGTCGATGTCCGCAAGCGTTCGGTCGGCGTAGACCGAGTCGGGGTCGACGACGCCGCGAACGAGTGTCTCCGCCGCTTCGGGCAGCGCAGCGCGCATGGCTTCGGGCAGCCCGATCTCCTCGAGGACGATCTTGGCGATATCACCGGCGGCGTCGCTGATCTCGTCGGCAGCGGAGACGATCCCCAGAACGGGCGCAAGCTCCTCGGCGTCGTCCGGGTTACGCACGGCCATCATGAGGCTCATTCGCGCCCGAAGCTCGAGGACGTCCATTCGCTCTTCGAGGCGAAGCACTTCCCGGGCGAGTTCGGCGTTGCGGTGGAGGACCGCCGAATACGAGAGGTCGATCAACAGCTCCGCAGTGTCTTTCATCTCGACGAGCACGTCCTTGACGCTGACGGGCTCGTACTCGACCGATACCGACGACGCTTCGCCCTCGAGCGGGTCCATACGAATACCCACCTTCCGTGACGAAAAAAGCGTTTCCCGGTCCGAAGCGATCGCGCCGTCATTGACCGTGCTCCCAGTAGAACGCGAGACTCCGACACGGTTTTGGACGGGCACGGAGAAGCAACGGGCAATGATCGACCGGACATACCTGCGCGAGAACCCCGAGGAGGTACGCGAGGCCCTCGACAATCGCGGCGCCGACGTCGACATCGACGAGTTCCTGGAACTCGACGAACGGTGGCGCGATCTGAAAGCCCGCGGCGACGAACTCCGCCACGAACGCAATCAGGTCACGAAGCGGATCGGAAAACTGGTCGCTGACAAGAAAGAGGAGGAAAAAGAGGAAGCGATCCAGGAATCGAAAGAACTCAAATCCCAGCTCAGGGAGGTCGAGATCGAGGCCGAAGAGCTCAAAGACGAACTCGAGGAACGCATGCTCGAGATCCCCCAGATCCCCCACGAGAGCGTTCCACTCGGCGTCGACGAACGCCACAACGTCGAAGACCGACGCTGGGGGTTCGACGACCTGCGTGAGCTTCCGGCGGACGTCACGCCCCACTACGAGTTAGGCGAGGAGATGGACATTATCGACGAGGAACGCGGCGCCAAGACGACCGGCGCCGGCTTCTACTTCCTCAAAGGCGACGGCGCACGTCTCGAGCACGCGCTGGTCCAGTTCATGATGGATATCCACCGCGAACAGGGCTACGTCGACCTCTTCCCGCCGGTTCCCGTCAAAAGCGAGTCGATGCGGGGCACCGGCCAGCTGCCGAAGTTCGCCGACGACGCCTACCGACTGGGCGGCAGCAACGAGGAGGACTACGAGGACGACGACCTCTGGCTCTGTCCGACCGCCGAAGTGCCGGTCACCAACATGTACGCCGACGATATTTTACTTTCGGACGACCTCCCGCTGAAACACCAGGCCTACACCCCGAACTTCCGTCGTGAGGCCGGCGAGCACGGCACAGAAACACGAGGGATCGTCCGCGTCCACCAGTTCAACAAGGTCGAACTCGTCAACTTCGTCGAACCCGAAGACAGCTACGACCGCCTCGAGGGGCTGCTCGACGAAGCAGAGGAGGTGCTCCGACGGCTCGATCTCCCCTACCGCATTCTCGAGCTCTGTACCGGCGACCTGACCTTCGCCTCGGCGAAGACCTACGACATCGAGGTCTGGGCACCCGGCGACGACATGGAAGAGGGCCCAGAACAGGGCGGCCGCTGGCTCGAGGTCTCGTCGGCCTCGAACTTCGAGGACTTTCAGGCCCGCCGGGCCGGCCTGCGGTACCGACCCGAGCGCCACGAATCGGCCGAGTACCTCCATACCCTGAACGCCTCCGGACTCGCATTGCCACGCGTGATGGTCGCGATCCTCGAGTACTACCAGAACGAGGACGGCACGGTGACGATCCCCGAAGCGCTGCGGCCGTACATGGGCGGGCAGGAAGTGATCGAGGGCCACGAGAAGGTCGGCGAGTCGGCACTCGGTGCCGGCGAGCGCGAATAACGCGAACGATCGTTTTTCTCCGACGTCGGATCAGATCGGTTCCGTCGCTGTTCTCAAGGCGCACTGACAGCAGTCGGTACGAACCGACGGCGCTGACGCTACTCGAGACGAAGGTCGCAGAAAACGCGGTGGTCGATCAGCGATACGACGACGCGAGGTGAGAGAGTCGGTCGACTTAGATGTAGTCGATCGACGGCGGCAGTTCGAGCTTCATGCCCTTGCGCTCGCGGATCTCCATGATCTTCTCGCGCTGGAGCGAGTCGGACATGACCTCGAAGCCGGCGTTCTCGGTGTTCCAGGAGGCACGACCCTCGGTCGCGCTGCGGATGTCGGAGGCGAAGCCGATCATCTCGCCGACGGGTGCGATACCCTCGACGACCATGAGGTCACCTTCCTGGTACATGTCGTCGACGCGGCCACGACGACCCTGGATCTCGCCGGAGGCGGCGCCCATGTGGTCGTTTGGCACGTCGATACGGACGTCCTGCATCGGCTCGAGCATCTTGATCTTCCCGTCGATCAGCGACTTGTGGACGGCCTCACGCGTCGCCGGGATGACCTGTGCCGGACCACGGTGGATGGTGTCCTCGTGGAGTTTGGCGTCGTGCAGGCGGATGAGCGTCCCCTGGACCGGCTCGTTCGCGAGCGGACCGTTGTCAAGCGCCTCCTCGAGCCCTTCGACGACCAGTTCCATCGTCTCGTTTAGGTGCTGGATACCCTTCGTGTCGTCGATGAGGATGTTCGTCCCGTGGATGTGTTCGACGTTCTGAGAAGTCTCCTTCTCCATGCCGGCTTCCTGCAGGGCTTCACGGCGTTCCTGCTCGGGCATGTCCATCGACGCCTCGCCGAGTTTGATCGTCTCGACGAGTTCGTCCGTCATTGGCTCGATGGAGATGTAGAAGCGGTTGTGGCGGTTCGGCGAGATGCCCTCGACTTCGTCGCTTGGCTGCTGGGGCTGCTCGCGGTAGACGACGATCGGCTCACCGGTGTTGACCGGGATGCCCTGGTTCTTCTCGATACGCTGGGTGATGACCTCGAGGTGGAGTTCACCCTGCCCGGAGATCAGGTGCTCGCCGGTGTCCTCGTTGATGTCGATCTGGATCGTCGGGTCCTCCTTGGAGACCTGACGCAGCGTCTCGATGAGCTTTGGCAGGTCGTCCATGTTCTGGGCCTCGACGGACTTCGTGATCACCGGCTCGGAGATGTGCTCGATCGACTCGAACGGAGTCATCTCGACGCTCGAGACGGTCGAACCGGCGATCGCGTCTTTCAGGCCGGTGACGGCGGCGATGTTCCCGGCTGGAACCTGCTCGACTTCCTCGCGTTCGCCACCCATGAAGACGCCGACGGACTGAATGCGGTTCTTGCCCGCGGTCCCGGAGACGTACAGCTCCTGGCCCTTCTCGAGCGAACCGGAGAAGACACGCCCGGAGGCGATCTCGCCGGCGTGTGGGTCCATCGAAATGTCGGTGACCATGAAGACGACCTCACCGTCCTCGTCGACGAGGCGCATCCCTTCGGCGAGGTCGGTGTCGTCGTCACCGCGCCAGATGCGCGGAATACGGCGGGGCTGTGCGTCGACCGGGTTCGGGAAGTGCTCACAGACCATGTCGAGCACGACGTCCGACAGCGGCGTCCGCTCGTGGAGCTCCTGGCGCTTGTCCGAGCGCTCGAGTTCCATGATGTCGCCGAAGTCCATCCCGGTGCGTTGCATCGACGGCATCGAGACACCCCACTTGTACAGCGCGGATCCGAAGCCGACGGTGCCGTCTTCGACGGAGACGGTCCAGTCGTCGACGTCGTCCATATCCTCGGTCATGCCGCGGATGAGCTCGTTGACGTCGTTGATGACCGAGACGAGTCGCTGCTGCATCTCCTCGGGTCCTTCCTGCAGTTCGGAGATCAGGCGGTCGACCTTGTTGATGAACAGGGTCGGCTTGACGCCCTCACGGAGCGCCTGTCGCAGCACCGTCTCGGTCTGGGGCATGGCCCCTTCGACGGCGTCGACGACGACCAGCGCACCGTCGACGGCGCGCATCGCACGCGTCACGTCGCCACCGAAGTCGACGTGGCCGGGCGTGTCGATGAGGTTGATGAGGTGGTTGGTTCCCTCGTACTCGTGGGTCATCGAAACGTTTGCCGCGTCGATGGTGATCCCACGTTCCTGTTCGTCTTCCTCCGTGTCCATCGCGAGCTGCTCGCCGGCAGTCTCGTCGGAGATCATGCCGGCACCGGCCAGCAGATTGTCAGAAAGGGTCGTTTTTCCGTGGTCGACGTGAGCGGCGATGGCGATGTTCCGGATGTTCTCCGGTTCGTCCATCAACCGTTCACACTCTTGGACGATCTTCTTGCGTCGGCCCATATACCCCCCATTACCGCCAGCGGGGTCAAAAGGGTAGTGTTTCGTCGGCGCCGGAATTCGTCACGTTTCCCGGTTTCTGTACGCGAATTTCCAGTTTGAGTGAGTGAATCCCAAACAGTATTCTGAACGTTCGTTGCTCGAACGAGTCATCGCCCGGTAGAACTAATGGTTGTGCCTGTAAATCCACCACCTACGCCGACAGTCTCTTGAATGACTGCCGATACCGACCTCGCTGGCCGCTACGCAGACGCGTTCACTCGCCACTATCGGCTGATCGCTGCCATTCTCTTACTCGCGACGGCCATCGTCGGAGTCGGTGCGGTCGGCGTCGGCGGCCTCGAGATGGCCGAGTTCGACGTCGAGACCGAAGAGACGGAGGCTGGTGAGTACGTCGACGACCACTTCAGAACCGACGACGCACCCACGACCCTGATCGTACTCGAGGACTCGAACACCCTCGACCGGGACTCACTACTCGCAACGATGGACCTCCAGGCGGAGATCAGGGCAAACGAGACCATCTCACCGACGCTCGCGGACGAACAGCCGACGGCAGGCGTCGGGAACGCGATCGCAATCGCCTGGGAGCCGACCTACGCGCTCTCCGAGGACGGAATGGGCCTCGAGCTCAAGCGAGATCGTGTCGCTGGGATGTCCGATAACGAACGCGAGCAGTACCTGAACCGCGCGTTACACTTAGACGATCTCCTTCCTGCCGGAGTCCCTGAGGCCGGTACGGCACTCCCTCGCGAATACGAGCGTGGTGACGAGACGGCCGACGCGAGGCTGGTCGCCGTCGTCCACGACCAGGACGCAACCGAGGACGACCTACTCGAGGCCCAACGAACTATCGAGGAACTCACCGACGACCGCCTCGAAGCTGACACGTTCGTCTTCGCCGAGGAGCTGGCCTTCGAGCGCGGTGCCCAGGCGACCGGCGAGAACTTCGGATTGATCGGCCCGCTCGCGGCGTTGCTCGTCGGCAGTGCCCTCTTCGTGGCGTACCGCGATCCGCTCGACGTCTGTTTTGCCGTCGGTGGTATCGGTCTTACGCTGGTCTGGCTGATCGGATTCCTGGGATGGACGGGGATCGGACTCAACCAGCTATTGATTGCTGTTCCCTGTCTCCTGATCGGCCTGAGTGTAGACCACGTCCTCCACGTCGTGATGCGCTACCGGGAAGCCAGCGAGACACACGACGATCCCGTGGCGGCAATGTCGACGGGACTGGGCAGCGTCGTCGCCGCGCTCGGTATCACTACGTTCACGACGGTCGTCGGCTTTCTCTCCGGACTGATCAGTCCGATCGGTCTCTTACGCGAGTTCGGGCTCGTCGCCGCTGTCGGAATCGCCGCCGCGTTGCTCGTTTTCGGCGGTCTGATCCCGGCGCTAAAACTTGAGGCCGACCGTCACCTCGACTCATGGGGGTATGGTCGACGTCGTCGATCTATCGGTCGGCTGGCGGTCGTCGAACGGCCGCTGGCAGGCGTCGTCGCGGCTGTCCGGTCGGCACCGATGGCGGTAGTCGTCGTCGCGTTTTTGCTCGCGACGGGCGGACTCTTCGGCCTGACCGGCGTCGACACCGAGTCCGACCGGACGGACTTCTTCCCGGAGAGCCAACCCGCGTGGGTCGCGGCCGTTCCCGGCGACCTGCAACCCGACGACTACCCACTGCAAGAGCGCGCCCAGTTCGTCGACGAAACGTTCGCCTGGGCGGATCACTCGGAAGTGGAGATCCTGATACGCGGTGACGTATCCGATCCCGAGACGCTCGAGCGGATCGAAGCGGGCGCTGCGGCTGCCGACGCCAAGCCACCTGTGAAAACAGTTACTACCTCGACAGATCGACTAGAAGAGCTCTCGTTCGTCCACGACTCCGTCGAGGAAGTTTACGAGGAAGGCGAGTCTGGCGTCCCCGATGAGGACCTCGAGACGCTGTACGACGTCGCCTACGACGCGGACGCGACGACGGCGGACCACGTCCTCCACCGAACCGACAACGGGGAGTACGTGGCCATGCGGATGATCGTCGACGTCGAGGAAGACGCAGCGATCGACGATCCCGAAGCGTTCGGAGACGTAACGGATCCGATCGACGACCATCCATCCCTCGAGGCGACCGCAACGGGGACGCCGATTGTCGAGACAGTCCACGACCGAGCGGTCGTCCGGACGGTCTTCGGGACGTTCCTGCTCGCACTCGCCGTCGTCGCCGGGACGCTCGCCGCCGTCTATCGTGTCCGGGATGGGTCTTGGACGTACGGTGTCCTCGTCGCGGTCCCAGTCCTGCTCGCGCTGTCGTGGGTCGTCTTGACGATGCGACTGCTCGGTCTCTCTTTCACGCCCGAGGTCGCGATCATCGCCGGGATCGGTATCGGCGTCGGCGTCGACTACACCGTCCACGTCGCCGAACGGTACCGACAGGAACGACAGACAGTCGCGCCAGCGAAGGCACTCGAGCGGACGGTCGTCGATACGGGAGGAACGCTTTTCGCGAGCGGGACCACGACCGCGCTCGGCTTTGCCGTCTTGCTATTGACGGTCGTTCCCTCACTACAGCGGTTCGGGCTCGTCACCGCACTGGTGGTAAGCTACTCGTTCGTCGCCAGCGTGGTCGTTCTACCCGCGCTTCTGTACCTATGGGAGGGGGTGTCCGGCGCCGGAACTAATGCGTGATCGAGAGGCGCTACGGAGCTTCGTAGTGGATGAGTTCGTCCTGTAGCAGGTCGATGTTCGCCTGGAACACGTCGAACAACTCCTCGGTAATCGCCGCCGAGTCTGCGTCGTCCCAGTCGCGAAATTCCGGGTCTTCGGAGCCGCGATAGACGTTCTCGATTCCCATCAGCATACTCGCTACCGTCGTCGTATAGACGGTATCATTTTCGACCGCACCGTCGGTATAACTGACCGTCGCCACCGGATAGTCCCCGTCGAGATGGTTCCCGTCGAGCACGCCACCCTCCAAGACGGGGCCGCGGACGTCATCCTGGCTGTTCCAGACGCCTTCGTAATTCTCTTGGAGGAGTTGGGGCGAATCTTCACTCTCGCTCTCTCGGAACACGGACCAGCCACCCCACAACTGGTTCAGGAATTTCCAGGTTGCGCCAACGTCTACAGTGTCGGATGCAGGCTCGAGTGTACCGTCCGTGAAGGTTACTTCTTCGGGCGCACCGTACTGCCAGTCGATGTCGGCGTCGAAAATGGCCTCGAGCATTTGACCGGTGTAATTCAACACGTCCGTCGCCAGTTCCTCGTTCACGACTTTGTTCGGATACGGATGACCGTCGAAGTCGGCCACCGGGTCGTCGTACTCGTTGGTCAACTGGCCCGATCGGTCGTCGTAGTTATCGATGTATAGGAACTCGTAAATCGCTTTCAGACCGTCAAGTAGCGCACCCAGTTCGTTGATGTGGTACGACGTCCCATCACCGAAGTCGAACGCACCGGCGTCGTCGTCCCAGTACGTCTCTAAATTTTCTGCGACCGACTCCATCGTCTCGCTCAGCGATTCCTCGTCGTATCCACCCAGATGCGTCGTCATGACGTCGTGATCAACGTTACCCATACCACCCATTCCTTCGCCGAGCCCATCCTGTTCGGCGTCGCCAGCCCCGTCTTCGCTGTTTCGGCGCTGCCAGGCGTAGCCCAGCGCATTGAACGTCCGCATACCGAGACACATCGACTCCGTCGTCACGTTCCCTTCCTCATCGACGAATTCGCCATCATCAAGGCGCTCGTCTAGTACCCAGTAGACGTTGGAGAAGACGTTCGGAACCGTGCCCAGCGAAATCGTATCTCGAAGATCGCGTAGTTCCTGGATGAGGTCGTCGTTCTCACTATATCCTTCTTCTTCCATCAGATGGTACGCAACACGACCGATTCGGCCGATTCCTCGGTGGTGTGCGTGGTAA
>NZ_JAVDDV010000022.1 GCF_030848565.1 Natronolimnohabitans sp. A-GB9
TTCAGGGGCTACGATTGCAGAGATCCCAGAAAATGCAGGGATGTACTGGCTCCTAATCATCTTGCCTTTTGGTGTTTTGTTCATGATGATTATATCTCCGATTGTGTATGTCGGAGGTATTGACCCAGAAACTGGAGTCGGAATTCGAGCACTCCTTCTGTTTATCTTTCCGAAGCTGGTACTTGAATGGGCCATGTTCCGAACACGAAACCGACTGGCTCCGGGGCCGATCTCTCGTTGGCTTATGCCTCGGGGACTTCACCACAAGTAATCAAAAGCCCCATCTCGTACTCGCCTTCGCCGTGAATAACCACTTCTCGCTGGTACGTTTCGTCCTTCTCCATACGGTCTCCTGTAGTCATACTGCCGGATAGCAGTAGCTACTATACGATAGCTGGGTGCGCTCGAGTCCCGATCGCAGGACGGGCGTCTTCCGCGTCCGGATAGTCGTCGATATATATAACCGTGGAGACGCTATCGTGAACGGCGAACGGATGCATCGACAGTCGCGGGACGACGGGAGACAACACGGGAGTTGGAGAGAGCGAGCAGTACAGTGATGATCGAGACGATTGCAGTGTCGGAGTTGCTGATTCAGGTGCTCATAGCCATCGCCACGGGCGGCCTGATCGGACTAGAGCGGGAGCGACGGCCAAGACGGAAGTTCGCAGGGCTTCGGACGCTGGCGTTGCTGTGTGGTGGCGGACCGATCGCCGTCCATATCGCCCATCAGGAGGGCCAACCCCTCGTCATCGTGATCTATCTCGGCCTCGCTGCCGCCTTCGCGCTCGCCGTCGTCTACGTTCGATTCGTTCTCACCGAGGAGGACGTCGGGCTGACGACGTCTGTCACCGTGTTCCTCGTCGCACTGCTTGGTATCCTCGTCGGCTACGAACAGTTCTTCGAGTCGACGTCGATCGCCATCGTTCTGGTCGTGCTCCTCTCGGAAAAGGAACGGCTCCACCGCTACGTCGAAAACGTCTCCGACCGGGAGCTGCTCGACTCGCTGAAACTCGGTGCCCTGGTGTTCATCCTGTACCCGATCGTCCCGGCCGCGCCGATCGACCCGTTCGGCGTGCTGTCACTTCGCGAGGTGCTCCTGTTTGCGATCTTCGTGTTGCTGATCGAGTTTACCTCGTACGTATCGATGCAACAACTGGGTGGCTCGAGAGGCCTGGCCATCACCGGGCTCCTCGCAGGAGGGGCAAACTCCTTTGCGGCGGCCGGTGTCCTCGCCCGGATTTCGAACCAGTCGCGCGACGTGCTCGATGCGGCGTCGGCCGCGTTGTTGTTGGCGACCGTCTCGATGATCGTACGAAACACCGGGATCGCCGTCGTTCTCGCGACCGGGCTGCTCTGGGCGCTCTGGCAGCCGATCGTGGCGATGGTGGGAGTGACCGTCGCGATCACGATCGTCCTGTGGACTCGAGGTGACGTCTACGAGCAGTTCGATCTCGACCTCGAGTCGCCGCTCTCGCTTGCGGCAGCCGCGAAGTTCTCGGCCGCGTACGCGGCCATCCTGCTCGTCTCGGTCGTCGCCGAGACGTGGTTCGGGAACCTCGGGCTGTACGCGACGGCGTTTGCGGGGGGTCTCGTATCGTCGGCCGCCGTCGCAGTGAGTGCGGCGACGGTGTTCAACGATGGAACCGTCGGCACGAACCAGGCAGCCGGAATGGTCGTACTGGGGATCACGGCGAGCCTGACCGCGAAGATCGTCCTGGTCGAGGTCGTGAGTGGACGAATGCGATCGAAGGCCGCAGCACCGATGGCGCTGATCGCCGTCGTCGGAATCGTCGTCTTCGCGCTTACGTGACTCGAAGCCGGACGCCCGGTTCCGCAGGGTGGCACGGATGCGAAAGCGCCACTCCCCGCTCGAGGGACGTCACTCGTCGACGTCAGTCCGCGGCTCGTCGCCCGCCGGACCGGGTTCGGCCCGCGTTTCGGGGTCGGGCTGGGGTCCGCCGCCGGTCTGTGCCTCCTGGGCGTCACCCCAGCCGCCGGCGTCGACGACCTCGAACAGCTTCCGCCAGTTCTCGTCGTCCTGACTCTCCGGAAGCTGGTCGCGGAGTTGCTGGAAGTCCGACGGTGGCACGAGCGACTCCACGAGGTCGACGATGATCCGGGCGTGGTACGCGGCTTCCGGTGGATCGGTCCGATCGCCCTCGATCTCGCTGACGCGTTCGATGAACTCCTGCCAGTCGAATCGTTGCCCGTGTTCCTGGACGGCACCGGTCATGTACCACTTGACTTCCATCGGGAGCGAAGCGGCGAGGTCTTCGGCCGCACCCTCCGGAATCCGCTGTCCAAGCGTCATCAGCGTCGCCCGGATCGCGCGGACGGTCCGACCGGTGTCGGGAAACTCGAGTCGGTGCTGTACTTCGCCGGTGAACTCGTCGAAGTTCATAGGCTGACACTCGTCGAGCAGGGACGTCAAGCTACAGGGGACGTGTTTCGCCACGAGACCGTCCGGGAGAGCGACCGGACGCCGGCGACACTCTATTAAGAGGAGTATCGGTGAACGGGAACGCATGACACTCGTCGCGTTCGACTTCGACGAAACGCTCTCCCAGTCCGACCCGAGCGTCCTCCTCGGACAGGAGTACGACGTCGCAGGCGAGATCCGCGGACTCGTCGAACAGGGATTCCAGGGCGAGACGGCGTTCGAAACGACCCTTCGACAGCGGGTGTCCCTTCTCGAGGGAATGCCGGAACGACGGGTCGAGACGGCGTTCGAACGGACGACGTTGCGCGACGGCGCCGCCGAGTTGATCAGCGACCTGCGGCGGTCGGACGTTCCGGTCGCGATCGTCACGGGGAGTTTCGAGCGGGCCGTCGAGGCAGCACTCGAGGAGGCTGGGGTCACGGCCGACCACGTCGTGGCGAACCGTCTCGTGGTGGAAAACGAGGCGCTGACGGGTGACGTCGAGGGCCCCTTACTCGAGGGTGGAAAAGACCGGGCGCTGACCGAACTCGCGACTGCCGAGGGCGTCGACCTCGATCGGACCGTCGCGGTCGGCAACGGAGCGCTCGACGCACCGATGCTCCGTGTCGCGGGCACCGCCGTCGGGTTCGCTCCGGAGCCGGTCGTCGAGCGACACTGCGACGTCGTCGTGACGTCGATGCAGCGGCTCCAGCTCTACTTCGAACAACACGGGATCGTCGAGGCGAACTGAACCGTCGGAGGAGGTCAAGCCACCTCGTCGGCAAACCAGTCAGCCGCGACCTCGGCGACCTCCTCGAGTTCGCCCTCGCCTTCGAAGAGGTGGCCCGCGCCCTCGACGACGTGGAGTTCGTTCTCGCAGGTGAGTTGAGCGCGGGCCTCGCGGTTGCGTTCGAGTACCTGCGTGTCGTTGCCGCCGACGATAAACAGAGACGGTGCCCGGACCTCATCGAGTACCTCGGCGGCCATGTCGACGCGGCCGCCACGCGAAACGACGGCGTCGACGTCGTCCTGCATGCGTGCTGCCGCTCGAAGCGCGGACGCGGCACCCGTACTCGAGCCGAAGTAGCCGACGTCGACGTCCCGCGTGTCCTCGCGGTCCCACAGCCACTCGGTGGCGCCGACGAGTCGGTCAGTGAGCAACGGGATGTCGAAGCGGTTCTCGCGGTACTGGTCTTCCGCCTCGGTGAGCAGGTCGAACAGCAGGGTCCCGAGTCCACGCTCGCGGATGACCTCCGCGACGTAGTTGTTACGCGGGCTCTTTCGACTGGAACCGCTGCCGTGGGCGAAGACGACCACGCCCGACGCGTCGGCCGGAATCTCGAGCATGCCCTCGAGAGTAACGTCGTCGACCGGGATGTCGACGAGGGTATCCGTCGGCTGTGTCATACCTGTTTCGACGACGGCAGCGTACTTCATGGACGGGGGTCGTCACGGTCGTCGGTCACCTCGCTCACCTGTACGTTATATATGTCCACACATCGTTCACAGGTCCGAACCGATGGCTACACGACGATTCACGGACAGAACCGACGCCGGAGAGCGACTCGGGGAGGAACTCCTCGAACGTGGGATCGACGCGGACATCGCACTCGCGATTCCGCGAGGGGGACTACCGCTCGGCCGCGCGGTCGCCGACGCACTCGACGTGCCACTCGATATCGTCGTCGCGAAGAAGATCGGCGCGCCCGGAAATCCGGAGTATGCCGTCGGCGCCGTCGCAAGCGACGGCAGCGTCTGGCGTAACGAACGCGCGATCAGCGGGACGCGGACCGACGAGGAGTACTTCGAGGAACAACGCGAGACGGAGGCGGAAAACGCACGCCAGAAGGCCAAGCGGTATCGCGACGGGCGACCGAAACCCGATCTGACCGACAAGACCGTCGTGGTCGTCGACGACGGCGTCGCGACGGGATCGACCGCCAGAGCCTGTCTCGAGCAGCTCACAAACTCCGATGCCGAACGGATCATACTGGCGGTGCCGGTCGGCCCGCCGGACACGATCGCCGAACTCGAGGAGACGGTCGACGAGGTCGTCTGTCTCGAGACTCCTGCCGGCTTCAGGGGCGTCGGACAGTTCTACCAGAACTTCGAGCAGGTGTCCGACGAAGAGGCGATGGCGTATCTGGAGTCGTAAGCGCGGATCGACCGGCCACGGACCGCAAATCGAAACCAGGCCGGGATCGAAGCGTCGTGTCGGAGCCGGCTTCGAGGTCGTGGGAACGACCACCGACTACTTGAGACCGAACGATGAAGGTCCGATAACGGCGCTCGTCGACCGCTGTACAGACACCGTCCGAACGACCGACCGAGAGGCCACAACCATGAACATCGAAGATATCGTCTCAGAGAAGTTCGCCGAATTCACACCAGAAACAACCGTCTCGAAGCTCGTCGGAACGTTTTCCGATTCCGACGTCGAGGGCGTCGTCGTCCGCGACGACGCGTTCGAGGGCGTCGTCACCCGGCGACAGCTCGCTACGTCACACCGCCAGCCAAACGAAAAGCTCGGCTCGCTGGTCTGGCACGTGCCGCGACTCGCCCCCGACGAGGACATCCGCAAGGTCGCACAGCTGATGATCGACAGCGACTCACAGCTCCTGCCCGTCTTCGAGGGGCAAGAGCTGATCGGGGTCGTCACCGCCGACGCGATCCTCGAGAAAGTGACGCCGTATCTCGACGCGGCGACGGTCGCCGAAGCCCACTCCGCGGATCTGATCTCGCTGGATCCCGATTCGACCATCGGCGACGCACTCAACCGGTTTCGGGAACACCGTATCACGCATCTGCCGGTCGTCGAGAACGATTCGGCGGTCGGCATCCTCAGCTTATACGACGTGACCACGATGACGGTGCGTGCGGAGGTCCAGAGCCAGGGCGGCGACGCCGGCGGCACCGATCCCTTCGGTGGCGAGATCTCCTCGAGTACGGCCCGATCGCGCCGTGGCGGGTACGGAGCGCGGGAGGGCGAATCCGATCGGATGCTCGATCTCCCGATCCGTGACGTGATGACGTCGCCGGTTCGCACGATTCACCCGGAGGAGACGCTCGACGTCGCCGTCGAGGAGATGTTCGAGATCGACGCCTCGTCACTGGTCGTAACCAGAAACGGCTCGCCACACGGCATCGTCACGAAGACCGACGTCCTCGACTCGCTGACGTGGGAAGCCGGCGGCAATCGCGGTGTCCAGGTTTACGGCACCAACCTGATCGACGACATGACCTACGACGAGATCGTGGCGATGGTCGAGAACTTCGACGACAAAGACCACGGGATGAACGTCTTAGACGCGAAGGTTCACCTCCACGAACACAACGAGAAACGGCGTGGAACGCCGCTGTTGCTCGCCCGAATCCGCCTGCACACCGACCGGGGGCTGTACGTCGCCTCCGGGGAGGGGTACGGCGCGAGTCACGCGATAAACGAGGCCCGCGACGTCTTGGAGCGACAGATCCGCGACCGCAAGACCTACGGCCGGTCGAAGAAACCGCCAAGCGAGGAGTTCTGGGAGAAACGCTTCGGCTGGATGCTCGAAGAGTGATACTGTCGGACTCCGGCAGTATAAGCAACGGTTACGGCAGCGTCATACGGTCTCCTGTCGTCACTGACCGCCGATCGCCAACACGGCCACACGGGGTCGGCGATCGGCGGGAGATCGGGACGACAGTCCGTATCAGCGCACGACGGTCACCGGAACGGTCGCCCGTTCGACGATCGACTTCGCGACGCTGCCGACCATCGCATCCGTCCGCTCGGAGCGGCCGCGGTGACCGACGAAAATCGTGTCGATCCCCTCGTCCTCGGCGAAGTCGGTAATCGCCGTGACCGGATCGCCGTAGAGCAGTTCGGTCTCGACGTCGTGTCCGAGTTCGTCGGCGAACGCCGAGACGTCCTCGAGGAGATCGAGCCCCCGCTGTTCGGCGTCGTCGATGCTCTCGAGGACGAGTCGCTGGTCGGCGTCCCACAGTGAGACTGTCGGTTCGTCCCCGCCCTCGTCGTGGACGGTGGGGTCGGCCGCGTAGGCAACCGTGATCGAGCCATCCATCGCGTCCGCGATGTCGGCGGCGTAGGCGAGTGCGTTCTCGGACTCTTCGGAGCCGTCGACGGCCACGAGGAACTGCATGGGTCTCCGTTCGCCGTCCACGGAGTTAAAACGTCCCCGCGCGACCGGTCCACCTTTCTCACCCCCTGGGGTGGAGGACTCCCAATTCACGTGAGCGCACTCGACCACAGCGACGGGGACGGTAGCGCCGAACGAACGCCACCGCTCGAGACCGTACGCGAGGGGGGTCGAGAGAGTACCGCTGTGACGTCGTTCCATCCCAGGAACTCGAGCGGACGTCCACAGCGTCCGACCGAGTACGACACCCCGTTCGGCCTCGAGTAGGACAGCCGATCAGACGTCCGGTCCGATGCGCTTGACTCGTCCCCGCGCGCCGGACTTGAGTTTGACGAGAATGCCCTCGGGATGGGTCCGCTCGTCGGAGAGGACGGCGCCGACCTCGCCGACGATCCGGTCACCGTTTTCCTGTTCGATCTCGACGGTCATTCCCTGGACGAGTTCGTCCCGCGTTGGCAGGTCTGCGGACATACGAGTCTCCCAACGACGGCGATTCCCTTAGAGGATTGTGTCGGTCTCGAGCACGTCGTCCTGTTGGCTCGAGTGGGAGTCACGCGCACCAGCACAGCGGCTATGTGGCTCGTCGGTGTAGCATCGCTCGACCTGGGGCCGGCCGTACGTCGGGTACGTCAGTTCCGTCGGCCCCTGGATCGGTGATCAGGGAAGATAGTATGACCGACACGACAAGCGACCACGACGGCGGCTGGATCGTCCTCTTTTCGGGCGGCAAAGAGTCGGCGTGGACACTCCACCGGAGCCAGGCGTCGGGGCTCGACGTCCGTCGACTGGTCTACGTCCACGCGGCCGACACCTCGGCGTATCACACACCGGCCACGCCGGTCGTCCGACTCGCCGCGCGGAGCATCGGGCTCCCCCTCGTCGACGCCGGACTCCCCACTATTGACGCCGAACCGCCCGACGTCGTGGCCGATCCAGCGGGAGCCGACGCCGACCTGCGCCCACTCGAGGAGACCGTTCGCGAGCTGGCGGACGCACTCGCGGACGGGCTCGCGGGAATCGTCGTCGGGACGGTCACGGACCAACACCGGGCAGACCGCGTCCGGTCGATCTGTGACCGCGTCGGCTGTGCGTTTCGGGCGCCGCTGTGGGGGGCAGAGCCACGCGAACTCGCGGAAGCGATGCTCGACGGCGGCCTCGAGATCGTCGTCGTCGAGGTGACCGCACCCGGGTTCGACGAGCGCTGGCTCGGCCGGCAGCTGGATTACGAGGCACTCGCCGACCTCGAAAGACTCGGCCACGAGTACGACGTCTCCCTCCTCGGCGAGGGCGGCGAGTTCGAGACGGTCGTGACCGACGGGCCACACATGTCCCGGCCGATCGGCCTCGAGTTCGAACGGGAGTGGCACGGGTCCTGGGGCCGAGTGCGGATCACCGACGCGTGGCTCGAAGACCCGGCTGACGAGTGAGACGGACGACGGTACCGAGTCCACATCGTCATACGGACTGCTGTCCCGATCTCCCACCGATCGCCGGCCACGCCCTGGCGATCGGCAGGACGTGACGACAGGAGACCGTCTCAGTCGACGACGACCACGTCGAACGTGTCGTCCCAGCGATACCGCCGCCCGCCCCAGACGAACGTCGGTCTGGCGATACCGGCGACCCCGAGAAACGGCGTGAGGACGAGCGACGGAACCGCAAAGAGCCACGTCCGTCGGTCGACGCCGAGCGCACGGTAGCGGTCGTACGCGAGGGCGGTCACGCCCGCGGCGACGAGCAGTGGCGCGACGACGCCGACCACGAGGATCGCGAGGAACAGCGCGAGGATCGCGAGCGTCCGGCGCGGCGCGAACCGGTAGAAAATCGTGACGAACCGCGTGAGCCGTTCGTAGGTCGCCCGTGGTCCACCCGGAACCCGGACCCCGTTGACGAGTGCTCGGGAGGCGACGACCTCGTCGGTGTACTCGGCGAGCAACGCGTCGTCGGAGACGGTCCGGCGCAGGTCGTCGACGTAGGCGTCGACGTCGATCTCGCGCCGGTCGAACGTGACGCCACCGCCCCAGGTCACCCAGTTCGTCCGATCGACGACGATAGAAGCAACCACGATACACAGCGGCTCGAGCAGTTTGAACGGGTACTCCTCGCTGTAGAAGACGGGAATCGCCGTCACTGTCCCGTGTTCCTCGCCGAGGCGTTTGATCGTGGCCAGCCAGTCGTCGTCACGGTCGACGTCGTCGTCGGTCAGGACGATCCGATCCTGGGCGACGTGTTCCAGCGCGTGCGCGACGGCGTTTGCCTTCCCCGAACAGCCTTCGGGGTCGCCGGCGACCAGCAGGTCGGCCGCTTCGGGGAGGTCTGCGCTCGCGACGGGGTCGGCCGGGCTGTCACAGACGACCAGCAGTTCGTCGTCGGCCTCGAGTTGACGAGCCACCTGCTCGCAGGACGTCGTCCACTCGAACGTCGGCAAGATGATACTCGCCATCGATTCCAGTTCATCGAACCGAAACTAATGGTTTCGGGATCGGTCGGCCGCCAGCGGCCCCACTCGAGGCACGTGACTGATACTGTCGGACAGCAGTCATACGGTTTCCTGTCCGTCAGTGCCGGCGCAACCGCGACCCGGGCGGTGGTTGCGCCGGGAAACAGGTACAGCAATCCGTATCAGTGATGGCTACTCGTACGTTCGTTCGAACTGGCTGACGCTCTCGTCGGTTCCGGCCAGGACGAGTTCGTCGTCGGCCTCGAGTGCTAACTCCCGTCCGTCGACGTCGATGATCGCCTCACCGTCTCTGACGACGGCGAGAAGGGTCACGCCGATCTCTCGGTCGACGTCGGCAGGCGTCTGTCCGGCCAGGTCGCCGACGGGAACCGTCACCACTCTGACCTGCTTGTCGAACGCCAGTGCCGCCTCCTCCTCTAAGACGGTGGCGGCCATCATCCGGCCGCTGACCGTCGCCAGCGATTGCACGTCGTCTGCGCCGGCGCGATAGAGTTTGGCTACGTCCGCCTCCTGGTTCGCTCTGACGAAGATATCGACGTCGGGATTTAAATCTCGAGCGATCAGCGTGGTGAAGATCGCGGTCGTGTCGTCGCCGACGGTGACGATCACCGCAGAGACGTCCTCGACACCTGCTTCGCGGAGTGTCGACGGTTCTCGGGCATCTCCTACGACGTCGACAGTCGGTTTCTCCTCGATGTCGAGGACGGTCACGTCGGTGTTCGTCTCTGCGAACGCGCCAGCGGCCGCCGTTCCTGACTCGCCGTACCCGGCTATCAGTACTCGCTGTGGGGCCAGTTCACGGACGGTCGACGCCGCTTCCGATCGGAGCGCCTCGACGCCGTCCGGAGCGCCAGCGACGAGGAGTCGTGTCTCGGCGTCGACCTCGAACTCCGATCCGACCGGGCTCACGAACTCGCCGTCGAGCCAGGCACCGATGACCCGGACGCCGAATCGGTCGGGGAACCGACACTCCCCGATTGATCGATCACAGAGGTCACTCCCGGCAGCGATCGAGACCTCGACCAGTTCGAGGTCGTCGCTGATCGCGACGCTCTCGTCGACTGCAGTCGTGACCGCCGTCGGGACTCGTCCTGCGAGACTCTCACCGAGCAGTTGGCGAGGGGACAACACTGCGTCGGCCCCCGCGATTCGGTGATACTCGCCCAGTTCTTCGTCTTCGACGACCGTTATCACCGGAATCTCGGAGTCCACTTCCCGAACCGACAGCACGATACTCGCGTTCACGTCGTCCGGGGCGTCCGCGACGACGGCGGTCGCCGCCTTGATCCCTACCCGCTCGAGGACGTCGACGGATTCCGGATCGCCGTGGACGACCCGCCACCCAGCCTCGTGTAACGCACTCGCCGACTCGAGGTCGGACTCGACGACGACGAACCGCCTGTCTCTGGCCTCGAGTTCGGTCGCGAACGACTCCGTCCGGGGCGTATGCCCACAGATGACGACGTGGTCTTCGAGATCGAGCGCTGCCGTCGGCGGCGACGTCTCGAAGGCGGTCCGGAACCAGGGGACGATGAAGGCGTTGATCGCCGCGAGGATCAGTCCGACCCCGGCCAGTTGCATCCCGATCACCAACACGTTCATCTGGGTCGTCTCCCAGGGTGCGTCCTGCCCGTAGCCGGTCGTCGTGAAACTCTGGAAGACGACCTCGAGGGACCGAATCAGCGGCTGTGGCTGCTCTTCCCAGGTCGCCATCCCGACGTTGTACGCGACCGTGAAAACGGCCGTCGTCACGACGACCAACGCGAGGTAGTACACGGTACGGCGAGACCACCAGTTCGACATGGCTACTCACAGTCACTAGACACTCTAGAATCCGTCGATCACTCGGTCTCGAACCGGCGATCGAATCGCTCGGAGATCGAGTCGGAGACGTCGGTGAGATAGGCCGTTCCCCACAGGGTGACGATGACGGCCCCGACGACGTTGAAGACGAGATCGAGCATCGTGTCGTCGATCCCGTGCTGGGCGAGGACGGCCTCGAGTCCGAGAACGATCGCGCTCTGATCGATGACGAACTCGAGGATCTCCCAGACGACGCCGGCAGCGAGGACGAAGACGAGGATGAACACGCCCATCACCGTCGGTGGGATATGGACGTCGTCCGTGTGGACGTGGACGGCCCGAAAGAGCGCATAGCCCGTGGCGGCGACGACCGACGCCGACAGCGCGTGAGTGAGGTGGTCCCACGGATCGACAGCGTCGTACAGTCCAGCCGATCCCAGGGCGTGGAGGAAGACTGCGGCGGTGATCCAGAGGACCAGACCCGCGTCCATCGGCAGGTCGTACTCGTGTTCGAAGATCGCCGGCACGAACGTGATCGCGAGCGCGACGGCGGCGTTGGCGATCGTCGGCAGATCCCGGAGAAAAAGGCCCCAGAGGAGGATGACAACGAGTACGACCTGCATTGCTCGGCTCGTCTGTCGCTGTCGACGCGGGGAGATTCCGAGCCGATCCCGAAGTTTCGGCGATTCACCCCCATCGGTCGACGAGTGCCGGTCTTCGGTCGCCGTCGGCGGAACGGCGGTGCGCTCGGTCGGCGTCCGATCCTGTGACCTGAAGTACAGATCGAAGACGAGTCCGCCGCCGATACCGGCAATCCCCGCGTAGATAAACTCGACCATCACGTCGGCGTTGATCGCGTCCTGCGAGCGGCCGTCGAGTACGAACGACGTTCCCAGGACGACGTCGGCGAGCCACTGCAATACGTTCCAGACGCCGGCTACTGCGAGCGTCGTGAGAACGACGAGGACGATAGCGAACCGATGGGTCATTCGAACGGCCGTGAATCGGTGGAGTTCCACGGCGATCAGCAGTGCCAGCGCGGCAACCGCGAGATACGTCGCGATATCGGTCGCGAACGGCCGCGCGAGGAGTGCCTGCCACACCACCGGGAGGGCAGCGATCACCACGAGTTCCCACGGCGGCATGACGCGTGGGTCACGAAACGCGGTCGCGGGTACCAGAACGATCGTGACGACGAGTATCGCGATGAGCGTCCAGTCGAATGCACCCTCGAGAGCGGTCACGACGGCGGTCAGTGAGAGGACGACGACGAGCACCCACCCCACGATCGCGTTCGGCCCCGTCTCCGAGAGCAACGCCCCCAGGTCGTCGGTTCGCTCCATGCGCCTTCGTTGGGCGGGACCGACCAAATCCGTATCCCCACTAGTGGCGGTCCAAGCCTGCACTGATGGGTCGAATCCTGCGGTGTCGTCCGATTCGACCCATCAGTCGACGGTTGGAACGGTACTAGACGACTCGAGTCGCCAGCACTCGAGTTCGGCCGCGGGAAACACACTTGTATTTCCGTTGCCTACGAACGGTCACGATGATGGCGACGACCCACGCGCTCTGGGGGATGGTCCTCGCGCTACCGGTGTACGCAGTCACACCGGAGTTCGCCCCGATCGCGCTCGTCGCGGGGTTGGTCGGCGGGCTGGCGCCCGACCTCGACCTCTATACGGGCCACCGGAAGACGCTTCACTATCCCGTCTACGCGTCGCTGGCGACGATTCCGGCGATCGGCCTCGCGTTTCTGTTCCCATCGACGCTGACGGTCGCGCTCGCCGTCGGTCTGGCCGCGGCGGCGTTACACGCCGTTTCGGACGTCTTCGGCGGCGGTCTCGAGCTCCGGCCCTGGGAGGGGACCTCCGAGCGAGCGGTCTACAGCCACTACCACGACCGCTGGGTCCAGCCTCGACGCTGGGTCCGGTACGACGGTGCCCCGGAAGACCTCGCACTCGCCGGCGTCGCGGCGGTCCCGCTGCTCGTGGTCGGAAACGAGATCGCCACCGCTGTCACGCTCGCATTCGTCACAGTCTCGGCCGGCTACGTCCTGTTGCGCAAGCCACTCGCAACCGTCGCCGAGTACGTCGCCGGCCTCGTTCCGGCGCCGCTCGTTCCCTATCTCCCCGCCCGCTATCGCAAGGGGTGATACGGTCACGACCCTCACCCCCGGCGACCGCACGGCCGACTCATCGGTGTACCGGCGCTGACCGACAGCGGAGACGTTCCGGCGGGACGGCAGATCAACCGGTGGGAATATCCCGACCGTATATCCGTTCGGTCGTCGAACGGTAACGTATGCACGTACTGGTGCCACTCGACGACTCCGAGCCCGCCCGCGACGCACTCGAGCACGCCTTCGAGATCTATCCGGACGCCGATGTCACGGCGTTACACGTCGTCAACCCGTCGATGTCGATGTACCGCGGCGACACGTCGTTCAACTTCGAGCGGTTCATCGAACTCGAGGAAGAAACCGCCGAGACGCTGTTCGAGATGGCCGAGGAGTTGGCCGACGAACACGATACGTCGCTGACGACCGAGACGATGATCGGTGCGCCCGCACGAGCAATCGTCGAGTTCGCGGACGAGAACGACGTCGATCAAATCGTCCTCGGGAGCCACGGTCGCTCGGGCGTCTCACGCGTCCTGCTTGGCAGCGTCGCCGAACAGGTCGTCCGCCGCGCAACGGTTCCGGTGACGGTCGTCCGATAACCGGTCGTCAGCGACCGGTCGGTCTCCTTCGGACTGCTGTCATCTACCGGCACGACCGCGTCTCGTCTGCGGTTGCGCCGGGACATCGGTACAGCAGACCGTCTCACTCGGAGAGCGCAACTCCCGATAGCTCGTCGACCCGAAGTTCGTACCACTCGAGTTCGACGTCACCCTCGACGTCGATATCCTTCGCGACGCGATAGTACCACGCTTCGATATCGTCGTCGACGTCACTCTCGTCGAGGGACTCGAGGGAACCGCTGGCGATCACGCTCGTCCAGTCGTGTGGGCTGTTCCAGTCGTAGACGGTCAGACAGACCTCCTCGCTCGTCTCGATGAACTCGCGTTTCTTGCTCTCGTCGGCGAACCCGAGGTCCATGATCGCCCGCTGTTCGTCGTCGTCGTACGCGAACGACATCGGGACGCCGTAGGCGCGACGGTCGCTTGCAAGCGAGAGGACGCCGGTTGCCTGGTCGTTCAGAAAATCGGTGATCTCGTCTGCTGCCATCGACTTACCGTACCACTGTGCTGTCATGTGAACACCGGGCGGCTAGACCACACTCTCGCTTAAGAAGATACGGTGACTTGTAGCGAGGTGAGACCGTCATCGCAGCGGAGAAACGAACGACGAAGACAGCGGTCCGTATGAGGGCGTATTTATACACGCAAAATAATAAGTCGTATGAACGATATAGTACTGGGAAAGATGTACTTTCACGCCGTGGGAATACGATGGAGGGTATATCCGGCACCCAGTCGAATACGGCCACAATGGAAGCCATGACAGAACGCCAGATCGTCGACGAGACCGGGGTCGTCCAGAGCCGGTGTGAAACGGGCGACGTCCTTCGGCTCCTGGCAGACAGCCGCCGTCGGCGGATCGTGGCCGCGTTGAACCAGGGAGAGGACGACTGGGTCGACGTCGAGACGCTCCGGCGGCGGGTGGCCGACGACGTGGAGTCGTCGGTCGACTGGGAGACCGAACTCCACCACGTCACCCTCCCGATGCTCGACGATATGGGGCTAGTCGAGTACGACCGACGCAGCGGTGCAGTTCGCTGTTATCGCTGCGAGCTGGTCCAGCGCGTGCTCGAGGCGACCGAATAGGGAACGCGGCCGCTGGCGTCTTGGCCGTGGGACACGATCGGACGGGAACTGATACGGACTGCTGTTCGTCGGTCCCGACACACCCGCGACGCCCTGCAGTTGGACCGGGACCGCCGACGAGTGTGGGAACGACCACCGAGAGTTATCCCACGCCGCGTCGAGTTGTAACGCACGACGATGAGCGACACAACGTTTGGGTTCCTGACCGAGGAGAACGTCCCGCTGTTTACCGACCTCTACGAGCTGCGGATGATGCAGGCGTCGTTCAACCAGGATCACAATCCGAAAGCGACGTTCAGCCTCTTTACCCGTGATCTGCCGCCGAACCGCGGCTACATGATCGCTGCGGGCCTCGAGCAGGCGATTCACTACATCGAGAACCTCTCCTTTGGCGCGCGGACTCTCGAGTTCCTGACCGAACAGGGGTTCGACGAGGGGTTCCTCGAGCAGTTGGCGACGTTCGAGTTCACCGGCGACGTGCGGGCGCTGCCGGAGGGGACACCGGTGTTCGCAAACGAGCCGTTGCTCGAGGTGACGGCGCCGATCCTACAAGCACAGCTACTCGAGACGGCACTGATCAACCAGGTCGGCTACCAGTCGCTGATTGCGACGAAGGCGAGTCGAATGCGCGACGTGATCGACCGACGGGGTGACGGACAACGCCTCGTCGATTTCGGCTCGCGGCGATCACACGGGACCGACGCCGGGATCAAGGCCGCGCGGGCCGCCTACGTCGGCGGCTTCGACGCGACCTCGAACGTCGCCGCCGGCGAGGCCTTCGGCGTCCCCGTCGCCGGAACGATGGCCCACTCGTGGGTCCAGAGCTTCGACCGGGAGCGCGATTCCTTCGAGGCGTTCGTCGACGAGTACGGATCGGAGAGCGTGCTCCTGATCGACACCTACGACACCGTCGCGGGTGCCGAACTCGCCAAGGACGTCGCCGAGGAGGCCGACGTCTCGCTGGACGGCGTTCGCCTCGACTCGGGCGACCTAGCCGCCCTCTCGAAGGAGGTCGACGAGGTGCTTCCCGACGTCGATGAGTACATCTCCTCGGGCATCGACGAGTACGCGATCGCGGAGTTTTTCGACCGCGACGGCGTCGGCGACGGCTTCGGGCCGGGAACCGCACTGGTAACGAGTACGGACGCACCGAAAGTCGAGGGCGTCTACAAGCTCGTGGCCGTCGAACGCGACGGAGAGATGCAGCCGACGATGAAGCTGTCGCCGGGGAAAGTCACGTACCCCGGCGCGAAAAGCGTCCGCCGGACCGAGTCGGACGGCGAGTATACCGGTGACGTCCTCGGGCTCCGCGACGAGGACCTCCCCGGGACCGAACAGCTCGTCACCATCATCGAGGACGGCGAGTGCGTCTACGACGTCCCGGACCTCGAGACGATCCGGGAGCGGGCCGACGAGAAACGACGAAAGCTCCCGGAGCGGCACCGCCGGATCGAGGATCCCGAACCGTACGACGTCCAAATCAGCGACGGCCTCCAGCGGAAGACCGACGACCTGCAGGCGACACTCGAGTCACGGGTCGAAGCGAGCGGCGGCGACGAACCCTGATACGGACCGCTGTCCGTCAGTGCCGGCACAACCACGACCCGGATCTGCGGTTGCGCCGCGAACTCGGTACAGCAGTCCGTCTGTCAACTGGAGTCGATCGAGACCGGTCCCTCGAGCTCGACGGCGATACCAATCATCGAATAGCTGATTTCTCGCGAGACGTTTCGGTGGGGAGCTTTTTTCGTGACCCCCGTCGTCTACTCGGGTATGTCGATCGACGAACTCCAGGAGTTTGGACTGAACGAGATGACCGACGACGAGATTCGGAATTTCCTGTCGTCCCGAAAAACCGGCGTTCTCAGCCTCCCCGACGAGGGCGGCCCCTATCTCTTCCCGATCTCGTACGGCTACGACGAGGACAGTCGGCTCTACTTTACCTATCTCGAGGGCGAAGAGAGCCGGAAAGCAACGCTGAGCGAGGCAGCCGACGCGGCGAGCTTCCTCGTCTACACGGTCGATACGATGTACAACTGGCAGAGTGTCCTCCTGTCGGGGCGGCTCTCGACCGTTCCGGAGTCCGAGTGGGACGAGATCGACGATTACCTCTCGGACGTCTGGCGTCCGGACCTCTTCGAGGACGTGGATCTGTCCGGGGAGGTCCAGGTCTTCGAGTACCGGATCGACGACTACACTGGGATCAAACACCAGGGACTGCCGCCCGCACTCGAGTCGAAGATCGACGCGGCCGACGAGTGATACGGTCTCCTGTAGTCAATTACCGCTGATCGCCGACCCCGTCCTGGCGATCGGTGGTAAATAGTTACAGCAGTCCGTATGAGACGGACCGTCTGACCGCTCGAGCAGCTAGCCAAGCGTCACGACGGGGATCTCCGAGCGACGGACGACACGGGCCGTCGTGCTCCCGAGCAGTCGGCCCGTGCCGACGGCTTCCCCCCGCGTTCCCATCGCGAGGAGGTCGGCGTCGACCCCGGGGGCGTACTCGAGCAGTTCCGCGGCGGGATCGCCCCGTCTGACGGTTGTCGTCACGTCGAGGTCCCGTTCGCGAGCCATCTCCGCGACCGTCTCGGTTGCATTGCGCCCGCCTTCCTCGAGTAGCCCGATGATGCTCCGTGGGGCGTCCTCGAGTGCGTACGTCGTCGTATCGACCACGTAGACGGCATACACTTCGGCGTCGTACCCTTCGGCGATGTCCAGCGCGTACTCGGCGGCACGCTCGGCGTCATCACTGCCGTCCGTCGGGACGACGATCCGATCGTAGCCGTCGACGGCGTCGACGTCCGGGTCGTCGGTCAGCCGTACCGAAAGCACCGGGACGTCGGCGAGCGTGATCACGCGTTCGGTGGTACTACCCAGGCGAGCGCGGTCGGCGCCGGTCCTGCCGTGGGTCCCCATCACGATCATGTCGACGTCGTGCTCGTCGACGTAGGCGAGGATCTCCTCGTGGGGAACGCCCTCGCGGACCGCTCGAGCGGCGTCGACGCCGTGTTCCTCGGCCTGATCCGTGATGCGGATCGTCATCTCGCGGGCGCGTTTCTCGGACGCAGTCGAGAGTTCCTCCCGATCGTCGGCCGAGAGCGTCGCCGATCCGGACGGCGGATCGACGACCGAGAGCGCGTGGACGGCCCCACCGTGGGTCGTCGCGAGTTCGATCGCGTGGCCGATCGTCGCCTCGGCGCCGGGACTGCCGTCGGTCGGGACGAGTATCGTCTCGAGCATAGTGGTCGTTCGACGCGAACCAGTATCAAGCCTTCCCGTACTCGCGTCCGGTTGCTGGCAGCCGGTGTTATCGAAGCACGGTGACCGGGACCGGCGACCGCCGGGCGACGGTCTCGGCGACGCTGCCAAAGAGGGGCCGGTCCGCATCGAGGCGGCCGTGAGAACCGACGACGACGTGGTCGACGTCCTCCTCGGTGGCGTACTCGACGATGAGACGTGCGGGCTGGCCGATATCGGAGTCGGTCGTGACCGATCGATCGTCGTCGGCGGCGATTTCGCCGATCCGCTCGAAGAGTCGGTCCGTCTCCTCGGTGACGAACCGGTGCCACTCCTCGGAGCCGAGCATCGGTTCGTACACCGAGTCGAAGTCGTCGCGCGTTCCGTACTCGGGTTCGAACAGGTCGACGACGTGATACGCCGTGACGTCTGCATCCGGAAACTCCTGGAGTGCATGACGCAGGGCACGCTCCGAGAGCGGCGAGCCGTCGACCGGGACGAGAACGTGGCGGGACATGAACGCGGATTCGTCTCGAGAGCTAATATAGTAACAACTGCAACGGTTTACACACTGATCGCCGATCCGTCTGGCGATCAGGTGTGCAATGACTTGCAGTGGCTACTATAGTACCGCTGGCGATTCTACGCGTTCGGTCCGAATCCGAACGGGGTCGGCCCGGGCGTGACGTTTTCCCCGACGCCGGCGAACGAGTCGTATGGCGTCGATCGAACTCCCCGATCCCGAGCCCGAACTCGAGTCCGACGAGACGAGCAGCGTCGAACGAGCGATCGCGGACAGAGAGAGTCGCCGGTCGTTCGCCTCGAGACCGCTTGCACTCACGGACGTCTCACAGTTGCTGTGGGCCGCACAGGGGATCACCCACACCAGAGACGGAATCGCCATGCGGGCCACTCCCAGTGCCGGGACGACGTATCCACTCACCGCGTTTCTCGAGGTCGCACGTGACGGGAACGAAGAGCTGGCGCCCGGCTGCTACCGGTACGAGCCCGCTGCACACCGACTCGAGCGAACGCTCGAGGGGTCCGTCCACGAAGCGCTCACGCGGGCAGCGCTGGGCCAGGACGTCGTAAGAAACGCCCCGACGACGGTCGTGCTAACCGGCGCGTACGATCGGACGCGGCGACAGTATCCCGACCGCGGCGAACGATACGTCCACATGGAGGCCGGACACGCGGCCGAGAACGTCCACCTCCTCTGTGAGTCTCGCGAGTTGAACTGCTGTCCAGTCGGCGCGTTTTCCGCTGGCGACGTCGCCGACGTCCTCGGGCTCCCGGATCGACTCGAGGCGCTGTACTTGCTTCCGGTCGGTCATCGGACGGGAGATCGCTGACCGACCGATCGCTCGGACTGGCGGGACCGTCTCCGATCGTGGTCGGTCATACTGTCGGACAGCAGTCAGTGCGCCGTCGGTCGCGAACGCGCGGCCGTCACCGTCGGGACGGCCGCAGTCGCGCGACCGATCGTCGACTCGTGCTGTCCAACAGTATCACTCGATGTCGATGGACCGTCCGTCGGGTTCACCCGGCTCTTTCTTGGGAAGCGTCACCGTGAGCACGCCGTTTTTGCACGTCGCCTCGATGGCCTCCTCGTCGACCGGTTCCGGGATGCGAACGGTACGGCTCATCGATCTTCGCGTTCGCTCGCTTTTGAGGTAGCGCTCTTCTGCATGCTCTTCGGTCTGTTCTTGCTCGCGTTCGGCGGCGATATACACCGTATCGTCGGCGAACCGGAGATCGATCTCGTCGGTCTCGAAGCCCGGCACGTCGGCCGTCAGCGTGAACTGATCGCCGTGGTCTGTCAGGTCGATCCCCATTGTCGAGACGCCGGACGTCGGCGCTCCGGACCGATCGGTGTCCCACATCTCCAGTAGCTCCTCGAACTGTCGTTGCATGCGCTTGAACTGGCGCTCGAGGTTCTCGAACGGATTCGTATCTGTCGCCATGCGTATCCTGGGAGTGTCTCCCCCAGTTGAGACGGCGACGACGCTCGTGTTAAACCTTTCATGAGCTTCGGTTATGGGACGCGTCGAGACGTTCGAACTGATAGGCGACCAACATTATACGTATCTCGCCATGGTTGGTCACAGTCGTGAGCGAAATCACGTACCAGGGGCTGGATATCGGACTGCTGGACGGTGGTGAGGACCTCGTCGGGTTGATCCTCGAGGCGACCGACGACGGAACGACGATACAGGACGACGACGTCCTCGTCGTCTCCTCGAAGGTCGTCTCGCTCGCCGAGGAGCGAATGGTCGCCCTCGAGCGCGTCCCCGTCTCCCCACGAGCGGAACGGATCGCCGACGTAACGGGAATCGACCCCCGTGAAGTCGAACTCATACTGCGTGAGTCGACAGTCCTGGGTGCGATCCCGGTTGCCGACATCGCCAGCGACCGTCTAGAGGCGTCGGCCGCCGATCAAACGGAGCGTCCAGGTCAAACTGGCCGAACGACTCCCGTTTCCCCGCCGGTGATACTGTCGGAGAAGTCACTGAAGATAATTCACCGAACGTATCGCAGATCGACGGGAACGCCCGTCATCGTTTTCCCCACACGGTGAATCCGTTACGGACGAATGCAACTCGAGGCAACGACGATCGATATCGGGACGAGCCGGCCCCTGGTCCTGTTAAACGGCATCGACGCGGACGAACTCGGTGCGCATCCCCTCGACCGCGTCCGGATCGAGTACGACGGTGAGACGACGACGGGGATCGTCAAGCGAACCGACGAACTGGTCGCGCCAGGGACGGTCGGCATGACCGAACCGCTACACCACGTCCGCGGTGCGATCGACGTCACGCTCGCCGGAACGCCCGGCTCCGTCCGATACGTCCGCAAGAAACTCGACGACGTCGAACTCGAGGCCCGCGAACTCGAGACGATCGTTCGGGACATCCACGAGAACCGCCTTTCGGACGTTGAACTCAGCGCCTACGTCTCGGCCGTCTACACGAACGGGTTCTCGCTCGAGGAGACGAAACATCTGACACAGGCGATGAGCGACGTCGGGCAGCGGCTGACGTGGGACGCACCGATCGTCGCGGACAAACACTCGATCGGCGGCATCGCCGGCAACTGCGTGACGCCGATCATGGTCGCGATCGTCACGGAGGCGGGACTGACGATGCCGAAAACCTCCTCGCGGGCAGTGACCTCCCCGGCGGGGACGGCCGACGTCATGGAAGTCTTCTGTGACGTCGAGTTCACGATGAACGAGATCGAGTCGATCGTCGCGGAGACCAACGGCTGTCTCGTCTGGGGCGGCGGCGTCGATCTCTCACCGGTCGACGACGAGATCATCCGCGCCGAGAACCCCCTCTCGATCGACCCGCAGGGCCAGCTCATCGCCTCGGTGCTCTCGAAGAAACGAAGCGCCGGCTCGAATCACGTCGTAATCGACATCCCCTACGGCGAAGGGGCGAAAGTCGAGAGCCTCGTCGCCGCCCGCAAGCTGGCAGACGACTTCAAACGGGTCGGCGACCACCTCGAGATGGACATCAGCTGTGCGATCACCCACGGGACCGACCCGATCGGACGCGGCGTCGGTCCCCTCCTCGAGGCACGGGACGTCCTCTCGGTTCTCGAGGGTGAGGGGCCGGAGTCGCTCCGGCTGAAATCGCTCCGGCTCGCGGAGTTGCTGTTGGATCACTGTGGCGTCGACGCCTCGGCGACCGAGATCCTCGAGTCTGGGCGTGCACTCGAGCGATTTCGTCGGATCATCGAAGCCCAGAACGGCGACCCCGAAATCGAATCGGACGATCTAACCCCTGGCGAGGAGACACGAACGGTTCGTGCAGAACGGACCGGTATCGCGACGCGGGTCGACAACAGACAGCTCTGTGACCTCGCGCGGCGTGCGGGTGCGCCACTCGACGCTTGCGCCGGCGTCGTGATGCATCGGACCGCCGGCGACGAGGTCGACGCCGGCGATCGGCTCTATACGATCCACGCCGAGACGTCGGCCAAACTCGACGAGGCGTCGGCGCTTGCCGACCGACTCGAGCCGATTCGCGTCCGGAGCAAGGCGGACGCGCTCGTCGAACGGCGGTAGCTAGTACCGGTCCACCCGTCGACTGCTGTGTCGAACCAACCACACGGCAGGGTTGCGTAACGTACGATCCAGCAGCTCAGGCCTGGAAACGCCCTAGCCAGAATCGTCCGCGTCGTAGAACGTCTCGTGGGGATCGAGCGCCTCGAGTTTCGGCGGTGATGGGTCCCGGACGATGAACACGTCGTAGGACTCTTCGTCGGCGAGGTGGACGCCGACGCTGGTCAGCGGCGTCACGACGCGACCGACGTTGTCACTGCCGAGGAAGACGACGCTCGGTTCCTGCTCGACGACTAACTCCTCGATCCGATTCGCGAGGCGTGCTTCGGGTGGGAACTCTCGGATCCGTTCGTACTCGTAGGACGCATCCGGCGCGAGTGACCGGACCTGCTCGCGAAGCGCGTCGACGACGGCGTCGACGTCGTACGGTTCGTCGTCGGCGATCCAGCCCTTCTCACGCGCGTATTTTTTCCGTTCAGGAATCACGGAGACAGCCGTGACGTCTTCCTCGAGTGCGACGCTGTACTCGACGGCCCTGGCGAGAGCGGCCTGTGCGAGTGTCGATCCATCGAACGGCACGACGAACGTCATACCTCACGTCTTTACTCCCTGAACAATAACTCCGCGGGATCGACCGAAGCGAGACGGCGGTCGCCGGGCGACATCGCTCGATACCGACGCGATCGGGTACCGAATAAATGTAAAGTCACCCATAGTTACGACTGTTTCGGCGTCGATAATGGATCGTTTTCCACCACCGTGTATTACAGGGGTACCATCGTAATAGTGCTGAAAGTAAACCACCATATAGTGGGGAAATGAAGGTCGGTAGTCGAACGCAGTCGAAAGCATATCATACAAAACATATGGCATTAATGTTAATGGTTCGATATATGTTACGGACGGGCTACTCTCCGGCGGCGCCGATCGTTCGGTGGCTGACGTTCGATCCAGGTCATGACTCGTATGGATTGGGTCAGTCGGCGCCGTCGACTCACACCTCTCTGCCGTACCCAGAGTAGCCACTGACCGGCAGTGCACACCCGATCGCCCGGGGAGCGCGGGTCGAGGCGACCACCGGAGCGAGCCCCGTGAACTGGCCGGCAGGGACCGACGTGACTCGTGAGCCCGCGAGTGGTGTGGGGAACAGGTTCGGTTGTTACTACCGGTGGGTCGAGACATCGATCCAGAACCCCGTCTCACTCGAGTCGATGGCGGGTCGAGTGACCGATCGGGACGGCAGCGCCACTCGTTGGTACGTCGACGAAAAGCAGTCTTGTCCCGCCACGAGTGGCACACGTGGCCGATCGGTGAGTCATCGCACACCTCCTACGGCCACTCATACTGCCGGACAACACACTACACACCGATCGCACTCGAGACGCCCTCGCGGGACGACAGGCATCGCGACGCGATCGAATGGGCACTGATACTGCCGGACAGCAGTCAGTACACCGTCGGTTCCGATGCGACTGTGACCCATCTTGCCGATCGCGTCGGGAACGCGGAAGACCGTTTCACTCGGTTTCGACGTCGATGTCGCCGACCTGTGTCTCTTCGTGGTACCGACAGATATAGACGTCCATCTCCTCGGTGGCCTCGACGCCCTCGAGGGTCGTCTCCTCGCCTTCCTCCGACACGTCGTCGCTGACGTAGTCGTTGATGACCTCGTCGTCCTCGTCGCGAATCTCGAGGTTGTGCTCGACGCCGTCGCCGTTGACCCACCTGAAGTCGTACTCCTGGCCTTCGATCAGCGTGAGCGGCGGGTTCTCGATCCCCTCGATGAACTCCGGCTCGATACCCTCCCAGTGTTCGATAACCCCTTCGAAGTAAAACTCGTCGACCTCCTCCCACTCCTCGATATCGACATCCTCGAGGTCGTCTTCGGGCTCTTCGTCGTCGGGATCGTCGTCGTCATCCGGACAGCCGGCCAGCAGCGCAATCCCACCAACGGTACCGAGTTTTACCATCGTGCGCCGCGAAAGGGTGTCGTTGTTCTCCATCGGAACCATCGACACCGTGACCACTGGTAAACCCCATTCACCACAGCGGTGACAGTCATACTGTCGGACAGCAGTCTGTCTATTTGAACGATAACGGACCGTCAGGCCGTCAACACCGGTCGATCCGCTTGCCGAACGATACGTTCAGCGGTGCTGCCGATCTTACCGGGCCGTTCGTGGCTCTGACCCTGGAACCCGATCACGATCAGATCCGCGTCGATCTCGTCGGCCGCATCCTGGAGTTGCTCCCAGGGGCGGCCGTGACAGACGTCCCAGGTACAGTCGATGCCGAGGTTCTCCGCGCGATCGCTTAAATCCTCGAGCATCGCCGCGCCCTGGTCCTCGAGTCTGTCGATGACGATCTCGGCGCTGCTCAGTGCCGGCTCGCCGTATCGGTGCGTCTCGACGCAGTACATCGCGTGTATCTCGGCGTCGTACCGGTCTGCGAGTTCGAAGGCGTGTTCGACTGCACGGTTCGCGGGATCGCTTCCATCGGTCGGAACGAGGATCGTATCGTACATCGTAGGCGTATCCACGTCGGAGGGTTCCTAATAGTTCACAGTACGGTCGGTGATACGTTCGAGACGCGAGTCGCCACTCATCTCATACGGTCTCCTGTCGTCACCGCCCGTCACTCGCCGACCCCGTGTAGGATCGGCGGGCGAGCGGGACGGCCGTCCGTATCAGGCCGTAATGACCGGTCGGTCGAGATATCTGACGACTCGCTCGGCAGTGCTGCCGATCTCGCCGCCGGGACCGGCGCCCAGTCCCCGGTTACCGAGCACGACCAGATCCGCGTCGATCTCGTCGGCGTAGTCGGCGATCTCGCGATGCGGGCGGCCGCTGCGGATCTCGGTCGATACGTCGACGTCCGCCTCCGTCGCGAGGTCGTCGAGGAGATCCCGACCACGCGACTCGAGGTCGTCGACGACCTCACCTTCGTCGGCGACCATCGAACTGCCGTATCGACTGGTGTCGACGACGTAGATCCCGTGGAGGGTGGCGTCGAACGTCGAAGCGAGGTCGAGCGCGTGCTCTGTCGCACGGCTCGCCGGTTCGCTCCCGTCGGTCGAAACGAGGATCGTCTCGTACATGAACGTAGCTACCTCACCACCGACTGGGATATATAACTTCGGTCAGTGATACGCGACAGTTATCGATCGGTCAGTCGCCGACCGATCGCATCGGCGCCGACGAGCGCGTCACGGACGGCCGCCGGAGTCACCTCGAAGGGCTCGTTGTGGATCGTCTCGTCGTCGGCACAGGCGGCCTCAGCGACGACCGACAGCTCGTCTCGAGTGGGGTCCTCGAGTCCGATCTCGGCGAGCGTCGTCGGCAGTCCGACCGAGGCGGCAAAGCCAGCGACGTCCTCGACGAACGCGTCTTCGCGGCCCTCGAGGACGAGTTGGGCGATCGTTCCGATCGTCACCTTCTCACCGTGAGTCGCCTCGTGGGTCGCCTCGAGCTGGGTCAGCCCGTTGTGGATCGCGTGGGCTGCTGCGAGCCCGCCGCTCTCGAATCCGAGACCGCTGAGTAAGGTGTTGGCCTCGACGACGGCCTCGACGCTCTCGGTCACGGCGTCTCGCTCGACGGCATCGACGGCCGATCGGCCGTGGTCGCGAAGCGTCGTGTACGCGAGGTTCGCGATCTCCTGGGCCGTTCGGGTCGATCGCGTTCCGAAGATCGTCGTCGCGCCCGATCGGTACGCGGCGTCGGCCTCGAACCACGTCGCGAGCGCGTCCCCGATCCCGCCCCGGAAGAACCTAGTCGGCGCTTCGGCGACGACCTCGGTGTCGACGACCACGAGGTCGGGATGACGTTCGTAGACGTGGAACTCGACGAACTCGCCGTCTTCGGTGTAGATCACTGCGACCGAACTCGTCGGCGCGTCGGTCGACGCGACCGTCGGCAGCGAGACGAGCGCTCCGCCGACTCGCTCGCGGGCTGCCCTCGCGGTGTCGATCGCCTTTCCGCCGCCAGTTCCGACGATCACGTCGGCATCGTACTCGGCGTGGACGTCCGCGACGCGCTCGATCTCGCGTTCGGAACACTCGCCGCCGAACTCCTCGAGGGCGACGTCGAACCCGGCCGACTCGAGACTCTCGCGTACGCGATCGCCGACGAGATCGAGGACGAGGTCGTCGCCGAGCACGAGGGCAGTGCTCCCGAGGTCGTCGGCGTAGTCGCCGAGATCGTCGATGACGGTCCGTCCCTGTACGTATCCCGCTGGAGATCTGAATAGCTGTGTCGTCATGGTCGTCATCGTCCGGAGTCCGGACACCCTACGTACGACCGACGCCGGTATATAACCACACCGCAGACGACACGATTCAGCCGGACCGCTGGCCGTCGGTACCGGCACACCCGCGATCCGGCTGTGGGGCGTGACGACAGGAAACCGTCTCACTCTCTCGTGGTATCGTCGGCCGGATCGACGAACAGTGAGAGACACCGCTCCCGGACGCCGATCTCGAGGCCAGCCGACGAGAACAGTTCGCCGTCGAGGCTAAACGACACCGGATCGTCCGCGAGCGTGTCGATCGATACCGACGTGGTTTCTCTCGGCGTCGAATCGGTGAATATCCCCGGGAGCGTCCCCCTTTCGATCCCCTCGAGCGATGGCCGCTCGCGGATGGCAGTCACCTCGAGTTGGCCGTCCGTGAACGCGGATTCGTCCCGGCGGCTGATACTCGGGAGTCGAAAGGCGTTGCCGACGAGGACGAGCAACGCGTTACCCAGCCACGTTTCGCTCCCCGACGCGTCCGTTGGCGACTCACCGTCGGTCGTCACGCGAAGCGGGACGCCCTCGTAGGTGGGAAGCAGTCGGATCGTCGTCACCACGTAGGCGAGAGCACCCAGTCGACGTTTCAATTCGTCCGACGTCGCCGTGTTCGCTTCGGCCGAGAGGCCGGCCAGGCAGGTGTTGAGAAACGGCCGCTCGTCGGCGAATCCGACGTCGATCCGTCGTCGGTGTCCACGGTCGAGGATCTCGAACGATCGGTCGATGTCCCAGAGACCGAGTCGCTTCGCAAAGAGGTTGGCCGTACCCGTCGGGATCACTGCGACGTCGGTCGTCTCGAGTGCATCGGCGTCGACGAGCCCGTGGACAGCCTCGTTTACGGTTCCGTCACCACCGGCAACCGCCACCAGCGACGCGCCCCGCTCGGCGGCCTGCCGTGCGAGTCGTCGTGCGTCGCCCGCAGCAGTCGTCTCGACGACTTCGAACCCATGCTCGAGCCCCCGTAACCGGATCTCGGGAGCGTGGTCTCCGGTTCCACTCACGGGATTGCAGACGAGCACCCGATCCGGATCGGCCGCGATTTCGACGCCTGTCTCGTCGGTTCGTATCATTATCGAGGGTCGAACACAGAGAGTCTTCGCGACCGCTGGCCGGCGGACTCGAGGGAGCGTCGGGAGGCGAGCGTGGCAGTCGTGACTGCGATCACTCCTGGGGGCGGATCGTCAACACCGGAACGGGCGAGGTTCGAACGACCCGTTCGGCGACGCTTCCGATCATCACGTGGTCGAGTCCGGTTCGGCCGTGGGTCCCCATCACGATCATGTCGATGTCGTTTGCCGTCGCATAGTTGACGATCGACTCGTGAGATACACCCTTCTCGACCGAGGTCGTCACCTCGACACCCGCGCTTTCGGCGGCGGTTTCGACGCGTTCGACTGCGTCTCTGGCGTCTGCCTTCGCGTCGGTCCGCAACTGATCTCGTTTCAGTACTGCGGAACTCTGGATCACCGAGAAGGCGTGTACAGTCGCATCGAGCGCAGCCGCAATCTCGATACCGCGTTCGGCCGCCATTTGTGCTTCGTCGCTCCCGTCCGTTGGGAGGAGTATCCGCTGGTAGTTTTCACGCGCACGATCGATCGTCTGGTCGATATCGTCTGTCATCGTTTCCCTCGTCAGTGACTGACACCGAGTTCGACCTAAAAACGATGGGGTGGGGCGATCGCATGCGAGTCGTCGACGTCGAACGGCCTCGAGACGCGACCGAGAGCACGAGCGCGGCCGACGATCACTGGAACATCCCGGTCTGGACCTGCTGTTGTTGCTGGCCCTGCTCTTCGGCCATCTGCTGGTACTGCTGGGCGACCTGTTGCATCTGCTGTTGGATCTCGTCGGCCTGTTCGTCGAGCTCGGTCGTGTCGATCTCGAAGTCGACGAGCGGCTCGAGTGCGGTCTCGATCACCGACTTGGCCGCCTGCGGATCGGGAAGGAACGGATGGGAGCGCACGATCAGTAAGGCTGCGGGGACGTCCGCCTGGTAACACGCCCGCACCATCGATCCCGTGATCCCGCCGACGAGCCCGCGCTCGTCAGGGACCTCGATGCCCGCGTCTTCGAGATCAGCCTTGATTTCCGGGGTCGTCGCGACGCCGGTCACCTCGCCGATCTGGGCTTCCGATTCGGCCGGCGCACCAGCGAGGAAGATCGCACGGCTGAACTCCTCGGCGAGTTCCTCGAGTACGCACTTCGAGAGCGGTTCGAACGCCGGCTCCGGGAGCGCGAGGTCGCTCTCGAGGGTCATCACGGCCGGATCGTCGCCCGCATAGACACGAACCAGATCCTGGACGAGGCCGTCCTCGAAGGTGACGACGGGCGGGAACTCGTCGTCGGCGATGTTCCCGCAGTGGTCGAGGCCGAGTTGCGTCGTGATCTGATCGACGGCGATCGCCGCGACGAGACCGTGACCGGGCAGTCCTTCGATGAGAGTCGGCGCGTCGGGAGAGATGTCTGCGACTTGCTCGAACGACGCGGATGGAGTCTGATCGTTCATGCGCGGCCGTGACTACAGTGGCATCGAATATGAGCGTATGGCCGCGTTCCCGACGGATGGTATTCGTCACCGGAAGACACTCGCCGGCGTGATCGAGTTCGACTCGAGGCGGGGACGGACCCGTCGTGCCCGCGGTCGGTCCCGGTCCGCCTGTGGCTATTTACTCGATCGGACCGTACACGAGGTATGTCCAGGACGATACTCGTTCCCACGGAGGGATCACCGCTCTCGACGAAGGCCCTCGAGACGGCGCTGGCCGACTATCCGGACGCCGAGATCGTGGTCGTACACGTCATGGATCCGATCGGGTCGGGCCTCAGCCTCATCGACGTCATGCGTCCGACGTTCGACGACGGCGCCCCGCCGGGTTCGGTCAGTCCAGAGTACTGGCGCGAGTGGCACGAAAAGGCCGAGTCGAAAGCCAAAGCCGTCTTCGACGAGGCACGCGAGACCGCCGCCGAACACGATCGACGCATCGAGACCGTCCTCGAGTTCGGCGAACCCGACGCGATCATCCTCGAGTACGCGGAGGAACGTGACGTCGACCGGATCGTGATGGGGAGTCACTGTCGTTCGGGCGCAGAACGGTTCCTGCTGGGAAGTGTCGCCGAGACTGTCGTCAAGCGGGCACCAGCACCGGTCATGGTCGTTCGGTGACGCGAGAGCCGGCGCTCATACGATCTCCTGCCGTCACGTCCCGTCGCTCGCCGACTCGACTTCGAGTGCCTGCTCGTGGATCGACGGCCCATCCTCGTCGTCCAGGCGCCAGCTGTCGCCGTCGCGGTCGAGCAACTGGACGTCCGCACAGCGCTGACACCGAAGCGGATAGACCGGCTCCGTATTCGACGTCACGACGACTTCGTGGTCCCAGGGATGGCGCCAGTCGTGGCCATACAGCCGGCACTGCCAGTTTAGGTGCCCCATGTCAAGGTATACCATTTGTCAGCAGTTAAGTCACACGGTCGCATGGATCGCCGCGTGATAATTCGCTGGGGCCCTCGTTTCAAATGTATCTGCACGCGACCGTGAGGGACGGGAACAGTTTTATTTGATCGATCGGTGTCCGTTCGGTCATAGCCGTGTGACACGGAGACATCATGACATCAGACACTAACAACGAACTCACCCATCATCTGGGCGTGGCGGTCGCAAGCATCGTCGTGGCGGTCCTGTTGTGGGGCGTCGGATATCGTGGGCAGCGAGTCGTTGCCGCCGTCCCCTTTATCATCCTGTTTGTCGTGATGATTATCGGGCCGCTGGTACGCATTCGACCGTCGATCAGGCGTCGGTTTTCCGGGAACTTTCCCGTAAACTGGCGGTCGGAGCTGGGCATCTGGTTCGCTATCTGGTCCGTTATTCACGTCCTGTTCGTCTTCGCGGCCCGTGACTGGGACGTCGTCGGCTATCTCGTCGATATGAGTCCGTGGGCGTTCGGTGCCAGCGTCGCCGTCCTCATCGCGATCGTTCTGGCGGTTACGTCCAACAACCGAGCCTACGACTATCTCGGGCCGAAAGCCTGGAAGTGGCACCAGAGTCACGGCACGTACGTCATCTTCTGGCTCGTGGCCGTCCACGGCTACGATCGGGCGTATCTCCGTCCGTACGAGGAGATGGGGTTTCCCTCCGACGATCCGCTTCACCTGATCTATCTCGCGATGATCGTCGTGGTTGTCGTCCTCCACGTGGCCGCGTTCGTGGCAGTCGTCTCCGAATATCGAAAAACCGGCGAGTACCCGACCGACCTGTGACCGTCGCTTCGGTCCGTTGCGCTCGTGGTCGTTGCCTCGACATCTCTTCGGTGACACACAGACAGCACGTTCTCATACTGTTGGACAGAACTATTCGACGATCGGTCGCGCGACTGCGGCCGTCCCGACGGTGACGGCCGCGCGTTCGCGACCGACGTCTCACTGACGGCTGTCCGACAGTATCACGCCCAGTCCGTATCAAAACAGCCGCCTCGAGTCGACGTCGACACCACGCTCGAGGAGTCCGATCGTGTAGATGCTTCCCTCGCTCGCACGCCGTGACAGCGCCGAACTGAAGAGACAGGCGATCACGAGCGGCGGGATAATCCAGACGTCGTCGGTCAGCTCGTAGACGACGACGATCGCCGTCAGTGGTGCGTGTGACGCGCCGGCGAAGACCGCCCCCATGCCGACAGCGGCGTACGTCGTCGGGTCGGCGATAGGGACGGGAACCGTCTCGTCCAGTAGCGCGCCGTAGACGGTACCAGTCATCGCGCCGACGTAAAGCGCGGGGGCGAAGATACCGCCGGAGCCACCGCTCCCGAGCGTGACACTCGTCGCGACGATCTTCGCGACAGCGAACACGACGACGACCTCGAGGGCGAACGTGCCGACGAGTGCGTCCTGGATCACCGGGTAGCCGACGCCGTAGACCTGTGGGACGGAAAGTGCGAGGACGCCGAGACAGAGCCCACCCAGTGCCGGCTTTACCGCGGTAGGGACGGGAAGTCGATCGAACCCGCTTTCGATGGCATAGAGGGAGTTTGCGAAGACGAGTGCGACGGCCGCGCCGACGATACCGAGACCGGCGTACGCGATCACTTCCCAGGGACTCTCCACCGAGATCGGCGGGACCGTAAAGATCGGATCCGGGAGACCGATGATGACGTTCGCCGTCGCGGTCCCGGCCACTGCAGCGATCGCGACCGGTAAGGCGTTCTCCCTGGTAACTCGCCCGAGCAGGACTTCCCAGGCGAAGACCATCCCGCCGATCGGAGCGTTGAACGTCCCGCCCAGACCCGCGCCAGCCCCGGCTGCCAGCAACACCGACGGCTGTGGATCGGGGAGTTCGAGGCGGCTGCCGACGGCGGAGCCGATCGTGCCGCCGATCTGGACGATCGGTCCTTCCCTGCCGGTCGCGCCACCGGATCCGATACAGACCGCCGACGCAGCCGCTTTCGCCGGAACGACACGCAGCGGGAGTCGTCCGTGCTTTTGATCGATCGCCTCGATCACCTCGGGGACACCCTCCCCTCTCACCAGACCGCCACCACTGTAGTTGGCGATCAGCCCGACGAACGCGCCGCCGATGGCGGGTACGAGGACGCGATAGTACCAGGGGAGGTCGACAGCCGTCTCGAGTAGCTCCGCTTGTGAGGTCGCCCCGCTGAAAAACAGGGCCGTGAACCCGATCAGCAGGTATTGGAAGGCAACGGCACCGAGCCCACCAGCGATCCCGACGAGAACGCCGAGAACGAACAGTCGGCCGCGAAACGCCGTCTCGAGCGCGTTGACGAGCCGGAGGCCGACAGCGAAGAGGACGTCACGGAGGGTGCGAATCGGGGACATACTGGCGTGGCTGTGCGTGATACGGACTGCTGTCCCGAGTTCCCGCCGATCGCCAGGACGGGTCGGCGATCGGCGGTAATCGACGACAGGAGACCGTACGAATCGTCGACTACGGACCCATCTACGCCGACGGCCGAAATCAAACCCGAACCTACATTCGTCACTGCCGAACACTCACTCGAGCCGAACGGTCGTCTGACATGTACGCCACCGACGAAAACCGGCCAGGCTAGAACTACTTCCGGACGGCCGTGGAACGAACGCAACCGAGATGTACGAGACGATCCTCGTCCCGACCGATGGCAGCGACGTCGCGGAACGTGCCGGCGAGTACGGCCTCGAACTCGCCGATCGATTCGACGCGACGCTTCACGCCATCTACGTGACCGAAGACGGTGGACTCATCGGTGGCGACGGCAACGACGGCCAACAGGCAGTCGAGGACCTCGCCGAGCGCGCAGCCGAGCGAGACGTCGACGCGACGACGAGCGTCCGCGATCCCGACGACGCGGTCCACGGCGAAATACTCGCCTACGCGGACGAACACGACGTCGACCTCATCGCGATGGGCACCCACGGCCGAAGCGGCCTCGATCGGTTCCTGCTGGGCAGCGTCGCCCAGCAGACGTTACGGGAGTCGTCTATTCCGGTCGCGACGGTCCACGACGAGACCGCCCTCGATCGTGAGTTCGATCGACTGCTGGTGCCGGTCGACGAAAGCCACAGCGCGGCGACCGCCCTCGCACACGCGATCGATCTCGCGACCGAGACCGATAGCCGGCTCCACCTGGTACACGTCAGCGACGAGGCGCCACTCGAGGACGAGACGGTGACGTACGACGTGTCGGATTCCGATGGCGAAACGGTCGGCGTAGCACCCGTCGACGACGCCATCGAGCGCGTCCGCGACTCGGACCTGGAGTCGGTCGACGTTTCGGTGCCCAGCGGACGCGTCGATCAGCAGATTCTCGCGGTCGCGGCCGAGCACGACGTCGACGGGATCGTCATGGGTACCCACGGCGAGACCGGGCTCCGGCGGTACCTCCTCGGGAGCACGACCGAACGCGTCGTCCGGTTCGCGGACGTCCCGGTGGTCGGACTCAGCGCACCGCGGACGAAACCGGTGATCGTCGAGTACCTCGACTACCAGGTCGTCGACGAGCACGACTGGACGATCGACGACGACCTCTTCGAGCGAGCCGAGACGGCCGACCTCGAGACCGACGCCTACGGAACCTTCGAGGCTGGCCGCGAGGAGTACGTCCTCGATGCGGCCGAATCGGCCGGCTTAGACTGGCCGTTTCACTGCCGGGCCGGCGGCTGTGTCAACTGCGCCGCGATCGTCCTCGAAGGCGAGATCGAGATGGACGTCCAGCGGAGTCTCTCCGAGGAGGAGGTCGAGGAGGAAAACCTCCGGCTGACCTGCGTCGGCACACCGGCCAGCGACTCGCTCAGGCTCGTCTACAACGCGAAATATCTCGACCGTCTCCAGGATCGAGTCATCTGATACTGCCGGACAGAACGATTCACCGGTCGGTCGTACGACTGCAGCTGTTGCCGACGGTGACAGCCGCGAATTCGCGACCGACGGGTCACTGACTGCTGTCCGGCAGTATGAGCGAGCCGTCCCCGATCGTTCGACCCGAGGCGTTCATACGGACTGCTGTAGTCACGCCACCGGAGACGCTGTTCTTGCTCGCGGGAGGGGCGTCGAAACGACGATCACTCGAGTGCCGTCCGCGCTCGCTGTGCGGTATCTGTTAACAGGTCAACGTCGTCGGTGAACACCTCGACCGCGACGGTACCGTCGAAGCCCGCGAGGTGGTCCGTGACGACGCCGTAGTCGATCTCGCCGGCGCCGATCGGGAGGTGGGTGTCGCCGCGGCTGCGGGCGTCGTGGACGTGGAGGTGCGAAACGAGGTCGCCGTACCCCGAGAGAAATCGATCGACGCCGTCGTTTCCGTCTTCCATATAGGCGTGACCGACATCGAAACAGACGGCCGTCCCCGTCTCGCGGGCGAGATCACCGAGCACGGACAGTTGCAGCCCGCGTTTCTGATGGCCGACGTTCTCGACGACGAGTTCGACGCCGGCGTCGGCGGCGGCCGCACCGATCGCCTCGAGCTGGTCGGCAAAGAGGGGCCGGAGATCCGTGTTATGTGGGTTCCTGGCCGTTCCGTGGAGGACCGCCTTCTGTGCGTCTACGTCGCCGGCCCACTCGAGTAGCCGGGCCAGGTAGTCGACGATCGCGTCGTTGATCTCCGGGACCGGCGTCACGACGACCTGTTTGAACGGCAAGTGAACACAGAGATCGGCGTCCGCGTCGTCGAGAGTCGCCTCGAGTCGATCGATGTCGGTCTCGTCGGGATCGCTCCCTTCGGCGATCGAAAGCTCCGCCAGGTCGAAGCCATCGATCGTCTCGTCCAGTCGCTCGAGCGAGTCGCCGACGGTGAGGCCAACGTCCATACGGATCGATTCGTCGGCGAACACATAAACCGCGGGGAACGACGGCCTCGAACAGGTCCATCCGAGAGTATCTTCGGATACCCGTCACTCGTCTTTTTTATCGTCGGTGTCGTAACCACACGGTATGACGGGACTGCGCTGGGTGCAACTCCCCGAAGACGAACGCGCCGAGTTCCTCGGCAACGGTGGCACCGGCGTGCTCTCCTTTGCAACTGACAGTGGTGACCCACCGGCGTCGCTGCCGGTCTCGTACGGCTATCTCGACGACCCCGGTCATTTCTACTTCAAGCTCTCGTTCCCGCCGGGAAGTTCCAAATCGGACGTCGTCGACAGTCCGGCGTCGTTCGTCGTCTTCGGTGAACACGACGACACGTTGAAAAGCGTCGTCGCCAAGGGGACACTCGAGGAGCTCACGGAGCTACCGCCGGAGTCGGCCGCGATCCAGCGGATGTGGGCAGTCGACATTCCGGCGTACGAGATCTTCGACCGACCGAGAGCGGAGATTCCGTTTCACGATTTCCGGCTGGTTCCGGAGACGGTTACCGGTCGGCGAGCGATGGACGACTCGGAATCGGATTCCGAGTCCTGACGGTCACCCGCGACTCCAGTCTGGGCTCACTCCACCCTTCGTCTTCGTGTAGCCGACGACCAGAGCACGGAGTCGGGACGGCTCGAACTCGATCGCCGAGAGACACCACGAGCCGCGACGGTCGAATCAGATGGCGTCCGTCGCTGTCGACACGGCAACGATCGTCCTCGACCGCAAAAAGCCGGTACAGGGAACCGTCTCAGTAGCTCAGTACCGGTCGAAGAACCGATCCTGGACCTTGACGAAGGCACCCATCAGGATCGAAAACACCGCGACGACACCAGCGATCTGGAGCCAGTGGCCGACCTCGAGTGCGGTGACGCCGAAGAGGACGCTCAGCGGCGTGTACAACACCAGCAACTGGAGCGTGAGCGTGATCGCGATCGCAAGGACCAGCCACCGGTTGTTAGCGAACAGTCCGAGACCGTACCGCGATCGGATCGCGCCGATACGGGCGATCGCCATGAACACGAACGCGGTAAACACCATCGTCTGTGCGAGCACCAGATCGCCGACGACCTGGTTGTAGTAGTAAAACAGCGGCAACAACGTGGCCGTGATCAGCACGGCGATGCCACCGATCGACGACACGATTCGGTCGGTGATGACGCCTTCGTCCGGGGGACGCGGCGGCCGGTCCATGACGTCGTCGGCTTCGGGGTCGACACCAAGTGTCAGCGCGGGAATGCCGTCGGTGACGACGTTGATCCACAGGAACATGATCGGCGTCATCACCAGCCCCGCACCGGACATAATTCCGGTAAACAACAGGAGGACGTGTGCGCCGTTGGCCGAGAGGAAGTAGTTGACGAACTTACGAACGTTGTCGAAGATCCGCCGTCCCTGGCGGACGGCGTCGCTGATCGTCGCGAAGTTGTCGTCGAGCAAGACGATGTCCGACGCCTGTTCGGTCACGTCCGTCCCGCGAACCCCCATTGCGACCCCGACGTCGGCGTTTTTGACCGCCGGGGCGTCGTTGACGCCGTCGCCAGTCATCGCCACCGTATGTCCCTGCTCCTGGAGCGTCTTGAGGATCCGTGTCTTGTGATCCGGCGACGTTCGGGCGAAGACGTCGACGTCCTCGACGACGTCGGCGAGTTCCTCGTCGCTCATTTCCTCGAGTTCGGGTCCGGTGATCACCCGTGCTGACTCGAGACCGATCTCTTTGCCGACCGCTCGAGCAGTCGTCGCGTTGTCGCCGGTGATCATCACGACCTCGATACCGGCGTTCAGACAGGCCGCGAGCGCGCCACGGACCTCCGGACGCGGTGGATCGAGCATCCCCTGGAGGCCGAGAAAGACCATTCCGTCCTCGAGGTCCTCGCTGGCTTCGGCGGGGGCGTCGGGACGGTAGGCAAAGCCCATCACCCGGAGCGCGTCCTCGGCGAACGACTCGTTTTTCGCCTCGAGTTCCCGTCGGCGATCGGCCGTGAGGTCGACGATTTCGCCGTCGACGTACTCACGATCGCAGCGCTCGAGGACGACCTCGGGTGCGCCTTTCATGTAGGCGACGCGCCCGCCAGCGGGAGTCTCGTGAAGCGTCGTCATCCGCTTGCGGTCGGACGTGAACTCGACTTCGCCGATCCGAGGATAGCGGTCGGTCAGTTCGTCGTGATCGAAGCCGGCTTTCTGGGCGGCGACAAACAGCGCGATCTCGGTCGGGTCACCGAGATAGGTAAGTTCGCCTTCGCCTTCTCCTTCGTCGGCTGCGTCCGCCGTGGCGTCCTCGTCGGTCGGTTCGGCATCCCTGTCTGCCCGCCGTCCGAGCTCGACGTTGTTACACAGCATCCCACACCGGACCAACTCTTCGATTCGGTCGGGCTCGATCGCTTCGCCGTCCGCGCGAAACTCGCCCTCGGTGTCGTAGCCAGTCCCAGTCACCTCGTAGGTCTCGCGGTTGGCCGCGATCCGGGTGACCGTCATCTCCTCTTCGGTTAGCGTGCCGGTTTTGTCGGTACAGACGACGTCGACCGAACCCAATCCCTCGACGATCGGGAGTCGTCGAACGAGCGCGTTCTGGTCGGCCATCCGGCGGGCACCGAGTGCAAGCGACAGGGTAACGACCGCGGGTAGTCCTTCGGGGACCGCGGAGACGGCCACCGCGACCGCCGTCATGAACACCTGGACGGGTTCGGTGTCGCCGATCACGAGTTCCGTGACGCCGATCACCGTCACGACGCCCACTACCGCAGCGGCGATGATCTTTCCGAGGCGATCGAGTTCGGTCTGGAACGGCGTTTCGTGCTCCTCGGCTTCCTCGAGCGCGGTCGCGATCCGACCGATCTCGGTGTCGGGACCCGTTTCGACGACGACCGCCGTTCCGGAGCCGCGCTCGACGACAGTGTCTTTGTGGATGACGTTCTCGCGCTCGGCGATGGAAACGTCTCCGTCGATCGTCGCCGGCTGCTTCGAGACGGTAACGCTCTCGCCGGTCAGTGCGGACTCGTCGACGCTCAGATTCGACGCCTCGATCACTCGAGCGTCCGCGGGGACGACGTCACCGGATTCGACGAAGACTACGTCGCCAGGGACGACCGTCGTGGCGTCGATTTCGGTCTTCTCGCCGTCGCGTCTGGCCATCGCGTACGTCGTCGACATCTCCTTTAACGCCTGAATACTCTGTTCGGCGCGAAAGTCCTGAACGAATCCAAACAGCGTGATGAAGACGACGATGCCGGCGATGACGGCGGCGTCGAGTGTCTCGCCGATCGCAGCCATCACTCCCGCCGCGACGATCAGCACCCAGATGAGGACGGACGTATACTGCTCCAGAAAGATCCGCAACGGCGACGTACCCTCTTCAGCTTCGACTTCGTTCGGCCCGGTACGTTCCAGGCGCTTGGCAGCCTCGTCCGAGTCGAGCCCCCGCTCGTCGGTCTCGAGGTCCGCGTACACGTCCTCGAGTGGCTGCGAGTGCCAGTCCTGGTCGGACTCGGGCTCGGTTCGCTCGTATTGTTCTGTCCGTGACACGTGTATATCGTTGGTGACAGTAGCGTAGTACTTAGTCGCAATCCCCGACAGTTGGGAATTGACTCATACGGACCGCTTTCCGTCGGATCCGACACGCGTACAGACGGATCTCGACCGTGTCGGGCAACCGGTCCCGCAAACCGTCAGCCGGTCGGCGAGAACGTGACGAGCCAGCCGTCGTCACGCTCCTCGGCGTCGACTGTGACCGTCTCCCCAGGCTCGACCGAGTCTGCGTCCCGGAGCTGGCCCGTGAGTCGGACGCCCTCGTCGAAGGTCGCGACGACGACCGTATACGGTGTCTCGTCGGCGTACGCCGGGATCGAACTGAAGATCGTCGTCGACGCCGTCACCGTCGCCGTCTCCGAGAGCGATCGTTCCTCGAACGTCCGCGTTCCACACTCGGGACAGACCGAACGTGGCGGCAGGGCCGTCGTCCCACACTCCTCGCAGGCGAGGTAGATCGGGTCGCCGTCGTCGATGCGCTCGGCGAAGTCGATAAACCACTGCTGCATAATCACTCACCTCCCGCCCGCAGGACGTTGACGACGCAACTCGCCCCGCTGCCGCCGACTGTATGCGTGAGTCCGACCGTCGGATCGTCGACCTGGTTGGGATGACGCCCCTCGAGTTGCTTGGTGATCTCGACGAGCTGGGCGACGCCGGTCGCGCCGACTGGATGGCCCTTCGCCAACAGACCGCCGGAGGTGTTGACCGGGATTCGGCCATCGACGGCTGTCTCACCCTCGACGGCACCGCGGGCTCCCTCGCCGCGCTCGAAGAAGCCGAGCGACTCGATCGCGAGGATCTCGGCGATGGTAAAACAGTCGTGGAGTTCGACGACGTCGACGTCGTCAGGCGAGATGCCGGCGCTGTCGTAGGCCTGGTCTGCCGCTCGCTCGGCGGCCCGCGTCCGTGCGAGATCGGGCCGGTCCTGCAGCGCGAGCGAATCGCTCGACTGACCGCTGCCTTCGAACGAAACCGTCGTCTCGAGGCCGTGTTCCTCGGCGTAGGCCGCGGAGACGAGCACCGCAGCGCTCGCGCCGTCGGTGATCGGACAGCAGTCCTGGAGGTTCAGCGGGGTCGCGACCGGCGGCGAATCCAACACGTTCTCGACGTCGGTCTCCTCCAGGCGCTGTGCGATCGGGTTGGTGGTCCCGTTCTCGTAGTTTTTCACTGCGACTGCAGCGAGGTCCTCCTGGTCGGCGTCGAACTCGCGCATATAAGCCTGAGCCATCAGCGCGTAGATACCGGGGAAGGTGAGTCCGGCCTCGTTTTCGTACTCGTTGTCCGCGGCGTTTGCCAGTGCGTCGGTGACCTCACCGAGCCCACTCGCGTGCATCATCTCGACGCCGCCGACGAGTGCAACGTCTGCGTCACCGGCCGCGATCGCCTGGGCGCCCGATCGGGCGGCCGAACTCGCCGAGGCACAGGCACTCTCCGTACGCATCGACGCAGCCTCCCGTGCACCGATGTAGTCGGCGAGCATCGCACCGACGTGGGCCTGGTCGTCGGTGAGATCGCCGATGAAGTTGCCGGCGTACAGTTCCTCGATATCGTGGACGGACAGCGAGGCGTCCTCGAGAGCCTCGAGAGCAGCGTCGGTAAACAGTTCACGGGTCGACGAGTCGGGGTGCTCGCCGAACTCGGTGCTGGCAACGCCAGCGATCTGAACGGTCATGCGGCGGTCGCTACCACGATCCGATGCTTAATACCCACAGGAACCGGTTACATTTCCGATAGACACTAACTCATTTATACGGTTTCGGTGTAGGGGGCGGGCGATGCTCGACAATCAGATTGCGATCGTGACCGGCGGCGCCGTCGGTATCGGGAAAGCCATCGCTGACCGATTCGTCGAGGACGGCGCGACCGTCGTCATCGCCGACATCGACGAGGACAACGGCGAGTCGGCCGCAGAGGAGATCGGCTGTCAGTTCAGTCACTGCGATGTCACCGACTACGACCAGGTCGAGACGGTCGTGGAAGAGACCGTCGACGCCCACGGCGGCCTCGACGTTATGGTGAACAACGCCGGGGTCGCGAGCGTGACCTCCGTCGAGGAGATGGACCTCGAGGAGTGGGAGACCGTGGTCGAAACGAACCTCGACGGCGTGATGCACGGCACGAAGGCCGCGCTGCCCCACCTCAAGGAGTCCGACGGCTGTATCATCAATCTGGGCTCGATCTACGGGCTCGTCGGCGGGAAAGGCGCCGCGTCCTACTCGGCCGCCAAAGGCGGCGTCGTCAACTTCACCCAACAGGTCGCGATCGACTACGCCGATCAGGGCGTCCGCGTCAACAGCATCTGTCCGGGCTTCGTCGAGACGCCGATGACAGAGGACCTGCTCGAGTCCGAACGGTTCTACGACTACCTCGAACGGAAGACGCCGATGGATCGCCACGGCCAACCCGAGGAGATCGCACCAATGGCAGCGTTTCTCGCCTCCGACCAGGCGTCGTACATCACCGGCGCGAACATCCCTGTCGACGGCGGCTGGACGGCGTTCTGACGAACGACGGTGGGACACTCGTACGGCCTCCTGTCGTCACTGGCCACCGAGCGCCACACGGGGGCGGCGATCGGCAGGAACTCGGTACAGGGGTCCGTCTCAGTTCGTCGACGACGCTCCTCGGACCAGCGTCACCGGCCGCGTCGATCGGCGCGCGACGCGTTCCGCGACGCTTCCCGTCAGCAGTCGAGCCGTCAGCGATCGGCCGTGGATCCCCATGACGAGTTGGTCGTATCCGTGTTCGTCGGCGTACGCGCCGATCTCCGTCGCCGGATCGCCGTACGCAGTCGCCGTCTCGAGGTCGACGCCACGGTCCGCAGCGACGGCCGTCGCTGACTCGAGGATCTCGTCGGCGACCCGCTCGTGGGCCGTCCGGATCTTGTCGAGATAGGTCCCCTCGACGTCCCCACGGGAGCGGTCGAACGGAAGCGAAATGACGTGAACTGCAGTGTGTGTGCCCTCGGGAAACGTCTCGAGAGCATAGGCGAGTGCGGCTTCGGCCTGTTCGGAGCCGTCGATCGGGATCAAGATCGTTCCAGGGAGCTTCCGGTCGCGGACGTCCGTCGCCGGCTCGGGGACGACCGTCGTCGTGACGGGCGAGCGCCGAACGACGGCCTCGCTGACCCGTCCCAGAAACGGGCGGCTCACCGGTGACTCGCCGTGACTCCCGAGGACGATCCCATCGACGTCGTGCTCGGTCGCAACCGAGAGGATCTCGGTGTGTGGCTTTCCGGTCCGCCGCTCGGTCTCGAGTTCTCGACCGCGGTCGTCGGCCAGATCGACCGCACGCTCGAGTACGCGATCACCGTCTCGCTCCGGATCGGTCTCGACTCCCCCGCGATGGTCGTGTCTGGGGCCGACGACGTACAACGCGGTCAGTGCCGCGTCCGGAAACGACGCAAAACAGTACTCGAGGGCGCCCAGAGACGGATCGGTGCCGTCGATCGGAACGAGGACGTGTCGTGACATACAGCGGCGCTCGTCGGCTGTTCGTCGTCCGAGAAAATAAAGACGAGCCCCTCGTTCGAATCCACCGCTCGGGGGCACTCGTGGCGTGCCGTTTGGCTCCGTACTTTTGCCCGTTGGTGACGAACGAGGAGCATGACCCTGTTCGGTGAGTTCCGGTTCGATCTCGACGCGTTTCCGCTCACTCGAACCCTGTCGGAATGCCCCGACGCGGTCGTCGAAATCGAACGCATCGTCGTCAGCGAGGGTGTGTTCTCGCCGTATTTCTGGGTCGACAGCCCTCGACTGGACGCGTTCGAGGCGACCGCCGACACGGATCCGTCCCTCGAGGAACTCGAGCGAATCGATACGTTCGACGACGAACGACTATATCGCGCACGGTGGACCGACCGCGTCGAAAAGACGGTTCACGGGTTCGTCGAGCCCGGCATCGTGATTCTCGAGGCGTCGGGCGACGGAACGGGCTGGGAACTCCGGATCCGGTTCGACGGACAGGAACAGCTCACGACGTTTCAGTCGTTTTGCGAGGACCACGACATCCAGTTCGTCTTGCAGCGTCTCTACCGCGAGTCACAGTCGATGACGGCGGGACAGTACGGACTCTCCGACAAACAACGGGAGGCGCTCGTGGCCGCGTGGAACGCCGGCTACTTCGAGACGCCCCGACAAACGACGCTCGAGGAGGTCGCGGAATCGCTCGATATTACACACCAGTCGCTCTCACAGCGATTACGACGCGCCCACGACGGACTAATCGCGAACACACTCGTCGTGACACCACCATCGGACGACGAGCCGGCCTGATCGACGCGGTCAGTTCCGTATACCGACTGCTGTCACCACCCCTCCTCGAGGGAGAGACAGCGCTTTAGGATAAATCGCTGCAAATGAAGCGCGGGTACTGGTGTGTGTTGAATCTAAACACAGTAACGACTTCGATGTCAGAGGACGACACCGAGCGGACGACGGGCGAACACGACACAGCGACTGCCGAGTTGGACCGTACCGTTTCGATCGATCGAAACGAGCAACCGAGCGACGTGGTCGTCATGGCGGTCGCAGCCGAAACCGGACACGATCCCCTCGAGTTGCCGCCGCTTAGCGACACCGTCGACCCGGCTGGGTTGAACGACCTGTTCGATTCCGCCGGCGTCCCGGACAGCGTGCTCGTCTCGATGACCTACGCCGGGTACGACGTTCGCGTCAGTCGGCAAACCGTACGCCTCTGCAAGCAGTGACCGTCTGAAAGCGGACGGTCGGCGAAGGCGGCGGTGAGCCACTCGAGGTGGAATCTTATATCGATACGCGGTGTATCGGTACGTATGAGTGACCACATCCTCGTTCCCTACGACGGATCGGAGCCGGCCGAATCGGCACTCGAGTACGCGTTCGAGAACTTTTCCGACGCCGACGTTACCGCGTTGTACGTCCTCTCGGTTCCGGAGGGGTACTGGGGAGCGTTCGAAGGCGCCGACGACGAGATCAGCGACGAGGCCCGCAAGCGGGGTGAGTCGGTCCTCGAGGAAGCGACGGCGGTCGCCAAAGAGCACGACATCGACGACTTCGAGACCGAACTCGCCTCTGGAACGCCGGACCACGAGATCGTCGCTCGAGTCGAAGAAGAGGCGTACGACACCGTCGTGATCGGAAGCCACGGTCGGGAAGGTGTCTCCCGGATCCTGCTCGGCAGCGTCGCGGAGAACGTCGTCCGTCGGGCCCCCGTTCCCGTTATGGTCGTTCGCTGACTTCCCCGTCCGCCGTCACTCTCGTCGCGGCGTCCACATGACAGCATCGTCGCCATCGAATCGGCGAGTCGTCAACCGTTTCAGTCCCCGACCACTCGTCAAACGTACGAACGTTCGATGACCGACGACGACCGAGACGAAGACGAGTTCGAATCGATCCTCGTGGCGACCGACGGCAGCGACGCCGCGAACGCGGCCCTCGAGCGGGCATTGGACCTGGCCGAGAGAACGGGTGCAACCGTAGACGTCCTCTCCGTGGTCGATACATCCTCGAATCCGATGCGGTTCGGCGTGACTGACGTCGCAGAACTCCACCGGACCACGGAAACGCTCGTCGACGAGATCGTCGCGACCGTCGCAGGCCGTGAGGTCGAGATCCACGGAGCGATCCGTCGTGGTCGCCCCGTAGACGTAATTCTCGCGTACGCAAGCGAGAACGAACTCGACGTGATCGTCGTCGGCCGAACGGGGCGTGGAAGCGTCACAGAAGCGCTGCTCGGCAGCACTGCCGATCGACTGATCCGACAGGCCTCGGTTCCCGTGATCGTCGTCCCGGACGACGCTGACGACGAAGACGAGTCAGTCGGACTGCTGTGAGTTAGTGCCAGCATACCGCGAGTTCGCGACCGACGTCTCACTGGCTGCTATCCAACAGTATGAGCGGTGAGAATCGTGGCAAGGATTTACGCTTCGGACACGCGAACGACGAGACAGTACGATGTCCCAGACGATTCTGGTCCCACACGACGGCTCGGAACACGCACAGGCGGCGTTCGAGTACGCACTCGAGACGTTTCCGAACGCACGGATCGTCCTCTTTCACGCGATCGATCCGTTCGAAGTGACACCAGACGAGGCCGGACTACCTCGGCTGACCGAGGAGTGGCACGACCAGCAGCGAGCCGATGCCGACGACCTCTTTGCGAACGCGCGTCGGGATGTCGAGGAGGGGTCGGCGACGATCGAGACGGACACCGCTGTCGGCAACCCACCACAGACGATCGTCGCCTACGTCGCCGAGTCCGATGTCGACCAGGTGGTGATGGGCAACCGCGGTCCAGGCGGTCCGGACCGACCGCTCGGCAGCACCGCCGAACTCGTTGTCAGACGCGCCGACGTGCCGGTAACGGTCGTCCGATAGCGCGTTCTCTACGTTCCCGGAACTATCAACAAGCGTAAAAGGGGTGCGTGGCGAGAAATAGTATGATCGAAACGGGCCTTTGGGTCGTCCTGGCGGCGGGGGTGTTTACGGCGATCATCTGTGGGCTCGGAACGGTTCCGTTTTTCTTCGTCGACGAGGTCAGCGACCGGGTCACCGTCGTTCTCTGGGGGCTCGCGGGTGGCATCATGTTGTTCGCATCCGTGTTCGGCTTCATCGTCGAGGGCCTCGGCGAGGGAACGCTCACGCAGGTCGGCACCGGTCTCCTCGTCGGTATCGTCCTCGTCGTCGCCGCCGATCGACTCATCTCCGGCTACGAGTTCCAACCACATGAGATGCCCGACGCCGACTTCCGCAAACTCGTCTTGATCGTCGGCGTCCTGACCGTTCACAGCTTCCCCGAAGGCGTCGCTCTCGGCGTCGCCTTCGCCGATCTCGGCGTCGAAGGCGATCTGATCGTCGGCGGGCTAGCGATACCGGCGCTGGCGATTTTCATCACGATCGCGATCTCGATTCAAAACATTCCTGAAGGGCTGGCCGTCGCGATCCCACTGCACACCTACGGGCTGTCGAACTGGAAAATCTTCGGCTGGGCCGTTTTCTCGAGTATCCCACAGCCGATCGGCGCTGGTATCGCGTACGTGTTCGTCACGTTCGCTCGTGAATTCCTCCCCTTCGGTTTCGGGTTTGCGGCTGGCGCGATGATCTACCTCGTCTTACACGACATCTTTCCCGAAGCCCTCGATCACGGCGCGGAGCTACCCGGAAACGGACGGCGCGAACTGGCCGCCGGAATCGCCCTCGGCGTCGCGATCATGGTCCCCGTCATGGTGCTGACGGAGTGAGACCGGCCACTGTCGTCAGTATCGCAACCCACGGATTCGGTTATGTATCTCGGACCGTCAGAGCAGACCGTATGAGAAAACTCGAGACCATACCGGACATCTTCGACCGTCGGTTACGGTAACAGTCGTCGAAGTCGCGAGGGTACCGGATCGTACCGCCGGGCCAGAATAACCGTTCCAGCGGCGTGTCTCCCGACCGCTTCGGAGACGGTCCCGAGAAGCTTTCGCTGGATCAGTCCACCCCGCGAAACCCCGAGGACGGTGACGTCGTGCTCGGTCGTCCAATCGGTGATCGCACCCGCGACGTCGTCGCGCTCGACGAATTCGCGGTCGACCGATCGAACGCCGTCAAACGTCGTCGTCGTGCCCTCCAGTATCGCTCTCGCCTCCTCTCGGGATATCTCCGGTTCTTCCGGATCGAATACGTGTAACAGCGTGACTGACGCGTCGTTCCGTCGAGCGATCGACGCGGCCGCCTCGGACGCGAGCGCTTCGTGTGGACCGCCGGCGACTGGAACGAGTACCGACTCGATATCGTCGGGGCGTGGTGTCTTGATCCGCTCGACGAGCACGTCACACTCGGCGTTTCGCAGTACCTTGTCGATGTGGCTCCCCAGAATGATGTCCTGTCGCGGCGGCCGACCGCGCCATCCCAGTAGGATCGTCTCGACATCGTACTCCGAGACTGCCCCGACGATCCCCGTCGCGACACCGCGTGCGATCCGGATCCGGTGATCGACCGGCACACCGTGATCCTCAACGCGTGTCGCCATTTCCTGAAGCAACTCCTCGGTTTCCTCCTCTAGGAGATATCGTCGACCGTCCTGCAATGAGAGCTGTGACGGAACCTCGAGGACGTACATGAGAAGAATTCGATAGGAGTGATCAGTAGCGATATCGATCGCGGTCTCGAGCTGTCGCTCGGCCGTTTCGACGTTCGCGACCGGAACGAGCAACGTCCCGTCTGCGTTCGAAGGAGTCTCAGTCATCGTTACCAATCGACTGAACGTTCTCCATCGTAATCATTGTCCGCCACTGCGCTATCGGACTGCGCCACTCCCGCACCGACTGCAGGCGACTCATTCATCACACTTCAGCCGATCTCTGACTTCCCCTACCGTCCGCGGGTTTATCCGATATGCCGCGGCCAACCGGAGTATGTCGTCTCGACACCGTTCGACGCGACGTACCGTCCTCCGAACGATCGGTTCCCTCAGTATCGCGACGGTCGCCACGTCGGCAGCTGCTAGCGCACGCGGCGATTCCGACGATACGATACCGGCCAACGACTCGCCATCGACCCCACTCGATACGACACGCTACGTCGCCGTCGTCGACCGCATCGTCGACGGCCGCCACGTCGTCTTGCTTCTTGAGCGCGACGGTGACCTCGTCGATCAACACGTCGCTCCGCGATCGAAACTCGAGGACGTCGACGAAGGCGCTATCCTGCAGGTCGTCCTACAGGACGACGAACTTCTCACGGCACAACAGCTTTCGAAACGACCGGGCCGAAGTGCGACCGACGAGTCGCCTCGAGATCGGCTCGATGACCTCGTTTCGTCGACCGAAGCGACATAACGTCCCGACACTCGAGTCCCGTGTGGACACAGTGATCGGATTCCAAACTCGAACACAACCTGAGGCGGAACAGAAGCAGTTCGTTCCCCAACAGTCAATTGTCAGTGGATTGAATCGCACGTAGCAGTCGCTATGGTATGAAGAGTATGAGTAGAAGCGGCGAGTCGCTTTTCCCAGAGGGTCTCCCACTCCAGTACTCACCGACACGCAGGCGGGCTTATCTTCCGTGTTCGGGATGGGTACGGGAGGATCCCCACCGCTGTGGCCGCTGTAATG
>NZ_JAVDDV010000023.1 GCF_030848565.1 Natronolimnohabitans sp. A-GB9
TATTACGTTCTTACTGATCTCGAGTCCGGGAGACGAATCTCTAGTCCCATAAATACTGGAGTGAGAACGTTTTGCGAAGGGGAGCGACTCCACTTCATTCGTACGTTTATTCGAATGACTGCCGCGGTAATTCGGCGTTAGTCAGTATCGAGTTAGGTGATTCAGGCCGACAGTGCGCTCGAACTCGAGTAGGCTGCGGTTCGCTACGAACTGAGTACGTATCTCATCAATCCGAACGATTGACGAGAGAAGCTAATCCGGACGAATAAACAATAATACAAGTTAACATTACATAGTCTGGTTCGAGGTAAAATTGTCTTGAGTACGTACTCGAGGTGAACCTCATGGTACTAATATTGTACTACGCGTCGAATCGCCCTCCGTATGCTTTAGGCACGTCTGCAAATCCGGTCAGTATGGATCGACGTGAGCGTTTGACCGGTGGGTGCGCTGGCGTTGTCGGGTTAGCCGGGTGCATCGATCTCTGGACGCCGGAAGCCGACGAACAGGTCACACAGGAGTCCGCCGCGGTCGTTTCACAGCACCATCTCGCCACTGAAGCCGGTCTCGACGTACTCGCCGAGGGGGAACGACAGCCGATGCTGCCGTAGCCGTCGCCTGTGCACTTAGCGTCGTCGAACCGTGGTTTTCATCTGCTCTGGGTGGTGGTACCTGGGCTCTCTACTACGACTCCGAGGCCAACGAAGTGACCAGCGTTGATGGGGTCGGTCCCGTCGGATCCGACGCGACACCGGACGACTACGAAGCGCGTGCAGAGACTGCCGGAATGCACCAGGCTGTCGTTCCTGATGCCTGGGATGGATGCGCTGGCTCGACGAGTACGGCGAACTGGAACTCGACGCGGTCATCGAGCCGGCGATAACACTCGCTCGAGAGGGATATCCTGTCAGTCCGGAGATGGCAGACTGGCTCGAGACCGAAGCGACGCTGCTCGACGGCCGATCCGATACGGCGGATATCTATCTGTCCGATGGTGAACTGCTAGAAGAGGGGGAGACGGTGTATCAGGAAGAGATGGCCGAGACGTTCGAGTCACTCATTGTCGCATACGACGACGCTCGAGACGACGGGCGAAGCGACGCCGTTCAGGCGGCAAGGGACTACTTTTATCGCGGGCCGATCGCCGAGGCAATCGTCGCGTTCTCCGACGAACACGATGGCTATCTCACGCTGTCGGATTTTCACGAGTTCGAAGCCGAACTCGTAGAGCCGATTTCGATCGAGTACGGCGGCGAGACGCAGGTGTATCAGAATCCGCCGAACAGCCAGGGGATACGCAACTGCTGGCGTTAAATATCGTAGACGAGTACGACCTGTCCGATCTGGATCCGGACGATGCAGACGCCGTCCACGTACAGGTCGAAGCGATCAAACTCGCGTTCGCGGACAGGTATCACCACGTCGGTGATCCCGATCGTGTCGACGTTCCCGTCGACGAACTGTTAGCTGACAAGTACGCGGAAAATCAAGGCGATCGCATTGATATGGAGACGCCGATGGAGTGGCCAATCGACACCGGACTCTCCAAACGTTCCGACGCCAACCATACGACGACATTCCACGTCGTCGATGCAGACGGAAACGCCGCTGCAGTGACGACGAGTCTCGGTGCACAGTTTTTGGTAGTCGGAGAGACCGGCATTCACATCAACAATCGAATGCGGATGCTTGCCCTCAAGGACGACGACCCAAACCGGCCCACTCCCGGATACAAGGTTCGACACACCTCCAACCCGTATCTTGCTACCCGCAATGGCGACCCGTTCGTTCTGGGTGGAAACACCGGCGTCGACACGCAACCGCAAGGACAAACCCAGCAGTTTCTCCACGTCGTCGAGTTCGGTCTGGATGCACAGGAGGCGATCTCCCGTCCCCGGTTCGTCAGTACTGCCTTCCTGTCGACGCAGTTCCCGTACGATACCGATAACTCCCTTCAGATGGAATCGGCGTTCTCATCGGACGTGATCGAGGAGCTCGAGGACTGCGGCCACGATGTCGAGGTCGGCGCTGGTATGTTCGGATCCGCGAACATGAATCTCATCGACGATGACGACGTGCAGATCGGTGCCGAACCGAGGATTTCGCCCGCTGACGGTGACGTGGTGCAGATAGACGACGAGTGAGACGGTCGACTGCACGTCGACGTCGGCGGGTTCGTGACTGGATCTGTGATCGCCCACTGAAACACAGCTACAGCCGGGCATGGGTCGGCTAGAAAAAGTGCCGACCGTTTCGAGGGAGTCCAGATATCGAAATAGCCGATATACTGGTACCGAAATAGTCGATCTTGCGGTCGCGTGGGAAGCCGCGCCGTCGTCGGGCATAGCCCGACTGCTTGAGGGGGCTTCGCTCCCTCTCCGTTTACGGCGCGGAGGATGTCACCGGAACATATTGCGGGCTTGCATGGGCTCGTCCTGTTGGCCTTGTGCTTGCTGTAGTTGCTGGGCGACCTGTTGTTTCTGGCGTTGGATCTCTTCTGCTTGTTCGCGGAGTTCGTCCGTGTCGATCTCGAAGTCGACGAGTTCCTCGAGTGCAGTCTCGATTACCGACCGAGCTGCAGCTGGATCCGGAAGGCGGGGATCCGCTCGCACGAGCAACAGTACGGCTGGAACGTCCGCCTCGTAGAATTTCGTTACGAGCGCCCCAGTTACGCCGCCGACAGCGCCGGACTCCGTTGCGAGTTCGATCCCAGCGTCTTCGAGTTCGGCCTTCAACGCTTCGGTCGTCGCGACGCCGACGACCTCGCCTCGTTGGTCTTCGGATTGGGCGGGCGCCCCTGCGAGGAAGATCGCGCGCCCGGAATCGTCGACGAGTTCCTCGAGGACACAGTGGCTCAGGTCGGCGACCGCGTTTTCCGGGATCGGGACGTCACTCTGCAGCGTCAACACGTCGGGATCCGATCCACCGTAGACGCGTACTGTATCCTGAACGAGCCCGTCCGTAAACGACGTCACGGGTGGGAAGTCGTCGGATCGGATCGAGCCGTACTTCTCGAGTGCGAGTTGATCGGTAATCTGATCGACGGCGATCGACGCGACGAGTCCGTGGCCGGGGAGCCCTTCGATGAGCGTCGGGGTATCGACCTCGAGGTCGGTCGTTCGGTCGAACTCGGCGTTGCAGTCATCAGTGGCCATACTCGATGAGTACACCTCCCTGTTACATATGCCTCGGGGGTGACGGCACTCGACGTCTATCGCTGTGGTGTATCGATCGCTCGAGCCAGGCCGTCTCTGTCGTGGTGGTCGCGCGCCGTAACCGTCGTCTTTTGATTGCTGTCCGACAGTACAGCCGATCGTGACGTTGTCACTCGAGCATCGGGATGGATGGGAGTCGTTGTCGTCCGATGAGTGATTCGAACGCCTACTTCTGAATAGCTAGACGTTACACCTCTTTTTACTATTGTGGCTATTGCACCTATTTAACCTATTGCAAAACGCACAGCTATTGCTCTTGCTCCGTCTATTGTAGAACTGTCGTCGATTGCTGCCGGTTTAGCGGTGTGTTCGTTCTCCCCCGCTGGCGTGTCTTGTTTCGACCGAGGGGACGTTTCGGTGTGAACGGTCGTCGTCGACCGGTCCGAGTACGGCCGATCGCGACGAATCGAAGCCCGCGCTGGCCTACGGGGTCGTCGGTGATCCGATCTCCGAGACGACGTCGTGTTCGACGTCGACTGCCTGTGCGTCCTCGTCGAGCAGCGCGACGACGAGATACGGGACGTAAGACTCGAAGTACTCGATGAGCTTTGCGATCCGTTCGGAGTCGATCGCCTCGAGGGAGTCAAGCAGCATGAACGGGACCGTCTCGTAGACGTCGTGGACGAGATAGCCTGCGAGCGCAAAGACCAGTCCCGTCACCTCGCGTTCGCTCTCGCTCAGGTGGTCGATCGTGTCTTCGTACGCTGCACCGTCGTCGGTGCTGCGGACGATTTTGAGGTCGAACGACGAGCGTGAGACCTTCCGTCGTCCTTCGCGAACTTCGCGGGTCGTCCGATCGATCCAAATCCGATCGAGGTTTCCGTAGCCGAGCACCTCGAGGAGGTTCTCCATGTGCTCGTTGAACGCGTCGACGGCGTCGGCCTCGATCTGGTCGATTCGAGTTCGGAGATCTGTCAGCTCGTCGGTCACCTCGTCGCGTCGGGCCTTAAGTCCCTCGCGCTCGTCGAGTCGGTCCTCGATCGAATCGATCTCCGATTCGATCTCCTCGAGTTCGCGCTCTTTGCGCTCGAGTTCGAACTCGAGCTGGTTGACCTCCTTGTGCTGGTCGAGAACGCCGCTGTAGTCCTCGTCTTCGGTCTCGAGGTCGTCGATCTCGTCTTCGAGGTCGTCGATCTCGTCGGTGAGCTCCTCGCGTTCGTCGATCAGTTCCTCGACACGCTCTTCCCGCCGCTCGATCTCGTCGTCGATCGATTCGAGGCGTCGCTGCGTCTGGCGGTACTCGGTTCGGTTCTCGTTGATAGTCGAGAGTGTCTCCCGGCGCTCGTCGAGTTCGGCGCTGAGCTCCGAGCGTTCCTCGAGTCGTTCCTGGCGGGCCGTGCGAAGCTGCTCGATCGTCGTTTCGATCTGTTCGCGGTCGACCGAGGAGCCACAGGTCCAGCAGGTAACCGTCTCGTCGTCGGCCAGCAGTTGATCCGTGACGGGGCCGTCGTCGCTGTCGTCGTCCGGCAGGATCGACTCCTGTTCGTCGAGCAGTTGTTCGTTGAACTGGATCGTACTCTGTAGTTGTGAGATCTCCTCGGAAAGCTCGGCCTTTTCGGACTGGAGCGTATCGATCTCGGCCTCGAGACGACTGATCTCCGTCTCGTCACCCGTCGAGAGCGATTCGAGCCGTTCTTCGACGTCCTCGCGCTCTGCTTCGAGCGCGTCGATGCTCTCGCGTTCGGTCTCGATCCGGTCGCGGACCCGCTCGAGTTCCGACCGCGTCTCTCGGACCTCTTCGAGTTTCGTCTCGAGTTCGGAGCGCTCTTCCCGTCGTTCTTCGACGTCGACGTTGGTCTCCTCGAGTTCTGCCTGTGCGTCCTCGAGTTCGGCCCGAAGCGTCTCGATTTCGTCGTTCAGTCGCGTCCGCTTGGCTTCGAGGTCCGGCAGTCGTCCCTCGAGATCGTCTAGCTCTTCGAGTTGCTCGTCGATCTGTCGCTTTCGCTGTTCGCATTGTTCGATTTCGGCTTTGATCGCGTCGGTGTCGACCGGCCGCATGATCAGTTCCCGGAGGTCGTCACCGCGGGCGACGGCCCGTCGAGCTTCGTTGGACTCGAGGAGGAACGCAAAGAGATCGGCGAGTTCCGGATCCTCGAGGTACGGTTCGCCGTCGGTGACGATCGTCCCGTTTCGCCGCTCGAGGGATCGTCGATAGCGTTCGTCGCCGAACTCGAGTTTCGCCTCGCCCTCTTGGGCGTCGGCTTTGAGACTGACCTGATCGCTGCCCAGTGCAGCCATGATGGCTTGAAGCAACGACGTGCGGTTGGTCGCGTTCCGTCCCGAGAGAACCGTTACTCCCTGTCGAAACGAGACTTCTGCTTCGTCGATACCGCCGATGTTATCGACGAACAGCGTCGCTCGTTCTGGCGTATCTCGCTCCGCTGTATCCAATTCGCTTCTCATACTGTGGCTTTCTCGGTCACTATAGATATATTTTGCCCCTCAAACATTTGCAGAAATACTGGGGGAAATTACCAGATGGTTTCTGAATCACTCCTGAAACACTGCAAACGTTCTACATACCCAGATCTATCTCACCGATCGCCAACTGTTATCGCCGATCACGTCGGAATTGTGTCTCTGTACAGTTACGGCCGGCGCTTGTGTCGCAAGCGACGTTCAGGCGTCTGCTTCGGCGTCATCCGATTGGGATCGACAGTCACACGAGCGCTGGTCGAGTAACGTTCGGATCGGATACTCCTGGAGACAGTCCTCACAGGTCACAGTGACGGAGACGGCGACGTTGAACTCGCCGATATCGATGATGTCGTTTCGATCGAGTTGCTCGACGGTATCGGCCGTCACCGCTGCGGTCCGGTTCTGGAGTGCACCCAGCTTGTCGACGCTTCGCTCGACGCGTTCGTCGTCGCTCGGTTTCTCGAGGGACGTCTCGAGACAGTCAGTCAGGTGATTGTAGACCGTCTGGTGGGAGACGAAGTCCGATTCGACCTGGTCGACCTCGACGCCGTCTCGTCGTAGCTCGTTTCGCGTCTGGACACGGGTCCCGCTGCTGACGTCGTCGTCGGTCAGCAACCGATACGTGTTCTCGATCTCGCCGTCCTTCGGGAGGATGCCCGCGTCCTCGAGTGCCGCCTCGAGGACCCGCTGGTTCACGTACGTCGCGAGTTGGCGCGTGCTCAACTGTTCGTCGCCGTCCCCAGTCCAGTATGCGATTAACTCCTCGTCGAGCGCTCGGAGTTCGTACTCGTCGCCGACACGTCCGAGTTTGCACCCACAGGAGGTGTCTGTCTCGGTCTGGCTACGATCAGTCACGGTAGGCCGTAGGTATCGTCGGATAAAAAGCGTTCGGATACCGGAGCTGTTTACGATAGTATGTATGTAATACAGTTCGGTTTTACGACCTGAGCGCTGGTACCTATCTTATGAAATTCAGTATTATAAAACCGATGTATTTAGCTATTGTAGATCCACTGAGTTTCATATACCGATATTATCCGTTCTGATAGCCATATACACCACTCTCTTTTACCGTTCGCTGTTAGAGAACAATTATTTTATGAGATAGTATTCAGAAAACCACAGAAGAATGACTATACTGTTCACTGTGTGCATACACGATCGAGCCGACAGCTGTAAAAAAGCGTCCGGTCTCGCGGGCGATCGTACGAATCGCGAACGTGTCGCGATTTGGAACTGATGTGTTCGTCTCGCCTAGTCCGTTACGCTCTCGGCTCGGTCGCGCAGTGAGCGACTGACGTCGCGCCAGGCGCCCGTGTAGTACCGGTACAGTGTAACCACGGCGGGGACGAACATCTCTGCGACGAGGGAGAGATACAGCGCCGCGACGCCGAGTGGGGTGACGACGCCGAGGAAGGCGACCGGGAGCGCGAAGCCATAGAGACCGATCAATGCCGCGTAAAACGGCCAACGGGTGTCGCCGGCACCGCGCAACGCGCCCGTGGCGGCTTCGTCGAGTCCGAGTCCGATCGTCGCGACGGCTGTGACCGCAACGAACGTCGCCGCCAGGTCGACGACTTCGGGATCGGTGACGAACAACTGCGCGATTGGCTCCGCGAAGACGATAACGAGGACAGCGGTAACGGCATACGCAAACAGCGAGAATCGAATGATTTCGTCGCCGTAGGCCGCCGCGATACCCTCTTCGCCCTTACCGAGGTGTCTGCCGACGAGACTACTCGAGGCGATCGAGAACCCCCACGAAAGGCTGTTGATCAGGTCGCGCATTCGGCGGGCGATCTCGTAGCCGGCGACGGCGACCGAGCCGAAGACGGCGGCGATGGCCAACAGCGGGAACGCGACCGCGGCTCGTGCGAGTTGCTGGAAGATAAGCGGCGTGCTGACGGAGACGAGCGGCCGCAGTAGCGATGGATCGACGAGCTGACCCGAAACCGACAGGTGAACAGGAAGGGCGTCCCGCGTCGGGTACGACTTCCCGGCGAGGCCCCACAGCAGTCCGACCGTAATGAGCGCGGTCGAGACGGCGGTTCCGACGGCGGCACCGACGACGCCCATATCAAAGCCGAAGATCAATACGGCGTTGAGCAGGATGTTGACGGCGGCGCCGCCGCCACGAATCAGCATCGGCGTGAACGTATCACCGACACCGGCAAAGATACGGCTCGCGACCTTGTTGTAGAACTCGAAGACGATAGCCGGTGCGACGATCGTCAGGTACGTCGCTCCGTACGCGACCGCCGTGGGATCGCCGCTCATGATCCCGATCAGGAACTCGGCCTGCCAGTAGAACGCGACGGCCAGTGGAATCGACAGCGCCGTCGCGATCAGATAGCTCTGGGTGATCGCCCGGTTGGCCAGTTCGATCTCGTCGGCGCCGTAATGTTGTGAGACGAGACTGATCGACCCACCTGACAGACCAAGCGAGAGGCGATCGCCGAGTTGCCAGTAGGCGTACGCGAACGCGAGTCCGGCGATCGCCGACGGTCCCAACACCAACCCGACCATCGCAATGTCGGCAGTTTGTTTCGACATCCGTGCGAGCCCGGTGACAATTCGTGGCCAGGCGAGATCGACCGTCGCCCGTAGTCGGGATCGCTCGATGATGTTCGCGCGCTCTAGGAGAGTCGCGAGCACGCGCCAGACGGCTCTGAATAACCGAGAGACCATCTACCGATAACTCACGGAGCCACACAATAACTGTTCTCATATGTGCCGAGATATCGTTCGACCCGATCAGTGATAGAGCCGTTCGGATCGTCGTCGAGCGTCACGTTCGATCGACCGAAGTGAGACGAAGCGGGGCCAGGGAACGCCCGAGATAGCGAGCACGTCTCGAGTCGGAACTGGCAGATCTCTTCGGTACATTTAACCTTTCACTGCCCGAGATGGTTCGTAATGAACCGTCGGACGGTGATCGAGACGCTTCGCAGACCGCCGGTTGCGTTTGCCCTCGCGACACTCATCGCGGCTGTGACGTGGACGGCGTTTTCCGGAACGGCCGACGTCGCGTGGATGCTTTCGATCACCGTGTTCTGTATCTCACTTTGGATTCTCACGCCGATTCCACCTGCGTACACGGGACTGATCGGTATCGGGCTTATCGCCGTCGTCTTCTCGACTGACCTCGCGTTGACCGGCTTCCAGAAGCCCGCGACGTGGCTCATCGGCTTCGGGTTGTTGATGGGCGAGGCGACCCGTCGGAGCGGCCTTGCGAACTGGGCAGGAACGTGGATCACAGCACGAACCGTCTCCGACTCCGCCCGCGCACAACCAGTGCGGACCTACCGACGACTCCTGATCGCGCTCTCGATCGGCGCACACGCACTCGCCTTTTTGATCCCGTCGGCGCTCGTCCGCATTCTCATCATCGCGCCGATACTCAAAGAGACCGGTGACCTCTTCGACGACCGGGCGGCCCGCGTCGGACTCTTTCTCGGGCCCGCCTTCGCCACCTTCTATGGCTCTGCGGGAATTCTCACCGCCGATCTCCCGAACATCATGATCGCTGGCTTCGGCGACTCGATCGCCGGCCATCACATCTCCTGGACCGAGTGGTGGTTCCACATGTACCCTGTCATGGGCTTGACGCGTGTCCTGCTGGTCTGTGGCGTCGTCTACTACCTCTTTCGGCCCGATCCGTCCTCGAGTGTCGACCTCCCGGACGGCTCTCGAGACGGTGCGTCGAGTACGGAACGACGGATGCTCGCGTTTCTCCTCGTGGGGGCGGCGATCTGGGCGACTGACTTCGTCCACGGCTTCCATCCGGTCGTCGGTGCGGTCGCCGTCGTCGCTCTCGCGTTCCTGCCGAGCGTCGGCGTCACCGATTTCGAGAGCGTCGGCGAGACCGACTTCTCGATCCTGTTTTTCATCGCTGCCGTGTTCGCGATCGGTGACGGCCTCGCTCACACGGGGTTCACCGAAGACGCGGCCGACTACCTGCTCGCGTCGATCCCGGCGGACGCGTCGCTGGCGATCGTTCTCGCGGTCGTCTTCGGTATTACGTTCCTGCTGGCGTTCCTGATGGAAGGGCTGGCCGTCGCGAGCGTTCTCACGCCGATTCTCATTCCGTATGCCGAGGCCGCCGGACTGCCGATGACGCCGGTGTTGATGGCCGAAGCGATGGCGTTGAGTTCGTATTTCTTCCCCTACCAGTCGGCGGTTCTCGTCGTGATCCTGGCGGAAGGGACCGCCGACACCGGCGAAGTTATCCGCACGACCGTCGCCTGCTCGGTCGCGACGATCGTACTGCTCTTGCCGCTCCAGTTCGGCGTCTTCACGCTGCTTTACTGACCTCTTCGGTTCCGTTACGACTGCCAGGACGCTATCGTCATCGCACCGGCACCGCTTTCGACGTCAGCGAACGAGTCGAAAAATCGTCGCCGTCCCGCCGTGGTCCGTTATGCGTCCTCGTCGACCGAGTCGATCAGCGCCGCGACCGCGTGTGCGCCCCGCTCTGGCGCTCGGAACGTCGGAATTCCGGCTGCCTCCATCTGGAGGCGCTCCTCCTCGAAACCTTCTGCTGGGCCGGCGACTGTAAAGATGATCGGCTTGTCGACGTTTTCGGCAAGCGCCTCGAGTTCCTCGACTGGGTAGCCCAGCGAGTCCTCGTAGATCTCGTAGACGATAACCATGTCGACGTTGTCGTCGCGGCCGACGGCGTCGATGACCTGGCCGAACTCGGGTAGTGGCCGTCCGGTGTCGACCGGGTTCTCCGTGTAGGTGATTCCCTGCAGCAGGTCGTCGACACGCTGTTGGGTCTCCGCTTCCAGATCCGGGAACTTGGCACCGCGTTCGTCGAGTTCGTCGGAGATGATGATCCCCGGCCCAGCCTGGGCGGTGACGACGCCGACGTTTTTCCCGTCCGGAGTCGGCGTGTCCGCGATCGCACGGCTGGCGTCTAGGAGTTCAGTCACCGAGGAGACGAAGACGACGCCCTCATCGGCGAGCGCCTCCTCGTAGGTCTCGCGGTCCTGAATCGGGGCACCGGTGTGTGACTGGACGAACTCGCTTAGGTCCTCGCTGCCGGCCTTGTACGCGACGATCGGCGTCTCAGCTTCCCGACAGACCTCGATGAAGTTATCGATGTCGTCGGTACCCTCGATGTGGAGTGCGATCGCGTCGGTGTTCGGATCGTCGTCGAGCACCGGAATCAGCTCGGCAAAGCCGGTGTTCGCTCGGTTGCCGAGGCCGAACATCGCTGACACGCCGTACTCCTCGCGATCTAACTGGAACGAGGACGTAACGCCGACGCCACCGCTTTGGGCGAGCAAAGCGACGTTCCCCGTCTCGACTTCACGGATCTGTGGAACGAACGAGCCGTAGAGATCCAGATGCGGGATACAGTATCCGGCCGTGTTCGGGCCGAGGATCGTCATGTCGTACTCCTCGCCGATTCGAACGACTTCGTCCTCGAGTTCCTGTCCGTCCTCGTCGACTTCCGCGAAGCCGCCGGCGAAGATCACCGCTGCGCCGATGCCTGCTTCGCCACACTCCTCTAGAACCTCCGGCACGACGGGGCTGGGAACACAACACAGTGCCAGATCGGCGTCGACGTCGTGGACCGAGTCGACGAACTCGTAGCCGTAGACCTCTCCCGAACTGGAGGGGTTGACCGGGTAGACGTCGCCGTCGTAGGTGCGAATGTTTGTCATCGCATCGTTTCCGAGTTTGCCCTCGGTTTTCGACGCGCCGATGACGGCGATTCCGTCCGGATCGAAGAAGTCAGTTACACCCATATCGGGGGATGGTCGAACAATGTAATATAAATTACGAAGTTTGGATTCTAAGCGCTGAAACGTAGTCGATTATCTATATGTCTGTAATTCACTCGTCGTACTCGAGGTACTGTCGTCCTTCTTCGGTCTCCGCGAGGATGTTATCGAAGACGGCAGCCTCGGTTTTGAATTTGTGAACGCTATGGAGCATTGTGTTGTGGAACTGGGAGATAAGTTCGCCGTGGTCTTTAAAGAAGTTGTGGACCCACTGCTCCATCTGGTCGTCTGTCCGGAACTGTGCGATTATGTGCCACTGGTAGTCACTGTCTGCAGTAAAGAATATCAGGACGTGAGGATCGTTCAGAAGTGCATCGTAACACTCTCGCCAGTTGTCTTCGAAGTTTGGGAAGTTAAAGGAGACGCGGAAGAGGTAGTGACGGAAGATATCCCGATTCGGGAGGATCGTCTCACGGAAGATTTCCTCTTCGGACATCGTCCGCAGAATCTCGTTGATCCGGTTGTGTGAAAGCGAAATCCCGTACTCCTCCTCGAGAATCTGACTGAGCTCCCGTGTCGACGACGTTGGATTATCGACTCTCGCTTTTAGAATGGCGATATCACGGGGTGAGACGTCGAACGATTCGTCTTCGTCCATTGTAAGTGTCCGTGTGCAACGCGTCATCAAAAGCTTGTTCAATGGTCACCAGGGGAAGCAACCGATTCGGTGATACGTCCTCCTGTTTCGGTGTCCTGCCCACTCTCGCGAGGTTGCAGTTGAACGGATGACAAACTTACGTGTAACTGGACACACTCGAGAAGCAAATCTATTGTAGACACGTTCCCGTTCCAATCAAAGCTATTATGGTATCTAGTTAGATGACGTTCGAACGAGAAAAATATACACGGAGTCCACCTGGATACGCGCTAACAATTAATAAATGAATGGAATAGCCATCCACATACGTTCGATCTTATAAACTGTTTCAACGATTCGCTGCAGGCTCTCGTACGTCGGTCTGTATACTGTTGGACAGCACGATTCGACGATCAGTCGCGCGACTGCGGCCGTCCCGCGGGTGACAGCCGCGAGTTCGCGACCGACGTCTCACTGACTGCTGTCCAACAGTATAATCGAGATCGTAACATTAATTGATTTATGATCTGTTCAGCCAACTGTCCCATCGACTCGGGATCAGTTTCGATATTACTATCGAACTTCTTTGTATGTATGAATACAGACATATATTGTGGTGGGGAACTGAATCTCGACTGGAACCGAGTACCGGAAACGGCCAACTGCTCGGTCCGGAGACACTGATCGGCCGGCAATTTCGCCGCTTCGAAAGTCAACCCTCGGAAATTATTTCCCCCTATTGTGCGTAGTTCAGCTATATGACGACGGGAGACGGTCCAAACCGGCGGGTCAAGACGACAGATACACTACTCGAGATCATCGACACGCTCCAGTCACTCGACGGGGCGACGCTGGCGGAACTGACCGACGAACTCGAGTACGCAAAGAGTACGCTTCACAGCCACCTCTCGACGCTCGAGCACAACGAGTACGTGGTCCGAAACGGTGACGAGTACGAACTGAGTCTCAAGTTCCTCGAACACGGGATGTTCGTCAAGAATAGCGACGAACTCTCTCGAGTGGGTGGGCCGGTCCTCGAGGATCTCGCCGCAGAGACGGGCGAAGTCGCCTGGCTCATCGTCGAAGAACACGGAAAGGCCGTCTACCTCGACAAGGCGATGGGCGAAAAGGCCGTTCAGACGCACGCCAGCGTCGGCGGTCGAGCCCGGTTGCACCACCTCGCGACCGGCAAGTTGATCCTGGCGTATCTCCCCGACGAGCGCGTCGACGAGATCATCGACTGTCACGGCTTGCCCGAACTGACACCACACACGATCACCGATCCCGACGAACTCCGGGCCGAACTCGAGGAGATCCGCGAGGACGGGATCGCGTTCAACGACAAGGAGACGGTAGATGGGCTGCGAGCGATCGGTGCTCCAGTTTTAGGCGAGGAGACGGTTTACGGTGCGATCTCCGTCTCCGGGCCGGCGAATCGGCTCACCGTCGAGCGATGTCTGGAGGAGATCAAACCGCTGTTGCTCGAGGCCACGAACGAACTCGAGTTGAAGTTGCAGTATCCGCCGAACTGAGATACGCCCGATATCCGCTTTCTCGTTGTTTCGACGTCCTGTGTTCTGTTTCTCTGACCGTTCGTTGTCACCGAACGCACGACGTAGTGTTTACAAACATATTCTCGTAAATACCGCGGTGGTATTCGACGAGACGGTCGCTGCGATACGTCGTATACATTTATTCCATTCTGAATTGTTTGGTAATTCCGAACCAACTAATATGCAAAAATATTGCTGGGAACGCTAAAACCGGACGAACGCCGACCAGAAGCTTCAACACGGTGGATTCTCTATACCGCACTGTATGGAGCCATCAGTAAGACGACTCGAAAGTGACGCGGAGGTTCCGGACGAGGCGTTCGAGGACGAGATCATCGATCTGGACTTCCACGTCAATCCTCTCGAGGACGAGTTACTCGAATACGTCGAGGACGACCGCGCCTACGACAAGCTGACCACCGAGTTCGGCGCGACGCCGGTTATGGGGAAGTGGGACGCGGCCTACGGAATCAAAGAAGGGCAGGAAGGACTGTTCACCCAGGGACGTGCCAAATACGCGGAGGACGTCCAGGAGGCCTGTGAGTCGATCGCGGTCGACGAGCCGATCGTCAACGCAGGGATCAACAACCTCAACCACCAGCACCATCCCGTTCTGAAAAACGCCGTCGCGCAGGCGGCCAACGACTACATGCTCGACCACTTCGCCGACGAGGGGATCTACACGTCGATGATGGTCCCGAAGTGGGATCCCGACTACGCCGTCGAAGAGATCGAGCGAATGGCCGACGAGAACAACATCGTCGGCGCCTACTCGTGGTTCGATCCGAAGGTGCCGTGGGGCAACGAACAGTTCGATCCCGTCTTCGAGGCGCTCGTCGAGCACGACCTGCCGTTGCTTCTCCACGGCTCGCTGGCCTACTGGCCCCAACACTCCTACATCGGCGACGACATGCTGACGTGGACCGAGGTGCTCGGCTTCGACTGGCCGATCCACGCGATGGTCAACGTCGTCAACATGATCATGCGCGGGGTCTTCGACAAGTATCCCGACCTCGACGTCGTCATCCAGGAAGGTGGCCACTGGTGGGTGCCGTTCCTGCGCTACCGGATGGACGAGTTCTACGAGATGCACCCCGAGGACATCCAGATCACGCCCCGGAAGATGGACTCCGGCGAGCGATACCTCGAGCGTGCCCCAAGCGAGTATCTCCGTGACAACATCTACCTCTGTACGCAGCCGTTTGCGCTGCCACGGAACGCTCGCGAAGCGGAGAGCCTGCTCGATCTCTCGATGGCCGACGATATGTTCATCTACTCCAGCGACTGGCCACACCAGACGCTCGACCCGCCGACGTGGTTCTACACCTCGCGAGCGTTCGACGACCACACCAAAGAACAGATCCTCAGCGGGAACGCCAAAGAGATCCTCGACATCTAATAATGGTCGACAGAGACAACTTCACGAAAGTCGCAGAGGTCGGCGACATTCCCGAGGGCGAAGGCGAGGGATTCGACGTCGATGGTATCGAGGTCGCCGTTTTCAACACCGGCGACGACTACTACGCGATCAACAATCGCTGTTCCCACCAGCGTGCTCCGCTGTGTAAGGCCGGCGACGAGAAGATCAACGCCGAAGACACCTGGACGGGAGAACGCGGTGGCCTCAACGCCGAAGCCTGTACGGTCTCCTGTCCGTGGCATCTCTGGGAGTGGGACCTGGAGACGGGCGAACACGAGGCGTCCGGACAGCGCATCGGGACGTTCGACTGCGTCGTCGACGATGACGACATTCTAGTTCGTATCTGAACGAGTCGGCCGCCTTCCGGTTTCGATCGGCTCGAACGAGCCGTACGCGTTTCTAGTAATACTGCCAGACAGTAGTCCGTATGAAACGCCGAAGCCGAACACCGCCTCGAGTGATCGATCCTCGACTCCCACGAACGAAAGAGCGAGCTGACCGTGCGTTACCGCGGGAGCGCGTAGGCCAACAGTTCGACCGGGGTCGGCGGCTCCTCACCGTCGAGGTCGCTCCCGGACAGCGAACTGCCGGCGGGAACCGGCTCGAGGCGTTTGTCCCCGAGTTGGGTCCGACAGGAGGTTCCGGGTGCGGTGACGACGGTCGCGTCGCTGTCTTCGATCTGATCGACGAGGATGTCGCCGATCGACTGGCTTAGCGAGTAGTGTTCGGCCTCGTAGCCGAAGCTCCCGGCCATCCCACAGCAGCCCGAATCGAGCGGATCGACCGCATAGCCTGCCCGTCGGAGCACGCCGACGGCGTGGTGGTCTTTCTTCGTGGCCTTCTGGTGGCAATGCCCGTGGTAGGCAAGCGAATCCGACGGCGCCGCCCAATCGACGTTCTCGTCGAGGCGGAACGTATCGAGGTACTCACAGACGCCGTAGGTGTTCGCCGCGACCGACTCGACGGTAGGCCCGCCAAGCAGGTCGAGCGCGTCGGACTGGAACATCACGGCGTCGGAGGGCTCCGCGAGGACGACGTCCCATCCCGCTTCGACGCGAGGTGCAAGTTCGGCGGCGTTTGCACGCATCGTCTCGCGGGCTTTGTCGACGAACCCCTTCGAGAGTGCCGGTCGGCCGCTGTCGGTCCGTCTGGCGACGTCGACGTGGACGCCGGCGGCCTCGAGGACGCGAATCGTCGCCTTCCCGACGGCGGGATGGCTGTAGTTGGTGTAGGTGTCGACGAAGAAGACCGCCTTTCGCTCGGCTTCAGCCTCGGAAACTCGCGAGCCACCGCGGGCCTCGAACCAGTCCTGGACCGTCTCGCGGTGGAACTCCGGCAGCGACCGCTCGCGTGCGATGCCGACGGTCTTTTCGGCGACGGTTCCGGCGCCGGGAAGCGAGTCCGCGAGATTCGAAAGCGGCGCGAGGGCACTGCCAAGCGGTGCGAGCCGATCGAAGTTGGCAAAGAGCTTGTCCCGGAGGCTGGCACCGTGTTCCTGGTGGCGGGCGTGTTTGACCTCCGTCTTGAGCTTGGCCATATCGACCTCGCTCGGACAGTCACGCGCACAGCCCTTACAGCCGATACAGAGGTCGAGCACCTCTTCGACGAACTCGTCGTCGGTAGGGTCGTCTGGCAACTCGCCGCTCATCGCGTTTCGGAGGAGGTTCGCGCGACCACGGGTGGCCGTGACCTCCTCTTCGGCGGCACGGTAGGTCGGACACATCACGCCGCCGGTCGTCTCTTGGTCGCCCCGACAGCCACCGCAGCCGTGACAGAGCTCGACCATGCCCTGCATGCCGTTTTCGTTGTCCCAGTTCAAGGCGGGGTCGAAACCGGCGTCGTGACTGTAGTCGCTGTCGTACCGGAGGTTCTCGGTCATGTCGTGGTCGCCACAGATGTTCCCCGGGTTGAGCAGCCAGTCGGGATCGAACGCCGACTTCAGGTCACGGAACGTCTGCCAGAGGTTCTCGCCGTAGAGTTTCCGGTTCCACTGAGTTCGGGCGCGGCCGTCGCCGTGTTCACCAGAGACGGAGCCGCCGAACTCGACGACCATGTCGGTCACTTCGTCAGCGATTTCGACCATGTCCGTTCGGTCCTCGGCGGACTTCGTGTTCACCAGTGGGCGAACGTGGAGGACACCCGGCCCCGCGTGGGCGTAGAAGGCCGCGTCGACGTCCCGATCTTTCTCGACTAGCAGCGACTGGAACCCCTCGACGAACTCGGGGAGGTGTTCCGGCGGGATCGCACAGTCCTCCATGAAGCTAATGTGTTTCTCGTCGGAGGTTCGCGAGAGCAAGATCGGGAGGCCGGCCTTGCGTAGCTTCCAGAACTGCTCGCGTTCGTCTTCGGCGTGGGCCTCGAGTCCTTCGAAGGCGTGGATCTCGTCGATGTTCGGCCGGTCTACAGGCGGTTCGGCTTCGCTGTCGCTTCCGGGCACACGGTCGGCAAGGAGACCGGCGGTCTGTTCCCGGCCGTGGTCGTCGTCGGCGGCGTAGAACTCGACGAGCAGCGCCGCCTGAGCACCGTCGGGGACGAGTGCCGCGATCTCTTCGAACTCGGCCGTCTCACGCGCCAGTCCGATGAGCACGTCGTCGATGAGTTCGACCGCCGCCGGCTCGTGTTCGAGGACGTGCTGGACGTCCGTGACGGCCTCGAGGACGCTCTCGTAGAACAGCAGCGAGACCGCCTTCGTCTCCGGAACCGGCTCGAGGGAGACTTCGGCCTCGGTGACGACGGCCAGTGTCCCTTCGCTGCCCGCGAGCAGGCGCGCGAGATTGACGGTTCCGGAGCCGGCCTCCTCGACGAGCATGTCGAGATTGTAACCGGAGACGTTGCGTTTCAGATTAGGAAACCGGTCGCGAACCTCGTCGGCTTCCTCGTCGATGATCCGGACGACCTCGGCCGAGACGCGTTCGAGGATGTCACCGTCGGGATCGGCTTGCTCGCGCAGTTCCGAGACGTCGGTCTCGCCGAGCGTGGCGACTGTCCCGTCGGCCAACACGACTTCACACTCCTCGATGTAGGCGTCGGTCTTCCCGTAGACCAGCGAGTGAGCGCCCGTCGAGTTGTTCCCGATCGCGCCGCCGATGGCGCTGCGGTTGCCCGCTGCCGGGTCGGGAGCGAACTTCAGTCCATGGGTGGCGAGTGCGTCGTTGAGTTCCTCGAGCACAGTCCCCGATTGGACACGGGCCCGCCGATCGTCGGGATCGATGTCGACGACGGCGTCCATGTGGCGGGTGAAATCGAGGACGACCGCCTCGTTGACCGCCTGGCCGGCGAGGCTCGTTCCGCCGCCCCGTGGCAGGACTGGGATCTCCCGCTCGGCACAGTAGGAGACGACGGCAGCGACGTCGTCGGTCGACGTCGGAAAGACGACGCCGATCGGCGTCTCCTGGTACGCGCTGGCGTCGGTCGCGTACAGCTGTCGGGTGTAGGTGTCGAATCGGACGTCGCCATCGATCCGACCCTCGAGGTCGGCGACCAGATCCGGTCGGTCGATGTCGTCCGATACGTAGTCGTAGCCGGCCCGCTCGTCGGCTGCCGGCTCGGAATCGTTCTCGTCGAGCGATGTGGTTGGGCTCGCAGTCATAACTCGGTCAGTTGACGGTCTCGGGGGTCCCCGCAGTTCTCGCGGCGGGGGCGCGTTCGATCTCGTGTCGATCCAGTCCGTAGCATCGCGTCATGGATTCCCATTTCCAAAGCGGGCAGGTAACGTTGACGTTTTGCTCCGCGTGTGCGCGTTGGACACCGGTGACCGCTGTACTGAACCGACCGCCCGACTCGAGATGGCGCCGTCCGGGCGGAGCGGTCGTGTCGACGTCACCGGTACCGATGCGGTCTCGCTGTCCCCGCTCGAGGCATTGCTCGAGTCTCGGGGACGGCAACTGCTCGATGTCGATAGCCATGTGTGCCACTATATTACATCATGGCCGGTATAAGGATTCCTACTGTCCATCATTCTCCTCATCTTTGCCAATATGTAATGGGTTTCTCGGAACATGATCGATCATGTTGTATTTCTACGGCGGCAGTAGCTTTATTAGAACTGCGGACCCGTATTTTGGGTATCAACGAATGAGTTTCACACGCACTTGGACCGTCCGGTTCTCGGATACGGACCCGTTCGGTATCGCTCACTATCCGCGGATGATCGACGTGATTCACGAGACCTCGGATATGTTCATGGAAGAGATCGGCTGGCCCTACTGGGAACTCCACGAGGAACACGAATTAGGTCTTCCACTCGTCTCGATGGATTTCGATTTCCACGGTCAGATCGAAGGCGGCGACGTCGTCGAGATCGAACTCGACGCGACCGTCGGGGAGTCGAGCGTCCAGTTCGACTACCGGGCGATCCACGACGGTGAGGTCGTCTTCAGCGGAACCGAACACCGGGTGTGTGTCCCGATCAACGGTGATGGCGGCGTGTCAGTTCCCGACGACCTCCGCGATGCGCTCGAGAGCGTCTAGTGGCGGTCTCTCGGATCGCCATCGACTCTCGTACTGCGGCCGGAACGCGACGACCTCTCATAGACCGCTCACACTATCGTAACCACTGAACGGTAGTGTACACCCGATCGCTTGCGGGACGCGCGGATCGATGCGACCACCGGGAGAACCGCGAACTGGCTGGCGGGGACCGGTGTGCGCCGTGTGCCGTGCGATCGGTGTGGACCCGTCCGACGGTCACTCACCGTTGCGAGCGCGTACAGCGCCTTGGCGATGGGTGTTACCATCGCGAACAGGACGGTCGTCGACGGGTTACTCGAAGCCCCTCTGTGTATCGATTATGTTTGACACACTCACTCATGGGGGGAGGAGTTACATAAATCCTTGCAATACGACGACGGTGTCACTCATCGCGTCGAGGAAACGCTCTATAGTAGCCACTGGCCGTCGGTGCAAACTGATCGCACGAGGGGAGCGCGGGTCGATGCGACCACCGGAACGAGCCCTGCGAACTGGCGAGCAGGGGCTGACGTAACCTACGAACTCTGCGATCGGTGTGTGCATCGTTTCAGTTGTTACTCTAGTCTCTCTGGACCGCTGTCTATCGTGCCGGCGCGACCGCAAGATGGGCCGCGTCGGGAACTCGATGCAGCGGTCCGTATCGTGATAGTAGTTACTCGCTGTGGCCGTTATCGTTCTCGCCGTCCGTTTTTTCACTGAGACGGATCGGAACGGATCCGTGTCCGTTGTCGATCGTGGCAAAAAGTCATATACCACTGGGATTAATGGTAACGCTGTACGAACACCAATCCATGACGACGATCTTACTCAGCATCGATACGAACGTCGAACGGGCGAACGAACAGGTCGAGTCGATAACCGAACTCCCACTCGATACGACGGAGACGCAGATCGTCCTCTATCACGTCTTCCGGGCGGACGACGAAGGCGCTGACGCGAGAAATCTCAAGTCGGTCGCTGCGGCGGTGGAGCAACTCGAGGACGCCGGCTTCGACGTCGAGGTCGCCCAGTCGAGTGGCGATGCCGTGCCGAACATTCTGGACAAAGCCGACGAACTCGACGCCGACCTCATTAGTCTCGCGGGCCGAAAGCGATCTCCGACCGGGAAGGCCCTGTTCGGGAGCGTCACGCAGGACGTGATTCTGAAATCCGACCGGACGGTGTTGCTCGAGACGACGAGTAGCTGATCGGCGGTGTCCGCTTTTTCGAATCGAGGTGACTCGAGTAGCACCGTTGTACGACACTACCATTATAATTCTCACATTAAAATAAAAAAGTATGTATACTATGATTGTTCTCATAATACATTATCCGACATATGATCGGTGTTTTTATTACCCATGGGGCGGTTTGTCGAACCATGTTTGGGGGTCAAGCCTGGGAAGATGACGAACACATATCAGGCGAGTCAGTGACACCTGAGGAGAAGTCGATCGACGACGTCGATTTCATCGACAAAGGATGGAGGGCAACGCTGAAATTCATCGTCGCGTTCGCGACCGGTGCGTTCGTCTTCCTGTTCCCGATCCAGTGGGACGGGCAGACGACGATTCCACTCGACGTGATGATGACGCTGCTCCAGAACGCGTCGATGTTCGCCGTCGAGATGTTCACGCTGGGGCTTCTCATCGCAGGTGGTGTGTTCACGACGATCGCGGAGCTGCACTACCGCAGAGTGTACACTGTGAGCGAACGAGTCGAGGAGTGGTTCGAACTCGACTACTGGCGAACGTCGAAGCCGTTCTGGGCGCTTCGAGTCATCGGCGCTGTCCTCGGGGTGGCAATCCTACTCGAGGCCGGCCCCGGTTGGATGTTCGCCGATCCGGTTGTCGGGACTGCCTGGAGCGCCCTCGCGATCACGGTCGCACTCGTGATTCCGCTGGGGGCGATCTTCGTCAACTTACTCGCCGAACTTGGCGGTCTCCAGTTCATTGGGACGCTCGCCCAGCCGCTCATGCGGCCGTTTTTCAATCTGCCCGGCCGGTCGGCACTCGACAGCGCGGCCTCGTGGCTCGGCTCGTTCAGCATCGGCTACTACCTGACCCGAAACGTCTTCGACCGCGGTGGTTACAACAAACGCGAAGTGTTCGTGATCTGTACGTGCTTCGCGACGGCGAACCTGGGGACGGTGGGGGCCGTCGCAGCGGTGTTGGAAATCCTTCACCTCTTTCCGATCATCGTGGCGCTTTACCTCATCGCAACCCTCATCGTCGCCGCGATCCTCGCTCGCATTCCGCCGCTCTCGACGGTTCCGGAAGAGTACGTCGCCGAGCCGAATCCCGAACCGCGGTTTACCGGCACGGTCGGTGATTACTTCCGATTCGCCTTCAACGAGGGCGTGAAAACGGCGAAGAAAGGTGACTCGATCGCGCGCGCTTCCGTCGTCGGCTTCATCGACGGGATGAAACTGGCCGGAATGATCATCGGGACGGTGTTGACGATCGCGATGACCGTGCTCCTGCTCGAGCATTACACCGCGTTCTTCGCGTACATCTCTGCCCCGTTCATCCCGCTGATGAACATTCTCGGCATTCCGGACCCGCAGATGGCCGCGACGGGCATCATCGCCGGTGGCGCGGAGTACTTCATCGGCGCGACGATGGTCGTCGAGGCCGACGTGCTCACGCAGGTGTTCGTCGTGATCGTCACGAGCGGACAGGCGATCTTCATCGCAGCGTCGGCGCCGATGATGGTGGACATGTTCGACGACGTTCCCATGCGGTTCCGTGACCTGCTGCTCTTGCTCGTCCTACGGACTGCATTCCTCATCCCCGTCGCTGCGGCCCTGACACATGCCGCTGCGTACGTGGGCCTCATCTAACTGGGACCCACGCGCGGTCCGCGCCGTTTTCCGAATCGCTCGTCGAGTGTGTCGATTCGCTGTGTCGCCCGTCATGGCATGTGGCGGCCGTCGTTCGTTTTTTGTTGTCGTGATCCGATCCGATCCGATTCGGATCGATTCGGCAACCACACGCTCGGTTCTGACTCGAGACACTACTGCTCGTAACTGTCGAACGATCTCATCGAAACCTCCGCTTTATCCTCTGGCTGTAATTTATATGCCTCTACGGGTTACCAGAGAAATACAGAACCTTATATTTCTTCGACCATGTATTATAACTAAAACCCAGTTCGCTGTCGGCGTTCTCGAGCGTATTCGATAGTCGCCCAGTGTTTCTCACGAATATTATCGACATAGTGGGTGGGAGACGAGGAAAAGTACGCTATCCAGTGAAGTCCATAACAAATGAAGAATGGACGGTAGTCGGGAACACGTTGGACGAACGTATACGGTGATACGGATCAGCAGTCGATACGTTCGACACTATCGATTGGCGTCGATCACGCGAAAAATCGGCTATCGACAGGTCGTCGGTTCGAGGCCAACGATAGCCCGGCAAACCGGCGATAGTGAACCGCGGTCGAACGGTCGGCGACGGCGTTACCGATTCGAAACGCGGACGACCCGTCTTAGAACGGGTACTCTCGTTGCTCTCGCTGGATCGAGACCCACTTCGTTCGCGTGAACTTCCGCAGGATCGCTTCGGCGTTGTACCGACCCATACCCGACGCGCCGACGCCGCCGAACGGCACGTGTGGCTCGTCGTTGATCGGCTGGTCGTTGATGTGGATCATGCCGGTCTCGACGCGGTCCGCAATGTCGCGGGCGCGCTCTAAGTCGCCGGCGTGGACGGCACCGGAGAGGCCGTACTCGGTGGCGTTTGCCATCTCGACGGCCTCGTCGTCGTCGGAGAACGGAATCACCGGTGCGACCGGACCGAAGTGCTCGTTACACGCGGCAGCCATGTCGTTGGTGACGTCCGACAGCACCGTCGGTTCGATGACCAGACCGTCGGCTTCGCCGCCGGTCTCGAGAGTTGCGCCGGCCTCGACGGTTTCCTCGATGAACTCGAGGACCGTATCGCGCTGGGTTTCGTTGATGATCGGGCCGACGACGACCTCGTCCAGTTCGGTGCCGGCGGGCAGCTGCGCGGCACGTTCGGTGAGCCGCTCGACGTACTCGTCGTAGACGTCCTCGTGGACGAGGTGGCGGTTGATCGAGATACACACCTGTCCCTGGTGCATGAACGTCCCGAAGACGCCAGCGTCGACGGCCTGCTCGAGGTCGGCATCGTCGGTGACGATGTGGACGTTGTTGCCGCCCAGTTCCAGCGCCGGCTCGGCGAAGTTTTCGGCGGCTCGCTGGGCGACCTGTCGGCCGACTTCGGTCGAGCCGGTAAACGCGACGACCTCCGCGCGCTCGTCGCTCGCGACGGCGTCACCGACGGTCGAGCCCGGACCGGGGACGACGTTGAGCAGTCCGTCCGGGAGGCCGGCCTCCTCGAAGATGTCGGCCAGGAGCAGTCCGCCGGTGATCGGCGTGTCTCCGGCGGGTTTGAGGACGACCGCGTTTCCGAGCGCGAGCGCCGGCGCGACAGCACGCATCGAGAGGTGGAACGGGAAGTTCCACGGCGAGATGACCCCGACGACGCCGACGGGTTCGCGTTCGACGACGTTTTCCTTGCCCGGGATGATCGACTTCTCGTGGTCGCCACCGTCACGGAACGGGAAACTCGTCGCGACGTTCATCATCCCCGTAGCGAGTTGGACCTCCTTTGCTCCCTTCGGGACGATGCTCCCGGCTTCGCGTCCGAGGAGATCTACGACTTCGTCCTGCCGTTCCTGCAGTCGCTCGACTGCGCTCTCGATGACGGCAGCTCGCTCCTGTGGCGGCGTCTGTGCCCACTCGGTCTGTGCCTGTTCGGCGACTGCGTAGGCCTCGTCGACGTCGTCCTCGGTCGCCTGTGGGATCGTCGCGACGACCTCACCCGTCGCCGGGCTGGTAACCGTCGTCTCCGCTGCGCCCTCGGGTTGGCGCCACTCACCGTCGATGTACAGTCCGTTCCACTTCGTTTCGGCGTCCGTTGTCTGTGAACTCATGTGTTGTGAACCGGCCACATGCGTGACCTACACCTAGGTACTCGCGTCGTCCAAATAAAACCATCCCTATCGATCGACCGAAAACCCGAACGAGAAGTGAGTACTGGCACGTCGTCGATACAGCCCTCTGTCTCGAACACCCGCAGCCGGGTCGCGGGTGTGCCGGTACTGGCGGACAGTCGTCCGTAGACGGGTGTAATACCCTGCGCGGAGCTGTCGACGGATGTGGCTACTATCGTTCGAGTGTTATTGCTGGCCGTCGACGTAGACGACTCCGTCTTCGACGACGACGTCGAACGTCGGAAGGACGATGTCGTCGTCGGCGAGTTGCTCGCCCGTCTCGAGGTCGTACGACCAACCGTGCCACGGACAGGAGATGATCGGCTCGTTGTCGTCGTAGTCTTTCTCGACGCGCTTGCCGGGTTCGACGAACTCGCCGACGAGTTTCCGGCTGACCTGCCCTTCGGCGACCGGACCGCAGTCGTGGAGACACCGGTTCTGGACGGCGTGGAACTCACCGTTGACGCGGAGAACGCCGACTTCGATGCCGTTTACGTCGACGAGTTCGCGATCGCCCTCTTCGAACTCCGATTCGGGTTTGACTTCGATCAGTTCCGTCGTGCTCATAGGTCGAACACCTCCTGTGCGTTACCCGAGAGGATCTGCTTTTTCTCGTCTTCCGAGAGGAACGGGAGGTCGGTGACCGTCGTCGGTCGGTCGTAGTCCCAGTGTGGGTAGTCCGAAGCGTACATCAGGCTGTCGGCACCGACCATGTCGAAACACTTCTCGAGGTATTCGGGGTCGGCCGAGATCTCGAGGGGCTGGGTGCCGTAGTAGAAGTCCTTGATGTACTCGCCGGGCTTTTTCTCGAGCAGCGGCGCTTCTTCGGGGCGCTTGAGGTACTCCTCGTCGAGTCGCGTGATCAGGCCGGGGATGTAGGTGATGCCCGACTCCATGAAGACGATGTCCAGGTCGGGGAACTTCTCGGGGACGCCCTGGACGACGAGGCTGACGATCTGAGACATGTTCGACTCCAGGAAGCCGAGCGTGTGGGTCTCGAGCATCTCCTGGTAGCCGGCACGGACGTACTCGTCGAGACCGGCACCGCCGGTGTGGAAGACCGCCGGAAGGCCGAGCTCTTCACACCGCTCGTAGAGCGGGTCGTACTTGCGGTTGCCAAGCGGTGGCGTCGCACCGGCGGTGACGAAACAGGCACCGACGTATTCCTCTTCGCCTTCGATCCGATCGAGGATCTCGAGGGAGGCGTCGACGTCGCCGTAGGGGATGGGCGCGAGCCCGTGAATGCCGTCGTCGGGGTCGAGGACCTCCTCTTGCATGTACTCGACGTAGGCCTTCGCGAACGCGCTCTGGCGGTCGTCGTCGGCGGTCGTTCCGGCGCCCGCGAGGATGAGATGCGAGATCAGCAGCGTCTCGTCGACGCCGATGGACTCCATCCCTTCACGGATCCGCTCGGGCGTCTCGGGCTCGTCTGGGTACGAGGAGTGTTCGCGGGTGATCTTCCCGTGGGCCTGGCGGTCGCCGGTCGAGAAGGGGAAGAACGAACTGAGGTTTTGCTTTGCGCCTTTCTCGTCGAAGTTGCTCTCCTCGAACTTCGTCTTCCAGGGCTCTTCCATGTACTCGGCGACGTCGTGGAACGACTCCATGTAGTGACAGTCGCCGTCGATGACGTGATACCGGTCTAGTGCCTCTTGATTCGGCTGGCTCTCGTCGGATTCCAGCATGGTCGTATAACGGTACCGGTACTTTATACACCTTTATTCGACGGGGGCTGTTGCTCCTAACCGAAGATAATTATATTACTTCGAGCTGCCCGAGAGACGGATTTGACGTAGTCAAACCCAGTCGACCCACCAAACCCGTTCGAGGCCTGATCAGTTATTTACGATCGTACTTGTGTAATAGATCGCCGGGTCAGTCATTCCACCCCGTCTCCAACCGCCGGGAGAGAGAAGCGAGCCGCGGCGTGGCGTATTGAGAATATCAAATCCAGGGACGATCTCCGTCGGGGTACTCCGCGTGGACGTTGACTTCGATGGCGTTTGCCGCCCGCATGACCTTCTCCGGGAACTCCTCGCGGAAGCGGTCGCCGCTCCAGTTACTCGCCGACCCCGAGAGACTGACTGCTCCGAGGACGTGCTCACCGTCGTAGAGGATCGGAGCGCCGACCGCACGGATCCCCTGCATCTGTTCCTGATCGTTCAGTGCGAACCCGCGTTCCCGGATGTCCTCGAGTTCCGCGGCGAGTTCGTCGGGATCCGTGATCGTCGAGGACGTATAGGAGACGAGCCCGTGGTCGTGGATGATCTCCGCGACTCGGTAGTCCGGCATGTGGGCGAGAATCGCCTTCCCCGCCGAAGTACAGTGGAGGTGGGTCTGTGGCCGGTCTCGTTTCCGTGGATGAAACTCCGTCCCGATCGCGTCCTCGCCGAACGCCTCGTGTAACACGACCAGTCGGCCGTCGTACTCGGTCATGAGGTGTGCGGTGGCGTTGCTGCCGTGTGCGAGTCGGTGGAGCTCCGCTTTGGCGGCCCGATAGAGGTCGTTTTGCAACCGAACGTGTTCCCCGTAGGGTAGTAGCTCGAGGCCGAGTCGGTACTCCCCGTCGTATTTGCGGACGAATCCACGTGACTCGAGGGTCGCGAGATACGTGTGTGCCGTCCCTGGCGACAATCCGACGGCGTCGGCTAGCGCCGAAACCGTCGTTCCTCCTGTCTCTCGCAGGTGCTCGAGGATGTCACAGACCCTATCGGCGGACTGAATTCGTCGCGGTTCGTCCGGGCTCATACTGCAGGCGATGGCTCCGAGGTCCAAGACTCTTTTGCTCACATCAAACGGTCCGACCGACTTCGGATAACCATACAAAATAGCGATAGCTAATCGCACTGCATGAAACTACAGTTTTCACGTATATCTCGTAAATATACTCTTGCTATGACTGGTAGGAATATCATAGTGACGACTGAACCGGGTTACCTATCCGATCGACTTGGTATTGGCGTCCAGGTGGTAACCACGAGTTGAACGTCCGGTGTGTTCGTCGTACGTTCGACCGTTCCTTACATCCATACTACTGTAAATTCTGAACGGACGTTGGAATCATCGACGCAGTATCTAGCTATCTCCCCACTATATTCGGGCGAATTACAAAAATCGTCCAAAACGAGTGTACGGATATTTGTGTAACGCGATATGCCAATCTTTCGAGTATTGTAATACACAAGTCTTGAATCCGAGTGTCCGCGCGTACGCGTATTCACGGCGTGTCCGTCGTACTGTACATCTCTTCCCGCTGTCCAAACCGCTAGTGGCGGTCCAAGCCTGAACTGATGGGTCGAACCCTGCGGTGTCGTCCGATTCGACCCATCAGTCGACGGTTAGAGTGAGAGAACATGACGACGAAGCACGAGAACGTTCTCCAATAGCGAACAACCACGAACGACGGAAGATCGGAGGAGCTCCGACCGTATTAATCGGTCTCGTCGCGCGTCTCTGATACTGTCGTACAGCAGTTAGAGAACCGTCGAGCGCGACGTTGCGTCCCTCACCCGCGGGGACGACCACAGTCGCGTGACCGAACTATGAATAGTGCTGTCCGACAGTATGACTACATACTGAAACTGCCAACGACTGGTATTCGTGGAAAGTATTGAGTAACTGGATAGCGACGAATCGAACACTATGGCGTCGAACGTGTGTAGCGGGTGGGACAACTCCGACTGCGAGGGGACGGAACACTGTCCACCACGTTGTCCGCGATATATCGACGACGCGGGCGATCCCGTGCTGATTGAACTCTACGATGTACCGGTCGACGAATCGTTGCTCGCGATGTACGACGCGGTCGAGACCACGACGATGGCACTTCCACCGGACGACCCCGCCGAACGCAAGCGGTGGTTGCGACGGCTCACGAGCGAGGGCTGGAATCTAGTTGCGACCTGTAACGACGAAATCGTCGGCCACGTCGCCGTCGTTCCCGCCGACGCCTCCGAACCGGAGTTCGTGATCTTCGTCCACCCGCAGTACCAGAACCGCGGTATCGGAACGGAGTTACTCGAGCACGTCGTTGCTCACGCTGACCACCGGGAACACGACGAACTTCAGCTTAACGTCTCCCGTGACCGTCCCCGTGCGATCGCCGTCTACGAAAAGGTCGGGTTCAACGTCACCAGCACGAACGTGATCGACCTCGAGATGGCACTACCGCTCGAGGAGCCGATCGTCACGGCCGTCCAGCAGCCGCCGGCTGACAGGGATCGGTAACGACAGGTTCGGCGACGTCGCCGCCCCCAACGGTTGTTCGCTACCGAGAAACGCTGTATGTGAACTAATGACTCCCAACAGTGTGGTGGGGGTGACGAGAGAAAGACGTACGCATCCATAATGTGAAGCTGACCCGTTTTCACCGCTCGTGCCCGCCACTCTATCGCCGAGTGTAATACTAAGGCGACCTATATCGAACTCTGTCACCTCAAAGACGAGCTACAGTGGACAACCACAACTACTATGATGCCGTGGTCCGTCACTGCTCATCATGAGCGGAGATACGACTGATAAACCAGCACTGGTCGCGGGCGCTGGACCCGTCGGTATGACGGCCGCACTCGCGTTGAACGCACGCGGTATCGATACGGCGATCCTCGAGGCGGAGCCAGAGGATCGGGACCGAGCGGGAAGCCGCGCGATCTACGTCCACGGCGCGACGCTGCGGACGTTCGAGCGAATCCATCCCGGGCTCGGTACGGACCTCGTCGACGAGGGCCTCGTCTGGCCGACTCGCCGAACGCTGTACAAGGGCAAGGAAGTATTCAACCGGACGTACAACTCGCCGGGTGGATCGGGTGACATCCCACACTTCACCAGCATTCCACAGGTCGTCACCGAGCAGTACATGCTCGAGGCACTCGAGGAAGCCGGCATCGAGATCCACTGGGAGTCGGAGGTCGCCGCCGTCGACTCCTCGCCCGACGGCGTCACCGTCGAGACGACCGACGGCGACGTGTGGGAAACGGAGTATCTGATCGGTGCTGACGGCGCCGGTTCGACGGTTCGCAAGGAGATCGGCGCGAACTTCGAGGGCGATCAGTCCGAGAACGCCTTCATCATCGCCGACATCGAGGACGAGGAGATCGACGACGATCACCCCGACCTCGAGCGGCTGTTCCACTACGATGCACCCGAAGCCGACGGTCGCAACGTCTTGCTCGTCCCCTTCACGGGCGGCTGGCGGCTCGACATCCAGTGTATCGAGGGCGACGACCCCGAAGAACTCAGCAGCGAAGAGCGGATGCGGGAGTTCGTCAGCGACATCATGGGCGAGGAGTACGCCGACGACCTGCAGTGGGTCTCGACGTATCACTTCCTTCAGGTCCAGGCGGACACGTTCGTCGACGAACACCGCCGCGTGCTGCTCGCCGGCGAGGCGGCCCACCTGCTTGCCCCCTTCGGTGCACGCGGGATGAACTCCGGGGTTCCAGACGCTGACGAGGCCGCCTCGGCCATCTCGGTCGCACTCGACGCACAGACGGAAGCAGTCGCACACAACGAAGTCGAACTGTTTGCGGCACGCCGCGAGAAGGCCGCCGAGTACAACATCGGCGCGGCCGGCCAGGCCCTCGAGTACCTCCAGGGCGACGACCCGGTGACGGTGCTTCGCAAGGAGGTCGCCGCCGAGATGTCCGACCACTTCGAAACCGCCGGTGAGTGGCTCGACGACGCACCGTACGGCCCCCACGAGGGGCCACCGATCGTCTCGACCGGCAACTACTAAGCGCGCACTGAAACCGTTTTCCGCGGTCGACACTCGTTTTCGACGGACTGGCTCCGACTACCGGTTCACTCGAGTACGACGTCTCGAATGTGAGCCACAGCCCTCGCCGACTCTGCCTTCTGATCTTCGATGGACAGCAGCGCGACTCGTCGATCGATGCCTATGAAAAGGAGACAGGTCGTTCGATCTCCAGTCTGTTAGACCAGATCCAGTCGCTTGGCGACCCAGTGGTCACGGGCGGCCAGCACGAACGATTCCTCGTCGTCGAACTCGGTCGACTCGGCGACGAACTCGTCCCACCGGCCGTGGGGGACGGTCTCGAGGTCGGCGGCGGAGTCGGCCTCGCTTGGACTGGCTGCGACCAGTTCGTCGAACGACCCGAACTCGGTTCGTTCCTGAACGAACGCGTCGTCGAACACGTCTTCGATCGGGACTTCCTCGTCTTCGTCGTAGACGTCGTCGACGTCCGGAAGGTCCTCTTGCTTCGCTGTAACGTCCTCGATGTCTGTCTCGAGTACCATACTCGTAGTTAGATCCAGGTCTATGTAAATCCATTCCATTTGTTGTCGGTGCTTGTAATGCGAATCGATGTTTCGGTCGATCAGTTCACGCCACCGACGCCCCTGCAGTCACCGAGCCCCGATGACACGTCCCGAATTCTGATTATCGACGAGTTCGTACACCACGTATGGTCTGTGTAACTGATGCGAGACGACAGTCACACACAGTGATCCCTCGTCCGAACCGAATCGGTGACGGTAGCGGACTGCGACGCGGGATCGGACACGGCCGTTCGGACGTCCACGGGGGTGGCGCATGACTGACCCAGCGTATCTCGTCGGCGGCGGCGGGCGTGGTCTCGGTGCTGCCACCGCATGGGAACTCGCAAGCGAGGGGGCGAACGTCGTGGTCTCCGATCTCGGAACCGCGGTCGACGGTAGCGGTTCGGATCCGGAACCGGCCCGCGAGGTCGCCGCGTCGATCGACGACGAGATCGATGGGGCGTCTGCGGTCGCTCACTTCGGCGACGCCGCCGATGCCGACGACGCCGCGGACGCCATCGAAACGACCCTCGAGGCGTTCGGCCGGCTAGACGGCGTCGCAAACTTCGCGGGAATCCTCCGCGACGGTATGTCCTGGACGTTGTCCGACGAGGACTGGGACGAGGTCGTCCGCACTCACCTCCGAAGCAATTTCACGCTGTTGCGAAGCGCGGTCGGACACTGGCGGGAAGCGGACGATCCGCCCACGGATCGATCGTTTCTGGCCGTCAGCTCCAAGGGTGCGCTGGGTAACGTCGGTCAACTCGCCTACGCGAGCGCGAACGCCGGGATCCTCGGGTTCGTCCGTGCGGCCTCGACGGAGCTTCACCGCCAGGACGTTCGGGTCAACGCGCTCGTGCCCAACGGCTACACGCGGATGACCGAGTCGATCCCCGAAGAACATCGCCCGTACACGCGCGAGGAGATGCCGCCCGAGGACGTCGCTCCCGCCGCGGCGTACCTGCTGAGCGAGGCGGCCGCCGACGTTACCGGTGTTACGGTGACGGCCGCGGGCGACGAGATCGGGATCCTTTCGGAGCCGCGTCAGACCCGGATCGGTGTCGCCGAGGACGGCTGGACGGTCGATTCGATCGACGAGACGTTCGACTCGCTCACTGCGGGCTACGAGACTACACGGACGGACCGCTTCCTGTAAGAGCCGTCCGCTCCCGAAACTCCACGATGTGGTAGCCGCTCTCGATTCCGAACCTCGGGATCCTCCAACACACTTATGATGATTCTTCCGGAAGTATCCAGTATGGCAGAGCAAGAGCCCGAAGACCGCATAGAACTGACTTCGGATACTCGGGACCTCCTCGAGGAGAACAATCTCCGGCCGTTGTGGGAGGTCGAGAACACGATGGGAACCGTCTACGACGACCTCGAAGCGGAGATCTGGAAGTGGGACGATATCAAGCAGGTGATCGACAACGTCGAAGAGGACATGCCCATCGAGGAGCTCCCGCCGGGCTTTCAGCGCCGGGTTGCCGTCCCGATCAACACCGGGATGGACAACGCCATCTCGAACACGATCTACGTCGGTGTCCAGACCGTCTCGCCGGGTGAGACGGCGCCGTCCCACCGCCACGGAGCCAATGCTCTGCGCTTTACGATCGACGGTCACGAAGACATGAAAACGGTCGTCGCGGGCGAGGAGTTCCCCATGGAGAACAACGACCTCATCACGACGCCTCAGTGGGAGTGGCACGACCACGTCAACGATTCCGACGAGACGGCGATGTGGCTCGACGTACTGGATCTGCCGCTGGTGCTCGACTCGCTGAACGCCTCGAACGTCTTCGAGAACCACGAACTCGAGCGCCAGCCGGTCACCAAGACCCAGGGCTATTGGGACTCCCAGTACGGACAGGCACGACCTCCTGAAGCGTCCAAAAGCGACGGGATCCCCGGACCGTTCGAGGGAATCCGCGAGCCGACGCCGCCCCACCGCTTTAGCTGGGAGGAGACTATCCAGACGCTTCGTCAGCGTGCGGACAACAACACGCCCGACCCCTACGATGGGTACAACATGGCCTACGTCAACCCGACGACGGGCCAGCCGCCGCTGTTCCCGACGATGTCGTTCCGGGCCCAACTCCTCCAGGAGGAAACCGAGGCCCACTTCCACAACGCCACGGAGGTCTACTTCGTCATCGAGGGTGAAGGCGCGACCCACGTCGGTGGCGAGACCCTCGAGTGGGGACAGTGGGACATCTTCGTGATCCCGCCGGACGAGCCACACCACCACGAACCCGACGGCGAGGAAGCGATCCTCCTGGGTATGACCGACCGTCCGGTGTTCGAGGCGTTCAACTTCTACGCCGAGTCCGCCATCGACGAGTAATACTCCCGAACAACCACGACTCGTCTTCCGGTTGTGCCGGAACTGGCTTCCGGCAGTCCGTATCCTTTATGCGTCGGTGTCCCTAGAAAATCAGTATGGCAGAGTTCGAGAACCCGTACGCGGAGCACGATCCGTTCGTCCGGGCACACTTCGACTGTCTGGACTGTGGTGGCAAGCTCTGGGAGTACGCGATCGACGGACAGATGGTGTGTGAAGACTGTCGCAGTGTGTTCCCGTCGGAAGACGTCTTCGACGATCAGATCGAGGCAAGCGGCTGACCGGATTGGCTTCCGGCTCCCCACTCGCCGAAGTGGCGACTCGAGTCGCAGTCCTGCTCCGGTTTCGGGAGCGAAATCCTTCACCATTTTTCGGACGGGCAAAATCCGAGAAAGGATGATTTATGTGGGCGCGTCGCAGTGGTTCTACCATGCGACTCGTCAGATTCAACGACGATCGACTCGGCCTGCTGACCGACGACGACGGTATCGTCGACGTCACCGACGAACTCGGTCTCGAGACGAACGACCCGCTCAAGGAGTACGCTCGCAAGGACCTCGATGCCAGCGAGTACGAAGAGGAGGACGCCGACTACGACCGTGAAGAGGTAACCATCGAATCGCCCGTCCGCCGACCCGGTAAGGTCATCGCCGCGCCGCTGAACTACGAAAACCACGTCGAGGAGGCGCTGGCCGACAAGGACATCGTCACCGAGGAGTGGTTCACCATCGAGGACAAGGGCTACTTCCTCAAAGCCCCCTCGAGCGTCGCCGGTCCCGAAGACGGTATCGAACTCCCCTTCAACGACCGACGCGTCGACCACGAGATCGAACTCGCGTTCGTCATGGGTGAGGACGTCAAAGACATCGACGCCGAGGACGTCTGGGACGCCGTCCTGGGGTACACCATCCTGCTCGACGTCTCCGTCCGCGGTGACCAGGACCGTTCCAACCGCAAGTCCTACGATACGTTCACCATTATCGGTCCCTGCGTCACGACGCCCGACGAGTTCGACGACCCCCACGATCTCGAGATGGAACTCCAGCTCAACGGCGAGACCAAACAACAGCAAAACACCGGCGGGATGATCTACAGCTGTGCCGACGTCGTCGAGTACGCCTCGATCGGCGCGACGATCGAAGCCGGCGACGTCATCACTACTGGGACGCCGGAAGGCGTCAGCCCGCTCGCCGACGGCGACACCATCGACGCCGAGATCGAAGACGTTGGCCAGATGACCGTCGACGTCACCGAACGCGACGTCGCCTTCGAGGACGTCGACGTCCAGAAGAGCCAGCAAGACAACTAACGACTGACGGCGGTCCGACCAACGACGATTCTTTCGGCGGTATTTTTTCGACGCGGACACGTTCACCGAAGCACGCTATCGGGAGCGGTAGCCGTCGCTTTTCGTCGCCCACGAGTGATACGGATTGCTGTCCCGATCTCTCACCGATCACAAGCGCGGGAGCGGCGATCGGCGGGACGTGACGACGGCCGTGCTGGGCTATTCGGCGAAGTACTCCGTCTGGACCGTCTCCCGCTCGATGGTGCCGGTGTCGGTTCGCGGAAGCGAGTCTTCTATTACGACGTACTCGCGTGGGCGTTTGAAATTCGCCAGTTCGTCGTGGTTCTTGCAGAATCGGTCGAGATCGTCGGTCTCGAGGTCTTCGGACTCGGTACAGACCACACAGGCGACACGGTGGCCCCACTCCTCGTCCTCGAGACCGACGACGGCGGCTTCCTCGACGTCTGTGTGGCCTTCGATGACCTCCTCGACCTCCTCGGGATAGATGTTCTCGCCGCCGCTGACGATCATGTTGTCGATACGACCGACGATATACAGGAAGCCATCCTCGTCGACGTCGGCGCAGTCACCCGTCCGGATCCACTCGTCGTCGACGAGCAGCCAGTCGGCTGCCTCCGGGCGGTCCATGTAGCCGTCACACGTGCCGGGGCCGCGAACGAGAACCTCGCCAGTCTCGCCGGGAGCGACCGTTGCTTCGGGATCGGGCTCGTCGTCGGGATCGACGGCCTCGACGACCCGGACTTCGGAAACGAACGACTCCTTGCCGATCGTCCCTGGATGCTCGGCCTGAACCGACGGATGGGCGAAGGTCAGGTTCGGCCCGCCCTCGGTCAACCCGTAGGTGTTGTAGATGCCCTCGGTCAGGTACGTCGAGGCCTTTTCGACGAGCGACTCCGTGACGATCGAACCGCCGGTCCGGATATACGAGAGGGAGTCGATGTCGTACTCGGCCTCGCGCTGGCAGTCTGCCAGTGCGTGTAGCTGGGTTGGGACGGCGAGGACGCCGGTGACGTCGTGGTCGTCGGTGAGTCGCAACGCCTCGTCGGGGTCGAAGTCGGACTGGACGACCAGCGTCGCCCCCGCCTGAAGGTGTGGGAGGATCCAGGCGTCACAGGTCACCATGTGATACCACGGTGACGTGACCAACGCCGTGTCCGTCTCCTCGATTCCCATCTCCATGACCACCTGGGTGCTGCCGTGCCACAGCTGTTCCTGGTCGAACAGCACTGCCTTCGGCGTGCTCGTCGTCCCACTCGTGTAGAACACGCCGTGTTCGTACTCCGGATCCGGCTCGACGTCGGCCGTCGAGGCATCCGAGAGAACGACGTCGTAGGAGTCGACGGCTTCGTGATCGATCGGTTTCTCGCCCGCGTGAATCCCATACTCGAGGGCGGAGCGATCGAGGACCTCGAGGGCCGTGTCGGCGTTTTCGTCGTCGAAGACGAGAACGGCCGCGTCAGTCGGCTCGAGCATCGAGACGAGTCCGCCTGGACTGTCGCGAAACGGAAGTTGCACGTTGCCGATCCCACGCTTTTGACTCGCGATCATCGTCTCGATCGCCGCGTAGCCGTTGTTCGCGAGAGTTGCGACTCGACGATCGGCGACCTGCTCGTTCAGGGCGTTTGCGAGCCGCGTCGTCCGCTCGTCTAACTCCCCGTATGTCACCGACTGACCGTCGTCGAAGACGAGGGCGATATCCGACGAATGTCGCCGGACGGAGCGGTTGAAGGAATCGATGAAATACATACAGACTATGTGTGGTGACCGTTACCGAAGGTATTAATTATTATGGAAAACCCGCTCGAGACGCTCCCGAGACGGGTGGCGACTGTGCACCTCGTTCTGTCCGGTAGTACCAGTGACGTCAGGAGACCGTATGAATCGCTATCCGTACACGAGTCGAAGTTCGATGTCGTCGACGGCTTCGAGCAACGCCCCGTACAGTTCGTCCTCGATGCGGTCTTCGGTGAGACGGTTGGCGGCACCAGCGATCGTCACAGCCGCAACCGGGCGTCCGTCGCTGATGATCGGCGTCGCGATCGCGTGGAGCCCTCGCAGATCCTCCTGGAAGTTCATCGCGTACCCGCGCTCGCGTGCCGCCTCGAGTTCGTCGAACAACACCTGCCGATCAGTGATCGTGTTCTCTGTCTGGGCCGGCAGACCGTGACGATCGATGATCTCTTCGACCTCTTCTCTGGGAAGATCAGCGAGAATCGCCTTCCCCGCCGAGTTCGCGTGGAGGTAGACCCACTTCCCGATCGTCGAATCGAACGAGAACGATTCGTTCTGCGGAACGCCGTAGACGAACATTCCAAGCCCGTTTTCGTGGACGATAAGCCAGGCCGCCTCGTCAGTCTCGGCGGCTAACCGGTCGATTCGATCCTTCGCGGCGTGGTAGACCTCGTACTGATTTCGAACGTGGACACCGGTGTTGAAGAACTCGAGTCCGAGGCGATAGTAGCCGTCTTCGTTGACGACGTATCTATTGCGCTCGAGACTCACGAGATGTTTGTGTACGGTACTTTTTGCCAATCCGAGCCGGTCAGCGAGTTCGGTCACTCCTGCGCCGTTGGTCTCTTTAAGGGCTTCTATGATGGCGAACAGTGTGCCATTCGATTTGATTGATCGTCCAGAACGCTCACGTCCTTCCATAGCTAGTGTATTGGAAACATACTGCTAAAGCATTCTGTTTGATTTCTGCTCTCTACCATATATCGTAAATACCGGAAATTCGGTTCTGTGAAACCACGAGAAATCGATCGAGTGGACAGCACTCAGTGTGTCCGATCGTTCGAGGGTGTTGGTCGTGGTGCCAGACAGCACGGGTGGACACTCGCCGCCCTGTCCAGGAACCCGCCTGTGTGGCGATCGGCAGGAGATCGGAACACCAGTCCGTAGCAGTGACTGCTGTCCGGCAGTATCACGATCAGGAAACTCCCTTGGCTATCGGGAGTCACGATATCTCGAGGACAGAGAAAGCCTGTGATATATAGTTCTAACAGCATAAATAGTTCTATTGAATGTTGTGCATATAGAGCAACATACTTGGGTCTGAGTCGACGGTCGACGGCACAGTCACCAGCGACTTGGAATCGCGATTTCGTATCGTTAAGTCGGACAAAGAGGCGTTGGCCGCCGTATTACCGATAGACCCACTATCGTATCGAATAGTCTGTACTAGCGCACAGTAGTTCGCGTCTATTACTGATATTTGTGGGTAAATAATCTATCTAAGATCATAAAAAACGGCTCGGGGCGGAAGTTGCTTGTAGGGTATTCAAGAGCTAGCACTCGTTCGACAGGCAGGCCAATATTGCTCTACTTTGGCAACATCATAGAGGGAATTGCTGAAATAATAATTTGAATGATTGGTTGCTCGTGGCAAACGACTCGAGACGAGAGCTATTTCAGATACAATAGGTGAGGTAGGTACAATAGGTACTCTACCTATTGCACCGATTGTATCAATTGTACCTACTCCAGATACGGTACAGTAGCTATGCGGAGGAGGGCCGTGCCAGATTGTCGAAACGAGTGGACGGCCGGACAGCCCGTCGGCAGACGATCAACTCGAGCGCAGTCCCAGCCGACCGTGTCGAGGTCGAATCGGTAGACATACCCACCTGGACTCACGACGTCCGGTAATGCGACTCGCACGGATCGCGACTTCCGATGGACCGGTTACCGGACAGTACGACGACGGCGTCGTCCACGCCGACGACGAGAGCTACGAAGTCGGCGTCGACGGCGATCTCTTGCCGCCTTGTGAGCCATCGGCGCTGTACTGTGTCGGCCGCAACTACGCGGAAACCTTAGATCAGATGGAGTACGAGCGCCCCGAGGAACCCGACTTTTTCATCAAGCCGCCGACGTCCCTGGTGGCACACGAGGAGCCGATTCCCTATCCCGAGTTCACGGACGAACTGACCTACGCCGGCGAGCTCGCGGCGGTCATCGACGAACCGTGCCACGACGTCTCGGAGGACGAGGTCCCCGACGTCGTCCGTGGGTACACGATCATGAACGACGTCGACGCCCTCGACCAACAGGGCCGAACCGCACGGAAAGCGTTCGACGGCTCCGGACCGCTCGGCCCGTGGATCGAGACCGATGTCGATCCGACTGGAATCGATATGTGGACGGACGTAAGCGGTGAACGACGACAGGACGCAAACACGGAACTGATGTTGTTCGATCCCTACGAGATACTCTCGTATCTCTCGAGACGGTTTACGTTCCAACCGGGTGACGTCGTCGCGTTCGGCAGCCCTGCGAACCCCGGACTCATCGAACCCGGTGATGCCGTCGAGATCACGTACGAGGGGGTTGGAACCCTTCGGAATCGAGTCGTCGATACGGGCGAGTAGAAAACGGCCTGGACACGTCAAGCGGATCGTGTGTACGCCGGCACTGATCGACAGGGGCCCGTCTCGGCCATGGACACCGATCACGATGGCTCCGGGCGTCACTACTGCTCGTTTCGGTCCGTAGCGTACCCACAGCACAGTACGATTGATTTGTAGCTATTTTCGGATTTGGCATTTTAGAAATTGTATTGCATGACTAAATTTCGATTATGTATGTATCGCATCTTCTACCATCATATTTATTAATATGGTTCTGATGCGTATTGTGTGAGGTGTTTGCAATGGACATAGGGGCAATACTGTCGACCCACCGAAATCCGTGTACAGGGGGTAACTACATCAGTCGACTCGAGTCGACGGGAGGTCCTGAAAGATGGTTGTAGAGACACTCGCTGCGGCGTTACCGCTGGTGGTCGTCGCAATCTTGATCGTCGGGCTGCTGTGGCCGGCGACGTATGCGATGCCGATCGCGTGGGGCGTTGCACTCGGGATCGGATACGTCATGTGGAACAATCCCCCCGAGTATCTCGCGGCAGCGTCGATCGTCGGAGTGATGACGGCTCTCGAGATCCTCTGGATCGTTTTCGGCGCGCTCGTCTTGCTGTATACGCTGATGCAGGCTGGTGCGTTTGATCGGATCAACGAAGGGTTCACGGCGATATCGGACGATCGACGCGTTCAGATCGTCCTGCTTGGCTTTCTACTCGCGACGTTCATCGAGGGCGCTGCCGGCTTCGGGACGCCGGCTGCGGTCGTCGCACCGCTGTTGCTCGCGCTTGGGTTCCCGGCGCTTGCAGCGGTGCTCGCTGCGCTGATCGGACACATCATCGCCGTGACCTACGGCGCAGTGGGAACTCCGATCATCGTCGGCATCCAGGACCCCCTCGAGAGCGTCGCGTTCACACAGGAGGCGATCCAGGCCGAGGGGATGACCGTCGCCGAGTACTCGGTCGAAGTCGCCGCCTGGGCAGCCACCTACCACGCGCTGGTCGGGTTCGTGATGCCGCTGTTCGCCGTCGGGATGGTCGTCTACTTCTTTAGCCCGAAAGACGAACGCTCACTCGAGCCAGCACTCGAGGTCTGGCCGCTCTGTCTGTTCGCGGGGATCGCCTTCGCCGTTCCCTACTGGCTCTCGGCGTGGTTCCTGACGGCCGAGTTCCCGGCGTTGATCGGATCGATGGTCGGCACCGCGATCGTCATTCCCGCTCTCAAGGCCTGTCTCTTACCCATAACTCATCTCTACTGAGAAAAATCAACCAAATTCCGCCCGATATGAATAGATCAGTCAGGAAGGAATCATTATTGATACTGGCTTACGACTTTCAGAGGCTGGACAGTCTGTGACCCTGAACAAAAGCTGGATTCACGGAGAGTCTCGCTGAATGAGCGGCTGTGGCGCTCATTCAGCACCCAGTTCGTAGCCTTCTGCCCACATGCGGAGCTTCTGAAGCCCTTTCCACATCGTCTCCCAGCCTGGAGGAGGATCTGAACCGCGGTCTAAATATCCGCCAAGCTTCGCCACATGTACCGCGTAGGCTTTCCCGCTTTGACCGCTCAGTTCTGGAAATTTCGTTTCCAGAACTGCGCGTTCGGCCTCGCTTAACAAGATCTCTGGAGCAACTGAACTCTCTCCACGGGCTAGCTCTCGTAACTCCAAGACCTTCCAGGCAATCACTGAATACACGCTCAACAACACTTCCATACGCTCCCACGTTTGCAGTTGCCGTTCTTCGATTTTACAACCGCTCTTCAGCACCTTGTGCCAGTCTTCGATCCGCCAGCGAAGGCCGTAGTACTCGATAATGGCTAGAATATCGTCGAACGTTTCGACCGATTCAGTGGTGAGTAACACCCACTGAATCGGATCGCCAGTCCCATTGACTTCATCCACTCTCACCACATTCACTTTGACGGACCCTTCTTGATCCGGATTATTTCGCGGTGCGCGCAACTCACAGGTTCCTGCAGTGATTGAGACTTCGGCTGTTCTGGCTTCTCGTCCACCGCCTTGTTGAATCTCGATGGAGTTGCGACCTCGTTCTGCGAGGTCGCTACTCCAATCGAAGAGTTTCCCACCTTCACCACCTTCTGTCAAGACTCGTCGGTTTTGATTGGCTCGAACAACGAAACCAGCGTTAGCACTCTCCTTGCTCAGTTCCTCGTACAACGAGAAGGCGTCCCCACCTCGGTCATGGACAAAAATCGGACGCACGTCTTCGGGAAGCCACTCGGCGGCTTCCCTATCCCCACGCAACCACTTTTCATGCTCGTTCTCAAGGAGAATTGGGTCGTCTTTGCCGTTTGTGCTGTAAGTGTTGCCCGCCTGTTGGTCCTCGACCAGCACCTGCTGGTCGATGACCCCAGTCATCTGCTGCGTGTCTGGGCGAATACCAACGGAAGTGTGTAATTTGACGCCTTCTACGTCGATATCTGAGGAACTAATATCTCCAAGACCGTCCTTGGCTGGGTGGCGAGGAAAGGTGAGATACGTCGTGTCGGAGACGACCAACAGCTCGTCTCCGCCACTCACCCGTGATCGCTGTGACTGCCTGTGAGCAGAGAGAATCTCGGTCGGTTCCACACTCTCATTATCGCAAAATCGGTATGTAGCCTTTGTGGACGCCCAGTCCTCGCAGGAAGCCGGGATGGACTCGGCAGGTGAACTGCCGAGTTCATCCCCGAGTTGGACCAATCGATCGGTAAGACGCTTGTCTCCGAACTCCGCTGCCCGAAACTCCGTCCGAATCCAACCTGATACATCCATGTCACACAACTCCCCGTCATCGTTCAGATCAGGTCGCCAACTCCGCTGATCTCGTCCCATCTCCCAGCCTCAACTTCTCAGCTACGGGAATAGAATTTGTGGGTAAGAGACAGCTCTCAAGGCGGGGTACTTTCTGCCCGAGGAGAAGTGGGATTTCCCGCCGCGAGAGGAGTGGCCCAGTCACTGGGTCGGAACGATCGAACCGGGTGAGAACGGCGGTGGAACGACGGCCGCGACGAACGGCGGACGGGCGATGTCGCTGTTCCGAGCGTGGTCGCCGTACATCTTCCTCGTCGTGTTGCTGGTGATCACCCGCGTGATCGAACCGATCACGGAGTTTTTCACCAGTTCGCTGTTCGTCCTCGAGTGGTCGAACATCCTGGGGACGGGACACGCCGCAGCGATCGAGTGGGGCCACGCTCCCGGCCTGTGGCTGCTCGTGAGTGCGCTCGTCGCGATCCCACTCTTTGGGATGAACACCGACCAGGTCAGCAAAGCGTGGCGTGAAGCCGGAGAGAAGATCGTCTCCCCGCTGATCGCGCTCGTGTTCGTTATCGCGATGGTCCAGGTGATGTTGCTCTCCGGTGCCCCCGATAGTGCGCCGGAGGTCGGAAGTATGATCGAGGTGCTCGCGGTCGCGACCGCAGATGTCTTCGGTCCGGCCTACCCCGCTATCGCGGCGTTGATCGGCGCACTCGCCGCAGCGATGACCGGATCGAACACCGCCTCGAACATCACCTTCGGTGCGTTCCAGTTCGAGGCGGCGTCAGAACTGGGCTTCCCGACGCAGATCATCGTCGGTGCACAGGCCGTCGGTGGGGCGATCGGTAACCTCGTCGCGATCCACAACGTCATCGCAGCACTCGCGACCGTCGGCCTCGTCGGCCAGGAGGGACGGATTATCCGGCTGAACCTGATTCCGCTGGTCTACTACGCGGTGTTCGTCGGATTCTGGGCGCTGGTGTTCGTCTACATCATGCCCGATGTGTTGCCAGCGGTGTTCGACGTCTTCTAACAGTACTGTTCGTCTACCGGTTCGATTTTTCTCGCCATCGCGACGTCGCTACGGAACGTTGTCGGCTCGAGTCGGCAGTCTCGGTTCCCGCTCGGACTCACGAAGCCACGACGCGCGAAACGCGACCGCTATCGCTAAAAACTAGCGATGATTACGACCGCGAGAGCTGTTCGTTTACCTTCTCGATGGGATGTGGAGGGTTCTCGTCTCGCGTCTCTCGATCGCCGATCTGACTCCGACAGGAGGCGCCGGGAGCGACTGGCGTCCCGCCACTCTCGTCGAGTTTCTCGTAGAGACGCTCGCCGATCTCCTTCGAGAGGTCGTAGTGTTCGGCTTCGTAGCCGAAGCTTCCGGCCATCCCACAACACGAAGAATCGATCGGATCGACGGCGTAGCCGGCACGGCGGAGCACGCCGACGGCGTGGTGGTCCTTCCCGGCCGCCTTCTGGTGGCAGTGACCGTGATAGGAGAGTCGTTCGTCCGTCTCCTCGAGCGGGAGCTCCTCAACAAGACGGTAGGTATCCAGGTACTCACAGACGCCGTAGGCGTTCGCCGCGACCGTCTCGGCGGCCGCCGTACTCACGAGATCGAGGTACTCGTCCTGAAAAGCCACGGCATCGGAGGGCTCGATGGCGACGACGTCGTAGCCGTCCTCGATGTATTCGGCGAACAGTTCGACGTTCGTCCGAGCACGCTCCTCGGCGGCGTCGAGCATCCCGACCGAGTACGCCGCCCGGCCGCTCGGGGCGGCCTCGTCGGGAATCTCGACGTGGACGTCCGCGGACTCGAGGACGGCGATGGCGGCTTTCCCGGCCCGGGGGTAGCTGTAGTTCGTGTACGTATCGGGGAACAAAACCACCTTTCTGTCGGCCGTTTCCGGGCTCACACGCGAGCCACGCTTCTCGTACCACTCCTGTAAGGATTCCCGCTCGAAGGTGGGAAGCTCACGTTCGGGGGCGATACCGACGACCGTTTCCATCAGGAGACGGCTTCCAGGGAGCTTCTGACCGACGTTCGAAAGCGGCGCGAGCGCGCTTCCGATCCTCGAGAGCGTATCGATGTTGCCGAACAGCCGTTCCCGGAGGCCGACACCCTCGCGTTCGTGGTACTGATACTTGGTCTCGGCTTTGAGCTTCGCCAGGTCGACGCCGGTCGGACAGTCGCTCTTACAGCCTTTACAGCCGACACAGAGATCGAGCACTTCCTCCTGGAATCGTTTCGAGTACAGTTCGTCCTCGGGGAGCTCCCCGGAGATCGCCGCCCGGAGCATGTTCGCCCGCCCACGGGTCGTCGCGATCTCGTCGTTCATCCCCCGATAGGTTGGACACATCACGTCGTCGGTCTGGCGACAGGTCCCACAGCCGTTACACAGCTCCACCAGGTGCGAGAACCCGCCCTCTTCCGAGAAGTCGAGTTTCGTCTGCGGTTCGATCGAGGAGTAACTCGCCCCATACCGGAGGTTCTCGCGCATGTCGGTCGGCTCGTCGTCGGTGTAGACGACCGTTCCCGGGTTCAGTCGCCAGTCGGGATCGAAGGCCAACTTGACCGCCTTGAACGCCTCCCACAGCTCCTCGCCGTACAGCTTCCGGTTGAACGCCGTCCGTGCGAGCCCGTCGCCGTGCTCGCCGGAGAACGAGCCGTGGTGCTCGAGGACGAGGTCGGTGACGTCTTCGGTGATCGACTGCATCGTCTGGATGCCGTCGTCGTCTTTCAGGTCGAGAATGGGGCGGATGTGAAGCGTCCCGCTGCCCGCGTGGGCGAAGTACGCGGCGGACGTGTCGTGGGCCTCGAGGACGTCCATGAACCCCTCGACGTAGTCGGCGAGCTCGGCTGGCGGCACCGTCGCATCCTCGATGAAGGGGTACGGCTTCGGATCGCCCTCGAGGCTCATCAGCAGCGGGATAGCCGCCTTTCGAAGCTTCCAGAGGTCCGCCTGCTCGTCCTCGGTGTAGGCCTCGATAGCATCGAAGGCGTCGCCCTCGTCGACGAAGTGAGCGTTCGTTTGCCCGATCGCTTCCTCGAAGTCGTCGTGGAGCTCCGAGTCGTACTCGAGCATCAGCGCCGCTTCCGTTTCGTCGGGGATCGGCTCCTCGTAGCGGGAGAACTGTTCTGACTCCCGAGCGAGCCTGAACAGTTCGTCGTCCATGAGTTCGACCGCGCTGGGATCGAACTCGAGGGCCTCGGGGACCGCCTCGAGCGCCGCGATCAGGTCGTCGAAACAGTAGAGGACGAGTGCCGTCTCTTCGGGAAGCGTCACGAGACTGATCTCCGCTTCCACGATCACGCCAAGCGTCGATTCTGCGCCGACGAACAGTTTCGAGAGGTTGATGACCTCCTCGCCCGCGTCGTTTTCGTAGATCACCTTGTTGAGGTTGTACCCGGAGACGTTGCGTTTGAGATCCGGGTAGCGGGTCTCGATCTCGTCTTCGTTCTCCTCGACGAGTTCACGAACGGTCCGGTAGATCTCCGCCTCGCGACCGTCTTTCGACACGATCTCCTCGTACTCAGCGGAGTCGAGGACAACCTCACGGGTGTGGATCAGCGAGCCGTCGGCGAGGACGACTTTCAACTCCTCGGTGTAGGCGTCGGTGATCCCGTACCGGACGGAGTGGGCCCCCGTGGAGTTGTTCCCGATCCCGCCGCCGATCGTCGCTCGGTTCGACGAGGCAGGGTCGGGAGCGAACTTGAGCCCGTACTGTTCGACGTGGTCGTCGAAGTGGTCCTGGACGACCCCGGGCTGGACGCGCGCTCGCTGCCGGTCGACGTCGACCTCGAGGATGTCGTCCATGTAGACGGTCATATCGAGCACGACACAGCCCGGTCCCACTGTCTGTCCGCCGAGGGACGATCCGGCCCCACGTGCGATGACCGGCACGTCGTGGTCGGCTGCGACACGAACCGCGTTTCGTACGTCTTCGGTATCTCGAGGGAGAACAGCGCCCGCTGGGCGAGCCTGATAGATACTACCGTCAGTCGCATACAGCACCTGTGCGTATTCGTCGAATCGAACGTCGCCGCTGATAACTGAACGAAGATCGTCCGCGAGTTCGGCGTACTCGCGTACGTCGCTGTAGTCGTGGTCGAGCGTCTCTCGGAACGCCTCGTAACTACCGAGGTCGTCTTGTGGCTTTTCAACAGCCATTATCCGTAATTTCGGACATCAATTATTATAAATCCTGGTGTTAGTTTCACACTCCCATGGCCCTAGTGGCGGTCCACGCCTGAACTGATGGGTCGAATCCTGCGGTGTCGTCCGATTCGACCCATCAGTCGACGGTTGGAACGGTACTAGATCACAGTGAGCGGCCACTGATAGGTCTCCGTTGGCGACGGGACGGCAAAGCGCTCGCTGACGACCTCGACGAAACGAGATGGATCAACGAGTTTAAGAGAGTGCTCGTGAGGGAGTTTGATATGGAACTGATCCATATCAATATCAACGTCGCTGACGCCGACGAAACGATCGAATTCTACGAGCAGTTCGGATTTGAGGAGAGCTGGGAGTTCGAAACGCCTGACGGTGACACCAAAAACCGGTATATCGCCGACGACAACGGAATCGAACTCCAGCTCTCGGATACGACTGGTAACGACGAGTTCGACCAGGGGACGGCGTGGGATCACCTCGCTATCGGCGTCGACGACGTCGACGAAGTCTTCGAGGAGATCGATCACTACGGCGTCGAGAAGGAGCCGGGCGATCAGCCCGAAGCCGGAGCTCGAACGGCGTTCGTCTCCGATCCCGACGGCCGGACGGTCGAACTCGTCGAACCGCTCGACTAGTTCGGCAGTCCACCCTGCTGTTCTCTATTTCAGAAATATAGGGAATCCAGCGACAACGACAGTGTACCATTACACCAATACGGATGTAAATATAGGGTTGTCAGGGGGAACGATAGCTGGACGGAAAACGGGATCGGCATCGGTTTTTCTCTATTCCAGAACGACGCATCGAACCCGTTGGCTCTCGGAAGCGTGTCCATCACACGACGTGACTGTACACGGAGCAGATACGAACGTCGGGAACCGCCCGTGATGGGGTGACCGGTGACGGGCATCTCGGTCGCAGTTCTCTAT
>NZ_JAVDDV010000024.1 GCF_030848565.1 Natronolimnohabitans sp. A-GB9
TATATTGATTTTGCCAATAGCAATAGGACTCGTCTCTTATTTCTCCAGTGATTCCTTCGTATCTGGGGTTCTATACGGGTTTCTAATGGCAGTTATTATCTTACTCTTTTACTGGTGGTCAGACATACTCGGCAATCCTGAATACGCGGGATGGCCGTTCAATAACAAGTAGTAGATAGCCAGTGCGACCATTCTTATCCCTGTAGTGACCGCTCGACTTTCCGCGTTGATCGACATTCACACCGTCCCACATTCGCGCTGTGTATTCAGCACGCAGTTCGTATCCGCTCTGAAGGATTTCAACAGAGCCTGGTACTCCGTTTTTCTGGAAAGTGAGAAATTCGGGAGTTTCAGGCCTCTATTCCTTACGCTGGCCTCCAGGCCAACTTACAACCGATCGACGTACTTCATTCGAGTCTCTCTCTCGTCCTCTTTTGTCTGCTCGTTATAGTGTTTCTCGAGCGTCTCGATACTCACGTCGCATCGGTCACTAACCTTGTCTTTGGGCCATCCACTATTGAGGTGGTGTGTTATTGCTCCCCGGCGAATGGGATGCATTGATGTTGACGACGGACAGCCGAAGGCTTTCGCTTTTTTCTGAGCTGCTTCGCACGTCTCTATGTCTTTGTTATGCGGGCAGTCGTTCGTGTACACGCACGGGCGCGAGAAGGCCACGACGTTCTTGTACGCCCGCTGCCGCGTGAGGCGTTGGGTTCTCGTAGTGAAGAGTGGCCGCCGGTTGTAGTCGTCTCTCGCGTCCTCACGATGGACCTCGATGTAATCGTTTAGGACGCCAATCAGTTCTTCGGAGATCGTGACGTTGCGTTCTCCCTTGGGTCCGTTTTTGAGCGACGTTCCCTGCTCCTTCCGGTCGACGAACTCGAGCTTCCGTTCTGCGGGATAGAAGTCACCAATGTCGAGAGCGATAGCTCCTGAGATTCGACAGCCAGTCTCCCAGAGCGTGTAGAACAGCGCGTGTTGTCTCGAGGCATACTGGTAGGTTTCAAGATAGCCAAGAATCTCCTGTGCCGTCTGGAGCGTTATGTGTTTGTGGCTGGCTTGATCGGCTTCTGGGATCTGCGGTATGTCGATCTTCTCACCGATGCCCAGCTCGACGAGGCTGGAACTCTCGCACCAATTCACGAACGTTTTGATGTGCTTGACGTTGCTTTTGAACGTGGCGGGTGCGAGATCATCTTTTTGCCTGTTCAGTTTCCACTGCTCGATTAGGTAGCCGTCCATCTCTTGCATAGATTCGACGCCTTCTCGCTCGAGGTATTGGACGAAGTGTTTGGTTGGGTATTTGTAGGCGCGGTAGGCTGAGTGTTTGAGGGTAGCCTTTTTTGCTGTCAGGAAGTCGCGCCGTGCTTTGCGCGGGTGAACGTTTCGGTTGGGTGTCATTGATCGGGTTCTCCGATCACAGTCGGTCGTGTGTACTCACGCTGGGGTGTAGCGGTCGCACCGAGTGGCCACCTATCTGAGATTATGAATCCTGAAGGGGTAAAGTGGAAACGCCGAGCGACGGTTGCGAGGCGTTGGGTCGGGGATTTATTTCGTGAGTCGTTAGGCGAACGAAAGGGTTCAAATCCCTCCGACCCCATTTGAAATAAAAACCGAGGAGCGGCTTCTCTCGGGTTTTCGACATACTTCGAACACGGGGTGGTCTGCGTGACGACCGCCCCCTGGCCATCGACGACTGGCCAGTCGACGTGTCGCCACTGCGGATCTCACGTTTCCGATCAGTTCTGCCGCGTCTACGGCGACAATCGGGATCGAGTTCACCGCTGTCCCGAGTGTGACACCTACTGCCGACTGACCCGTGGGTCCGCAGCTGGGACCGACGTCGCGATCCCCGACCCCGAGACGTCGGAAGGCCGCCACGGTGGTGAGGTCGATGTCTGAGACGTTCGTTCGTGCGAGCGACCTGGACGACGTCTCGAGTCGAACGCCCATCGCCCATCCAGCAAGCGAGGCGGTTCGTTGCTTGCTCGAGGAATGCAAGAACACTGTTTCGTGGCGAGATGAAAATCAAGACCAAGCGACTTACAGCGGGAGTGACCAGTCGTGGCCGCAGTCTGGACACTCGAAGTCTGCGATCGTCTCGTCCTCAGAGACGTATTTGTCGACTAATTCACCTAGTCCATCATCACACTCAGGACAACGGGCTCTCATTGCTACTATACGTCGTCTTAGCGACCAACCCCGGTTGAGTCTCCTCCCCAATTGCTTTGGTAGTTCATCTATCGAAACCTGTCTGAACGTTACGAAGCGTTCCAGAAACCACCCGGTGCCGAACGAAAGCGGAGGTCAGCGATGAGCGTCGATCGCGACGATCGCGACCTCGAGGCCGAGCTGGCGAGCGCCGATGCTGGCCGGGTCGGGATCCCCGTCGACGCGGTCTGCGTGGGCTGTGGGCGGACCCGAGTCAAGCGCGTCGATCCAGCGGCGATGGATCACGATTCCCAGGTCGACCCGACCACGCTCGAGGCGACGGACTGCGCGTCGTTCAAGCATATCTGTCACTCCTGCCAGGCCGCGACGTGGTGGAATCCGGTGGCCGTGTTGACCGGCCTTCTCGAGTCTGATCGGGGTGATCAGGAGTGACGTCCGACCACCCGGCGACGGCCGCTCACGAAATTCGAGGCTATCTGACCTACACCGAGTACGGCGACTCACCGTACTGGCAGTGGGGGAAAGTGGTCGAGGCGTACGACGGCGGTCAGAAGGACATCAACATCGATATCGACGGCGAACGGTGGGTCGTCTCCGTTGGCTACCAGGATGGTGGTCTCGAGCCGCGCCCGTCGGACAAGGTCGACGGAAACCTTCGCGAATACCGCGTCACGGCTCACGGCGAAGACGAACGGAAGCTCCCGCTGTTGATTCAGCCCCGACTCGATTGGTCGAGCGAGCGTCGTCCCCAGTCCGTCCCCGCCGATCTCGGGCTCGCGACGAACGTCAAGCTCGAGCAGTGTGTCAACCTCGAGCCCGAGGAGATCGAGGAGCTGATCCCGCGTGTGCTGTCGGCGATCGCGGAGAAAGTCGACGTCGACTGGTACGCCGAATACTTCACCGGCACACCACACGAGTACTCGAGAGTCACCCAGTATGAGCGATACCTCCGTGTCGACCGGGAGTACGCACGCAAGATCGTCAGAAGCGATGGGATCTTTCACCGACTGTTCCACTTGCTCGCCGACCAGGAGGGATCGAAGATCGTCTACTCGGCGGACAACCGCGACGTCGTCGGCTACAATCACCAGCTCCGGCTGCCGACGAAAGCCGTCTCGAAGATGTTCCCCGACGGTACCCGTCATGGGCTCCAACTCAAGCACTATCACCCGGAGCACGTCCGCAAAGACGAGAAAACCGACGATGGCGAACTCGACCCGTTGTACCATCCGAAACTCGGTGCGCTGTTCAAGAAGGGACTGAACGGCGGCGCTCATCCCTGGCACGAAATCGACGGTCTCGGGCAGGAACTCGAGGAGACGCTGATCAACACCCTCGAGTGGTCGGACGTCCCGACCAAGGGATCGACGTCGTTCGTTTCCGACTGGCACTTCGACGCGACCGAGCGATCCGACCTGGACGTCGCGCTGTTCGACGATCCGACGCCAGCGATCGAAACCGAACAGGAGTCCGTGTTGATCTCGACGCTGACCAGGCTGTCCGATCGCGACCAGGACGTCCTCGAGCGGGTGGCCGTGACCGATGGCGGGAACGCCCACGTCGACGAGATCGCCGAGGAAACCGATTGGTCGACGTCGACGGTCTACCGCGCGCTGCGGAAACTCGGCGATCTGCTCGAGAACGACAACGGGAACGTGTCGTTCATCTCGGCGAAGATCCGCGATCGCGTTCGCGAGTTAGTCGACCAGCTCGACGAGACCGTCGAAGCGACGACGCGGATTATCGAGGATACGCTCGACGTCGATCCGCGCGATCTCGAGCGAAAGGGTCGGGCGTGGCAGAACTGGCTCACCCGGTACGGCGCCGAACTGATCCGCAAGGGAGAGCAACCGAACGAGAACGCGAAGATCCGCATTCGGGAGATCCTGAACACCTACAAGTCGGTACAGCGTGTCATAGAATCAGTCTCAGCCGGTCAGTAGAACTGCGAACTGATCGAAGAAGAAATTACCAGATAAGAGTAGTATTTGTACTGGTATGCAAGATGGAAGGCGCGAGTGTTGCAGACAAAATGACCTACGACCACCTCGGAACTGCCACTGTGAATCGATTCCCGTCGTCATACTCGAAAGTACGCTTACCGTTCGACAACTGCGAGACTTTAGTTTCTGGGTGGGGACGCACTACTGGCACAGGCAAGCATTTATAATAGATCTTGATGGATCGATAAAGCAACCCGGGATAGGGTACTAGTCTGCCGGGAGGGCATCGAGCCGTCGCAGGCTATACGTTCGAGGCAATATTTCGTGTTCATTTTCAAAGTAATCGTGGAGAGCATCATCGTATCCGCCGTCTGGTGCTTCGATAGAATCCACCTCTACGTACCTGTTTTCGTCATCATCCCATTCATATAGGAATCCGTACCCGCCTGCACCAGCTTCCTGTGTATACGCTACAAGTGCCCACCCGTCACCATATCCAAGAGACAGCGTTGCAGCAACCCATACCTCAACTACGGTATTATTGAGATCAGCGCCGTACACGTACACCTTCCCGTCTTCCTCAATCACATTTATGTCCTCAAAATTGCCGTGTTCCGTGATGTAGTCCCAGTTTCTTGCACCTGGATTAATATCGTTGAACACGCCGTAGTCCCCAGTGTACGATGCAGGGATGGATTCGATATCATCACCTGACAACGCTGCCTGAAGGTTTGTCTTAACGGCCGTAGGACTGACATCGTCTGGTGCTATCGTGATGCAGACCTCATCCCAACTACCCATGTTTAGCAGGTCACTGTTTACACCCCGGATGTTAGTGCTTTACTCACCGACGAACTTCCCTGGCCACGCAAGGAAGTGAAGAGCGTCAGCTCGCCGTCGCAGACATGTTTGAACTCTCATCAACCGGGCGGTCACATTCATCGGTTGTGTCCCAAACCTATCTAGAGTCGTAACCTACCGATCCCGTCGTAAAGAGGTCTATGACATATACTTCCATGTCGAAAAGGTATTCTTCTTAGCCACCCTGTCGATATGCTCTTTTCTTTAAGTTGATTAGAGGTGACGTATAGGTGAGAATGAATGCCGCTATCTACGCTCGTGTTTCGACAAACGAGCAAGATCCGCAACGGCAAATCGAAGACTGTCGCGGGACGCTCGACGAGCGGGACAGTGATAGGGCTTAGCGTAATTCGAACATCTGCACAACTTCGGACTCCGCCCCCGAAAAACGGAGGTCGATTCCGCGTGAGCCGAGTTTTCGACTCATCGTGATCAACACGCGTGAACGGTATACTCGGTTATTTCGGTCTTCAGCGACAGCGCTGGCTAGCGATAGCAACAACCTCCTTCGAGGGAGCGGGGTATAATGTCGGTGGAACGTGTATTCGATCGAAAGTTGCATAAGTGAAGTTGACAACCAGCAATACTCGGGCCGTGGTGTTCCAATCGACGTCGGTCATAATCGTGAGCCGAAAATCTCGAGTGTCGACGGACAGGCCGCGATCACGCGTGTAATCCTCGAACGATGAACTTCCTGGTAATCCTCCCCCTGGTATTCGTCATGATCGGCGGGCCACAAATCCTCAGCGCCATCTTTCTGGCCACGAGCGAGGACTGGCGGCGGAATTCGGCCGCGTTCGTCTTCGGCGCCTCCCTCTCGATCAGTCTCGTCGTCACGCTCGCGTATTATTTCGGCAGTGGCGTTCGTCAAGGCGGATCGAACCGGATGCTGCAGCTGTTCGTACTCGTCGTTCTCCTCGCCGCGATGGTGAACGTCTACCTGAAGCGCGAGCAATCGGAACCCCCGGCGTGGATGGGGAACTCGAGACCGCGACTCCGACGTTCTCGTTCCAACTGGGATTCCTGTTGATGGGGTTCTTTCCGACCGACATTCTCACGTCGATCACCGTCGGGACCTACCTCGCGAGTCACGGCGATCCGCTGTGGTACGCGACCGGGTTTGTCTTACTGACGCTACTGTTTCTGGCCGTTCCATCGCTTTCACTGGTTATGATCGGCGACCGTGCGGAGACGCTCCTTCCGACGGTTCGCACGTGGATGAACACACATTCGTGGATCGTGAGCGAAATCGTGATCCTCATCTTTGTCGTGATTACCATCAACAACATCGTCGGGTGACTCTCTATCGAAGGGGATAGTGGCGTCGGAAACGCCACGAGCAGGCGGTGGTTCCGGGTACCGTGTACACGATAGCGACCGTCGCTATCAGCACTGAGACGGTACCGTCGACGTTCCTCGAGTACAGGTACAGGGCAGGGAAACTCACGCTAACCGCCGGAAAGCTACTTTGCGAACTTTGTGGGGAGTTGGAGTGGAAGATGTCGAGAAGATCTAACGCCAGTGGACAGGAGCGACGGAGTACGAATCGTCGACGGTTTTTGAAAGCGACCGGGGGAGCGGGCGCCGCCGGCCTTGCAGGCTGTCTGGGTGGCGAGTCGACGGCAACCGCCACCGCTTCCGAGGCGGACGATAGCAGCGACGAAGACGACGGGGGTGACGAGACGCCGACGGACACGATCACACTCGGCGGCTCGATGAGCCTTTCCGGCGATCTCTCCGACCTCGGTCGGCTGTATGCGGACGCGTACGAATTGACCAGAGAGCGAATCAACAACGCTGGCGGCGTCGAAGCGGGCGACGGTACTACCTACGATCTCGAGCTGGTCCTGCGAGACGACGAGAGCAACCCCTCGAGGAGCGAAGCCATCTACCAGGACCTCGTCAACCAGGCGGGGATCGACTACCTGGTGGGGCCGTACTCGAGCGGAATTACACTGCCGGCCAGTGACGTCGCGGCGAACGCCGAGCGGCCGATGGTTGCGGGTGGCGGCGCTAGCAGGCAGATACTCGAGCGCGACAACGAGTGGATTTTCAGCCTGTTACCGACCGCCGACACCTACGCCACCACGCATTGGTCTTTAGTTAGGCCTCAGCAGCCGGCTTGATGGCGATAGCGAGCTGTTCTTGGAGAATCGGGCGTTGTTTGTGGATCTTCTGCGCGTCGGCGATGAGGCGGTCAAGCAGTGGTGGTGGAGAATACCCGAGGTAGCCACTCAACCGGTAGAGAATGAGCTGGGCGTGCGACCGGAAGGTCGCCGCCCAGCGTTCCGGCGGGAACACGAGCTCATCATCTGCGTGTTCGATGACCAGACTGAGCAACTCACGGCTCACGACCAAGGACAACAGCGCCGCGTACAACAGAATCTCTACGACGTGCTTCTTCGTCGTATCGAACTCATCCAGTCTGTACTGCGTCTTCAGCTCCCGAAACAGTAGTTCTACCTCCCACCTGCACCGGTAGATCGTCGCTAGATCCTCCGGCAGGAACTCTTCGCGTGAGGGATTCGTGATGTACAGGTGGTAGTCGTCGGCGTCCTCGTTGCGGACGCCGACGACGCGGAACCGTTTCGTATCGCGTGACTGCGTGCCCGCGTACTCTCTCCGGTCAAACTCGATCTCAACTTCGACATCGATGTACTTGCGACAGAGATCGTCCACGACGTCGAAGATTTTCTTCCCCTCCAAGGGAATGGCGCGGCCGCTCCATTCCCGTAATTCGTCGGTTACAACCGGGTTAGAGCTGCGTTTCAGTCGGCTCACGAAGTAGCCGTCGTTCTCGTCGATCAATGCGAATCGTCGGTACTTGAAATAGGCCAGGTCGAGGATCGCTAACCGGCCTTCGAGCCACGATCCTGTCTCGAACTGTGTGCTGTCGTGTCGTTTCTCGTCTGTGACACTGAACCGGTCGATCGTCTGCTCAGTGACGTTGTGGAGCAGGTGGAGCCGTGCTCCAGCCTGCTCCTCACGGCGACCTTCGTACTCCTCAGAAAGCAACTCGTGGAGCCGGAGAACCGTTCCATCTGCGATCATTACGTCTCTGAATCGGTTGAACTCTTCTGAGACAGTGTGGGGAACAGCGACCTCGTCGAGCCCGTACTCGACGAGGTCGCGGAGGTACTCTGCGAGAGTCGGCGTCAACCGCTGATAGAAGCCTCCTGAGGACAATGTCTTGTCTGCAGTTGAGTTGTAGCTTCGTCTGAAGCTGGCGAGCGTTCGGCTTGCGCCGCCGGCGAAGCCGAACGCAAATGACCAGACGAGCGGAGGAATCTGCAGTTTCCGGTCACGCTCGACCACGCCGACGGCATCGGCGTGGTCTTCGAGCGCTTCAGATGGAAGGAAGTTAGTGAGACGACGTTCTACTTCACGTGAGGAGGGTTCGGAGTGCACATCTGACGCCTCCTCATTGCTTCCGAAAAGAACTCTCGATAAGCCGCCGCTGTCGTGCGGTTTTGCGCCTAACTAAAGACGGATGGGGTCGAGACTAACTGTGAACTGCGCGTCGATTGTGGCGTGCATGGGTCACTTCGGGGTAGGTACCAGAGGTGACCCTGTTTCCACAGGAGTCAGTTACGACTCTAGACCAGTTTGGGACACGACCAATTATCTTCGCGTCCGTCTCCAGAGAATCCTAGAAGTGCACCTCCCTGAGAATTAGGTATCTCTGGAGTCAATTGATCCAGTGCCTTCTCTGTATTTGATATAAAGTACTTTCTAGTACCAATTGGTACAATCGCGATAGCAGCGGTGAGTATAATCAGCAGTATATCCAATATAATACTCATATCTCTCTTCCATTCAACTATGCTGATAAATACTACGAACCAGATTATGATATTGTCAGCCGGCAGTCGGTGACCGAAGATCGAGCGATCGGGCAGCGTCCGCCGAAATAACGATATTCATCTCCCCGAGTTCCACCGGACCGTCCGCGACCGATTCGATGAGATCGGCGAGCGCCTCGAGGTAGGTTCGATTACGATCCTCCTTGATCGTCAGCGTCGCCTTCCCGTCGTGTTCGACCGCGCGATTCTCGAGGTACGCGGCAACGAACGTTTCGCGGACGTCGGTCGGAGCGCTCTCGAGGTAGACCGGCAGCGAGAGATGTTGCTCCGTTTTCGAGCCCACGGGAGCACCGAGCACCGAGAGCACACGCCCGAGAACGGGACCGTCGGTCGTCGGCCGCGCTTCGTCGGCACGGCGATCACGATCGTCGACGAGCTGGTAGTCGACCCCGGCGTCCTCGAGCGCGGTGAGTACGTGGCTGTCCGTCCCGTGGAGCGCGAACGACGGCATGTAGTTTCGCTCGGTGATCGACCCACCCGAGAAGACGTTCGCGACGAGAACGTTCAGCGGCGTGAACTCGGGATCGGCGTACCCACACTCGAGCCAGCCGTAGTCGCGGGCAGTCTCGAGCCCACGTACCGGGTCGGGTTTCGAGCCATCGAGCCACGGCCGGACCCGACCCCGCGGGAGATCGAGTCGCGACGCGACGGCACTCGAGCCCTGGTCGGGATGTCGCTGGTGGTGCTCGCGGACCCGGCGATAGTCTTCGACGGCACTCCAGGTGTCGGCGTAGGCCCGGGAATCGTAGGTGCGCGCGAGCGCGCGCTCGGCAACGAGCGACGTGGACATGTACGGATCGTGAGGTCGAACGTACATTACTGTTGTCAAGTATCGGTTTCAGATCTGAGAATTGCCCTCAAACACGGTTCAAGGCCCTCTTGGATCGGTTCTGCGAGTGGCTGATTATCAGATCTGAAAACCTTTCGTTCCTACTGGACTGTCATTACCCCATAGGTTTATACGAGGGAAAGGATCTCGTTGCAATCAACATCCGACAGCGACGAAGGAAGGTCGCTCGAGGTGGCTGGTATGCGTGGTCCCTCGAGCGCACACATGGCGGTTGGACGTCGCCGTGTATAACCCTTCTCGCCGATCGGATGTGGTGAGAAACCATGGACGCAGACCTAACCAAATACAGACAGAAGTTGATCGGAAGCGAGGAGGAACGCGCAGTATCACCAGTCATTGGGGTCATCCTGATGGTGGCCATCACCGTTATCCTGGCAGCCGTGATCGCGGCGTTCGTGCTGGATATGGGTGATGATATGGGCAGTGAACCGTTGACTGCCTCCGTTGATAGTGAGGTGACGTACTCTGATGACGAGGTCGTCATCGAAGCCATCGATACGGGGAACGCGGACGAATTTCTAATTCGTGCAACTGGCGAGAATGAAGATGACATCTTTGATGATGGTCAGTCTGATACCTTCACATTCGACGGATCGGGTGACACTGTAATACTATCCGCGGATGAGGATAATGACGACGTGGACTTTGAGGAGAGTGATGTGAGTGAATTCACAAGTGATGGTGACAAAGAAGCAGAACTACGAATTATTGCAGTTGACGGTGACGACGAGACACAAGTTTCCAGCGTAGATGTTGTCTGGAATAATCAATAAGATATCCAAATAGATTGATTATGGACGCAGACCTAACGAAATATAGACAGAAGTTGATCGGAAGCGAGAAGGAACGCGCAGTATCACCAGTCATCGGGGTCATCCTGATGGTGGCCATCACTGTTATCCTGGCAGCTGTGATCGCAGCGTTCGTGCTGGATATGGGCGATGATATGGGTAGTGAGCCGTTGACTGCCTCCGTTGATAGTGAGGTGACGTACTCTGATGACGAGATCGTCATTGAAGCCATCGATACGGGGAACGCGGACGAATTTCTAATTCGTGCGGACGTCGATACGGAGGATGGTAGTTCAGACTTCGGTGAGGAATTCTTCTTTGATGAGGATGAGAGTGACGATGTCTCAGAGTCTGGAACATTTACATTCGACGGAGCGGGCGACACCCTAGCGCTCGAGCCGGATGAAGATATTGACCAAATACATGACCTGAATGATGATGTTGGTGAATTCACAAGTGAAGGTCCTCACGAAGTGGAACTGTCGATCGTTGCGATCGACGGTGACGATGAAACACAGGTCTCCTCTCTGGAAGTCAACTTCGATGAAGACACTACCACCGGCAGTCCCGACTAACTAATCAATCATCTACCAACAGCAATTACCATATTTTATATTATTATGTATTATGTGTAGTGTGTCACTCGAGATCGTCGCTATCTAATTCTCCCTCGAGATACGCACATCCACGATCAGTAATCCGATAGAGACCGTCGTCGACACGGTCGACGAGTTCGGCATCACGCAACTCTCCAAGCCGAGCGCTCACATAGTGCCTCGAGTAGTCCGTATTCACTGCGAGCACCCGTGGTGAAAGAACGAGATCGCTGTCAGCGAGGGTCTCGAGAATTCGATCGTCTGCTTGTGTCATCCACGATACCCTCGGTCTTGCCATACCGGCACGTGCCATGCTGGCACTTTAGCGATACTGGTTGATACACCTGATCATAACGTATGTTATCCTACAGATTAACGTAAGTTCGGTTAACTATAAGTAAGTGGAACGTTTTGGCTCGCGTGACGGAGGCCAGACGGACCCACCGCTATCCGGTCGGTCCTCGAGAAAACGCGGACCCGGTGTTAGGGGCACCGGCCCGCCTGGCTCCCGTACCAAAGCTACGGAAGCATGTACGCGAACATCGCAACGGGGCAAAAAGCCCCCGATCGATCGCATCGATCAGCCAGTGGTCCACGACCTACGGCACGAACTACGGTTCACGACGCACCCGCGACTCCGCCACGATCTCGCCCGGTCGCTGCGTTCCGGACGGCGATCGCCGATCGTCCGTTCGAACGTGACGACGTCGAGAACGGGCCGATAAGCGCGTTCTTCCGCGCCGATCGCTGGCAGGAGCGTGGTGACCGTGAGTAGGGATCTCTCGCCTCGAGAGGCCCGTGACCGGTTTCTCTCCCGTCGTCGACAGGAGAACACCGAGAAGACGGTTCGAAGCTACGAGAACCGACTGACTCGGTTCGTACAGTGGGCCGAAGACGAAGGCATCGACTCGATGACGGAGGTGACCGGCTGGGATTTAGACGAGTACCGGGCGGCTCGCGAGGCCGCGGGCGTCGCGCCCGCGACGCTGAAGGGACAGCTCTCGGCCGTGAAACAGCTGCTCGATTACTGTGCATCGATCGACGTCGTCGAAGACGATCTCCCGGAGAAGGTGAACGTCCCGACGCTCTCGCGAGCGGAGGAGTCCAACGACACGATGCTCGAGGTCAACGACGCGGAGTCGTTGCTGTCGTTCTTCCGATCGTCGACCCATTGGTTCGGCCGCCCGGAGCACGCGTTCCTCGAGGTCACCTGGCACGTGGGCGCTCGGATGAGCGGTATCCGTGCCCTGGATCTCCGTGACTTCGATCCGGACCGACAGACGCTCGAGTTCCGACACCGGCCGCCAACGCTGTTGAAAAACAAGGACGAGGGCGAACGCGTCGTCGGAATCTCCGAACCGGTCGTGAAGGCCCTGCAGACGTACATCAGCCGCGAGCGGTTCGAAAAACGCGACGAGCAGGGACGCGAAGCGAGTCAATGCCCGACCCGAGACGATCCGGCGACACTACTACAAAGCGACCGAGCGGGAGGAGTTCGAAGAACTGCGCGCCGAGACAACTCTGAAACTCGACATAGAAGACAACGATGAGTGACGATATCGCCCGAAATTTGGAGCGTACAGCCCTGAAGATGCCGCGATACCGAGTAGTGTCCATCCCTCCGACCCCATACTTTCCCTCCGAACAAAACTGTAATAATCAGGGATTACAATTCTTCCGAACTTTCCATTATAGATGACACTTCGGATTTCTTGTCGCTATCCATCCCGGGAGAACCTTCCCCGGAAACCAGTTCTCGAGCAGTGTTGTGTCTCCCACACTCTGAGGAATAGTACGTATCCGAAGAATGCCTGATGTGTCCCCAATCGCGTGTACTAGCGGAATGCAGCCGTGCGGTGACACCTGTTGCAGAAGCTGGGTACTATCGACGCTGAGTAACCCGACCAAGCGACGGCTCGGACTCGAGCTGGCGTCCCTGTATCGCTCGAGAGGTCAACCCGTCGCTGTCCGAAAATCCGGACAGTGCGGCCGTCCGGCGGTTGGGGTAGAGTGCTATATCCGCTCGAGACCCATGCGTTAGATAATGACTTCCAGTGAGTTCACCACCAGGCAGAAACTCCTCGCGGAATTTTTCGGATCCGCGACGCTCGTCTTCATCCTTGTGTCGTCGGGGCTACTCGCCGACGGAATGCTCGAGGCGAGTCCGAGTATGGGCGTACTGTTCATCGGGCTGGCGACCGCCGGCTGGCTGTTCGTCGTCGTCCAGATGATCGGGCCGATCAGCGGTGGCCACGTAAATCCAGCAGTCACCGTCGCGCTGCTGGTGACCGGCGACGTGGACGCAAAGACTGCCCGACAGTACATTCCCGTGCAGTTCCTCGGGGGGCTCGCCGGAGTCTGGCTAGCGGGATTGACCGTTGTGAGCACGATCGGGTGGGAGGTGTTTGCCATCTCCGCTGTCGAGCGACCGGCGTCTACCTGGGTTGCCGAGTTCCTCGGGACTGTGGTCCTCGCGTCGGTCATCATCTCCCTGATCCGCCAGGAGAGCGATTGGATCGGTCTCGCGGTGGGCTTTACCGTCGGCATGGGTATCATCGGAACGGCCTCGACGGCATTTTTGAACCCGCAGGTCGCACTCGCTCGCATCTTCACGTCGGGTATCGCCGGCATCCAGCCGTTCGACGCCGTCATGTTCATGTTCGCCTCGATGCTCGGCGGGATCGCTGCGGGTCTCATGTGGCGCTACCTCTGGCCGCGACCGACGCTCATCGACAAAGCGAAACCAAAACCCAGCGACGATACAGTCCTCGACGACTCGGTCGCGAAATCGTAGCTGCGAGCCGAACGCGTTCGAGGTATCGAGGATCGACGGAACCCGCTTCGGTTCCGAACTGTTTTCATACGGTCTCCTGTCGTCACTGGCCGCCGCCCCCATGTGGCGACCGGCGGGACCGCGGGACAGCAGTCCGTCTCAGTCGTCTCACTCGGGGCTGGAGCGCGCGGCTGACACAGTTCGTCTCCAGGCTCTCGAGGACGAAGCGGCCACTGTGGACGCCGAGGTGGATAACGCGGCCGTCGTGGACGACGGGTAAGCCGTCGACATCGACTCGAGAGAGCCGCGAACCGTGGCCCGCGGTGGTCCGGGCCGCGACTCGCGACGCAGAACAGCAACGGTTTGGCGATTCGATACCGTTCCGACAGAAGCGGGAACCCGAACGACGACCCTCGTTCGGACGTGCGTGGTCGAACGCCCGCCGGTCAGTGTGCCCCAGCCGAAGCGCCGTGGTCGTCCTCGAGTGCCGCGAGGACGAACCCACCGACGCTGAGCACCATGATCGTCCCGCCAGCACCAACGAGTGTGAGTTCGCCACCGAGGAAGACGCCGGCGAGGATGGCGAGGACTCCCGCGACCAATGCTACGAAGCCAGCAGTAATCGCAGTCGAATCGTCCATAACTGAAATAACTGGAGATACTCCTGATAAATCGGTCGGATAAACGAGAACCGAACTACTGAAGTTATACTGCCGGACAGTCGTCAGTGAGACATCGGCTGCGCAGGGCCTAGATTCCCGCATTCCGCCGCTATTCGTCGCCGGCGGTCGTTTTAACTGCTTCAGGATCCATCAGAAGGTATGAGCACACGATTCGGCGCCGAGGAAGACGGCTTCTGGGGAGAGGCCAACAGCGGCGTCGTCCGCCGGGCGTACCGGCGACTCGCGAATCGAGTCTCCGATGGCGTCTACCGTCTCGACGCCGACGGCCGGTTCGTTGCGATCAACGACGGCTTCGTCGAGTTGACTGGCTACGGCCGCGACGAACTCCTCGGCGAACACGTCTCCGTGCTCCTCGAAGATGCGACCGTGTCTCGAATCGAACGCGAGATCGAGCGCCACCTCGCGGAGGGAGTGGACGAACTCGACACGCTGACGCTGTCCGTCGAGACCGCCGACGGCGAGTGGATCAACTGTGAGCTGGACATCGATCTCCTCGTCGCCGACGGCGAGTTCAGGGGGACTATCGGTGTCGCTCGGGAGTGTCCCCAGCGGTCGGACAGTATCGAGACGACACAATCCTCCTATGACTCGCTGACCAGCGTCCTCGAGGAGGCAAACATCGGCGTCATCGTCCTCGACGACGAGTGTACCGTCACGCGAGTCAACGAGACGATCGAACGCTACTTCGGCCTCGAGCGCGCCGAAATCGTCAGCCGAGACAAGCGCGAACTGATCGACGACACGATAAAATACGCGTTCGCCGATCCGAAGCAATTTGCCGAAACAGTCATCGCAACCTACGAAGACAACAGCTACATCGAGCAGTTCGAGTGTCGCGTCACGGCCGGCGAGGACCGTGCGGAACGCTGGCTCGAACACTACAGCACGCCGCTCGAGTCGGGTCCCTACGCAGGCGGACGGATCGAACTCTACTACGATATCACGGACCGAAAGCGCTCCGAGGGGGCCCGCCAGGAGACCGAAGAGCGGTTCCAGTCACTGGTCGATGCCGTCGAGGAGTACGCCATCTTTCGGCTGGACCCGGACGGCTACGTCGTCAGCTGGAACGACGGTGCCGAGGCGATCAAGGGCTACGAGACTGAAGAGATCCTCGGCGAACACTGCTCGACGTTCTATACGGAGTCCGACCGGGCGGCGGACGTTCCAGAGCAGCACCTCGAGGCGGCGATCGAGGACGGATCAGTCGAAGACGAGGGATGGCGCGTCAGGAAAGACGGAAGCCGGTTTTGGGCGTCGGTCACGATCTCGGCGGTGTGGAACGACGACGGAAGTCTCCGGGGATTCCTGAAAGTCACCCGCGATATGACCGACCGGTACGAACGCGAGCAGGAACTCGAGAACGAACTCCAGCGGGTTTTCGGTCGGATCTCCGATGCGTTCTACGCGCTCGACGAGGAATGTCGGTTCACCCACGTCAACGAACGAGCCGAGCAGATCCTCGATGCCGACCAGGACGATCTGCTCGGGACGGACATCTGGACGGCCTTTCCCGACCTCAAGGGAACCGTCTTCGAAGACCGGTACCGGGAGGCGATGACGGACCAGGAGGCAGTCTCGTTCGAGGCGTACGCGCCGTCGAACGACGCCTGGTTCGAGGTCCACGCCTATCCGTCGGAGACGGGGCTGTCGGTCTACTTCCGGGACGTGACCGAGCGGGTCGAGCGAGAACGCGAACTCGAGCGAACCGAGCGGCGGTTCGAGGCGATCTTCCAGGATCCGAACATCCTCGTCGGGTTACTCGAGCCCGACGGGACGGTACTCGACATCAACGAGACGGCGATGGAGTACATCGATGCCGACCTCGAGAACGTGACCGGCGAGCCGTTCTGGGAGACACCGTGGTGGGGCGAGGGCGATGCGGTCCAGCCGGAGATCAAGCGGAGGACCGAACGGGCGGCGGACGGCGAGTACGTCGAGTTCGAGACATCGCTCACCCGTCCGAACGGCGAGGAGTACACGCTCAGTGGGTTCTTCAGACCCGTTACCGACGAGGACGGCGAGGTGGTCTCTATCATCGTCTCCGACCGCGACGTCACCGAACGGAAAAAACGCGAGCAACAACTCCGGAAGTCCGAACAACGCTATCGGACGCTCGCCGAGAACTTCCCCAACGGCATCGTCACGATGTTCGACGACGAGTGTCGATACACGCTCGCTGCGGGGGAGGCGTTCGGCGACCTCCCAGTCGCGCCGGACGACGTCGAAGGGAAAACAGTCGAAGCAGTCTGGCCCGACGAGCCTGCCAGACGACTCGGGACCGCGTTCCGGGATGCACTCGAGGGGGAACGACGGGTCGTCGACGTCGAGTACGCAGGTCGGGAGTGGGTCGTCCGTATCGTCCCACTGACCGGCAGCGACGGCACCGTCTTCGGCGGGATGACGATCGCCCAGGACATCACCGAGCGCAAGGAACGCAAGCGGGCCCTCGAGGAGAGCAAGCGACGCTATCAGACCCTCGTCGAACACTTCCCCAACGGCGCAGTCGGCCTCTACGACGAGGAACTCACCTACACGGTCGTCGGTGGCGAACTGATAGACGAGTTGGGGATCGATCCCGACATGGTCGTCGGTAACGCCATCACCGAACGATATCCGGACGAGCTCGTCGCAGAGTACGGCTCGTGTTTCGAGGCCGCCTTACAGGGCGAGTCGAACACGTTCGAGGCCGAGTACCACGGCCGCGATCTGGTCGTCCACACGCTACCCGTCCGAAACGCCGACGGCGAGATCCACGCGGGGATGGTGATGGTCCAGGACATCACCGAACGCAAGGAGTACGAACGCAAACTCGAGGAATCGAACGAGCGGTTAGAGCAGTTCGCCTACGCCGCCAGCCACGACCTCCAGGAACCGCTGCGAATGGTCTCGAGCTATCTACAACTCATCGAGAGCCGGTACGCCGACGTCCTCGACGAAGACGGCGAAGAGTTTCTCGAGTACGCCATCGACGGCGCCGACCGCATGCGCGCGATGATCGACGGCCTCCTCGAGTACTCCCGGGTCGAGACGCGAGGCGACCCGCTCGAGCCGACCGACCTCGACGACGTTCTCGAGGACGTCCTCGAAGACCTTCGACTCAGAATCGAGAGCACCGACGCCGAGATCACCGCCGAGGACCTGCCCCGTGTCGAGGGCGATCCGAGCCAGCTTCGGCAGGTGTTCCAGAACCTGTTGTCGAACGCGATCGAGTACAGCGGCGACGAGCCGCCACGGATCCACGTCGGTGCCCAGCGAGTCGGCGACCAGTGGCGGATCTCGATCCGCGACGAGGGGATCGGGATCGATCCCGACGAGACGGACCGGATCTTCGAGGTGTTTCAGCGACTCCACAGTCGCGAGGACCACTCGGGCACTGGGATCGGCTTGGCGCTCTGTCGACGGATCGTCGAACGCCACGGCGGTCGCATCTGGGTCGACTCCGAACCGAGCGATGGCTCGACGTTCTCGTTTACGTTGCCCGCAGTAGACGAATAGTCGAACGAACTCGAGAAAGGACGTGGTTAGTCGCCGATGCAGTACCCCAGCCCGTCGGCGCCGTCGCGTTCGCAAGCGTTCGACGAGCGTGGGCGGACCGAGATCGTCGTCTCACAGTCGGGACAGCGGTAGACGATACAGCCGTCGGTCTCGCGGACGATCCAGTCGCCGTCGATGTGGCTCTCGTGACCACAGTCGAAGCAATGGAGGACTGCCTTGGGGCTGCCGGGAGGCCGGGATCGGGATGTCGAGGGCGGGGACGTCATTACGAGAACAAAGGAGCTGGACGGCAAAAACGGTGTCGAACCGCTGAGATATTACCAGGTAATTACAACCGTGGCAGGCGCTGACGCCCCGAAATAGAGGTGTGTTATCCGGAATCAAGACCAACGATAAAATTACCAACTATCACATATTTTTGGTGCAATCACTGATCGAACTCGTGTGATCGGCCTCGAGTGAGGACCGGCTGGGACGCAAACGTGTTATACTGCCGGACAGCAGGCAGTGAGCCGTCGGTCGCGACGTCGCGGCCGTCACCGTCGGCAACGGCCGCAGTCGTGGGACCGACCGGTGAACCGTGCTGTCCGACAGTACAGGACGAGCGAACGTATCGAGCCGACACTCATATCACGGGTAGAACAATGCGGGGCCTACGTTTAGTGCACTCGGCGGTGTACGCTCGGCTATGAGCGACACACGAACGACAACGAATGGATCGCCGATTCCGGTGCGGACGGCTGGACTCGCCGCCGTGATCGGCGCGTGGGTTCTCTGGTCCGGTGTCATACTGACTGGAACCGGGGCGATCGTCCTGAACAACGTCGTCGTCGGAGCGGCGATCGCTGCCATTGCCGCCTACGCCGCGGCCTGGCCCGACGGCGGGCGGCTACCAGCGATCGCAGCCCCACTGGTTGCTGCCCTGCTCGGACTCTGGATCGTCGCCGCGCCGTTCGTCTTCGAAGTCGGGGAACGACTGCTCTGGAGTAACGTGATCTCCGGCATCCTCGTCGTGATCCTGGCCGGTAGCAGCGTCTACGGGAGCTGGCAGCTGACACAGTCGAGAGCGACCGGTGTCTGAGACGGACTGCTGTCGTCAGTTACGGGCCAACCGCGATCGCTCTACGGGTCTACCGGCGGTTCGTCAGGAAACCGTATGATCGGTCGGTATCGATCGTGAGGGAAGCTATATTCTCGTCGGCCGCGTACGGTCCGTGATGACGCCTGGACCCCAACGGACGGACGAGCGGAGGCATGCCGATCGAGTCACTCGATCGGATCGGTCCCGCACCAACCCGTCGGACCCCGAGCGGCCGGCGCGACCCGAAGACGTACTCACCCGAGTGGATCGGCTCGAATCCGAGCTGGGGCGCCTCGAGAACACGGTACGTGGCGTCGCTCGAGTGGCAAACGTCGACGTCGGGTGTCCGTGCAACCGCTGTGACCGGAGCTATCTCCTGATCAGCGACGACGTGATGGCGTGTCCGGTGTGTGGCTACCGCCGGCCGTTGTGATCGGCCCCTCCATCGTCGCCGTCGAGTGACCGGTGGTCGACGCTGACTCGGTCGATGTCGATCGAAAAACGCGCCGCGGCCGCCTCTATTCCCTGTCGACCAAGGCGGCGGGCTTGGTCACGTAACCTTATCGCTCCGAATAGTATAGTTTTTTGGTATAATAGACGACTGAAAATTCCTCTGAAAACGCCCCTGGACACACATTATTTAAGGTTACAGTTCAGTCTCGAGAACACTCACGCGAATTGGGTGGCGGGAAAGGCTACCGGAAACCCAACGGGTCTATACGTCTCTGTGGTGGGTCCCGTTGATGACCACGGTCGTCGAACTCGAGATTCCGGCCGACCGTCTCGGCGCTGCCCAGACATTCGACCGTGTCTCGACCTTCGAGTTCGAGATCGGTGGCATGATCGGTGACACACCGCCGCTGGTCTGGGTCTCCGGACCGGACCGGGAGACCGTTCGCGAAGCACTCGAGGCGGATCCGTCGGTCGACGTCATCGCGACGTTAGGCGACGAAACCCAAACGGACGGGGCTTCGATCGACCATGAACGCTGGCTGTTCCGCCTCGAGTTCGGTGCGGAGAGCAAGCTGTTCGAGCAGATCGTCATGGAAAACGACGGGGCGATCCTCGAGGCGTGCGGGGAGAACGGCTCGTGGTCGGTGACGCTGTTGTTTCACGACCGAGAGGCGCTCTCGGAGTGTTACGCGCTGTTCGAGCAGTACGAGTTCCGGATGGAGGTCAGGCGCCTCGCAGGGGTCGATGACGTCGCAAGCGCACAGACGCCGCTGACCCAGACCCAGTACGAGACGATCTGTAAGGCCCACGAACTCGGCTACTTCGATATCCCGCGCGAGATCACGCTCAAGGAGTTGGCCGCGGAACTAGACATCTCACACCAGGCGCTTTCGGAACGGCTCCGTCGGTCCCAGGCCGCACTCGTCAGCGCCGAGTTGACCGACGGAATGACACCGACGGCGATCGACCCGTAGTCTGTGGCTCGGTTCTCGAGGCTCGGTTGACTCGAGACGCGAGGCCAGCAGAGCAGCAGCGTTCTCGATGTCGATCCCTAACCACGTTTCCAAATAATAACAATGTCGACCCTCGAAGGGGTGTGAGTGGACGATCGTTCAGCTATTCTCGATCAAAAGATATACTAACCGCAACAACTAGCTTTATTACCTGACGCATCCATAGCAGTAGTGTCGGCAGGACTGCCGACCCGCGACGCTACCGAGTGCAATACGACGCGCCGGTGGATCACTCGTGCTCAATCACAGCGGTCACTCGTGGCTGTGTGGCCGTGACCGACGACGTTGGGGTCGACAATAATCGGCCCCCACCTCGTTTTCGAGCGTCCGACGACGATCGTACAACGAACAGGGCGGCGTGAGACGGCCAAGATACTTCCCTACCGCCACAGGAGCTATCAGTATCGACAATGGCGGACAGCGCAGCCCGGCTCGGACATACCGATGGAACACGATCGGACGGAGCACAGTCGACTGGTCGGTCGGAGGCTGACGACGACCTCGAGCCAGACGAGATCTTTCACATTTTGCAGACGAGTCGCCGCCGCCGCGTTCTCGAGCATCTCGAGGGCGGCGACGAACCGGTAACCGTCCGGACGCTCGCCGAGCGGATCGCCGCCCGAGAGAACGACACGACGGTCGAGAACCTGACCTCGGATCAGCGCCAGCGCGTCTACATCTCGCTGTACCAGACCCACCTCCCGAAACTCGACACCGCAGGGGTCGTCGACTACGACAAGAACCGCGGCACCGTCGAATCGACCCCGCTTGCGGCCCAGTTCGATCCGTTTCTGTCGGAACTCGAGCCATCGTCGATGGATCCGTGGCTCGGCCGGTACGCGGGGGCGGTCGGCTGCTGTGGACTAGCGGTCGCAGCGACTGCGACCGGCACCACACCGATCTCCTGGAGTACCACGGCACTGCTCGTCGTGACGGCGTTCGGTGCCGTGACTGCGGGTCACGCTTATACGGAACTGGCGTGACACCGCTCGGTCTCGATACGGCCCCTGTTCCAACGGCCCGCCCCACTCGAGCCGGGGTGTGCCGGGTCTAGTTCCGTCCGTACGAAACGATCGACTACAGTTCGATCGCCATCATCACTTCGTCGACGTGGTGGCCGTTGAGCTTATAGTGATCCTTACGGATCGCTTCGGTCTCCCAGCCGTGTTTCTCGAGGAACGCGATGGCATCCTCGTTGCTCGCGGGAACGCTCTGATAGACCCGTTCGTACCCGTTGGCGCCTGCCCACTCGAGCCCCCGCGCGAGGAGATGCGAGCCGAGCCCGTGGCCGCGATACTCCTCTAAGACGCCGACGGTCAGTTCCGCGGTATGGGAGAGTTTCTCCAGTTCTGGCGCATAGAGGTGAACCCAGCCGACGACGTCGTCGTCGACAGTCGCGACGAAGAACATTCGCGCCTCGAGGTCGTTGTGTCGGAGCAGGGCCTCCTCGTGGTCGATCTCGTCGGCGACGCTCTCGGCCTCGATATAGGTCTTCTCCTCGGCGACCTGTCTGATGGCGCCGACGACCCCCGAGAGGTCCTCCTGTCTGGCCGGCCGGATGTGAAACTCGAGATCCTCCGAGACGTACTCCTCCTCGGCCCCGGCGTCGATCGTCACCCGGAGTTTGCCGTCTTCCCCTTCGAGGCGTCCGTCGCGTTTGAGGATCGCGACGTGATGTCGAAAGCCGCTAGGTTCGATATCCAGTTCCGACTGTGCGTCGTCCGGGTCGACCGCGCCGTGGCGCTCGACGTACTCGTAGATCGCCTTTCGGTCCGCGTGGCCGAACTCGAGCGGTTCAGTCGTTTCCATGATGTGTGGTATCCCACCACAATACTTAGTCCTGCTGCAGCTCGGTCCATACCCGTAGTGGCACACATCCGACTCCTTGGCAACCGCGAGGACTTAATAGGAGAACTGGTGAATCCGACGTGACTTCCAGCCTCCGTTCATCACGTCGAGTGCGTGAGAGCGGACTGGTAGCTCTCGCGTGTCCCCATGTTCGGAACGGAACTGGTCGTCGCCGGTCTTGCCCTCGCCCTCGCGGTAGCCGCCGGATTGGTCGTCCACGAACTGGCACACGCACTCGTCTTGCGCCTCTTCGGTATCGATTACACGCTCTCCTATCTCCCTGGACGGACCGACGGTGTCGGCGGATTCGTAACGAGCGGTCCGCTGGCCGTCGTCCACCCCCACCCAACGGGACGGGATTCGGCGCACGCGCTTCGGGTTGCAGCGCTCGCGCCGCTTTCCCTCGCCGCCCCGGTCTTCGCCTTCGGTATCGGTGGGAGCGTTCCAGCCGACTCGCCGATCGTGCTGGCACTCGCAGTCGGCTGGCTCGCCTGTGCGATTCCGAGTCCCCAGGACTTCTCGGTGGTCTTCTACGCACACCGTGTCCTCGAGGCCGAGTCGAACGCGACGCGCGGTTCCCGCGCCGATTGACGGTCGTCGCTTCGCCGTCGCGTTCGTGACTCGCCACTCTAGGTTCGCTCCGAGTTCGGACCCACGACCATACGGTCTCCTGTCGTCACTGTCCGCCGCTCGCCGCCCCCGCCCTGGCGATCGGCGGGACCGCGGGACAGTAGCCCGTATCAGCTCTCGTCGACGGGCTCCGGCGACTCCCCCGCCTCGAGGAGGACGTCGCGGAGGATCCGACCGCGTTCGCACTCGATCTCGCGCCCGCGAAACTCGATGGTCGGCATACCTGTTCGTTCGGCTTCGAACACCTTCGATCTTCCCCGCACGTGACGGCTCGACGACGATCGAGATCCCCAGAATCGAAAGGCAGTTTTGGGCCACGCGAGTACCGCTTGGTATGCTTTCGATCGCGCTTGCCGGAAAACCAAACGCCGGCAAGTCTACGTTCTACACCGCGGCGACGATGGCCGACGTCGACGTCGCCAACTACCCGTTCACGACGATCGACGCCAACCGCGGCGTCAGCTACGTCCGGACGGAGTGTCCCTGTCTCGAACGCGAGGATCGCTGTAACGCAGACAACTGTGCGGACGGCAAACGATACGTCCCGATCGAACTGATCGACGTCGCGGGGCTGGTTCCGGGCGCCCACGAAGGGAAGGGCCTGGGCAATCAGTTCCTCGACGAGCTGACCAACGCCGACGTGATCGTCAACGTCGTCGACGCCTCCGGCGGGACCAACGAGAAAGGCGAACCCGTCGACATCGGCGAACACGACCCGCTCGAGGATATCGACTTCATCGAGGAGGAGATGGACCTCTGGCTGGCCGGCATCGTCGACCGCAACTGGGAGGCCGTCGAACGGAAATCGCGCTCGCCCGATTTCGACATCGACGACGCGCTGGCAGACATGCTCTCGGGCTTTGGCGCCTCGCCGAAACAGATCGCGACCGTCCTGCGGGAACTGGACTACCCCGAGGACCCGATCCAGTGGGAAGACACCCACCGCGAGGAACTCGCCCGGCTGGTCCGCGAACGGACCAAGCCGATCGTCGTCGCGGCGAACAAAATCGACGTCGCTCCCGAAGACCACGTCGAGAAACTGCTGGACCTCGACAAACCCGTGATTCCAACCACCGCGGAGGGCGAACTCGCCTTGCGACGGGCCGCGGACAACGAACTGGTCGACTACGATCCTGGCGACGAGACCGTCGAGATCGGCGACGAGGTCAGCGACGCCCAACGCGAGGCCCTCGAGGACCTCACCGAGGCGATGGCCGAGTACGGCGGCACGGGCGTCCAGGGAGCGCTCAACCACGCCGTCTACGACCTGCTCGAGCACATCACCGCCTACCCCGTCGAAGACGCCTCGAAGTGGTCCGACGGCAGCGGCAATATCCTCCCCGACGCCCACCTGCTCCCGGACGGATCGACGCCCGTCGACCTCGCCTACGCCGTCCACTCCGACATCGGCGATGGCTACCTGCACGCGGTCAACGCCAAGACTGATCGGGAAGTCGGCGAAGACTACGAACTCGAGGAGGGTGACGTGATCAAGATCGTATCTACTAACTGATTGTACTGTAACAAATAAGACTCTGCGTTTTACGCGGGCGTGATGATCGGGACAGGCGGAGGAATTATCGGAGTTGTTCTTCGTTCAATCGACGGTGATACTCAGATTTCATTATGTGTAGCGTGAGAAGTGCCGGAAAGAGAAGAAGTGGCCATAACCACGGAACCAGTAGAATAAGTATCGTAAACTGTACGGAAAAGAGCATCAGTAGAATATCGCTCTGCCTCTCGGAATCTATGGACATTAGACTATCATATTTCTGAGCTTATAATACATATTTCGCTTCTAACTAACCACTTCGCATCTACAGTGACCGCGAAGGTCGAAGCAGATCAAGATGGTGTTTATACGTTGTGTACACTGTGTGTACTCAGATATGGTAATCAAGATCGTCAGCACCAACTGACAATATTCTAATAGGACGGCTCTACGTTTTAGATGGGTGTGTCGATCAGTACAGACGTCTCAGTTACCGCTCACTACGCTCGCGGTGTCTTCGCCGTACCGCAGAGAGACGCGCTGTCGCGCGTCTCGAACACTGCGCCGGCCGATTCAGAAACTGCGAGCGAAGCGAGCAGTTTGCATCTGTAGTGATCATGAAGATCGAAACAGATCAAAATGAAGTTTATATGTTGTGGACACTGTGTGCACTCAGAAGTAGTCCCCGACAGCGAGTAATCCGACGGCGACAGTCACGATCGGCGTGTCGCATCGATTGGCGCCCCCGTCCGGTGAATATCCCATCCAGCCGAGATGGAACTCATAGAACTCGAACCAGCCGGGTGGTTCATCACCAGTGTACCCGACGTCGATACACGTCGAGAGTGGCAGTTCAGGGAAAGAAATCGCGATACAAACCACGGCGACCACGCCACCCAGTAGAAATCCGACCCCAACGAGTGACAATCGACTCGACATACACGACGGGCTGCTGTCAGTCGGTATATCCTTTGGGTTGCTGGGCCCGCATCCAGAGCGACCACGTCCCGTCGTGGGTTCGATACGGTGCTGACTGACCAGTCAGTTTAATATCGTCGAACGTCTACTGCCTCGAGAGGACGATGGAAAATCAAACACCGACGCTGATGGAGGACATCCATCGGGCACACGAAAAGAACAAGACGCACCTGTGGGGAGCGATCGTCTCGACTGTCATCTCGCTGTTTTTCGTCCCGGTCGTCGGTATCGTCGCGGCCTACAGCGGGGTCAAGCTGACGAACGTGATGGAGCGGTCGTGGTTCGGCCTGCTCTTTGCCGGTCTGGGGATCGCAAGCGTCGTCATGTGGTTGCTGGCGCTTGCGCTCTGGCAGTTCGGCTACGTCGAACTCGCCTAACTGGTATCGCTCGCGGATCGCCCGGCACACGTTCTCACAGTCGAAGTTCGACGTCATCCGAGTCCCGAAAGCGGTTCGAACCAGACGGCGAAGACGAGGACGGCCAGGAAGACGTACGACCCCCGAATCAACAACATCGTGGCCAGTTCCGGCTCGGCGCGGCGGGCGATCGCGGCGACGGCGGCGAAGGCAAGCGCCGCGAGGACCGCCGTCGGTGGGAAGACTCGAGCGACGGCGAAGCCGACGACGATCAGGAGTGCCGTCACCATGAGGCCGTAGGCGACGGTGTACGCCCGTCGTGGGCCGACAGTGACCGCGACGGTTCGTTTCTGAATCGAGCGGTCGTATGCGTAATCCTGTGTGTCGTCGACGACTTTGATCCCCGACAGGAGCACGAGGAAGACGAGCGCGAACCCGACGGCGACGGGAGCGACTGTCCCGGCCTGGACGTAGAACCCGCCGAGGATTGCAAGCGCGATTCCGAGCGGGTAGCCCGTCGTCGCCGTCACGGGATTCGTATCCAGCTGTGGCGCGTGGTGGTAAGCGATCACCCACGTCGGGACCGTCAACGCGGCGGCGACCCAGTCGACGAACACCCACAGCAAGATCGTACAGCAGAACGCGACTGCCGTCGAGAGCGCGAGCCCGACCCGACAGCCCCGTTCGGTCAAGGGGTGGTCGTCGTCCTCTCCGCGGACGTAGAAGTCGATGTAGCCGTCCTTGACGTGGGCGGTGTAGACCGCGGCGAAGATCGCGACGACGTGGATTGCAGCGAGTGTCGGTTCGAAATCGCCGGCGAGGATCGCACCGAACAGGGAGGCGGCAAGCGGCGGCGTCATGAAGACGGGATGGACCTGTGACAGGTACGCCCGAACCGTCGGACCGACGCCGGTCGCTGCTCTCGCGAGGGCCATGACTCGAGCGACAACGAACTGAGGTATAATACTCATCCCGAAGCGGGCTCTCAGGCGTCCGTCGAAACACACGGTTTGATGATCCGTCCCGTATCACGGACGAGCATGACAGACGGCGACACCGGTGCGGACCTCTTCGTCGACGCGCTCGAGTCCTACGGCGTCGAGTACGTCTTCGGCAATCCAGGGACGACGGAGCTGCCGATCCTGGAGGCCATCGGCAAGAGCGACCTCGAGTACGTCCTGGGACTACACGAGGACGTCGCGGTCGGGATGGCCGCAGGGTACGCCCAGACGCGGCGGTACCATGCCCACCACGACGACTCGATCACGCCGGTCGGCGTGGCGAACCTCCACATCGCGCCCGGACTCGCACACGGGCTGGGGAACCTCTACGCTGCGAAGATCGCCGGCGCGCCGCTGGTCGTCACCGCGGGCAACCACAGCACCGACTTCCGACACGAGGAGCCGATCCTCTCGGGTGACCTCGTCGAGCTGGCCGACCAGTTCTGCAAGTGGTCCGACGAGGTACTCGACGTCGACGCCTTGCCGACGATGCTCCGGCGGGCGTTCCGCGTCGCGATGACGCCGCCGACCGGGCCCGTCTTCCTCGGACTCCCCCTCGACGTCATGCTGGCCGAGACCGACGCCGAGCCCGAACGGCTCGGTCCCGTTCCAAACGCCGGCAGCGGCGATCCCGTACAGCTCGAGCGCGCCGCCGAGTTGCTGGCCGACGCCGACGCTCCCGTTATGGTCGTCGGCGATGGCGTCGCGCGCTCGGGTGCGGACGCCGTCACCGCGGCCGTCGAACTCGCAGAGGCGACGGGAGCCCGCGTCCACGGTGAGATTCTCGCCTCCGAAGTCGACTTCCCGGCCGACCACGAACAGTGGGTCTCACACATCCCACCTAGCGAGTCGCTCGCGTCGATGTTACTCGATACCGACACGATCGCCTTCGTCGGCTGTTCGACGAACACGACGTTGACCCGCCACGAGGAGGCGCTGGTCGACCCCGAGACGACCTGTATCCACATCAGCGACGACGATTGGCAGGTCGGCAAGAACCAACCCGCCGACGCGGCCGTCATTGGCGACCCGGGACTCGTTTTACAGGCGATCAGCGAACGCGTCCAGGGGAAGATCGACGACGCGACAGTCCGGGAGCGACTCGAGGACGTCGAGGCGGTCGCGGAGATGGTCGCCTCGAGGATGGGCGACGTGGGAACCGGCGACGCCACGAACGATCCTCGAGTCTCGAAGGCAGAACTCGTCGACGCGATGGAACGCGTGGCCGGCGACGCGTACGTCGTCGACGAAGGGGTCACCTCGAGGTTCGTTATGCTAGCCCGCTGGGATCTCGCGCCCGAGCAGTACATCTCGAACAAAGGCGGCGGACTCGGCTACGGACTGCCGGCCTCGGTAGGGGCCGCCATCGCCGAAAGCCAGCGCGACGAGCCCCGTGACGTCGTCGGCTTCATCGGCGACGGCTCCTACCTCTACTACCCCCACGCGATCTACAGCGCGGCCCGGTACGACGTCGACCTGACCGTCGTCGTCTCGGACAACCGTAACTATCGCATCCTAAAGGACAACACGATCGACCTCATGGGTGGCGGAGAGGACGACTACGAGTTCGTCGGCATGGACTTCGACCCGGCAGTCGACCTCGTGGCGAACGCCGAGAGCCACGGCGCACGGGGCCACCTCGTCGAGACGCCCGACGGGATCGAACGAACGCTCGAGGACGCCCTCGAGCGCGACGGCCCGGACGTCGTCGACGTGTTGGTTCACGACTAATACTGCCAGACAGCAGTCAGTAACACGTCGGTCGCGAACTCGAGCGGCCGTACAAAAACCACCACAGGAATTGACGGTCTTCGAACGGTATGTGCATCCAGGACATGAAAGAGCACGTCAGGGAGAACTTCGATACCAGCCCGGCCGCCTACGAGCGATACGAGAGCCAAACGGGACGGTTCGCGGACCTCGCCGAGCGACTCGAGGCGGCGATGCGGGAGCGACAGGACGGGACGCTCGAGTGGCTCCTCGACGCCGGTGCCGGCTCCGGGGCGAGCACGCGCGTCTTCGATCGAGAGGGTCGTGAGACCGTCGCACTCGACATCAGCGGCGAGATGCTCCGTGAAAACGGCGCGATAAGCCGGATCCAGGCCGACTTCGATCGGCTCCCGTTTGCCGACCGGAGCTTCGACGGCGTGGCGTTTACCGCCTCGCTGTTTCTGACGCCCGACCCGGACACGGCCGCAGAGGAGGCCCATCGTGTGGTTCGGCCCGGTGGCACGGTCGGCGCGGTCGCCCCGCTGGGCTGGACCACTGCCGACGAAACGGACGTCTTCGAGCAGGTTGGACGGGAGTCACGCTCGCCGACGACCGCCGACGAGATCGATGCGGCGCTTCGGGACCACTTCGACGTCGTCACCGGCACCTGGACGTTCGAGACGACAGCGTCGAACCTCCGGCTGTTTCACGCCGTTCCCGCGATGGCAGCACGGCTCTATCCGCGGCTGGACCACGAGGAACGCGTCGACCGTGCCACGGAACTGCTCGAGGACGTCGACGGCCCGCTTTGGCAACGCTGGCGGTGGATCGTCGGGACTCGAGGGAAAGGAACGGCCTGATGCGGACTGTTGTCCCCCTGTGCTGCCGATCGCCGCCTCCGTGTGGCGATCGGCGGGCAGTAACGACAGGAAACCGTATGACTCGCTTGTAAGAGAACTCTCCGACTGGGACCGACGGATACGATTACCGTACTGGCCGCCGTCCGTCCACCCATGACGGACGATCATCCCGACCGAACCCAGCAGTTACACCACCACCTCGAGGCGACCGGCGAGTTACCGATCGACCGCGAGGCCAACCGCTGGCTCGGCGAGGCCGAAGCGATCGCAGCCGACGTCGCGACGAGCGATCTCGACCGCGAGACGGTCCACGAGCGCGTCACGAAGATCCAGAAGCTGCTCTCGGAGGTCGACGGGACCGGTAGCGAGGACGGCGACGAGCACCTCGAGGCAGCGAGGGCGAGCTGTGAGGCGATCCTCGAGGACGGATGAGCCGGAGAGAACGCTGCAGTTTTATGTGAGTTCATGACGCGGTAGCCGATGATGACAGACAGCCGATCGATCCGATCGACGCGGAGGGCAGTGCCATGAACGCCGAACTGGACCTGCTGGTACAACTCAACGACTACGAGCGCCCGCAAGGCGTCGCCGAGCGCGCCGTCCAGGCCGAGGAACTTGGCTTCGATCGGATCACGGTCGGCGAGACGACCGGCTGGAACATCGTCCCGCCGCTGACGCTTGCAGCCGACCGGACCGAGACGCTGGGGATCTCGAACGACGTCGTCTCGCCGTTCGGTCGCTCGCCGGCGCTGCTCGCCCAGACGGCGCTGACGATGCACGACGCCGCCGACGGCCGGTTTCGACTCGGACTCGGCCCGAGTTCACCTGCGATCACCGAACGCTGGCACGGCCTCGAGTTCGATCGCCCGCTCCGGCGGACGCGTGAAACTATCGAGGTGATCCGCTCGGTCTACGAGGACGGAAACCCAGCCTACGACGGCGAGGTCTTCGATATCGCCGGGCTCGGCTACGAACGCGAGGTCCCGGAGAACCCGCCGCCGATCGATATCGCCACGCTCGGGCCGAAAGCCACCGAGATGGCCGGTCGCTTCGGCGACGGCTGGACCCCACAGCTGTTTACGACAGCCGGCCTCGAGAAGCGACTCGAGGACCTCGCACGCGGTGCCGACCTCGCCGGGACGGGCCTCGAGGACGTGCGTGTGGCACCGATCGTCCGCGGCGTCGCCAACGAGGACCGCGAGGCGGCACGCGAAAAGGCGCGTTCGACGATCGCGTTCATGCTCGGCGCCTACGGCCCCTACTACGGCGATTCGGTCGCCGAACAGGGGTATCCGGAGGTCGTCGAGGCAGTCCGTGCCGCCTGGGAAGAGCGCGATACCGACGCGATGGCGGCCGCCGTATCCGACGAGGTCCTCGACGAACTGGCACCCGCTGGCACTCCCGAGGAGGTCCGCGAGTGGGTTGCGGAGTACGCCGCCCTCGAGGGCGTCGACGCCGTCCGTCTCGGCTTCGTCGACGGAACGACCGAAGCCGAAAAGGAGACGACGATGGAGGCGGTCGCCGAACTGGTCGACGAGTAGCGTTCCACGGTGCTGTCGGGCGATTTCGCTCGAATATTCCGTTCGATCCCACACGTTGCTTAAATAGGAGACGGCGCTATCCGGGGTATGATACCACCCGCGAATTCCTCGTCCCCGGCACGTCCCGTCACCAGCGAACCCAGTGTCGGGACCGACGAAACCGCCGAGACGGCGATGGGACTGCTGGCGAGCCGACGGCGGCGGGCGGTGTTACGGCACCTAAAACGCGTCGGCGGCAGCGCCACGCTGGCCGACGTGGCAGCGGCGATCGCGACCGAGACGCGGACCGCAGGCCCGAGGACGGTCTCGGACCACGGCAACGTCTCGAGGCGACAGCGACGAGCCGTTCGCCTCTCGTTACACCACGTCCACGTGCCGAAACTGGCCGATGCGGACGCGATCGACTACGATTCGGAGACGAGAACGCTCACGCTCCGTGAGCACGGGCGTACGCTTCTCGCCCGGGAAGGAGCCGTCTGTGGCCCGGTTCGATACTAGGCACTCGAAGCGACAGGAGCCGCTGGGAACCAGTGCGGTCGCAGTCGTTACGGTTCGATGACGAGCTTGCCGAGGACGCTCTCGTTCATCACGTCGCGGTGGGCCTGTGGCGCTTCCTCGAGATCGTACGTTCGGGCGAGTTCGATCGACAGCTCGTCGGATTCCATGAGATAGGCGACACCCCGAAGCGGGACGCGCAGGTCCGGCGTATTGAACATACTCATGAACTGGTAGTTGACGTCCTTCGAACGGGCGGCGCCGTCGTTGGTAAAGCCCGGATCGGGACTGTTCTCGCCGATCCCGACGACGCGACAGCCGGTCGCGGCGACGTCGGCGTCGAACTGGAGATAGTCGTCCAGCCGGTGGTCCAGTATCGCGTCGACGCCGCCGTCGGCGGCCTCGAGGACGGCGTCTGCGAGATCGTCACGCGCGTAGTCGAGGACGGTCCCGGCACCGAGCGCCTCGAGGTCGTCGTGGTACTCCTCCGCGGCGGTCGTGATGACGCGGGCGCTGACGGCGTCGGCGATCTGGACGGCCGCGTGGCCGACCCCGCCGGAGCCGCCGTGGACGAGACAGTACTCAGCGGGCTCGAGGTCGGCGTGGGCGACCAGCGCGCGCCAGGCAGTGACGGCGACGACGCCGGCCGCGCCGGCTTCGGTCAGATCAGCATCGTCGGGAAGGGACACGACGCGATCGGTCGGCACCGTCGCGTACTCGGCGTAGGCGCCCTGGAAGGAGCCGTTACCGATGCCGGTCCCGAAGACGCGATCGCCCTCGTCGAAGCCTTCGACGTCGTCGCCAGTCTCGGTCACGATCCCGGCGAGATCGACGCCGGGCGTGAAGGGGACGTCGACGGGCTCGTAGGAGCCGTCCCGGAAGTAGGTGTCGACGGGGTTGACCCCCGCGGCGGCCACCTCGACGAGGAGTTCGTCGGCGTCGGGTTCCGGCCGGTCGACGTCGTCTACCTGCAGTACGTCCGCATCGCCGTGCTCGTGGAGTCGGACAGCGCGCATCTCGTTGCTACCATGCCCGTAGAGGCGTATAAGGCTACACGTCCCGGCGAGTTCGTGTCAGTACGGGCTTGTCGATCTCGCGATCCTGTCGAGTTCGGTCGCCAAGCGAGTCCGCTCTTGTATCGGCAAGTCAAACGCTTGTCCGCGCGCTGGCACTCGTCTCGTGTACGATGGGCAATCTGGATATCGATGGCTCCGAGCTCGAGGACGTCACGGTCGCGGGGTCATCTGTCACGGTCCGTGGACGCTGGTCGAGGCAGGCTCGTGGACGGACGGCAGCTGACGTCCGCAACGCCGGTGGCGAGTGGGTCGACGAAGAGGTCGTCGACGACGGGCTGATCACGAGTCACAACCCCGACGACCTCGAGGCGTTCTGTGAGAGGCTGCTCGAGGAGTTTGGCGCGACGAATCGGTAACCGATAGCGACGGCTATCGGACCGCTTTCGTCGCGTCGTCGATAATCTCGAGGGCGTCTTTCAGGTTCTCCATGCTCGTCGCATACGACAGCCGCGCGTAGCCCTCGCCGTTTTCGCCGAAGGCGTCGCCGGGAACGACGACCACGTCGCGCTCGAGGACCTCGTCGACCCACCCCGCAGGGACCTTCGGCATCACGTAGAACGCGCCCTGTGGCGTGGGCACCTCGAGACCGGCGTCCTCGAGGCCGTCGAGAACGACGTCACGCCGTTTCTCGAAGGCATCGACCATCTCCTCGACCGGCTCCTGTGGCCCCGTCAGCGCAGCCTCAGCGGCGTACTGAGCGGGTGCTGAGGCACAGGCCTGCCCGTACTGGTGGACCCGCAGCATACGTTCGATGCGTCGGTTCGAACCGATCACCCAGCCGAGTCGCCAGCCGGTCATCGAGTAGGTCTTCGAGCAGGCGCTGACGACGACCACGTTGTCCGTCTCGGCAAACGCCATCGGGGAGTGGTGTTCGCCCTCGAAGACGATCTTCTCGTAGACCTCGTCGGAGAGACAGAGCACGTCGTGTTCGTCGGCGATACGGGCAAACTCACGCATGTCCTCCTCGCTCTGGACGGCTCCGGTCGGGTTGGCGGGACTGTTGACGATGAAGGCGGCGGTGTCGTCGGTGATCTCCTCCTCGACGGTGGCGGGATCGAGCGTCAGATCGTCGCGTAGCCCGACCGGTTTGGGCGTCCCGTCGGCGATCTTCGTCAGGGCATCGTAGGAGACGAACCCTGGGTCGGGGAAGATGACCTCCTCGCCGGGGTCGACGTGGGCTTCGATCGCGAGATGCAACGCCTCGCTGCCGCCAGAGGTGGCGATGACGTCCTCGGGATCGATCTCGAGGCCGTAATCACGGTCGTACTTCGACGCGATCGCCTCCCGAAGGGTCCGGGTCCCCTTGTTCGACGTGTAGGCGTCGGTCTGCCCGGATTCGATCGCCTCGATGGCGCCCCGCCGGGCGTGGGCGGGCGTCGGGAAGTCCGGCTGGCCGATCCCGAGGTTGATCGCGTCCTCGCTTGCGGCCTCGAACACTTCGCGAATCCCGCTGATCGACACCTGCTCGACTCGGTTGGCGAACTCGGTCATGCCTAAAGGGGTGGGGCCGACCCCGTTAACGCTTGCTGTGTCCGTCGGTCCCGAGTCACGCTCGAGCGACCGGTGGCCGTGAAATTCGTGTTACGGAGACAGAACGTGACAAAAGGAATTTACGGGTTCTTACACTGGTCAGAACTGATGACTACCTCTCGACGAACCCTTCTCGCCGCTGGCGTCAGCGGAACGCTTGCGCTAACTGCCGGCTGTCTCGATTTCATCCGTGGCGACGGCCCGCTCGAACTGGAGGCCGAACGCGTCGCACCGTCCGAATCGGCCCTCGAGGAGGCCGGTTACGAAGAACACGAGATCGAGCGGGAGACGATCCACGAGCGCGTCGACGTCGGCGTCGAGCGTGAGGTCTCCGCGTCGGTCTGGCTCTCGTCGTACGCAACGGAGATCGAATATCAGGGCCACGAACACGACGGCGCGTTCTTCGCTGCGATTTCGGTCCCGGACGTCTCGGTCGCCGGCTATTCGGCCAACCCGATCGATGGAATGAGCAACGAAGAACTGCTCGAGGAGTTCCACGGTGAACTCGACGGTGAGTACGACGCGCCCGACGATCTCTCCCATCGGGAGTCGTTCGGCCTCGACATCCTCGGTGACGGACGCGAGGTCGACGTCTTCGAAGGTGAGACCGAGCTAGACGGCGAGCGGATCGAAATCGACGTCGTCGTGTCGTCGTTCGCCCACGAGGACGACGTACTGATCTTGCTCGGCAGCTACCCCGCGGCGCTGGCCGACGAGTCGGTGGCCGCCGAGGAACTGATGGAGTCGGTCGAACACCCCGTCTGATCGTCTGCTTACGTCTGATACGGACTGCTGTACCGCTGTCTCGTCGAACGGCAGAACAGATCAGCGAATCGGCGGGACGTGACGACAGGGGGTCGTAGAATGCGGAGCCGAAAGTGCGACTGATTTTCGCCACGCTTCTGACGCTACTCGAGTCAGGGACTGGACGAAAAATCGACCGGGATAGCGGCGGTCGTTAGTAGAACTCGCGAACGAGATCCATGGCGTCGTCGGGCGCGCCCTCGGGGATCTCGGACATGTCCTCGGTGACGCCGTGTTTCTCGTTGTACGGCACCGAGTTTTCGTCTTTGTACATGACGCCCTGGTACTCCTTCTCACCGTCGAGGATGACTTCCTTGGCGGCCTCGTAGTCGGTCGGGTCGTGGCCTTCCTCGTCTAAGTCGACGAGGCTGTCGCGGAAGTAGTCGTAGGTGTCGACGTCGTTGAACGTGACACACGGGCTGAACACGTTGACGAAGCCGAAGCCGTCGTGTTCGATCGCTTCCTGGACGATCTCCTGGTGGCGAAGTGCGTCGGAAGCGAACGACTGGGCGATAAACGAAGCGCCGGATGCAAGCGCCAGTGCAAGCGGGTTAACCGGCGGCTGCTTCGTCCCTTCGGGGGTCGTCGAGGTTTCGAAGTCAGATCGCGAGGTCGGCGAGGCCTGCCCCTTCGTCAGTCCGTAGATACGGTTGTCCATGACACAGTAGGTCATGTCGACGTTCCGTCGGACGGCGTGGACGAAGTGGCCCGCACCGATCGAGTAGCCGTCACCGTCACCGCCGGCGACCATCACTTCGATGTCCGGGCGGGCGAGTTTGACACCGGTGCCGACCGGGAGCGCACGGCCGTGGACCCCGTGAAGGGCGTAGCTGTGCATGTAGGTCCCGATCTTGCCGGAACAGCCGATTCCGGCGACCACGAACGTGTTGTCGGGGTCGTTGCCGGTCTCGGCGAGTGCTTTCATCATGCCGTTCATCGTCCCGAAGTCACCGCACCCGGGACACCACGTCGGCTGCTTGTCGGATTTGAAGTCTGTGAATCGGACGTCGGAGCTCATTGTGCAGGCACCTCCTCGGAGAGTTTCTGAGTAATCTGTTCGGCGAGTTCGTCCGCCTTGAATCGGACGCCGGTGTACTTGTTGATCCGCTTCAGACGGGTAAGGGCATCGTGTTCGAGCAGGTCGGCGAACTGCCCCGTCGCGTTACACTCGACGACGATCGTCTCCTCGGCGGCCTCGATCTCGTCGGTGAGATCCGGTCGCGGGAAGATGTACGGCACCGAGATGACGCGGACGTCGACGCCGTCTTCCTCGAGATAGTCGAGCGCTTCGGCGAGTGCGCCTTCGTTGGAGCCCCACGTGATGACGAGGTTGTCGGCGTCCTCGTTGCCGAACTCGCGGTACTCCCAGCCCTCTTGTTCTTTGGCGGTCTCGACTTTGCGGTTGCGCTTGTCGACCTGCTGGACGCGCTCGTCTTCGTCTTCGGTCCGGCGGCCGAGCTCGTCGTGCTCGAGGCCAGTACTCATGTGCGCGCCGTCGGTCGTGCCGGGGATGGCACGCGGGCTGACGCCGTCGTCGGTGACGGCGTGGGCGCGGAACCGACCCTGTTCGTCGAGCCACTCGTCGACCTCGTCGTCGTCGTCGACGAGCTTGCCGCGGTCGATCTCGACCTCGTCCATGTCGAAGGCCTCCGGCGGGAACGTCTGCTCGGTAACCGACATCGCCAGGTCGGAGACCAGAAAGACCGGCGTCTGGTACTTCTCAGCGAGGTTGAACGCCTCGATGGTCTTCCAGAAACACTCGTCGATCGACGTCGGAGCGACGACAAAGCGTGGGACTTCGCCGTGGCCGCCGTACAGCGCCATGTTAAGATCGCCCTGTTCCTGTTTCGTCGGCATCCCCGTCGAGGGGCCGGAGCGCTGGACGTCGGCGATGACCAGCGGCGTCTCACTGGTCGCGACCAGTCCGAACGTCTCGGTCATCAGGTCGACCCCGGCGCCAGACGTCGCGGTCATCGATCGAGCGCCCGCACGTGCGCCACCGAGAGCCATGTTGATGGCCGACAGTTCGTCTTCGGCCTGCACGACGTGGCCGCCGTAGTCCTCGATCCGGCCCGTCAGATACTCCATGATCGACGTCGCGGGCGTGATCGGATAGCCGGCGTAGAACCGACAGCCAGCGGCGATCGCGCCCATGCCGATCGCTTCGTTTCCGTTCAGCAGGACGTAGTCGTTGTCGGTCGTCTCGAGGTTGTACCCGAGATGATCGACGTCGTAGTTCTCCTGGACGTACTCCTGGCCTTTGCGGGCCGCTTCCTTGTTGTTCTCGACGATCTTCGAACCCTTCCCACCGAAGCGCTTCTCTAAGGATTCGTCGAGGTACTCGACGTCGAACCCGGTGATCTCACAGGCGGCACCGAGCGCGACGATGTTGCGCATGATCGCGCCGCCGGCCTCCTCGGCCAGCGACTTCAGCGGGACGTCGACTGCGGTCATCTCGTCGGGAATCTCGGCCTCCCAGGAGCGCTCGCCATCGTAGATGATAGCGCTTCCCTCGTGGAGTTCGTCGAGATTCTCGTCGATTGTCCGCTGGGTCAACGCGACCAGGATGTCCAGTCGGTCGACGACGCTCTGGACTTGGTCGACTGACGTCCGAATCTTGTAGGCTGTGTAGCCACCGCGGATTCGCGACGCGAAGTCTTTCGACGTGAATACGTGTCGTCCGGCACGGGAGAGTGCCTGAGCGAAGATCTTTCCGGTGGAGTCGATACCGTCTCCGGCTTCGCCACCGATCGCCCAGTTGAGGTCCTCGGCCATGTTATCTCGAATCTTGCCTCCAATAAATGAAAAGGCTTCTGAAAGCCCAATCGGACCGCCGCAATAACGGGGAATATGTCTGGGTACTATATACAGATTTATTAACTGTGATAAAATACAAACGAGGTGTTTTACGCGCTATCTATGCCGAAATCGGGAACCAACGACACCGTCGAGTAATGATCCGTACACACCACTCTCATTTCTGTCATACTTCTCGTATCTGATTCCCGACCACGTGTCCGTGTCCCCGGCGAACGAGTCGGTGAATCGTTCGAGCCACGTATCGTGGAACGGAACGCCTTTTCGAACGGCTCTCGAACGCGTTCGACATGGCAATCGAGGGGACACCAGTCACCGTCGAATCGAGCCGTGAAGTCGGTCCGGACACCGTCGCACTCGAACTCGAGACTCCCGCGGAGTTCGATGCGCTTCCCGGACAGTTCGTCCTGTTGCGGGCCGTTCCCGGCGACGTCGATCCCGAAGAAACGGAGATCGACGAGGACGACGTCGTCATGCGACACTATACGCTCTCCTCGCCGGGCGTCGAGGACACCTTCGAGATCACGGTCGGTGTCGATCCCGAGGGCGAACTCTCGCCGTGGCTCGCCGACCTCGAGGGCGGCGAGACCGTCCATATCGAGGGTCCGTTCGGGGCGATCACCTACGAGCGCGACGACGACGTCGTCGCCGTCGCGGGCGGACCGGGCGTCGGCCCCGCAGTCGCCATCGCCGAAGCAGCCCACGAGTCGGGCCACGACGCCGTCGTCGTCTATCGGGACGACACGCCGGCCCACGAGGAGCGACTCGAGGCCCTCGAAGAAGCCGGCGCCGACGTCGTCCTCCTCGAGGCGGGCGACGACGAGGGCCTGATCGAGGCGATCGAGACGTACCGCGAGGACGGGCAGGTCTACGCCTTCGGCTTCGACGACTTCGTGACGACCGTCGCGGACGCGATCGACGACGCCGGCGGCGACGCCGACGAGGCGCTGATCGAGAACTTCGGGTAACGATCCGCCTCTACTCGACTGAAGTACAACGCCCGTAGTAAATCGGAATCGTTATTCGACGACCCCCGGACGTCGAACCATGACGAACGAAGCGGACGGCGAGCGCTCGGTCCCTCGCTGGACACGGTCGCACGCGAAACGCATTGAACGAAGCGACGCGTCGGTCGCCCCCGTGGTCTATCCGCCGGACGAGGAGATGGACCCGGACCTGCACGTCTGGGACACGTGGTTCCTGCGCGAGCGCGACGGCACGATCGCAGAGATCGACGGCTACCGGGTCGTCTTCTCACTGACGGCGCCAGCCGACCTCCTGCCCGGCACGCGCCACGACGTCGCGACGATCCGCTACTTCTACTCCCGGGACGGACGGAACTGGCAGTGTGGCGGACCGGTGTTCGCGGACGACGCGCCGTTCGGCTCACGCCAGTGGGCCGGTTCGGCGCTGTACGACGACGGCACGGTCTACGTCTACTATACGGCCGCCGGAACGCGCGGCGAGGACGAACTATCGTACACCCAGCGCATCGCCGTCGGTGCCGGCGGAACTGTCGAGACCGGGTCGGACGAACTGACGATCGCGGGTCCGTTCGATCACGAGATCCTGCTCGAGCCAGACGGAACGATCTACGAACGCGAGAGCCAGGCATGCGGAATGATCTACACCTTCCGCGACCCGTGGTTCTTCGAGGATCCAGCCACCGGCGAGACCTGTCTGTTGTTCGAAGCCAACACGCCGATCCCGGACCCGGAGGAGGACGACCGGTTCGAGGGCGACCCCTCCCATCTCGAGTTCAACGGCAGCGTCGGCGTCGCCGTCTCGCCGTCGGGCGATCCGACCGAGTGGGAACTCGACGAGCCGCTGCTGGAAGGCGTGGGAACGAACCAGGAACTCGAGCGACCACACGTGGTCGTCGACGACGGCCGCTACTACCTGTTTTTCTCCAGTCACGATCACACGTTCGCACCCGGTCTCGAGGGCGTCGACGCGCTCTATGGCTTCGTCGCCGACTCGCTTCGCGGGGAGTACGTTCCCGTAAACGAGTCCGGCCTGGTGGTTACGAACCCGGCGAGCGCGCCGTTCCAGACCTACTCCTGGGTGGTCTATCCCCACCGCGAGGAGTTGCTCGTCAGCAGCTTCTTCAACTACTACGATCTGCGGGGTCTCTCGCTGGACGACGTCGCGGAGCTGCCGCCGGCCGAGCAGCAACGCCGATTCGGTGGCACGCTGGCGCCGACGGTTCGTCTCGACGTCAGCGGGACCGATACGCGCGTGCGCGATGTTCTCGAGCACGGTCATCTGCCGCTCCCTCGAGAGGAACTTCCGCCGCTGCTGTCGGCGGACCGGGGTTCAGACGACGACGGCGATGGAGACGAGCGAGTACTGAGCTCGCGAAAAGGGGAGTATTAGGGCTCTGACTCCCAGGCCGAGTCCAGCGTCCAGACGTCGAACGACTCGACCGTCGCCACCCCGTCGGTCGCGTACAGGGAGATGCCGTCGCTGTCCGCTCGAGTCGGGTAGATCCTAGTCGTCAGGCAGTGGCGATCGTTCGCGAAGAGCTCGAGGACCGAACCGTCGAGGAAGGCCCGAAGCGACAGCGAGTCGTCGACCGGCGTCACGTCCATCCTGACCGGCTCCGCGGCGGTTCGCGGATCCACACTCGAGTGAGCCCGATCGACGACGAGTTCGCTGGCTCGTGTATACCGGATCGGCGTTCGTTCGTCCCCATCTGGCGACTCGCCGACGACGAGACCGAACTCCGCGGCGTCCTCGAGACGGACCTCGAGATCGATCTCGAGGGCACGACCGCTAACGTCGACGTCGCGACGCTCGTCGTCGAGCGTGACCGGCGCCGACCCGTCGTCGCGACGTTCCACTCGAAGGTCTGTGAGTTCGTCTGCGGGCCGCTGCCGGAGTCGGCCGTCGGGACCGAGGTCGATGCGACGGGGAAGCGACATCGCCCCCGACCAGCCCGCGTCCCACTGGGCTGGCTCGTCGCGAGCCGGCTCGAGCCAGCCCCAGGTGAGCCAGCGGCCGTCGTCGTCTCGCAGCGACTGCGGGGCGTAGAACTCGCCGTGGTCGAGCACACCGGTTCGTTCGACGTCGAACTCGCCGTCGGCGTACGTGCCGAGGAAGTAGCGGACCGTCTCGTAGTTCGAGACGTGGAGCAGCTGTTTCTCGCCCAGATCGAGTAGTTCGGGACACTCCCACATGTGACCGTCGCGCTCGGGGTCGCCGACGAGGATCGGACCCTGATACGTCCAGTCAGTCAGGTCGTCGTCCTCGCTCGTATACAGAAGCGCCGTTCCGCCGCCGTCCTCGATGCCGGAGCCGACGAGGTGGTGCCAGGTTCCGTCCGCCTGCCAGACACAGTGGTCCCGAAACTCCGCGCGCCAGTGGTCGGTCGACCGCAGCGACGGCTCGACAGGTGGCTCGTCGATGACTGGGTTCGCCGACGATTTCTCCCAGCCCGTCAGTCCCGCGTCGGTCGCGGTCCCCACACACGGAAGCTGTAAGTCGTCGCGGCCGCCGGTGTAGACGATCGTCGGCGTGCCGTCGACGTCGACTGCACAGCCCGACCAGCAGCCGTCACGGTCGGGGCCGTCGGGCGAGGGCGAAAGCGCCACGGGACGGTCTTCCCAGTGGACCAGATCCTCGCTGACCGCGTGTCCCCAGTGGATCGTCCCGTGATAGGGACCGCCGGGGTTGTACTGGTAGAACGCGTGGTAGGTCCCGTCCCACTCGATCACCCCGTTCGGATCGTTGAGCCAGTTCGCGGGCGGCGAGAGGTGATACTGCGGTCGATGCGGATCGGCGGCGAGTCGCTCCCGGTCTGCTGCCAGCGCCGCCGCGTCTTTCGGCCGCTCGTCCGCGATGCGAACACGGTCGTCGGCCAGCACGTCCAGGAGACCACAAAGGAGCCGCGTTCTGTTCTCTGCCGGTCCGACGGGCGTCTCGCCCTCGAACCGGATTCCAGTTCCGAGGCCTGCGACGTCGCCACAGCCGACACGCCAGCCGACGACTGCGACCTCGTGGGGTGCCTCGTGATCCTCCCTGAGCGTGCTCGCGAGGACCTCCCCGCGTTCGGGGAGGACTGACTCGTATCTCGCGACCGGTTGCGGTCCGCCCGGATCGCGGGTCGGAACCCGCAGTTCGTCGAACGACTCGACCGCAGGATGGTCCGTGTAGAGCGATTTCCAGAGGACGCCGACCGTCGTCGTCGGCTCCTCGAGCGTCGAGACGTCGGGTTCCACGGAATCGATTCCGAGCGCCCGGACCGCCTCGAGGGCCCGCAGGGTAAGCACTAGTCCGCCACCGTCCTCGAGAGACGACCGGATCGGCTCACGACAGTCGGGGAGGGCGTCGATGTCTTCGACCGCGGCCGCTCGATGCCACCAGAGAACGTCGTAGTCGCCGTCGCCCACCGACGTGTCGTCGCCGGTCGCGACGTCCTCGATCGAGACGATGTCGACGTCGATTCCGTTCGCACTGCACCACTCAAGCGCCGCTCGCTGCTCCGGCGACTGATTCCCGTCGACCAGAAATCCGACCGTTGCTGCTGGCTCGCTCATCTATCGAGAAGCCAACGCCGCGCGACTATATGGCTGCCGACGTTGACGCTGCCGGCGGTTCGGCCCGCCTGGCTCGCTCGAGTCGCCGCGAGACACCGGGGATGAGTACTAGCACTACGCAAGCAGTGCCACTACACCACCCCGTCTCGCCAGTGTACGTATGGTCGACGAAGACCTCGAACTCGAGCGCGATCTGGGAGAGGCCACTATCGTTTACGAGGACCCGGACGAGGACACCGTCAGGAAGACGGTGCCAAACGAACACATCGCCTACTTTCAGGACCACTGGATCATCAAGACCGACGAGGACGAGGAGGGCCACGACATCGTCAGACGGATTCCCTCGAAGCGCGTCCACTACGTCGAACGGTCGGTCGAACAGTTCGAAGAGGAAGTCGAGACGCTGATCGATCAGGTGCAGTCGTTCGCCAGCGACCTCCGGACGAAGATCCCGGTCGGCGGGAGCACCGAGGGTGGGGAACAGCCCGAACCCCACCGCATCGACGTCGAACGCGAGCCGGTAGACGACGAGGACCGACTCGACTGACCGGACTGCTGTTCCGCTGTCTCGCCGCTTGCCGCCCGCGTGTGGCGATCGGTAGTCAGTGACGTACTGCGGGCCGCATCAGTGCTCGACGAACTCGATCAGGATCCCGCCGGTGTCTTTCGGGTGGAGAAACGCGACCGTATGACCCCACGCACCGCCGCGTGGCTCCTCGTCGATCAGCGTGACGTCGTGGTCGCGTGCGGTCTCGAGAGCCGCGTCGATGTCGTCGGTCGCGAGCGCGAGATGGTGGATCCCCGCACCGTTGTCCTCGAGATATCGCGAGATGGTTCCCTCCTCCAGCGGTTCGAGCAGTTCGAAGTAGCCCTCACCGACCTCGAGGAAGACGACGCGCATTCCGTCAAACTCCTCTTCGTGGGCTATCTCGAGACCGAACAGCTCCGAGTACAGTTCTGCGAGTTCCCGTGCGTCCTCCGTGGCGATTCCGGCGTGGTCGAAGTGCATCGATCACACGTGGGAAGGAGTAGCGTGTTATTCTTTTGATTCGGGTCGACGGCGGCCGACGACCGATCCGGCGTAACCGACCTCGATTCTGGCGAGCGGCGAGACGTGACGACAGGGGATCGTATCAGGGAGTGTCGCGCCTGCAAGGAACACGACTACCCTCACGGATCGGCTACGCCCAGCCGGACGCGTGGTTGTAGCTACCGAGATTCTGATCGCGCTCCTCGCATTGTCGTTTCTCGGCGGCGTGATCGTCGCGACGATCGGTCCCGGCGGCATCCTCATCGTCACCGGGTTGTACCTCCTCACGTCGCTCTCGAGTGCCGAAGTCGCGGGGACCTCGAGTGCGGTCTTTACCATTGGGGCGGTCTTCGGGAGCGGCATCTACGCGCGATCGGGCGAGATCGACTGGCTGATCGCGGGCGTCGTCAGCGGGTCTGCCGCCGCCGGCACGTGGGTTGGCGTCCAGGCCAACGCCTACCTCTCGCGGGAGGCGTACGGACTCCTCCTGGCCGCGTTGCTCGCGGTCGTCGGCTGTACCATCGTCTACCGGGAGTATCGGGACCTCGAGCCACGCGTCGAACTCGGACGGGAGAGACGCGATCTCGCCGCGTTCGGCGGTGTCGGCCTCGTGATCGGGGTCTTCGGCGGCTTGCTCGGGATCGGCGGCGCGGCGCTTTCGGCACCCGCGCTCGTGTTAGTCGGCGTGCCGATGCTCGTAACGATCGCGGTCACACAGCTCGTCGTCGTCTTCACTGCGCTGTTTACCGCGATCAACTACTGGCTGCTCGATGCGATCGTAGGGGGTCTGTTCGCCCCGATCACGGCGGCGTATCTCGGCGGCGTCGGACTCGGCTGGTGGCTTGCACACCGCATCGACGCCGGGCGGCTGAAGCTCTCGCTTGGCGTCGTGCTCGTCGCGCTCGCACTGTCGCTGGTCGTCTGATGCGGACTGGCGCAAACGACCACGGTGTGGGTCGCGGTCGCGTGGTACTGACGGATGGCGGTCCGTCTCAGCGGAGTCCGATTGTGGCGGCCAACCGGTTCCAGAGCCCGTCGCCAACGTCGGCGACCGCCGCCAACTCGTCCTCGGAGAGTTCGAAGTCGAAGAGCGCCGCGTTGGCCTCGATGTGCTCGTCCCTCGAGGCCTTCGGGATCGCCGCCACGTTCGGCTGCTGGATCAGCCACCGCAGTGCGACCTGTGCCGCCGACTTGTCGTAGGGGTCTCCGATCTCGGCGAGGCGATCGTCCCCCGGGACGGCACCCTCTGCGAGCGGACTGTAGGCCGTCAGACAGACGTCGTTGTCGACGCAGTACTCGAGCAACTCGTCCTGGTGGTGGTAGGGGTGGTACTTCACCTGGTTGGCGACGATCGGTGTCTCGGAGCCGTCGCGGGCGGCCTCGAGTTGCTCGACCGAGAAGTTGCTTACCCCGATATGTTCGACGGCGCCCTCGTCCTGTAACTCGTTCATCGCCTGCAGTGTCTCCTCGAGTGGCGCCCGGCTGCTCGGCGCGTGCAACAGGAGCAGATCGACGGTTGACAGTCCGAGTCGCTCGAGGCTCGCACGCGTCGACTCGAGGGCGTCGTCGTAGGCGGCGTTCCGACGGTGGATCTTCGTGACGACGAAGACGTCCTCGCGGGCGACGTCGCTCGCGGCGATCGCCTCGCCGACGGCACGCTCGTTGTCGTACAGCTGTGCGGTGTCGACGTGGCGGTAGCCGACCTCGAGGGCCCGTTCGACGGCTCGTTGGCACTCGTCGCCGCTCATCCGCGCGGTGCCGAATCCGAGCGTCGGAATCGACGCGTCTTGTACGTCGACTGTGGCAGTCGAGAGGTCGCTGGTAGTGGTCACGATCGTCTCTTCACCGGTGACGGTATTCAACCTCGGGTGATGACTCCCGAGGTGGCTGCTCGGTGATCGTCCGCTGTCCGTCGACGACGGCGCTCGAGCGTACGAGGGCTGGTCGTGTTACGTGAACTCGTACTTCGTGAGAGCGTACACGCGAGCGACGATGAGTGCCACGAAGATGGCGATCACCAGGGCTGCGAGCACGGCCGTCACGTCCCACTGGAGGACGAAGTAGAGGCCGGCGACCAGCACCACGATCAGGGCGACGATTCCGGTAAAGAGCCGCCAGTTCACTCGCGACGCGCTCTCTTGTGCAGTTTGTCCCATCGGAACGGGGACGTCTTCACCGGAGAAGCCTATATAGCTACAG
>NZ_JAVDDV010000025.1 GCF_030848565.1 Natronolimnohabitans sp. A-GB9
TCGGTGTATTTGTCATTATGAATGGTGGGGTCGTTGATACCTACATGTAGATCCACGCTGGGCGGATAGCCGGTCGATAGCCACAATTGACGAGCAGTTTTCACGGCCGAGTCTCGAGCAGAAGTCGTCTGCTATAGTAGTAGGCTCCAGCCGTGATAATTGAATCATTGGATGCTGTTTCCTGTATCATTCCACTCATCCTTGGATGACCAATAATCTTAAATGCCTTTGCGTCAACTATGATATGCATGTCAGTTAGTGCTGCAATCGTCGGTCCCGGTAATATCGGGACTGATCTAATGTATAAGATCCTTGATCGAAGCGATTCGGTCGAGTTAGAACGGATGATCGGTATATACCCTGTTGAAGAGTCTGAGGGACTCCAAGCGGCCGTTGATGAAGATATCAACGTCAGTACGGATGGAATCGACAGCGTACAGGAGCACGCTGACGAGTTCGATGTTGTTTTCGAAGCCACGACAGCGACCGCTCACGAACAGAACGCCCCGGTCTACGAGGAACTCGGGCTGTTCGCAATCGATCTCACACCCGCTGCGGTTGGACCCTACGCCGTCCCGGTCGTGAACCTTGACGAGGTAGCTGACGTGACGGACAATATCAACATGATCACTTGCGGCGGGCAGGCGAGTGTTCCACTCGTCCATGCGATCGATCGTGTCGCCGATGTTGAGTATGCGGAGATGGTCTCGACGATTGCATCGGAGAGTGCTGGCCCTGGAACCCGAAAGAATATCGACGAGTTCACACAGACGACTGCTGCCGGGCTCGAAGCGGTCGGTGGTGCTGATAATGGAAAGGCGATTATTGTCCTTAATCCAGCAGAGCCACCGATTATGATGCGAAATACGCTCTACACAAAGGTTCACGAGAGTACGAACATCGACGAAGTGCGAAAGTCGGTTGCCGACATGGAGGAACGCGTCCGATCATATGTCCCCGGATACGAAGTGACCTTAGAGCCTGTGGTCAAGGACCAAGATGAGGTCAGCTTCGACCTGAATGACTCAATCGTCGTAACGACGATGATCGAAGTCGAAGGCGAAGGACAGCACCTTCCCTCGTACGCCGGCAACCTCGACATTATGACGAGTTCCGCACTCGGTGCTGCGGAACGCATCGCTGAACAATCGTCAGCCGTCGCCTCCGCCACGGGTGGTTCCGATGACTGAATCCGACATTCGGTTGGTCGACATGACCCTACGAGATGGGATGCACGCTGTTGACCACCAGTTTACGCCCGGACAGATGGCCGACGTCGCGAGCGCGTTGAATGACGCCGAGATGGACGTTGTCGAAGTCTCCCACGGAGACGGAATGGGCGGTTCGTCGATCAACTATGGCTTTGCAGCTGCTGATACAGCGGAGTACCTCAAGGCGGTTGCACCAGAGTTGACAGACACCGCACTCTCGGTCCTCTTGTTACCCGGTATTGGGACAGTCGAGGAGCTCGATATCGCAGCTGATAACGGCGCAGACATCTGTCGGATTGCAACTCACGTTACGGAGGCAGACGTCTCCGCTGAGCACTTCGAGTACGCTAAGGAGCGTGGACTGGAAGCCAACGGACTGTTGATGCTCTCGCACATGGAACCGCCGGAGACGATCCTCGAGCAGGCAAAGCTCATGGAGGAGTACGGTGCCGACGCTGTCTACGTGATGGACTCAGCGGGTGCGATGCTTCCCCAAGACGTACGCGAACGAGTTGAGCTCCTCGTCAATGAACTCTCGATCGATGTCGGCTTCCACGCTCACAATAATCTCGGACTCGGAATCGGCAACACGCTTGCTGCGGTCGACGCCGGTGCCGTGACCGTCGACGGCTGTCTCCGCGGTCTGGGTGCCGGTTCGGGGAACGCACAGATCGAGGTCCTTATCGGAGCCCTTGAGAAAGCTGGGTACAATGTCATACCGGATTTCTTCGCTGTGATGGACGCAGCTGAGGACGTACTGGCGCCGATGTTGACCGATGATACCATGCCGGAACTGGACAACGATTCGCTTGTACTCGGATATGCCGGCGTCTATTCGTCGTTCCTCCGGCACACTCGCCGAGCCGGAGAAAAGTTTGATCTGGATCCAAGAGAAATCCTCGTTGAACTCGGTAACATGGGTGTCGTCGGCGGTCAAGAGGACATGATTACGGATGTCGCGGCTCGAATGAGCGAGGAACACGAGACTGCGTCTAGCGTGAATTCTGACGATTGAAGCATACAAAAGAAGATCCGATTTATCCATACACATTGTCTCGGATCTACTGTTTACTATAGACGGTTCTAACTACTCGTTCTGCTTTTGTTATGTATCTGCAGCTCTATTATGGTAGGTGAGTCGTATTTGTCGTACTGCCGCCTTTGCTGCAGTTCTAGTGAACCGCAGATAGAGTCGAGTTCACTGTCACAATTAGGCAGTTGAAGCGGGAAACAGTGGATAGTTCAGACCGAAGGTACTGAAAATAGAGCTAAGCTAAATCAGTAGTGATTTAGCGATATGGTCGACGCGGAAGTCAGTCATCGGCTTCGATTTGCTCTTCTTGCTTCTCTTGATGCCGCTCTCGAAGAGGGCGGCAATGGTGTTCGCTGCCGTACTCACTCCAGTCGGTTTCGTCTGTGGGAACGTAGTCATACTGGCGGCGAGCGTGCGAGCCAGCCTTACCTCCCCACCAGACGAATCCGTCAGAGCCGTCTTCAGGTTTCCAGGTAATTGGATCCCAATCTGGGTCGAAAATAAGGTAACCACCTGCGAAAATCTCAACCTTGTTCCCTGAAGGTTCGAGATAGTAGTTGAAGTGAGCCTGGCTAATACCGTGACGGGCCGGGCCGCCGACCATCTCGATGTCGTTCTCTCGCAGCAGGTCTGCCGCCCGCTCAAGTTCACCCGCCTGACCACCGTCCATATAGAACGCCACATGGTCGATCTTATCAGTCACATTGCCGTCTGGCGGCGACTGAACCAGCGCGATCTCGTGGACCAGAGGTGAAACGCTCAGCCACGCGGCGACCTGATTCCCTTCGGGGTTGATGCCTTCTTCCCGAAGGTTGAAGTCGAGGACGTCTTGGTACCAGTCGCTGTATTCGATAACATTGCTCACGTTGAAGTTGACGTGGTCGATTCGTCGGAATCCGACGCCCCGTTCGGGCTTCTGTGCGGGCTGGTTTTTGAGGCGTGAACGGTTCTCCTCAGAGGCAGTGTCGAACGCTCGGTCGATGTCGTAGACCAGCTCGTAATATTCCGGCGTTTCCCCAGGATGGTCAAATCGAAGGGCACGGCCCTGTCCAGGTTCTTCGTCCTCGTCAACCCACTCTGTCTCGTAGCCGGACGCCTCGATCCGATCTTTGTACTCCTCAAAGTCACTCTCGTCCTCGAGCATCCAAGCGACGTGTTTGCATCCCCAATCCTCGCCTTCGCGAAGGATAAGGGTGTAATCTTGCCAGTCACCGTACGCAGCCATGTAGTATGCGTCGTCCTCCTCATGACGGACGTACATTCCCATCGTGTCCCGGAAGTGTTCAAGGGAAGCTTCGAGGTCTTCACAGTACAGTTCAACATGGGCCAAGGTATGAACTCCCATAGCAAGGACATACAGATTGGGACATTTAATACTAATTGAATATATCATATGGTTCACTCCTGTTATATATTCTCAAACGTGAACTTTAGCAACAAGAGTGGGGTATATCAGTCCTGTTCGGGACAATGTATGTGCGTGCGAAGAAATGGCTAAAGTTGTACTTGTCGTCACTCGTGTTTTGTATATCTAAACAACCAGTGAAGAGTCGTTCCTTCGCAATCGGATTCCGATACTGCAGCAAACGTTTTGCATCATCAAACAGAGGGTGACTCCATATGGTTTGTGGAAACATAGCAATCAATAACAGTTGTCGTCCAATTATTCCGACTGTCCACTGGTTCACGATTAACCGATAATGGACATAGCTCAAAATATGAGCGTAGTGCGTTCCCTACATGTCAACCCCATATGGTATAGGAATGATCGTTTCAAGCGGCGTAATAGAAATAGACTGCATCATATCGGACAACCTCTGCGATCATCGTAACCGGCACAACCGAAGAAATATTATCGGCTACTGAATCGGTGGTTTCCATGAGGACGTATCTAGATGGTAGAAAGGCTTATTTGAGTAGATGTAACTTTGTGTGGTATGGATGGGAATAACACCCCACGAACAATTCGCTCGGTTGAGCGAGCTTCCGAGATCATCATGGCACTTACTGACGAGGGAATGATGGGGGTAACTGATCTCTCCTCCAAGCTCGGGATCTCGAAAGGGACAGTTCATACACATTTAACGACGCTCTCCCAAGAAGGATTCATAGTCAAAAAGGACGAGAAGTACTGTTTGAGTCTCCGATTTCTGGGCATCGCCGAGCAGGCTAAAAACCGGATTGAAATCTACGACCTCGTTCAGAAGGAGGTGGACAATCTTGCTGAACGCACTGATGAGCGGGTGCAGTTTGCGGTATTGGAATCAAACAAATCTGTTTTCGTCTATCGAGCGAAGGGTGAAAACGCCGTACGGGCGTCCATCAAAATCGGCGAATACGAGCATCTCCATCGTACTGCCGTTGGGAAAGCAATGCTAGCATATCTACCCAAACATCGCCTTGAGACCATCATCAGCGAACACGGATTACCAAAGCGGACGGAAAACACGATCTCTGACCCCGATAAGCTTAAGTCTGAACTTGACACAATTCGAGAACGCGAGTACGCGGTTGATGACGAGGAGTGCGTCCGCGGAATCCGTTGCGTTGCGACCCCACTTCGAGACGACGTAGGTCGTATACTCGGTGGCATCAGCGTCACTGGACCGGCACGCCGATTGACTGATGAACGGATCGAAAATACTTTGAAGGATAATCTGTTGCGAGCTGCGAACGTGATCGAAGTCAACGCTGAACTATCATAATTATTTTTGGTCCACTCAAATGATCTTCTAGTCTTCTTGACCGTTCATTACGGTATAGAGCATTCCTTTTACAACTGTACTGTCGTAATTCATAGCCATTCATAATTTACAGTAGTACTATTGTATTCCACTCGCGAAAGAGTACTATTCAACTAGTGACCAACTTTAGGATTGATCAGGCCTCATTTGAAGGCGTCAAACGATCGTTGTTTCTTATTATATGTATATATTGTATATCTACTATAACCAAGCATGAATATTTCTCTACTCAGTCAAATGCGGCTTGTTGTAGGTAACCACCATCTGTAGACCGTTTTCAGACCTAAAACGACGAGGACCTGCAGCAGCATCCATACCGGAGTCAATGGACATACTCTCGCCCACATTTGTTTCGACGCCTTCCGAAACTACACTGCCGATAGGCGAGAGCGGTCGCTGAATCATGGCCGTCGTAGATAGGACGTGTGCGAGTGCTACAACACGTGCGCAACGGCTGTTTCTCCGACTGTTGCCCCTATTTGATGACGAACTTATAAAACACAGATAACTGTCCGATAATTATTTATACACTCCCATGATATGGTGTAACTACACATGGCAGACCATCCACTGCTAGTACGGTTTAGAACTGACGACTATCCGACACTGGTCCCAGTAGGCTCCAAAGATACGGTATCAGAAGCAGCTGAAAAGATCACGCATGTTGTTGACAGCAGGGTCCACATTGATCACGACCGGCCGGTTGAGGTCGTGTTTAAGGGAGAGATCATCAACGGTGACCAGTTGATTAAGGAGGTCTTCGAACCGATGGATTATATCGAAATCCAGTACGAAGGCAGTGAGATTCCCGACGGATACGGAGAGTTTCACCCTGCATGGGCCGAGCGTAGCATGCTAGAAAAGTACCCCGAGCACGCGAAACCGACTCAATAACGATGTCCACAGAAAAATCGAATACTGAGAAGCACTTCCTTTGTGACGACCACGATATCTGGGCCGACGAGATTCGGTTCTTTGAGGTTGGTCGCGAGAAGGTCATGGTCTGGCGTGATGATGATGAAACACTCTACGCGTACAGCGCGACCTGTCCACATCAGGATCGTGATCTAGAAGAAACTGGCAAGCGCGAGTGCGTTTGTGGCCCCCATGATGATGATAAAACCCTAACATGCACTGCTCACAGTTGGGAGTTTGACTTGGAGTCCGGTGACGGTTTGAATCCTTCCGGTCCTCAACTGAACGAGTATGAAATTGGAGTCGAGAATGGTGAAATTTTCGTCGTTATAAATGGAGGAGCTAGCAATGACTAAAGTAGGTCCCGTGCTGCGAAACAACACGGAAACGGAAGCAATCGTTGAGGCGATCAAACGAGACACCGACGGCGATGTAGAAGTAATCGACCGTCGAGCATACATTCGCGTCGAAACTGAAGATCACTGTGTTGTGACGGAGGACACACTCGATGAGCTCCTAGGTAAAGGAGCAGTCGAAATGCCAGGCGGAATCGAAGAGCATCTTTCATCGTTCAAGGGTTATATCAAACCACAATCAGACAGGATTGAATTTGTTAGTGATGTAGAGGATACAAAATCCGAATAATAACCATTCAGACACACAATAGAGCTACTACCATGAGTGAAAATGACTATCCAATGAAAGAACAGACGTATCGAACATACAGTACGTGGGATGAACGACGGGTCCCAACGACGTATGACATCGCTACCCGCCGGACTAATTTCGATATCGGCGAGAACTACGCGGGCGAAGCCCCTAGGCTATCGATGTCGTCGGACACGACGCTATCACAGTGGTATAGCGAATACAGGGAAGGCAGCGTAATCAAGGGGAATCCGAAGGACTTTGAGTCCTGGCGTGATCCCCGTGAGCTCACATACGAGAAATACAATGATCTCATGGACGAGCGGGAAGTCGGTATCGAGACGCTCTACGAACAGGCCGAAGTGCTGGAACGCGGGACCGAGCGTGACGATGATCCGTGGCTCGAGTTCCAGCTTGAGGGGTTCCTCCCGCTTCGATACCCAGTTCATGGACTCCAGATGCTTGCGTCGTACCTGACTATGGTGGCTCCGTCGACAACAATCAGTACGGCGATGTCATTCCAAGCGACAGACGAGATCCGTCGCCAAGAACGGCTCGCCCGACGAGCGGCCCAACTCGAGAAAGCCTTCCCCGATAAGGGGTTCACGGAGACCGAGCGGGAAACATGGGAGAACAACGAGATGTGGCAGCCACTCCGTGAGGCCATTGAACGACTCCTCGTCGAATACGACTGGGCTAGGTCGTTCGTCGGAACAAATCTCGTCCTGAAGCCGCTCCTTGACGAACTCGTGCTGGCTCAGTACTCGACGCTCTTCGATGCAAACGATTCGGAGCTGTATGCACAGGTACTCGAGAACTTCTATCTCGACGCCGATCGTCATTGCGAAGTCGCAGCGTCAGTCACTGAGCACCTGATCCAGGTTGACGAGGAGAATCGCAAGATAATCCAGGATATCGTCGACGAGTGGTATCCGATCTGTCACCGAGCAGTAGAGGCATTTGAGCCCGCGTTCGAGTCGATGCCTCCTGTGACGATGTCCTTTGAGGAGGTGATGGCTGATATCGACTCGAGTTACGAGTCCCTGCTGACCGCTCACGGACTGTCAGTCCCATCGTAAGAACGCTTCCGTCGTCGGGCCTTTGTTTTCTGCAGTTATCTTGGATTCTGTCTCGGATCTCATGCATCTCGAATAGGAACATTTCGTTATCGTTCGTGAGCCGTTCGCTGTGGAACAACTCTATTATCCTTACATAACTTTTATCCTTGAGTAGATACAGTATACCATTGTACATGTTGCCAAACGTCAGGCGTGAAGAGTGGTATCAAACAGCAACCAATACGAATTGGACACCAGAGTACGTCGATGAGGAGGAGCTGTTCCCGGAGGGAATGTCCGGTAAGGAGCAGTACGATGTTCCAGACGATGGCTGGGAGGAATGGGAAGAAACGTACAAGCAGACGGCGCGTGAGTACTACGAGACCCAGCACGAGAAAGACAAGAGCATTTACTCCGTGAGTTCGGCGATGGAACAGTCCGATCTTCCTCACTCGCTTGGGATGGGCTGGGAGGATGTATTGAAGTTTCACTTTGCCAGCGTTCCGCTCTTAGAGAGGGCTGCCGTAACCTCTGAGTCGATGTACGCCCGGTTCGCACCAGACAGCGCGTGGCGGCATATGGCGCACTTCGGGGCTATGGACGAGCTTCGCCATGCGGAACTCCAGTTGCGGATTCCTCATAGTTTCGTCAAGGAGGATTCTCAATACGACTGGAGCAAAAAGATGTACCACACTGAAGACTGGGTGTCTGTCGCCGGACGACACTTGTTTGATGACTTCAAGGCTGCCAACGCGATTGACTCCGCGCTTCAGATCACATTCGCTTTCGAGACCGGATTCACCAATATGCAGTTCCTCGCTCTGGCATCCGACGCTGCCGATACTGGCGACATTGAGTTCGCCGAGGCTATCTCATCGATCCAAACCGATGAGGCACGACATGCCCAACAGGGGACCGCGATTATCGAGATTCTCGACAAGTATGACGACCTCGACCGGGCACAGTATCTTATCGACAAGTCGTTCTGGCGATGTTATAAGTTGTTCGCCGCGCTAACCGGACCGAGCATGGACTACTACACTCCAGTAGAGGATCGAGAAATGTCCTGGGGAGAGTTCATGGAAGAGTGGATCGTAGATCAGTTCCTTGAAAACATCGAGAACACCGGACTCGAGAAGCCGTGGTACTGGGATGACTTCCTCAAAACCATACGTCGCGCTGACACTAGCCACTTTATGGCTGGTGGTCACTACCACTGGCGGCCAACTCTCCCAGTCGCAACTCCAGGTGTCACTGAAGAGGACCGTGAGTGGCTCGAGGAGAAATACCCCGGTTGGGAGGAGCGCTGGGGTTACAAGTGGGACCGACACGCCGAAGCCATGCGGAACGGCAATGTCGAGAAGACGATAGCTGACGACCTTATCGTGCTTTGTGACCTCTGCCAACTCCCGGCAATCGATTGTGATCATGTTCACGACCACAACCGACTCCGAACGTACGAACACAATGGCGAGACATACTTCTTCTGTTCAGATCAGTGCCAGTGGATCTTCGAGAATGAGCCTGAACGGTACGCCGATCACAAGTCGATCCTTCGTCGTTTCGTAGATGGAGACATTGAGCCCCAGACACTCGAGGGTGCACTCGAACATATGGGTATGGGCGAAGAGAATGCCCATGAGCGCGGTATCGATTTCCGTGCCCCCGACTGGGGCGACGATTGGAAGGACTGGAATCGATCCTCGAGTGTGACCGGCAAGTCGGACGACTGACCAATGACACCGTCGTAGCTACCTCTGGCTAGCTACCAGTATATACCCCCGGCTGCCTTCGCCATCGTGATGTCGCTCGTCAGTCGCTTTCTCTTTTGCATGTCTGAGAAAGGTTTCAAATTCATCGCTGTGACACTCAGTAGTATCGCGTCTTCTCGTCATAGAAATTGGCCGATCCAACCCGCATAACAGCTAAGTGGTTGGCGAAGGACAATTCCGGTATCATGCTCGAACGCTCTAATCCGCAGGTGAGATATCGTTCCAGTGGTCAAACAATTCTTTCGTGGGTTACGACCTCAAACATCACGAGCGACAGGTTCCGGAACCATGGATAACGCACGGGACGACAAATGGACCGACCACGTTGAGCCGGGTGACTGGCTCGTCTTGGCGACCGCAAGTACAGAAAAACGAGTGAAATTCCTTGAACTGACCGATGGGTATGTCCGGTTTAAGTACGAATCTGGCACTGTGCGCGCCGATTCGATGTCCGTTTGGCAATTCAAGTGGGAGCGTGGTGACTTACGATTCGAGTAATTAGTCATCAACACACCACACTCATAAATCTGATTTAGCATGTGCACCTATTGGCAGTCATCACAGTACCACTGTAGTCAATAGATTTCTATAAGATATCTGTCTATATCCACTATAGTTAAATACTAGGGAGTGATATGTGGTAACAATGCCTTCAGAAAGTCATAAGACAGAGGCAATCGGAAAGTGTCCCGGCTGCGGATATCAGTTCACTGAAACGGACATCCTTGATGGTATTCCGCCGCTATATGGTGAAGCAACGGTCCGGTGTCCGAACTATGATGGTACTGATCCAACAGATAAACACAGAGAAGTGTTTAAGAACATCGAAGGAACACCACATTCGATTCGAGTATCGAAATTGGAGTGATCCTCGTACGATCATCGGAATCTATAGTAGCTACTGAACGTCAGTGCGCACCCGATCGTACAACTGCTGTGTGATCGGTATGTGAACCGTGTCAGTCGTTACTAGAGACCGAAAGTGGACAAGCAAACGTGACCGAATTACGACGTACACCCTATCGACAATGGCAGACCAAACAGAGTCGAAAGCGGCAATAACGGACGACGATATCATTAGACTTCTCCAAATTGGTTACGTGCTGGAGGGTATCGTTGAAGCACGAAGTGATCGCCACACCACAAACGAGGTGTTTGATCGAACTATTACACGGCGACTGCTTGCGGATGCTCGTGATGAATCGAGACAGCACCGTCGACAAATTGGTGCGTTGTTGGAGTCGCTTGGGGCAGAGTGTTCCTCCTCGCAGCAGATCGAGAAAAGAATCAAGTCCCACTACTGCCCTGCAGAGATTGACGACCGATGCGACATCCTCCAAGACCAGTTTTACAGTGAACTTTCGGCCTATCGGTTTTATGACGCGGTGCTGAATGAAATTCAAGCGAATGCGACTGCTCTTAGTATCGACATTGACAACGTGGTCACCGTTCTTGAAGAAATTCGTGCCGAGGAGTTGGAGGGGGTATTCGAAGTGATGAACGCGGCTAACTCAGCTGACGGCGCGTGTTCTGATATCGAAATTCCAAAGGAAAAACTGGTATAAGCACATTCATATGGCACATAAGATATTTATGTCTGGGGATGGTTATAAGTGAGTGATGTATCCATTGACAGCACCTGTCACAGAGGCATGCACACACTGCCCACATTTTGACGAGTTCCACGGGTCCTGTACCCATGAGTTACGTCAGTCGGTCATTCAGGAAATCTCGAGCAGCGAAAACGAGACTTGCCCGGTGTTTCCAAAGATATATGCCGAGGCAATGCAGTCACTGGAGGCACAGCAAGCGTGATCTTACGGCGTTGTCTGGACACACTGTCCCTGATAAATGGTTGAGAATGACGTCTTCATAGGTTAGAGAACCACGGTACGTAACTCAAACGTCGGTACGCTATTCAGCCAGATTTCTCCCTAAACAGAAACGCATTGGTCCCTGTTCTCACACCAGCCAGGAGCTCACAACTGTCCCTGTGAGGCAAAAAATTTTGGCCAGGAACTAGCTGCCGTTTTTCACATCAACTTCCCAGTTCTAACGGATCAAACCGGACTACCTTTTGTCCCTCCAAATAGGGAAATGAGCCCTAATAAGATTAAATGCTCACTAATATTAGCTAATATATAATTTAAACTTATAATATCATTTGGTATTCTCACCCTCTATTTGTCGTCTAATAATTATTTTTAGCCTATTTCTACAAAATTTGTTGCGATGAATATAGAACCCTCAATTCAATCAGACTTAACGGTCACTACGAGCCCAAGCAGACTAGTTTTCAAATAGAAAATTATTTGTGAATGGGTATCAAGGATCATAGTATGGCCACAGAAGCGAACCATCCAGTTCGGACAACCGAAAAATCACTGGCACTCATGGAACGGTTGCGGGAGGTGGATGGTGCCCGAATTCGCGATCTCGAAGGATTCAACGGAATGACTAAAGGGGCTATCCATAATCACCTGAGCACACTACGAGAGCATGGTTACATCATCAAAGAAGACGATGAGTACCGATTGAGTTTTAAGTTTCTCACGATGAGCGGTCACGTTCGAAGTCAAAATGATCTCTACAAATTCGGTAGGCCGAAGGCGAACCAATTAGCGGCAGATACGGGAATGTTGGTCAACCTAGTAACCGAAGAGAAGGGGAAAGGCGTCTACCTATATCAGGCTCGAGGAGATTATGCTGTGAACCTCGATACACACGTCGGCTACCGCATCCGTCTGCACTACACTGGTGTCGGGAAAGCCATTCTCGCATACCTCCCACCTGAAAAGGTCGACCGGATTGTCGACAAGTGGGGTCTTCCAAAGGCAACCGAAAACACGATAACCGATCGAGAGGAACTTGACGAGGAATTAGAGACAATTCGAGATCGAGGCTACGCAATTGACCACGAGGAGCGAACTGAGGGATTGGCCTGTATTGCGGCGCCCATTCTCCTTGATGATACGATTCTCGGCGCAATTAGTATCTCTGCTCCGACCCAGCGACTCGGGAGCGCAGGCTTTGACGAGAAAATCATCGGTGAAGTCGAGAGCACGGCCAACGAACTCATGCTCGATCTCAAATATAAGTAGCGCTATCAGCTGTCGACAACGAATTTCTCCAGTCGCCCCATTCCATTCAAGTCGGCTGCCCCGCTGACCGATCATCGGCGGAGACCCTCATTACTCCGAATGAAGGTCTATCAAACCAGTGTTCGCGAAGTCAATACTGTAGACGTCATTTGGTTCGATATCAATCGCTACGATGAGATCTGTTGTCTTAATCATACTGGCAACCGAGACAGTGGTTCTCTCCATTTCCTGATTGACATCGGTCACATATTTGATGATTAACTGACGGCGACGCAGCCGACGAACGTAAGATTCGTAATCACATCCGTGTGCAGTGACCGCTGCGGAAACTCTACAGTAGGCATTAGAAGTAATCACTCGCTTTGGGCGAGAGTTGATCAAAAGCGGTATCGATTGCTGTTGAGTTCAAGAAGTGGTCAAAGAACCGGTACTAAGTGCCGATTGGAATCGCCTACAACACTCTCCGGCCGGATTTAGTTCAGGAGAAGCGCTGGAATATCACGGGATCTAGGTCGTCACATGCCGCTAGAGTCGTGACGACTGACGCCTGAAAATACGGCGCTTCATTCAGTACAATAATCAAACATCTTTGAACTCTTAGTATGGCGCGAGAACGAAATTTCATCGAACCTAACAGACACGCTCAATCACGTTGTCCAGACATTCGATAGATGGCAGCGTGCCGCGCAAAACTACGCGGCACGCGGTTTGAGTTGGACAGATTTCTTTGTTTGGTCGATACAGACTACTGTGGCGTCCATCTCCCGCCGCTTTTTTTGAGTTCGTCGTGGAACGCTTCTTGCTCGTCGCTGGCGGCTTCAGCGACCGAATGGCACGGTTTTCGATAGTTCACCCCGGCTCTTTCAGCAACCGTCGACAACTCGGGATCGGGTACTTGGCCCCGTCGTTTCTTCGAGATATTCTTGGGCAAGCGCCGGCGTGGACGCCGGCGCGTCAACCCCCTTTCTTCGGGTAATTCGTAGATGACGCTTTCGAGTTATTATCGCCATTCCTATAATTTAGCCTACCTGTCAGTCCGCTTAGTATCAGTAACGGCCTGTTCAATCGACTCGTCAGTGTCGAGTCGCTTGAGATAGCTATAGATCGAGGGTGGTGCAGAACTGTTTTCAAGGCCTAACACGGTACATCTGAGATTGCACCATCGGTATGAACAACGTTCGAGTCAGGGATAATCCCGACATCTCTATCCACGGAAGTTGTGTTGTTAGCAGAGTCGAAATCGGGTAGCTCACGACCTGTGAAGACTTCTGCACCACCGCCTATAGATCGTCTGTCGTTGAACGTTGTACCACTCGGCTAGTTCAGTCTGGGTTACACTGTTTTGTACGTTATTGCTACTAAGAGACGTTATGTCGGCTTCTCTCCTTCCACGCTGTCGGGAGCATCTTGCAATTCCTCGACGGAAATTTCGTCAAGATGATCAACTCCACTCAACGACAGTCGATGTGTGAATAATTCTAATGGTTGCTATAGCTTCGGATGCTTTGTGAGGCTCTGAAACTGGCTTCCCCCTCCATACTATGTTCTGTGCGAACGTGACAGGGTCTGTTCATTCTGCCATTATCACTCGAATATTTCAGTAAGAGCAGGGACGACGTCGAAGAGGTCGTCGACGATCGCGTAGTCGGCGATGTCCATGATCGGCGCGTTGGGGTCGGTGTTGATCGCGACGATCGTATCAGAGCCTTTCATGCCGGCGACGTGCTGGACGGCACCCGAGATGCCGATCGCGACGTAGACGTCGGGTGTGACGACCTTGCCGGACTGGCCGACCTGCCGGTTTTTCGGCAGCCAGCCGTTGTCGACGATCGGCCGCGAGGACGAGACCGTCGCGTCCAGCGCGTCGGCCAGCTCGTGGATGATCTCCAAGTTCTCCTCTTCTTCGATCCCACGACCGACGGAGACGAGCACGTCAGCCTCACTGATGTCGACGTCGCCGCCGCCGACTTCCTCGAATCCCGTCACGGTAGAGCCGACAGCGTCTTCATCGATGTCGACGTCGAAGGCCTCGATCGAGGCGTCGCCAGTACCCTCTGCAGCGGGCCACTCGGCGCCACGGATCGTGACGACGGCGTCTCCGGCGAGTTCCGTCGTGGTCTCGACTTTGCCACCGTACATCTCGCGGGTGGCGATCAAGCTGTCGCCGTCGGCCTCGAGGTCGACGGTGTCGGTGACGATCGGCAGGTCGAGCTGGTTAGCGACGGCGGGAGCGTAGTCCAGTCCGTTGACGCTGTTTGGCGCGAGCACGTACTGGGGCGCGAGTTCATCGTAGAGTTGGGTGACCGTCTGTGCGTAGACGTCGTGGTTGAACTCCTCACCGTGGTCGACGGTGTGGATCGCGTCGACGCCCTCGCGATCGAGTTTCTCGGCGAACTCGTCGACGGTGCCGCTGATGACCGCCACGTGGAGCTCGCCACCGGTCGCGTCGGCCAGCTCACGGCCCGCGGTGATGAGCTCGTAGCTGACGTCGCGCAGTTCGCCGCGCCGGTGGTCCGTGACTGCGAGGACGTCCGTCATGGTGCCACCCCCTTCTCGCGAAGCAGTTCACCCAACTCCGAAGCGGTCTCGTCTGCGCCGCCCTCCCAGACGGTGACGTCGCTTTCGCTTTCGGGCTCGTACATGTCGGTCAACTCGAGTTCGGAGTCGACGGCGCTTCCCTCGACACCCAGGTCGTCGAGGCTCTGGACGTCCAGTGGCTTTCGCTGGGCCTGCCGGATACCGCGCAGGCTGGCGTATCGGGGCTCGTTGATCCCCGTCTGGATCGTCAGGACGGCGGGGAGTTCGATCTCGGTGAGCTCCTCGACACCGCCCTCGAGTTCGCGCCGCACGGAGGCGACGCCGTCCTCGAGATCGTGCTCGAGGTGGTTGACGACGGCACCCCACTGTGCGCCGATCTCTTCGGCCAGCGAGACGCCGGTCGCGCCGAAGCTGTCGTCGCCGGCCTGAACGCCGGTCAACACGAGGTCGGGGTCTTCGGCCTCGACGACGGCGCTGAGGATCTCCGTCTTCGCGCCGACGTCGAGGAGGTCGGCCTCGGCGAGCGAGTCGTCCCAGACCCTGATCGCGCGGTCGGCTCCCTTCGCCAGCGCCTGACGGATGGTCTGTTCACAGTCTTCCGGCCCGATCGTGACCGTAACGACTTCGTCGGCGACGCCGTCCTCCTGGAACTGGACGGCCTCCTCGACGGCGTAGTCGTCCCATTCGTTTAGGTCGGCACCCAGGTACTGATCAGCGATCTCAGTACCCTCGATTTCGAACTCGTCTTCTACGGTCGCGACTTCTTTGACCGTTACGAGGATCTTCATGGTCTTATTGAGGACAACACCTCTATATAAATAATTTGATTTTGTGAATATTCGCACGGGATTCTTTACATTTATATGTTCGAATATGTCGAACGAAGCTAGAGAGACCTACGGGCAATCCATGCGACACTTGGACCCGATGAATAGTGTGAACGCAATCTCTCATTCTGTTCAAGTATCCGGAACGGAAATGGTTCGATCGTCTAAGTTCGAATATCCGGAACGCTTAATAAGTTGGCAGGAAGCCTAACAGTCATGGAAGATAATCGCAGTCAAAACCGTGTCACGACTACCGAAACAACCTTCAAAATAATTGAACTGCTGAAAGAACAAGATGGTAGTTGTCTATCCGAGATTGCTGCAGAACTTGATCTTGCAAAGAGTACTGTCCACCGTCATCTCTCGACGCTCAAAGATCTTGAATACGTTATTCAAGAGGGTGACGTATACCGAACAGGACTTCGCTTCCTCGCTATCGGAGAGCAGACACGGACGCGCCGTAGTGAATATCAACTAGCTCAGGAAAAGGTCACTGCTCTCGCCTCAGAGACCGAGGAAAGGGCGCAGTTTATAACAGAGGAATACGGTAGAGGTGTTTATATTTTCAGGGAAATAGGCGAACATGCTGTTCAGACTGATTCCGAAATTGGGAAGCGAATCCCAATTCACGCAACGGCCGCCGGTAAGGCGATTCTCGCAAGCCTATCAGATAATCGTGTCAATGAAATTCTTGAGCAACGCGGACTCCCATCACTGACTAAACACACAATAACTGATAAAAGCGGACTTTTGGAAGAACTCGACGAGATTCGAGAACGAGGATACAGTATTAACGATCAAGAAAACACAAATGGTCTTCGTGCGATCGGTGTGCCTGTTGAGTATGAAAATGGAGAACCGCTTGGCGCCCTGAGTGTGTCGGGACCGACGCACCGATTCCAAGGAACGCTCTTCGAACAAACACTACCGAATCTTCTACTTGGGACTGCAAACGAACTCGAGCTCAATATCCAATACCTATAATAATTCAGTTAGAAATATTCGGAACATTTCCTTACAAAAGTACCTATGTAAAATCTTGATTGGCCTGGCCGTGGTCGGTCAGATATTACGCTAAATCGAATCAAAAAGAGGACCGTAGATACCGCTAAAACAGATATGACTACTATAGAAGAGGTCTGGTGGCTGCAAACGAAATAAGGAACTATTCCGCATATTCGAACTATTGGATCTCAGCTTTCCATGCAGTCGTACTGATCTTTCGATCCACAGTAGTTGTCTCAAGAGGCAGCTTATCGGTAAATTCAGAAAATCGCTCGGTCAACAACCGAGTGTACCTGAATAATAAAGCCGGACTGACCCCCGACGTTCCTCGCGCAGAGGTTTGGTCGCCGCGAACAACCGTCTGTCGACGCTTCCGCCGGGTGCCAGCGTCGGGTAGCGCCCGTCGATGCGATGTAGTCCCGTGACCAGTTCGGGATGGCAGGGTTCCGTAGACGAGACGTGCACGTCCGACCATCGGACATCCACTCATTTATGAGTCGTAATAGCGTATGAATCCTCGGGTTGGAAAGTCGGTGACTGCATACCTCGGGCGTGCGTTCAAGTAGCGCGGGAACGGAAGGTCCCGCAGACCACGCGAACAGGCGCGCAGCGACCGTGAGCAGACATCGGAGTGCTGAATGTAAACGGTGAGTTAAATAACCTGCCGGAGTTTTGCCTAGAACGAGAGGCCACTCTGAATCCCACTGCGTTACGGTTGGTAGCTCGATGGGGACCAAGTACTTCCTCGCAACTCGAACTGTAAGGGAGTTCTTCGATCGTATACCTCCGGTAGATCAAGCAACCTTCGTTACTGGTGATCAAACTCCGCTCGGACTCTAACTGGAATATTCTCCTGCTTTTTGAGCCCGTGCGTTATTATTACCCCATTCGATCACCCATAGAAGAGCATCATCGGTTCTTCCTCAATTGAGATGCGTACTGATGGTACATTGGGCTTCAACAAAGTACGTCCGCCGAGTGACCGTCGGTTTCCGCCGTTAGTGTAATTGATGGGTTCTAAACCAGTTTGAGGTGACGGCCGGCTACTTCTGCCGACTGTTGATTCTGGCAACTACGTTCTGGATCCTCTCGAGTGGCGACGATTTACCGACAGCTGCCTGAGTGAGATAGAGGAATGTTCCGAGCGCGAGTGCTGCGAACTGGACGGTTAGCATCTCATGGACCATCACGATGACACCGACACCGAAGAACAGTGCACGCAGTCCCAGCGTAGGCCACGTGTCAAGATCGAACCGGTAATTGAGGCCGTGAATGATAAGCAGTGCGCCCGCAAGAATGATCGCGGTGGTGAGAAACAGACTGGCATCGACATCACCCCCGTGGTTGACGATTTCGGGGTGGTAGATGAACGAGAAGGGTAAGACGAAAAGTGGAGCCGAGATTTTGATGGACTCGAGACAGCTCCTCCAAAAGTTTGAACCGGCGATACCGGTCGTTACGGCTACACACGTGGCGATCGGCGGTGTAAGCCCGGCCAGTATTGCGGCGTAGAACACGAAGAAGTGGCCGGCGAACTCCGGCAGGAAGAACGACTCAATCAACGTCGGTGCGATCAGCATTGCGACGATCGTGTATGCAGCGGTCGTCGGCATACCGAGGCCTAGAAGGATACAGATGACCATTGCCATGACTGCGGCCACGATCAATACACCCCCCGAGAGATCCATCAGCGTCAGCGAGAGCGCTGTCGGCACTCCTGTCGCCATCAGGATGTCGACGACACCGTTAATCGCCGCAAGGATGATTGCGACCGGTGCGAGGACCACGACTCCTTCGCGGAAGCCGTTGACCGTCTGCTTGACTCCGCCGACGAACGTCCAGAACGTAAGCCGTAGATTCGAGCTGTCGTAGCCCTTCTGGAGCGTCGGAATGGTGACTCCGAGAACGGCCATACTGACGACCGTCCAGAACGCCGACGTACCGATGGTGTACTGGAGCACACCTAATAAGTACACCAGGAGAATCAACGGGATACCGAACTTGATTCCTTCAAGGACCAGTTCGAACCGCCCGAGCTTTTTGTCGAAGAGTTCGTCCATATCGGGCTCTTCAATCTGCTGTGCGGCCGCGTAATGTACAGCGACGAGGATGATGATCATCAGGATTGCCGCAGGGATGAGGCCGGCGACGAGGACATCGACGTAGGATGCGCCGCCGATGAGGAAAGCCATGACGAACGCGCCTGCCCCCATCACTGGTGGGAGAACCTGACCGGAGGTCGACGCGACTGCTTCGATTCCACCGGCTGTTGCAGGTTTGACCCCGCTTCGCTTCATCATCGGAATGGTGAACGAACCGGTCATACCCGCGTTAGCGGTCTGGCTCCCGTTGACAGAACCAATGACTGCACTTGCGATGACGGCGGTCTGTGCGACACCGGAGTCGAGATACTTCCCGGATCGCGTTGCACCCCGGAGGATGAGGTCGAACGCCCCGTAGGCCTTCAACATCCCCGCATAGAGGAGGAACAGCGCGATCCATGCGGCAGTTAGCTGTGTTAGGAACCCGAAGAATCCGTCCACCGTCATCACGAGGATGCGAAGTAACCGTTCGAACCCAATCCCACTATGACCGAGCGTTCCGGGAACCAGGTACCCGAAGTATCCGTATGCAATCCCGCCGAGCAGGACAGTCAGGAACGTGATACCGAATGCTCGCCACGTGATGTAAATCATCACCACGGTAAACAGTATTGCGAGGAATAACTCGGGCTGTGTGATAAAGCCACGCTGCGTGAGATCGAGCGCGTTGACGTAGACGTACGTGGCCGTCGGAACCGTTATCGCGATGACGACGACCAATACACTGGTATTGGCGACGTGTTCCCGTGAGAACAGCGACTTGATGTCAGTAAGGATGTACCGGTTCCCACCATCGACCCGCTTGATCATCTCATGGAGCACATACAGCACGATTATGCCACCTAGGAAACCCGCCCCGAACTGGGAGCGGGGTGGTGCGGAACCGGTGATCGCGTTCTGGAGAAACGCCATCCACATGATGTAAAACCAGAAGAAAATAGAGAGGAGAGCAAGAAGATTCCAAAGAGTTGCTTTTTGTTTGAGGTTATCCTTCGAAAGTCGTTCTTTGAGGACCGTCCCGATGGGACGAGTCGCTAGCTCTTCGTCTACGTTTGTGACGTCCGACTCGCCGTCCATTATGTCGCCCGAGTCGTTGGTATCAGTATCTTTTGATTCTTCGTTGTCCATATTCAGTGATCAGTACTATCTATGGTGATGGATATTTTACTATTTACTATCAATACATAAGAGATCGACATTCTGTTTTACTCTACATCAGCTTCGCCTTCTTCCCAGCTGTCGTCCCAGACTTCATGTTCCTGAAAGAACTCGACCATTCCCGGATGGACTGAGACATCCTCCATGATCGGTTCGGCCATCACTTCGACATCGTCGTAATCCAGCGTCGTTTGATCCGATTCGCGGAGGGTGTCAGGGTGCTCGTGGGCGATCCGTGCCATCTCGTAGACTGCATCGGGGTGGACATCGGGTCCGAACGCCCACTGGCCTTGCAGTGCCCAGAAGTCGACCCCGTCGAGGCCGAGTTCACCAGTGATGTCCTGCTCGTAGCCGTACGGTTCTTGTTGGACGTGGGCCGCACCGTCCATCGACTCGATCGTCTCGACGAACTGATCGTCGGTCTCGATAGCGTACAGGTCACCACTACTCCGTGTGTCGACCTCCCCACACCAGCTGGCGAGTTCGACGCCGTTCGAACCATAGAGAACGAGTGCGTCGACGCGGTCCTCTTCGACTGCACCGGCGATATCGTCGCTATCTTCGTTGTTGATACTGTTTGCGTCCCAGATACCATCCTCTCGGAGTAACTGTTCAGTGAGCAGTCGGGTGCCGAATCCGGGTTCGATCGGGTAGATGGTGTAGCCTCCGTCGCGGAGGTCGGCCGTCGACTCGATTCCCGAACCGTCGAGTGCAACCCAGTGCATCTCGAGGCTGGCGAAGAGAAACCCCTGCATCGGCATATCGTCGACGGGGTCGTCAGCGAACGTCTCTTCTTCGTTGATCGCTGCCTGCCAGGAGTTGTTGTCGACGCCGATCGTGCTGAACTCGCCCTCGTCGAATTCGTACATATTGGCAGTCCAGCCTTCGCTCTCCTGGACGTCGATGGCCAACTCGTCGCTGTGCTCGGACGCTGCGCGGGCGAGTGCCTGTCCTGCTGCCTGTGTCGCGCTCCCAGTTGACGTTCCAGCGATCGTGATCGTATGTTCACTGCTGCCACCGAGACAGCCGGCGACGCCGACAACACCCACTGCTGCTGCACCGTTCAGGAAATTCCGTCTACCCTGTGGTTCATTAACAGCCATGTGTCAACCGATACTCATCAACGATATAAAAAGCTATTGTAATTCATTATATATTATATTCTGTGTATTATTCCCGAAAAGTTGGGGGAATCACCAGACTGCGACGACTTCCTCTGGCAACTAGAGAATTGAAGCGGGAACGTCGGATGTTCATGCTCACATGTCCGCTTTACTAGGACGATGGTGGCGGTGGCTACGGTTTCTGGTGATAATCGAGACGAACCCGCCGCCACACTTCGGGACGACGACTCTGTGGGTGTTTCGCTGCATTGTCCGTGAATATACTTGGAGAAATCCGTGAAACGCCGTGTTAATACGTCTCTACACTCGAGTAATCCGCCTTCGCAAAAATCACACCGCATGGTCGAACAGATGTTACTAATACCGGTAAATATAGGAGTTTACCCCCGGCTCTTAATTTAGAAGAGTGTAATATATCGTAAAATGGACGATTCGGACCGGCAGATCGTACTGTTCACGTCGGCGGCTCATGGGCTTGTTCACACCTACGAGCTGTCGATTCCAATCCTGATGACCGTCTGGCTGACAGAGTTTTCGACCACGGCAGCGACGCTCGGACTGATTGTTACCGTCGGCTATGGACTGTTCGGGGTTGGTGCGCTTCCCGCAGGCGTTCTGGTCGACCAGTACGGCTCGAAACCACTGATTCTCATGTGTCTCGCGGGGATGGCGGCTTCGTTCGTTCTGGTCGGACTTTCAGGCTCGATACTTATCTTGGGTGCTGCTATCGCTTTCTGGGGGATTACGGCAAGCGTCTACCATCCTGCTGGCCTCGCGCTGCTATCGACTCGAGTCAAGCGCACGGGGACCGCGCTTGGCTATCACGGGATCGGCGGCAACCTCGGGATCGCAATCGGGCCGCTCGTGACCGCGTTGCTGTTGCTCTGGTTCGACTGGCGCGTCGTCTCGATACTACTTGCCGCGCCAGCGATTGTGGTTCTCGTCCTCGGGATATTCGTCAAGGTGGCACCGAAAGACGTCAAGACGTCCGCGACGACCGACGGCGGTCCAGAAGGAGCTAACGACACGAAGGGGCAGGTTTCGCTGGAGAGTTTCGTCGCGGATACACACAAACTGGTGACAGTCACGTTCGGACTTGTTTTGTTTGTAGTGATGATGAGCGGTCTCTACTACAGAGCGTTCCTTACGTTCCTGCCGGACCTGCTGAGCGATTTCCTCGCCGGGATGGTCGATATCGAATTGGTCGATCCCGACAGCCCCTACGCCGAGGAGTTCGATCTTGCACGGTATTTCTACGTCACGATCTTGATCTTCGGCGTCTTCGGCCAATATCTGGGTGGCCACCTAGCCGATCGGATCCCAATTGAGCGGGCGCTCGTTTACGTGCTCGTGACGCTGACAATACTGACCATTCTATTCGGTCCCGCGACCGCGACGATGCCTGGGTTCGTCGTCATCTCGCTGTTGCTCGGCGTCGTGCTCTTTACGATCCAGCCGCTCCAGCAGGCTGCGGTCGCGAAACACACCTCGCCAGGAACGCGCGGAATCTCTTTTGGTTATACGTTCCTCGTCATTTTCGGGATCGGTGCGTTTGGGGCTGCCCTCACCGGAACGGTGCTCACGGCCGCTGGAGTTCGAGAACTGTTTCTCGTCCTCGGTGCGATCGCTGCAATCGGTGCGGCGATTGCGTTCATCCTCCATCGCGTCGGACATTGAGAAGGGGAGTCCTTCGAGTACCGGAGACTGTGACTCGGCTGGGAATTGGGTCGTACGGTCCTTGCTTGTACCCCTTCGACTTCCCAGTCGTCCCAGCCATCGTAGTCCTGATAGAACCCGGCTATTTTTGGATGGACCGGGCTTCGTAATCAATGAGATCATTACTCACTGACCGTCGTAGTTGAGCGTCGTCAGATCGAAATCACGCATCGTATCATGGTATTCGCGAGCGACCTGTCCCATCCCGTAGACTGTATCAAGGTAAATCGGATCCGGACGCCTACCGGTCCGACAGTGTCCAGCGGTCGATCTCGTCAAGGACAGACCAGTGTATCTCGAGGCTGGCAAGGAGGAACCCCTGCATCGGCATGTCGTCGACGGGGTCACCGGCGAACGTCTCTTCTTCGATAATCGCCGCTTGCCAGGAATTATCGTCGACGCGATCGTACTGATCTCGTTTTCGTCGAATTCGTACGTGCTGGCGGTCCAGACTTCGATCCGCTGGACATCGGTTGCCAACTCGCCGTTGTGTTCGGACGTTACACAGGCGAGCGCCTGCCCCTTGCCTGCGCGCTTCTACTCCGGAAGCTGATCTTAGACAGCGCTCTCTGGCCGTAGAACGCCCCTACGTAGTCCGCGGACACATAGCGAAGCATCCACAACGTCGGCGAATACGATACCAGCTTTCAGGTGGCAAAATCATCTCGGCCACCCACACGCTTATAGCCACCGTCACGACTGTCCCAGTGAAATACCAGAACCAAGATTTATTAAACTCTAGTGAGAAGAACTACCGCATGAGCCAGATTTCCGACACAATACTGTCGTCTGAGCACAAAATGCTGCGAGATGAAACGAAACGATTCGTTGAGAACGAAGTGCTACCAGAGGCGAGCGAGCGCGACTCCAACAAAGAACCAATGTCAAATGAGCTTGTCAACCAACTCGCTGATATGGGTTACTTTGGAATACTCATTGATGAGGAGTATGGAGGTCTCGGGATGGACTTGAAGTCATACGCCGTAATTGCTGAAGAACTCTCTCGCGGGTGGCTCAGCGTTGGCAGTATTATTGCCCGGGGTCAAGGTCTCCCAGGGGCAACTGACGAACAAAAAGAGAAATATCTTCCCAAGATCGCATCTGGGGAGAAACTCAAGAGTATCGCAATTAGTGAGCCAAACGCAGGAAGCGATGTTGCAAACATGCAGACCCGTGCCGAACGGGACGGTGATGAGTACGTTCTCAACGGGCAGAAAACGTGGATAACGTTCGCAAAGGGGTCAGATTTTATTCTCACATATGCAGTAACTGACCCTGATGCGGAGCCTGCATACCGGGGAATTTCGGGGTTCATCGTCGAGAAACCGGCTGGCACATTTGATCGCGATGGGCTTAGTGGACAAGAGATTGATAAAATTGGATACCATGGCTGGAAGACATGGGAGCTAAACTTCGACGACGTTCGCATTAGTGCTGACAAACTCGTTGGTGACCAAGAGGGTAATGGATTTTATCATATCATGGACTTCTTCGAAGAAGGACGTGTTCACACTGCTGCTCGGTCCGTTGGATTGGCCCGTGGTGCGCTTGAAGACTCGATCCAATATGCGCAGGAGCGGGCACAGTTCGGAGAATCGATCTCCGAATTCCAGGGAATTAGATTCAAATTAGCAGACATGGCAACAAAAATCGAGGCCGCACGAGCATTGACGTTGCTCGTCGCTGACGCAGTCGACTCAGATGAGAAAGCCAATGCCGAAGCTGCAATGGCAAAACTTTTTGCAAGCGACATAGCCGAGGAAGTAACCAGTGAAGGTATTCAGATTCACGGTGGTTACGGCTACACAACGGACTTCGACGTCGAACGATACTGGAGAGACGCTCGATTGACGCGCATTTTCGAGGGGACGAACGAAATCCAAAAACGAATCATCGCCGATTCGCTGCTCCCCTCATAGTAATACGCGTTCGCCGAACCGGATTTCCGAACTCGAAGACGGTATTGACGACCGTGTTGCTTCACTGGCACAGACTGATGAAGATTCCTGACGCAAGTTCCGACTCCACAGTGCTAATCTCAGCTAATATTAATTAGATCGTCCGGTTTGAGAACGCCAAGAAGGTCGTGAGCTACGCTTGATTTGATCGAGCTATCAGGAATTTTGACAATCGGTGACTGATGGAAGTTCGTGTTGATAGATGTTGAACGGTTGTTAGTGACTTATAGAGCTTTTCTCTACTGGTGATGGTACTTGACCGATTTCACGAAACTGTCGATACCAACTCAGTAGTTATCCGGCAGGCCGAGCAAGCACTTCGTTGTTGAGTACGAACTGTGAGAGCAGCGGTTTAACACCGAAGCTCCAGAACCAAACATTGTGTCTTTCTGAAACCTTTAGAGCAAGTTGTCTGCCGGAACGTGGGTGACTTGCAGTCCGGTCTTTGGAACCCATCGTAGTATCGGATCTCTATTTGGTGTTCGATGGTTTAATACAGGAAATGAAAGATGGATGACGAAATTTTTGAGCCGCATTTAGGAGCGGCTGGTTGAGTTACTAGCGGGCGCTATATCGTGTTCGACTCACGAAGTTCGTTGATTTCCTGGTCGTCGTAGTCGAGTGCCTCGAGTACTTCCTCAGTGTGCTCGCCGAGATCGGGCATCGGGTCGCTCGCGAACTCGAGAGCCTCGAAGTCGATCGGGTTGTCGACGTACGGTACAGGGCCGTCCTCTGTCTCGAGTTCCTTCACGAGGCCCAGATGTTCGGCCTGGGGATGGGAGAGGACATCGTCGAGTTCGTTGACGTCGCCCCACGGAATGCCGGCATCGGCGAGTCTCTCGGCCCAGTAATCCCGCGGTTGCTCGGCTATGAGAGACTCGATTTTCGGCTCGAGCAAGTCACGATGTTCGACGCGGTTCTCGTTGGTTTGGAACCGCTCGTCTTCGAGGAGATCCGGCCGCTCGAGGACGTCAATACAGAGAGTTTCCCAATGGGGTTCGCTCAGGATGGCGAAGTTGACGTACTGTCCGTCGGCGGTCTCGTGTGGCCCGTATGGGGTCAGCAGGTGGTGGCGCATCCCGACGCGTTCTGGAATCTCATCGTTGTGCCAGTACTTATGCGGGAAGTAGCCGAGCCAGGAGAGCATCCCGCCAAACATGGTGACGTCAATCTCCTGGCCCTCTCCCATCCGCTCGCGATGGAACAGTGCGAGTAGCGTCGAGAGCGCACCATACATGCCGGCGTTGATGTCACAGATCGAGAGGGGAATCTTCGCTGGCGCGTCGGGTGAACCGTTCATCTGTATCAGCCCTGTTTCGCCCTGCATTACCATGTCGTAGGCCTTGCGGTCGCTGTAGGGGCCGTCCCGACCATAGCCCGAGATGTTCAGGTAGATTACGTCCTCGTTCTCTGTAAGGACGTCCTCGTAACCGATGCCGAGCCGTTCGACGACTCCCGGCGAGTAGTTCTGGACCACAACGTCGGCCTCGGAGACGAGATCGTAAAAGATTTCGACGCCCTCGTCGGCCTTGAGGTTCAACTCGACGCTCAGCTTGTTTCGATCAACCCAGGCATGAGCCGACGAGTCTCCGTAGACGACCGAGTCCCAGTGACGATTGACGTCGCCTACGTTCGGTCGTTCGACCTTGATCACCTCCGCACCAAAGTCTCCCAGCAGTCGCGTACACAGCGGCGCGCTGATACCGCTTTCCAGACTCACAACGGTGATGTCTTCGAGTGCCTGCATCTCACTCCTCCGGCTGGGTGCCGATACCCTCGGGCCATCCCGGCGGCTGGGCTGGCGACGGGTTGGCGTACTTACGTTTCAGCACCATCGGAGTCCGTTCGAGGCTCAGTACGAGGTCGTCGTGTTGGTTGTATGCCCGTAGTTCGGTTGTCACGATGCCGGCGTGATCGCGGGACTCGAGTTCACGCTTTGAGAGGACCTCGCTCTCAGCGAAGATGGTGTCGCCGTGGAAAACCGGATTATGGTGGCGAATCTCGTCGTAACCGAGGTTCGCTGTCGCATTCTGTGAGACGTCGATGACGCTCATCCCGACGGCTGTCGCGATGACGACGAGGCCATTGACGAGGCGTTCGCCGAACTCCGTTTCGGCGGCGTAGGCCTCGTTGAAGTGCATCGGGTTGAGGTTCATCGTCACGTTTGTGAGCCAGACGTCGTCAGTTTCGGTGATCGTCCGGCCGTAGGGATGTTTGTAAACATCGCCGACCTCGAAGTCCTCGTAGTAGCGGCCGTTCCAGCCGGAAACGAGTTGTTTGTCGTCCGATTCAGTCGTGGAGTCGTTGGAGTCGCTCATAGCTGTGTCTCGTTGGTTGTTCTCTGTCAGTCGTTTATCAGTACGATCGCGGCAGACCGAGCACCTGCTCGCCGAGGTAGTTGAGTGCCAGCTGCTGGGTGATCGGAACCAGTCGCGTAAGCCGTGCTTCCCGGAGGTAGCGTTCGACGTCGTACTCCTTTGCGATGCCGAAGCCGCCGTGGGTCTGGACGGCTGCGTCGGCCGCCTTGAACGCCGCATCAGCCGCCAGGTACTTCGCCGCGTTGGCCTGAGCACCGAGGTCGACCGAGTCGTCATCGGACGCAGCCCGGTCTGCGGCGTTGTAGGTCAACTGTTTCGCTGCCTGGAGACGTGCATAGGCCTCCGCAAGTGGATGCTGGATCGCCTGGTTCGACCCGATCGGATTCCCGAATACCTCGCGTTCGTTGGCGTAATCGATCGCTCGCTCAAGGGCGAGCCGTCCCAGTCCGATACACTCGGCAGCGATCACGAGCCGTTCCTCGTTCAGCCCGTCGAGCACCTGGTAGAAGCCGTTGCCCTCCTCGCCGATGAGGTTCTCGGCAGGGACGCGCAGGTCGTCGAACCAGAGTTCGTAGGAGTGGACGAGATCGCCGGCTGACTTAGGGATCGTCTCCATCTCGAGGGCACCCTGATCGACCGCGTCATCGAGATCGACGAGGAACATTGAGATGCCCCTAGTTCGTTTCTCGACCTCGTCCCGTGGCATAGTTCGGGCGACGAGGACGATGTAGTCGGAGACGTCGACCCGCGAGATCCAGATCTTCTGGCCGTTGATGACATACTCATCGTCGTCCCGTTCGGCGCGAGTCTCCATCGCCGGCGAGTTCGATCCTGCGTTAGGTTCGGTGAGTCCGAATGCCTGGATCGACGTTTTCCCCTCGGCGACGTCAGGTAATAGGTCAGACTTTATTTCCTCGCTCGCGTACTCCGTGATCGGGGCTGAGTTGTAGACGCCACCGTGGACTGCCTGTGCGGCGCTGAACCCGCCACCGCCTGCGGCAATCTCCTCCATCATGACGACGGTTTCTCTGGTACCCATGCCGGCACCACCATACTCTTCGGGGATGAGAATCCCCATCCAGCCGTGATCCGCGAGCGTTTCGACGAACTCCTGGGGGTACTCGTTTTGGTCGGCGTGTTCCCGCCAATACGCGTCGTCAAAGTTCTCACAGATATTCTGGACGTTCTGTCTAACTAGATGTTGGCTGTCAGATAAGTCGACAGCGTCACTGAGTACTCGAGCCATCGGTTAATAGTTTGATCCTGATAAGAAAAGTCTTTCGTCGAAACGGTCAAAATAGGTCAGAACGCGGCACGAACGGTTATTTCGATATACGGAATACTTAACGACCGAACCATCCACTGTCCAGCTATGATGGGCCGCACCAAGGCCTCGATGACGACCGTCGAAATAGTTGAGGCTCTCTTGGGTCACGACGGATGTCGGATCGGCGAACTCGCCGACGAACCCGAGTTCGTCAAGACCACTGTCTACCGACATCCTCTGGGGTTCGACGACCTCATGTACGTCGTCAACGAGGGTAGATATTCATCTGGGGTTTCGATTTCCGAAACTGAGCAAGCGAACACGGGCGAACGCACAATCCGAACTAATTCGAGGGGTAGCAAACCCATCCCGCTGACACGGCGTCGCCAGGAGAGGTCTCCGCTCTCACTTCTCGCGACGACGGATCGGGACAGGCGTCGACTGTCTCCGGTCGTGAAGAACTATTCGACCAGCTACGGACGATTTGGGAGCAGAGACACCAGGGTTCATCTCGATAACCAGAAAACAACGTCATGGAAACGTTGCTGAGCCTGCTTTCCAGTAGTACGAACGAACTGAGTTCGACATCCAGCACCCGTAACGCCGTTCCGTATACTCAAACAGAAACTCGTTGGTTCCGAACGGTCCAGGAAAGTGCTCGCTCAAGGGGAAGATACGACTGCTGTAACGAGTTATCGATGCAACCGTATGTTGCACCGCCAGTGACGTACAGCTGCCTGTAGTATTTCTGAACTGACTACTGTACTCACTGGTCATTTCACCTCGCCATATACAATAGTATGGTTGTAAACCACTTGTTCCGAAGAACGGAACCTTAAGCATACGGCCAAGATCAGCGACAGTCTTCTGAATCACTCATTTGCGGTTACAGAATGAACGAAACCCAGCGGTAGAGCAGTGATTCGAGAACTTAGAACCGCGAGAGTAGTTCTGAGACGTCGGTCACCGAACGAAGCGAGTCGAGGTCTGCAAGTGCTGCCCTGGCGTCGACGTCGGCGACAGCACGGTCGGCACACATCCGGAATTTTTCGTGGAGTTCCTCGATCGAGAGTGGGTCCTCGTGTGTTCCTGGAGGGCGTTTCTGGAGTCGCTCGTAATGGTCGCCGTCGCGGGTCGTGATCTCCACCCGGGCCGCGTTCGAGTCGTAAGGGCGATCCTTGTCAACTTCGAGGGAAACCCGCTCGCGTACTGTCTGAACCGTCCGGTTCTCGAGGCAGTCGGCGTCGAATGCCGCAAGGCTGACGTCCCGGTGGACGACGGCGTGAGCGATCAGATACGGCATCGAGAACTTCGCCTCGAGGCCAGTATCGGGGTCGTCGTGATGCAGGGCGTCGGCCGCCCCCTGCGAGGCCACGACACGAACACCGTCGATCTCGTCGGGCTCGATATCATGGGCCGACGCGAGGTCAACCGCCGCGTGGATTGCAGCGTGGGTGTAGTAACAGCAGGGATAGCGCTTAACGTCGATCCCGTCCTCGAGGATTGCCCACTTCGACCCCGGCTCGACGCGCGTCCCGTCGTCCCCGTCGCCCTCGCCTCGGTATAGATCGAAGAAGCCGCGTCTGCCGTCGATCGCCGCAGGATCGGCTGTCGCCCCCTCGGCAGCGAGCAGTGCCGCGGTCGTCCCCGATCGGGCCGCCTGGCCGGCATGAAGAGGTTTCGTTGTCGATCCGAAGTTTCTCTTGAGCCCTGCTGGCATCGAAGCAGCGACGTTGAGCGAGTGTGCCGTCCGTTCCGGCGAAAGATCGAGGAGGCTCGCGGCGGCCGCCGCGGCACCGAAGACACCGATCGTCGATGTCGCATGCCAGCCGCTCTCGTAGTGGTCGGGGCTGATCGGCCGCGAGACGTGCCATTGAGTCTCGAAGCCAGCAACGTAGGCGGTCAGCAGTTCTTTGCCGGAGACGTTTTCTCGTTCGCCGATGGCGAGCATCGGTGCAACCATGGGAACGCTTGGATGACCGTCCATCACTGCGAGGGCGACGTCGTCGAAGTCGAGGGCGTGTCCAGCGGTCGCGTTCGCGAAGACAGCATCGTGGAGCGGACACGTCTCGTCACGTCCGAGTACCGTCGTTGTGCCACCTGTCGCGTCACAGGTTCCGAAGGCGGCGTCTGCCGCCGCCGTGGACGTGCCTGCAAGGGTTACCCCAATGGTATCGAGAATAGCCCGCTCGGCGAGTCGGTGTGCCGAATCGGGAACGTCGTCGTTTGAAAGTTCGGCTACGAAGGTCGCGAGATTAGTTGCTAACTCGGTCACGTTCGCCCGTGTGTGGGATGGACACATAAATCACCCGAATTCGACAAACAGGTGTCGAACCGTCTCCGAACCGGTAGTCGACAACGGAAATAAACGATAATATACAAGATACCATATAATGAAAACTAGAAATAATTGGCTGTGTTGAATCAATAGACAGCGTCAGGAAAGATCAGTAAATCGAAGGTGTTGAAGCGGGAGACTTCAGTTGTTCATGACGCAAATCTCCAGTTTCACCGAGCGTTGTGTTTCGATTGCTCAAGAGTTGCGGGTGAACGAGCGAATCGGTCGCCACCGCTCAGAGCGACGGACTCGCCTACTATGCACTCATTTCGCTGCATTGTCTCGGATTTATCTCGATCTTATCGAACGAGGGTCTGATGAAAAAATGACGAAAATAACAGGGAGATCGGCCTTGATGCGGCTGGTCTCCTTAACCTTCCACGCTTCGTAAGGTGTTCGATCGGATCGGAATGAGAGTTTGTCGAATGTAGCTTCGCCAGTCGGCGCAGTTACACAACCTCTGGCGGTGGTGCAGAAGTCTTCACAGGTCGTGAGCTACCCGATTTCGACTCTGCTAACAACACAACTTCCGTGGATAGAGATGTCGGGATTATCCCTGACTCGAACGTTGTTCATACCGATGGTGCAATCTCAGATGTACCGTGTTAGGCCTTGAAAACAGTTCTGCACCACCCTCACTCTCTCCAAGCACTCCGCGATCGACGCAACGGTTTATAATAGACATTAGAAGTAATCACTCACTTCTGGAGGCGAAAACTGATCAAGAGCGGTATCAATTGCTGTTGTGAGTTCAAGAACCGGGTCAAAGAACCGGTTGCTAAGTGCCGGTTGGAGTCGCCTACAACACTTTCCGGCCGGATTTAGTTCAGGTGAATTGCTGGCAATGTCACGGGATCTAGGTCGTCACGTGCCGCTCGGGTCGTGACGACTGACACCTGAAAATACGGCGCTTCATTCAGTGCAATAATCAAACATATTTGAGCCCTTAATATGACGCAAGGACGAATTTTTTATCAAACCTAACAGACGATCTCAGTCGCGTTGTCCAGACATTCGGTAGATGGCCGCGTGCCGCGCAAAAACTACGCGGCACGCGGTTCGACTTGGACAGATTTCTTCGTTTGGTCGATACAGACTACTGTGGCGTCCATCTCCCGCCGCTTTTTTTGAGTTCGTCGCGGAACGCTTCTTGCTCGTCAGCATCAGCTTCAGCGACTGTACGGCGTGGCTTTTGATAGCTCAATCCTGCTTCTTTGAGCAACCGTCGGCAGCTCGGGATTGAGTACTCAACACCATAGGTTTCGTGAAGGTACTGCTGGACGAGCGCCGGCGTCCACGCAGGTGCGTCAATGCCAACTTCTTCGGGAGATTCGTGGACGGCGTCTTCGAACTCTTTTTGCTCTTGTTCTGAGAGTTTTCGTTTTCTTCCAGATCGATGAGCATCAGTTACGGCCTGCTCAAGTGACGCGTCGGTGTCGAGTCGCTTGAGCCAGCTATAGATTGTCCGTCGCTGAACATCGTACCACTCGGCTAGTTCAGTCTGCGTAAGGCCGTTTTTGTACGCTATTGCTGCTAAGAGCCGTTGTGTCGGCTTCTTTCCTTCCACATTGTCGAGAGCATCTTGTAATTCCTCGATAGAAATCTCGTCGAGATGATCCATTACACTCAACGACATTATCTGAGTAAAAAGTTCTAACGGTTACTATAGATGGCTTTGGGATCAATTTCTTAGTCCATTTGGATCCCATAAACAAAATGGTGTAAACACAATATTTCAATCAAAGAAGAACTATAGCTCCGGAGGACGCTTTCCGATTATCTCTTCAATTGCTTCTCGGAACATTTCGATGTTTTCCTTCCTATCAGACGCTGTCGACGCTTTAGTCTCAGGCATTCTCGTTTTCTTGGCGAGTTCCATCTTCCCTGTGTGCCCCTTCTTATCGCCCATATAAGAGTAGTACTTCATAAGCTCTTCACCGATAAACAGGTCCTCGAGCGCGTTGATGTATGGGTCCGCTTCAGGCCCCCATTCATTGATTGGTTTGATCTCCCACTTGCAGACGTCGTCACCCATTCCAAGACACTGCGTCTCAAGTCCCAGAACAGGACGCTCGATGAAGCCGCTACTCCATGCGGATGCGTATCCCATTACACTCCAGCAGACGGGCTGATCGGCTTCTCCGTTATAAATAACATGCTGTTGAGCTTCGTAAGAATTGTGCCACGTCCCGGCATAGTAGAAGTCACCAGCCTCCCGATCGTACGAGATTTCATCGATCTCTGCGGCAACAAATCCTCTATCGGTGTGAATTTTGGGACCTGCCTTAAGAAGTTCCTCTTCCGTATCGAACTCGTAGTTCATCTTAAGTTGTAAAAAGTCCGAATAGCCAGACTGGAACCCGAACCGGAACAGAAACTTGCGCGTCTCATCGATCCCGAGGTTATTCAAGAGTTGCTGGCGCAAAAGCCCTATCGAATCAGCATTGAGAACTAACATACGATTGTTCCGGAACGTGTTCACGCCCGGATCCGTACCGTATTTTAAGTCTTCCTCGAGGTCAAAGTCACTTGCATCCATATTATGAACGATATATTATTTACCCTCAAAAATCTATGCGTTCAGGGGTACTATACTGTCGATCATAATCGTTGGACTCAACTGAATCACTAGACGTCGTCGTGGTAGGCCGCTAAATCAAAGGAGTAATGCGGGAGAATAACAGTTTCAGTACTTCACAAAGCCGTTAGTTGAGACGTCCGCTTGCTGAGTTGTGTCCGAGCAACCAAAGCAAGCGGACGGTGAAATCCACGAAGACCAGCTCATCAACGTTCTCACCGGAGCGTTTACGCTGGATCTGGGAGAGAACGCTGAAATCGACCCGGAGGACATTTTCGAGGTCCTCGTCGGCACTACCGCCGACGGGACCTCGATTTCCTCGCTCTGCAAGAAGAGTGAAACCGCCCCCTCTGGCACCGACGTTCTCTACCACCTCCGAACCAAGTTCGATCTCGAAACCGTCGAGTCAACCGGAAACACGCTTCTCCACCAAGATGTTCTCAAAACCCACCCCAGCAGGTGGAGGTCGTTGCAGACCTCCACCTGCGACCCTACTACGGTAACGAAGACACGACGGGTGTTTGGTGTTCACGAGTCGACTGCACCGGCCGCGGAAGCTCCGGAACCACTCCAGGACGTTCTGGGGGCGGACAGTTCGGACCTCGATCATGCACTTGCTCACATTATTCGGAACCTCCAACTTCGAGAGGACTCCCGCGAGGACAATGGCTGGATAGACGCAAAAACCGTCGATGTAGAGCTACGAACGGCATTTGAGGAGCAAAATGCAAATTCCGATCTCCCCTCTTTCGAGGAGCTCGCTGATGTCCGTCAGCGGTCTCGTCTCATTGAGGTGGGGTTAAATCAGACGTCCCGTGACGTCGCTGTTCGGCTTACAGACGCTGGTGAATCGGTCGTAGCACTCGACACCGGGGAGAGCAGGGCAGCAGGTAGTATCCGCCATGACGAGGCGATCACACGGATCGACGCTGCATTGACGAAGATCGGCTGTACCGTCTCGGTTCCAAAACAGGACGGAAGCGAACAACCTGATGCGAGAGCGGTTCATCCTGGCTGTGACCGCCCCTTCGCGATTGAAGTGGAAACGACAACCCCTGATAACCCTGCTCAGGTACTGGCAAACCTTCGAAAGGCCCAGGACGCCAGTGAACACCCGATCTTCGTCGTCGAAGAGGCAACGCCGGAGACCTACTGGGCAGAGCGGGTCGATGGGATTCTCTCGTCCCCCGTCCGAGAGCTCTCGACCGGAGAGACACGCCTGTACACCAAAGATCGAGCACTCTCGTTCAACGGTGGTGCAACGACAGACGGTGGCGTAACGGCAGTCCGACCAGCCACCGAAAACAGCAAGCAGACCGTCTGGAAACGCCAAGACGGACGAATCGTCCTCGAGAATGGTCAGGGCAACAGTCTCGTAGAGACGGCATCGGTAGCAGAACTCTCGAGGGACCATGTTCCGGCCGTGTACAGCTATGATCCAGCTACTGGAGAGTACATCGTTTCCGAACAGGGACTGCAGTACGTCTATGATTCGAAAGAGGCGTTTGCCGAGAAGTGGACCCGAATCATGGAACCGTTCGTTCCCGAAGCCGAGCTTTCCTATCCCGGCTATGGTCCTGATGACTATTCGATCGTCGTTCTTCGAACCGATGGTCAACCGGTCGTCTACACAGATGGAGAGACTGCCGCACTTGAGACGCTGCTCGAACATGAAGACGTGTGTTCAGCGAGCAAGAGCAGTGATGAAGAGGAATCCTCGTTCGAGTCCAGCGAACTGCTCCTAGCAGAGATTGCTGATGATGCAGATGCAGTTGTTGGACGATTCGCGAGTCTGTACCTCATTGAGGAGCCGACGAGTACGGTCGCTGCCAGCACAGTGTACGATTACTATGAACAGTGGGCAAAACAGCATGACATTGATCCGGATAGCAAGAGCTGGTTCGCCCGTCGGTTAGGCAACCACATCGAACTCAATCGAATAACGGAGCGACGTGACGGTGAGCTTGTCCGGTGTTACGAGGGTCTGAGACTAGATCACCAAGGGACACTCGAGGAATAGCATGAAATCTACTGAAACCCCTCGAGAAGCCGTTGTACAGCATTTCCCGGGAGAATTACGCCACAGGCTGTGGAACCCGAACGTATTATCGGAAAAACGCCAGACGGAGCGGTGTTACAGCAGAGTAGAGTTTGCTGTAACACTGCTCTTTCGACGAGGCGATGCCGTACGTTCTGTAGAGGCGTTACAGCACAGGAATTCTCCCGATTCCGAGGTCCTGTTACGGCAAAAACCAAGTGAGAAAGAACGGGGGGTACCCATTGGAACTGCTGTTGGTCGACTGGGAAGGGGAGAAACTGCGTCGAATGGTGGTGCGACCTCGAGTGCGTATTCTGTGAGGCGGCCACTTGGTGTGCGGTTTGTTGGACTGGTGAACGGTGGCAGCCAGCGCACTGGAATAGGGTGTGGCTGTTGAATTTATGATTGACAAGTCAATTTTACCGACGGAGATGTGCGGTCGCGAGCAGTGGATCTGCTGGCGAGAAGAGACCCGAAATGGCGACACAACGAAGATCCCAGTCGATCCGAAGATCGGCGACTTTGCATCGTCGACGGACGACCGTACGTGGAGTGACCTGGAGACGGCTCTCGAGTACGCATCTACTGGTAGAGCCGATGGAATCGGGTTCGTGTTTACGCGGACGGATCCACTCGTCGGCATCGACCTCGATAAGTGCCGAGATCCAGAGACGGGAAGGCCGGATCCGGAAGCAAAGGAGATTATTCAGCGACTCGAGTCCTACACGGAAGTTTCTCCATCTAGAACGGGCTATCACGTCCTCGTGCATGGTGACCTCCCGGACGGGAGAAACCGGCGTGGGGATATCGAGATGTACGACCAGTCTCGCTTCTTTACTGTAACTGCAGACCACGTCGACGGGACACCGATGTCGATCAACGAACGCCAGGACGCCCTCGAGGCAGTTCACGAGGAGTTCGTCGCTGAAGACGATACCGACGACGGTATCGACGCTACTACTGGCGGTCGACGTGATGACTCGGGTCAGAACCAGACCCTCGGCCTCGAGGACGAGGAACTGCTCGAGAAAGCTCGCTCGGCGGGCAACGGGGGAAAATTCGACCGGCTGTGGCGGGGGAACACCAGTGGATACGACAGTCAGTCAGAAGCCGATATGGCACTGTGCTGTCTGCTGGCGTTCTGGACCGGTGGAAACCGGCTGCAGATGGATCGTCTGTTTCGACAGTCAGGGCTTATCCGAGGGAAATGGGACGACGTTCACCACGCCGATGGATCAACATACGGAGAGAAGACCCTCGAGCGCGCGATTGCTGCGACAGATGACTTCTACGAGCCGACAACGTCTACTGTGGAGACGTCAGTGGATACTGCTGCTAATACTGACTCCGATACTGCATCTCCTCTTGAGGCTGGCATCGCGGAACCGAGCTCTGAAGGGGGTGATCGAGTGTACCTCGAGGAAAAGAACGACCTTCTCGAGACCCGTATCGACGAGTTGGAGCAGACTATTGCTGACCAACGTGACCAGATCGAACAGCTCACAGCAGAGCGCCAGCAGTTGCGATCGATCGTTGACCAGCAGGAGAGCGACCTCGAGGATACCACTGAGCCACCCTCCGAGAAAGATGGGGATTCGTCATCACTCCGAACTCGGATGAAGCGGTTGTGGCGGCGAAGCTGATCTGCCAGGTAGTTACCCCACAAGTAAAATCGCTAGCCCATTCGTGGGGTAACTCTAAAGGAGAACGTGGCTGTCATAGAATAGCTCACAGATTCTCTTTGCAACTCCCGGTGACCGGTAAGTACAGGGCAAGCAGTTACCGAGGCAACAATAGACTTGTCCGAAGCATGGCAAAAGTCGCTTGCTAAATATAGAGCGTGAATACACCACGAAAGGCATCAATTTGCGGGTTAGCTGGATTGCGCTTGCTGACCGCGCCATCTCCAGGCGATGAAAATCGTAACCGTACCAGCAAGGAACAGTCCCAGTCGGGTCAGAAAGATCTCATCGCTACTGCTGGTACCGTAACGGGAACTTTGGCGATAGAATTGTCCATTATGTTCGATAATGTCGTTCCGTTCGAACTCGACGATCTGCCGATCATAGACCGTTACCGACCCGCTCTCGACGGCTTCTGCGACGCCCGAAGATGCGTGGTTACTCGAAACGGCGACGTGTTCGAGGGCTTCCTCGGTAGTTAGCTCATCGTGAGAGAGGATCGTCATGTCCTCCTCGTAGGTAATTTCCGGGGCATAGAAGGTGCTGTTCATCTGGACGAGGTCGTAGCGGGACCACTTTGTCTGATATGAAGTCCCTGGATAATCATAATCTCGCTCCTGAACGGAGCCGTTATAGCTGATCTCACCTTGATCAGCGATCTGCTCTTCGAGGACGCATGCACGTTCGGTGCCGCATTGGAGCACCCGGTCTGAGTGGCCGATATACAGACCGGAATCGCTTTCGTTTTGAATCTGCTCGACTTCGTATGTGACCGTTGGCGCCTCTCCAGTAAGATTTCCCGGCGCAAAATACACTGGGTTCAGAAGTAATCCAATCCCCAGCACCAGCAGGAGTCCCGTCCTCACATCCGCTGAAACCATTATCTCTAGTCAAGTTATCAATCCATAAATGCCTTTTGATGTGGTGAATTTGCGTGGAAAGAATCGACTACCACCTTGCATTGACCGATCCGAGTTTCTCCGATAGGTGTTCAATCGTTTGCTGTATTCGCGCTGTGCATCTTGCACGCCTCGTTCAAACTATCCGATAGCTGGTAGAAATCGCGTGCAACATCCAGAGGATGGATGCAGCACGACGGCGGCCTTTATTTCACTTTTCTAACTCTGATACACCCGAAATAGAACGTACATGCTGAACGGGCTGTCAGGACAGAGTGGTATCACGCTACACACCGACGAGGGAAAGGCTAAGACGAACGGGATAAACGACCACCACACAAAATTTATATTCCAGAAATATTTTATTTTTATTATGCGTCGCCGTACCCTCCTTACAACGACAACAATCGCGGTAGGTACACTGAGCGCAGGTTACCTTTCACAGCTGAGAGACTCCTCCGTCCAGCTCGGATTATTTGGCGTCAGTAACGCAGATCCAGAGTCAACACACGTGTTCGATCTCGAAGTCGAGCGTGATGGAGACCTCGTTCATCAGTCCTCGCACGAGCTCGACCCTGCTACCTATTTCGATCCGGGAGTGGCAAAAACGGGATCCGTTGCCGCCTGCGAGTGGGGGGACGAAGCTGGCGAGTATACGGTTCGCGTTCGGATGGATCGAGGTGACGAAGCGGAGCGGTCGGTAACAGAATTCGCGTCCGAAACCGGTGCGGATTGTGTCATCGCCGATGCGGAGTTCCGGAATCACGATATGACCTCAAAGTTTTTCACCGGAAAGTCACTCGAGATCTTCCTCAAAGACTGTGACCGCATGAAGGACCGTTACGACGAAGAGTATCTGTGCTCGTTCGTGAATGGATAATGGGTTGACGTAGCGAATGTACCGGAAGAGGAAACGGCGCTTGTAGGTGGTTTAATCGCCCCTCCAGAAAACTTATTTAAACACCGGCATAGCCTCGGACATGGCAGAGAGAAGGGGTATTTTGCTGGCTGTAATGGGGGGACTGCCTCTCGTATCCGGGTGTGTAGAATTGTTCGAGTCTGAAGAAGCAGCAAGGCTCGTCGTTATCAACCGGACCGAGAATCCAATCGACATCGAAATTTCAGCAGTCGGCCCAGACGGGGAGCAACTTTTCTCGTACGATGACGAACTCGATTA
>NZ_JAVDDV010000026.1 GCF_030848565.1 Natronolimnohabitans sp. A-GB9
TAACGAACCAGGATCCACCTTTCTTGGCTCCGAGTGTCTATAGTGATGCGCAACTCTTGTTGATCGGATTACTCTCATATCTTATCCTATAAATCAAGCCACATTTCAATCTCTGTCCCACACGAACCGATACGACCACGAATGTGTTCGCCGACAACGAGTTCTGGGTTTCAATGCGATACGCCAGCACGTCGTCGACAAGGGAGTTGAGTGCGACGCCGCCGCGGCGAACGAAAATAGAAAGCAGTTGTGATAGTATCGAAAACCTTCATAGAGCGTATATCGCCGCACAGAGACTACGTCTTCGATCACGATCTGTCGGTCACTCGCGACACTGTCCAGCGGTATCGAGTTCTCGTCGGCGCTGCATCGCCGGTGATGACCGTCCTATGAATCGAACCAATCGAATAGACACATTATCTACTGTATGATTGTTATACTGACGCGATACACGGTCGTGAGCCACAAACACTCTCGAGACGCTTATTCTCGAAGGAACAAGTCCATCACACTCGAGGGACTCGATCGGTAGCTTTTCGGCGCCCTATCGCCGCGTCTCGTACATGAAGACGCCACTCAAGCCCGACGCGCTGTGCGATCGCGGGGACGTCGCCGTCGAAACCGAGACCCGAACGGTCACGGACGCCGAGTTCGAGACTGCACGCGACCTCGAGAGCCACGTGACCGTCGGGATCGAAACCGACGCGGGTGAACTCCTGTTCGTCGCCGCCGGCGCCCGCGGCTGGACGCTGCCCGCCGCCCCCGTCGGCCACGACGAAGAGTGGGCGGCGACCGGACGTCGCGTCTGTGAGTCGCTGACCGGCGTCGCCGCCGAGATCGACGAACCGGTACGCGTTCGACGGGTCGACTTCGAATCGGAGACCGATTCCGGGCGACGACACACGACGTACGACGTCCTCGTTCGGACCGAGTCGGTCCCCGGGCGCCCGGTCGCGGAGGAACCGACCGTCGCGGGCGACGCCGTAACGGACGTCGTCTGGCTCGAGGAGACGCCAGCGGACGGCTCGAGCGGCCTCGAGGCCGACGTGCGGGCGCTTCTAGACTGATACTGTCGGACAGCAGTCAGTGAACCGTCGGTCGTGAATTCGTGGCTGTCACCGTCGGCGACGGCCACAGTAGCGCGACCGACGGTGAATAGTGCTGTCGGACAGTATGACGAAGCTATCGTCTGGTCATCGCTCGAGACCGTATTACTCCCCGAGACGTCCGTTCTCGAAACCATCAACTATCCTTATTCGTCAGCTCAACTGATTGTCGTACTGTCATATGACGGGAAACGACAGTCCATCGACGCCGCGACGAGCCTTCCTCGCCGGAACGGTCGGGACGGTCGCGTTGAGTACGGTCTCCGGCGCACGAAAGCGAGACGGCCGTGGCAAGCGAACGAACGGGAACGAAACGGCACCGTGGCAGCCGACTGCCCACGATCTGACGATGGACGACGGCCACCGACTTCGGGTCTGGGAGCGGACGACTGCCGAGAATCCCGACGAGGCCGTCATCTTCGTCCACGGGATGACCTACGGCGCGGTGCCGATGTTCGATCCACCGGTTGCCGAGGAGTTCGGCTGGTTGCAGTACGCAGCCGAGCAGGGCCAGGCCGCGTTCGCGCCCGATATGCGTGGCTACGGGGAGACGGAACTACCCACCGAGTATCGGGCACCGCCGGAGACGAACACGCCGCCGCTGTCGTTCGAACGCGAAGCCATGGATCTCCTCGAAATGACGCGATGGCTCCGCGAGGAGCAAGGGTTCGATCGGATCCACTACGTTGGCCTCTCGGGTGGCACGTGGCGCGGTCGCGCGGTGTACGCACTCGGCGATCCCGACTACGCGACGGTGACCCTCGCCGCGGGCTCGTTCGACACGCTCGAGGTGGGTGCAGACCCCGACGGGCCGGCATATCTTCCACACGTCCGCGAGGAGTTCGTCGAGGCGTGGACCGGGGAGGTTCCAGCAGACGCCGACCTCGATCGGTGGATCGGGGGCGACGAGTTCACCGCCGACGAGGTACTGGATGCAGTCTGGCGGGCGATCTTCGAGAGCAACCAGGCCCTCGACGACGATCCGGAGACGGTCATCGCCCCGCTCGTGGTCCAAGACCGGGAGTACCATCCGAAACACATCACGGATCCGACGTTCGTCGTCCGCCCATCGAGCGACGAGACCATCTCCCGGGAGGGCGCGTTGAACCTTTACGACGCCGCCGGTGCCGACGACGCCCGGAAGCGGTACACGGAGATCGCCGGCGGAACGCACTTTATCTTCCTCGAGCGCAAACGCGAGGTGTTCTTCGACGCCGTTCGACAGTTCCAGACGCGGTACTGATGGTGTCGAACAGCAGTCAGTGACCCGTCGGCCACGACATCGCGGTCGCCACCTACGGGGACGCCCGCAGTCGCGTGACCGATCGTCGACTCGTGCTATCAGACAGTATGAGACGGCCGTTTTCGATCGCCCGTAACGTTCTCACGACCGGATCGTCTACGGTTTCGGTATGAACGATCTCGAGGTTCGCGTCGCCGACACCGAACGGACCCGTGACGATGCCTTCGCGGTACGCCAGGCAGTGTTCGTCGTCGAGCAGGGCGTCGACCCGGAGATCGAGTACGACGACCACGACGAGACCGCGACCCACTTCGTCGCCTACGACGGCGACGAACCGGTCGGCGCTGCCCGCCTTCGGGAGGCCGAACCAGGCGTCGGCAAGGTCGAACGGGTCGCCGTCCTCGAGTCACGCCGGGAACACGGCATCGGGCGTGCGGTGATGGACGCCGTCGAGTGCGAGGCACGAGCGCAGGGACTCGAGTCGCTCAAACTACACTCCCAGACCCGCGCCGCGGGATTTTATCGCAGTCTCGGCTACGAGCGTCGCGGCGAGGAGTTCGAGGAGGCGGGGATCCCGCACGTCGAGATGCGAACGTCACTCGAATGACTCTCGTCGAGGTGGCTACTCGAGTTGCGTTCCGGGGACGCCGGCGGCATCGAGCGTCGTAATCTCGGCCATAGCGAGGACGTACAACACCACCATCACGGCGATCCACGCGACCAGCGTGATGCCGGCAGCGTCGATCCAGCCGCCGGGATACCGTCGCTTGACGACCGCCAGATAGGCGAGCAACACGATCGCGGGACCGAGAAACGGGATCCATCCGAAGAAGAACCCGACGACGCTCCAGACGATCGCGCCGAGCAACGCGGTAAAGAACGCGTAGGTGTAGTCGCTGACGTCGGCGATGACGATCGCACCGATGTGAATTCCAAGCGCACCGATCAGGAGGCTGGCGATAAAGACGACGAGGCTGTCGATCATGCTCCGTATAATCGTTTCTAGTCCACCGAAAATAGCTATCGCTCGTTTGACCCGCTCTCGCGACCGTCGCTACGTCCCACCGATCCGTTCGCGCACGTACCGCCCGGCGAGACCGACGATCGCGAGCGTCATCGCCGCCGCGAAGGCGACGACGAACGCAGACGTCGGCTCGGTGACCGTCTCGAGTTCCTCGAGGACGAACTCGCCGGCGAGGACGGTCGCAACGACGAATAAGACGAGTCCACCGACGTTCTCGAGCCACGAGTTGGTCTCGGGGACGACGTCGGGGTCGTTCAGCAGATAGAGGATCACGGCCAGGGCAAACGGCGTCCCGACGAGGCCGAACGCGAGCATGACGACGAGCAGTTGGAAGAACGCGCCCTCGAGAAACGCACCGACGGCCGACGCGAGCGCGACGACGACGATCGCACTCCGGTACCGCGAGTCCTCGACCGACCGTTCCCAGCCGAGTTTGTCCGCCAGCAGGTACGGCGGGACGATCGTGTTCCCGCCGAGCGTTGAGACCGCGGCGCCCCACAGCCCCAGCAGGAAGAGCCACATCGCGTGTTCGCCGGCGATCGGGCCCAGCGCCTGTGCAGCCTGGATCTCGTCGATCGCCGCAGGGTCCTCGACGGCCCGGGGAAGGACGCTGGCCGCGACGAGAAAGACCGCGAGACTGAAGATTCCGAACGCGACCAGCATCGAACTCACGACGTCGAACGTCGCGATACCCCGGTCACGCTCGGTCCAATCACGGGCCCGCATCGTGTAACTTTGCATCGTCAGCAGTGTGATGTGGACCGCGCCGCCGAGGACGCCCGCGGCAACGACCGCGCCACCGACGCCGGGAATCTCGGGGACGAGCCCGCCGGCTGCGGCGGCCGGATCGATCGGGACCACGAACGCCGAGATGACAAACGCGAGCACGACCAGCGAGACGAGTACCTTCGCGCCGATCTCGGCCATCCGGTAGCCGCCTCCGGCAAGTCCCAGCGCGAGGATCGCTGCCCAGGTGACTCCCCAGAGCCGAGGATCGGCGAGTGCGGCGACGCCGACACCCGCGGTGGCGACGATCGTCGCGCTGACGTCCGCCAGCGTCTTCATGATCACGAGCTGTGCGAGCCCCGCAGCCAGCACGGCGTCGACGACCAACACCCAGGCCCAGAACGAACCCAACTGTTCCTCGACGACCGAGACGATCCCGGCCTCCGTGAGCAGCCCCAGCCGCATCGCGAGATACTGGCCGACGGTCCCCAGAAGCGCCGCGAGGACGACGACCCACAGCAACGTGTACTCGAAACTCGCACCCGCGACGAGCAGGCTGACCATCGTCGCCGGACCCGCGGCGATCGCACCGGCAAGCCACGTCGGTCCCAATCGCTCGAGCGACGATACCACGCGTCCGGCCCCCCACGAGTTCGACGAACGCGATTCGGTTGCCATCGACTGTGCTTTCGATCTCGCGTATATAACCCTGTGGTATCGCCGGGTAAACGGCACTGTGTAACACGGAAAACGGAAGCGGGCGATCGGGCCGGAACCGAGACGGGACCCGTCTCAGACGGACTGCTGTACCGATGACCCGCCGATCGCCAGCACGGGGTCGACGGTCGGTGGGACGTGACTACAGTAGTCCGTACCATACTATCGGACAGCACGAGTCGACGATCGGTCGCGGGACTGGGGCCATCCCGCGGGTAACGGCCGCGCGTTCGCGACCGACTGCGCACTGACTGCTGTCCGACAGTATCAGTCGTCGGACGTCGCCAGCGACGCGTCGGCGTGTCCCGACGCGGACGTCGTAGACGGACTCGAGACAGCCGCGAGGGCGAGGAGACCGAACGCGATCATGACGAGCGCGACCGGCCCGGCGACGTCACCGTAGCCGGCCGTGGGATCGATGCCGATCACGGCGGCACCGACCAGCAACGCGACGCTGCTGGCAGCCGCAGGCCGGGCGACTCGAGCGGGGGCCGTCGGCGGACACACGTCCCGGCCAGCGATCGCGTCGAGACTGGCGTGTCGGCCGGCGAGCGTGGCGGCGACGATCGCACTCGCAAAGACCAGCGGCGCGAGGCGGACGAGTCCGAGCGCCGTCAACACGGCGAGATAGGCGACGGCGACGGTGCCGGCGAGTCGAGTGCGATAGCCCACGAGCAGGGCGATCCCGACGGCAGTCTGGACGGCGGCGAACGCGACCACCCACGCGCTCATCGCGGGGAGGATCGCCAGTTCGATCACCGACGCCATCGGAGCGACGTGGGCCTCGGCGATCCCCTCGAACACCGCCGTCTGGGCGTCCGCGCTCGCCCACCCTGGCAGGGCGTTCGCGCCGGGTTCGGTCCGAACGACGATCTCCTGGAGGAAGCGGTAGCCGACGAAGACGCGAAGGGCGTCCGCGACGACCGAAACCGGGTTCGCGCCGCGATAGACGTACGAGCAGCCACCGGCGAGGAGGCCGGCGAAGACGGTCATCTCGAGCGCCGTGAGATCGACCCGCGTGCCGACCATCTCGGGGATCGTCAGGAGGTAGTAGAGCCCGACGACGGCGACCCCGGCCGCGAGCATCGGATACCACTCACGACGGATCGGCAGCGGTGCGTTGACGGCTCTCGTGAGACGACCGAGGACGTCCGGCCGGTTCCAGAGGAGCCCGTCGACGCCGTAGTAACGGCCGGCGTTTGCGACGAACGCGAACGCGACCGGAACGGTAAACAGCGGCGACGTACGGATCATCCCGAGGTGAAACACCGGCAGGAAATAGAAGATCGTCACGAGCGCGGCTGGACGCGTCCAGATTCCGACAATCAACGCGAGGGCCCCGCCGATCTGTGCGATCAGCGCGAGGGCCGTCCACAGCTCCGGTGCGGGGAGCACGACGGCCTCGAGGAGCGCGCCGAACCAGCCGTAGGTTCCCTCCTCGAGGGCCTGGTCGGCGACCGCTTGAACCTCCGTCCCGACCACCGGACCGATCCCGTCGGCGCCCGGATCGATCCAGTCGGGGTTTGGCCCAGTCGTGAACCACCCGATCTTCCACCACCCCCCGAGCGTGAGCTCGTAGAGGAGTAAGAAGCCGGCGAAGATCCTGGCGAAGGCGATCCAGGGGCCAGCCCGGAGGTTGAACGACGACTCGTCGACAGCGTTTTTCTTTGCTACCATAGTTAGAAATTCTGCCTATCCTTATTAATAGAGCAAACTTGATTATTACGAATTTTGGTCGATCGATACGGCTGCGACAGCCGGGCCTGATCTCCCGGTCTCCGACGTCGTGGTCCTCGATCCATCATCCTGTGAAAGTGACTTTTCTCTATCTAAAGTATAGTTGTTCTCATGTCGTCGGACCAACCCCGACGTATCGGTACGCGCTCCGTTCACGACGACCCTGCCGGTTGCAGCGCTCTGATTCGAGAGTCCGTCGGCTCCGCATTTGTGTCGAACGCGCTCCAGCACCGTCACGCTCCGAGGGCGACTACTCCCTCGAGCGGCGGGCCGACGCGAGGCCGCCTCGCTGCGAGATGGGCGACGGATAGCCGGTCGAACCGATGCGTTCAACAGGACAGCACGCACACCTCGAGCCATGTACGCGGTCGTCGGCTGTAGCGAGTGTTCGAACCTCTGGATCATCGAGGGACGCTCGGAGACGATCCAGTGTCCCCGCTGTGGCTCACGACGGGCCTACGAGAAGCGCAAGAAGTTCGTCGAGACCGAGGACGCGAGCCACGCCCGCGACGTCCGCGCCTCGATGCTCGCCAACCGCCAGGGCGAAGGTGACGCGTTCGCGAAACTGGACTCGTTCGACGCCCTCGAGGAGGCGGTCGCCGACGGCGTCGTCGACGACGAACAGTATCTCGAGGCGTCGGGGCTAGACGTCGACGAAGTCGAGGCCGCGGGCGAGCGCGATCGGCGGGGGCCGACCCGCAGCGGAAGCAAGAAAGAGATCGTCGAGCGAGCGCTCGAGGACCTCGAGCGGCCGACCGAGGACGAGGTGATCGACTACGCCGGCGAACGCGGCGTCTCGGCGGCGTACGTCCGGGATGCCCTCGAGAAGCTGGTTCGACGCGGCGAGGTCAGCGAGAGTCGCGGACGGTATCGGCGACTCTAGAGACAACCCGCGGAGTCATCGAAGCAGCAAGGCTTTGCGTCCGGACGCCGAACGGGCGGTCGATGGACGACACGGTCGACGTGCAGATGACGGCGATCGGCGTCGGGACGGTTCCCGCGCTGGCCGTTTTCGCCTACGGGAGATATATCGGCGGGACGATCTTCGGAATCGACCCGACGACGCTGGCCGTCGGGATATTCGCCACGACGTTCGCCGCCGTCGCCCTCTTACACAACGCGTACGGCCGCCGCGACTTCGCCGCCGCCCACGCCACCGCGGCCGCCGGGCTGGGTATCATCGCCATCGCCGCGTCCGGCGTACAGTTTCTCGGCGGCTACCTCCTCTTGCTTATCGGTGGCGTCTACATCGCAGTGATGACGATTCGGGCGCGAAACGAGGAGCGCGACGTCGCCGATCCGGCGTAGTTCGCTATAACTGCTGTCCGACAGTATTACCGACCTAGATCTTCGTGTGCGCTCGCCAGATGCCGCGACGACAGCGCCGCGAGCAGTGAGAGTTCGCCGGCCAGCGCGCCGACGGCGATAATCTCGGCCAGCGCGTCGGCGTTGCTCCCGGCTGGGTCGCCGCCGCCCCGGAGGCCGAGGACCTCGAGTGCCTCGGCCTGGGTCGGCAGTTTCGTCCCCCCGCCGACGGTTCCGACCTCGAGCGAGGCCAGCGAGACGCTGGCATAGAGATCGGTAGTGCCGTCGTCGCGTTCTCGCGTGTCCATCGACGTGATGGCGTTTGCCCCTTCGACGACCTGAGCCTCGTCCTGGCCGGTCGCGAGAAACGCTGCGCCGACGACGTTTGCGGCGTGGGCGTTGAACCCGAGGCTGCCGGCCTTGGCGCTGCCGATCAGGTTCTTGCGGGTGTTGGCCTCGACGATCCCCTCAGCGGTCGTATGTAGTCGGTCCTCGAGGAGGTCGCCGGGGATCACGACGTCCGCGGTGACCGACCGGCCCCGCCCCTCGACGGCGTTGACGGCGGCGGGTTTCTTGTCCGAACAGAGGTTGCCCGAGAGCGCGACCAGGGAAGCCGGCGTCTCGGCCTCGACGAGCTCGCAGGCCTCGCCGGTCGCGATGGTGGCCATGTTCATCCCCATCGCGTCTTTCGTGTCGTAGGCAAAGCGTAGGTAGACGGAGTCACCGACGACGTACGGTTCGACGTCGATGAGTTCGCCGTGGCTCGTCGTCGATTCGGCCGCCTCGGCCAGCGCGTCGACGTTGTCCTCGACCCACTCGACGGTCTCGGCTGCCTCGGCGACGCCGTCGACCTGGAACACCGGCGCGCGGGTCATCCCGTTTTTCGTCACGCGAGCGTCGGCGCCGCCCGCGGCGCGGATCACGGTCAGGCCGCGGTTGACCGACGCCAGCAGGGCGCCCTCCGTCGTCGCCAGCGGCAGATAGTAGTCGCCGTCGGCCGCCCCACCAGCTACGGGAACGGGACCGACGACGCCCATTGGCACCTGCGCGGCGCCGATCATGTTCTCGATGTTCGGCTCCGCGGCTTCGGCCGGGAACGCGTAGTCGCCGACCGCCTCGAGGTCGGTGTCGGTCTCCCGCTCGAGCAGCAGGCGGCGGGCTGTCGCCGCCGTGTCGTGGTCGGCGTGGTCCTCGAGTTCGTGCAGTCGCAACTCGCCCTCGTCGACCCGTTCGACGAGGTCCTCGGGGTCTGTCATAGCTCACTCGAGACAGCGGGCGGTCCTAAGGATTGCTGATTCTCGTCGACCTCCCTCGCGGTCGGTCCCGCTGTCGCGGCGATCACCGCGTCTGCGTCTGGGTCGGCGTCCCGTCGCTCGTGATCCGGTGCCACCGGAGCAACTCGTAGCAGACGAGCCCGATCACCGCGACGGCGCCGGCGGTCGCGATCAGTAGATACTGAATCCCGTCGACGTCGCCGGCGAAAGCGACCGCGAACACGGCCGTGCCGACGGTCGCAAACTGGACGCGACTGCGTGTCGATCCCTCGTCGGTCGCGGCGAGATACAGCTGTGGGACGGCGATGGCGATGCCGGCGAAGACGAGAAACGACAGGAACGGGTACGCCTGGAGTCCGACGCCGAACTGCTCCTCGACGACAACCGAGCCGGTAAGAACCAACGCCAGCGCCAGCAGTGATCCGAAGACGACGCGACCGGTTCGATCGAGCATATCGGCGAGTCCACGAGCCGGCAGGTTAAGCTTGTGCTCCCGACAGTCTCGAGGCGACTCGTCGGCAGACGCCCGGACTCGAAGCATCACGTCGTGGCGGCGCAAACACCCGCCGACGCGGCGGTGAACCCAACTGTTTTGCTCCTCGCCGACACCCTCTCGGGCATGACCAGCGCTGCCGACCGCCTGTTCGTGAACGCGGCGGTTCACACCCTCGCCGAGCCCGATACCGTCCACGAGGCGATCGCCGTCCGCGACGGCGAGATCGTCCGGATCGGCGACACCTACGAGATCGAGTTCCTCGAGGGCGTCGAGACGGACGTGATCGACTGTGACGGACGGGTCGTCCTGCCGGGCTTTATCGACGCGCACACGCACATGGAGCAGTTGGGCCAACACCTGGTTCACGCGGATCTCTCGGAGGCTGGAAGCGTCGGCGACTGCCTCGAGGCGCTACGCGATCACGCCGACACGGCCCCCGACCGCGAGTGGATCCTCGGCTTTGGCTACGACGAGAGCGAGTGGGACGGCTCGCGGACGCGACCGCTGACGCGGACGGACCTCGATCGGGTCAGCGAGGACCGGCCGGTCGTCGCCATGCGCGTCGATCTCCACACCGCGTCGCTGAACTCGGTCGCACTCGAGCGTCTCGCGGACGACCTCCCCAAATCCGGGCTCCGAACGGACGGCGGCGAGCCGACCGGCGTCGCCGTCGAGGACGCTGCCGAAGCCGTCAGGCGACGGCTGACCGGCGACCGCAAGGAGATGCGCGAGCTGCTTACGGCGGCAGCAGAACACGCCGTCGAGCGCGGCGTCACGGGCGTCCACGACAAAATCCGAGGATCGGTGGCCCCGCGAGTCTATCGCGAACTGGCGGCCGACGGCGACCTGCCGCTGCGGGTGCGGATCGACTACTGGAGCGACCACCTCGAGGCGCTGACCGAGGTCGGCCTCGTGACGAACGTCGGCGACGATCGGGTGCGGACCGGCGCGATCAAGTCCTTCTCCGACGGCAGTTTCGGGAGCCGGACGGCGAAGCTCCGGGAGCCGTACGTAGACGGGAGTGACGGCGACGAGACGGAGACGTCCGGCGACGACCGCGGCCAGTGGGTCGTCGACCCCGACGACCTCGCCGCTCTCGTCGACCGGGCCGACGGCGCCGGCTATCAGGTCTGCGTTCACGCCATCGGCGACGCGGCGATCGAGGAGACGCTCTCGGCGTTAGAGGAGACGCCGGATCCCGACGATAGGCGCCACCGGATCGAACACGCCGAGCTGGCGACCGACGACCAACTCGAGCGCATGGCCGAGGCGGGTATCGTCGCGTCGATGCAGCCGAACTTCCACCGCTGGGCCGACGCCGATGGGCTCTACGACCGCCGACTCGGGCGGGAGCGACGAACGCGGACGAACCCACTGGGCCGTGTCCTCGAGGCGGGCGTCCCCCTCGCGTTCGGTTCGGACTGCATGCCGCTGGATCCACTGCTGGGGGTCCATCACGCCGTCAACGCCCCCACCGAGGCCCAGCGGCTGTCGGTGACGGAAGCGCTGCGGGCCTACACCCACGGGGCGGCTTACGCCGGCTTCGACGAGGACCGACTCGGTACGCTCGAGGTCGGCAAGCGAGCGGACCTGACCGTTCTCGAGGCATCCCCGTGGGACCAGCCCGACCGGATCGACGAGATCGAGGTTGCGATGACGGTCGTCGACGGCGAGATCGTCTTCGACGGTCGCGACGCCTGATCCGGACCGCTGATACGGGTTGCTGTAACGATTTACCGGCGCAACCGCGACCCGGGCTGCGGTTGCGCCGGTAACGACTTACAGTCGTCCGTATGAGACGCCGCTCTCCTGTCCCGTGGTGTTCGGAAACCGACACAATTATCGGTTCCAGCCGCGACGTCCGACCGATGTTCGATGCGTTATTCGTCGGCGTCGGCATCGCGCTCGTCGCGGTCGGCTGCTGGAAGCTCCGGCCGGCCTACCACGTCTACCGCGGCGACACCGACGACGTCGTTTCGATCGAGCGGGCCGACGGCCCGGTCGAACTCGAGGGCACCGCGAGCCCGATCGATCGGACCATCTCTGCGCCGTTGACTGGAACGGATTGTCTCGCCTACGAGTACGAGGTCGAAGAGCTCCAGTCGAGCGGGAAGAACTCCTCGTGGAATACCGTCGACGAGGGAGTCGGCGGCGTTCCCTTCCGCCTCGAGGACGCCACCGCGAGCGTCCGTGTCGAGCCGGCCGGGGCCGACCTCGCGCTCTCGACGGAAGCGTCGATCGAGGTCGACGGCGGCGAACCCGAACCGGAGCCGATCAAGGCGTTCCTCGAGACCGAATCCGACCTCGAGTCCGAGAACACCTCGCTGGATCTCCGCGTCGTCGAGATCGCAACCGGGAACGACAGGCGATATCACGAACGGCGACTCGAGCCGGGCGAGGACGCGTACGTCTTCGGCCAGTCGCGTTACGACGTCGACGCACGCGAGACGATGCGCGACGTCAGTGCGGTAATCGAAGACGGGCCGGACACGCCGGCGTTCGTCGTCGCGGACGCCACCCAGGACGTCGCCGCTCGGCGGCTGGCGAAACCGGCGGCCGTCTGGATCGCACTGGGCATTCTGGCAGCGGGGATCGGCCTCGTCTCGACGATGTAGTCCCTACCGATGGATTGACACGACCTACGGACTTTTGGCAGTGGGCGTTCATCCAACTGGCATGAACGTTGGTCTCATGGTAACGTCGTTCGGTGACATCGACCTCGCCGACGTCGCGGTTCGCGCAGAGGAACTATCCTACGACGCCGTCTGGGTCGGCGAGCTCTGGGGCGAAAGCGGCGTCGTCCAGCTGACCGAGATGGCCTGTCGAACGGACGAAATCGATCTCGGGAGCGCGATCCTGAACGTCTACTCGCGGTCGCCGGCCGTTCTCGCGATGACGGCCGCGTCGCTTCAGCGGGCCTCGGACGGCCGTTTTACCCTCGGTGTCGGCACGAGCACGCCGAAGGCCGTCGAGGACCTCCACGGGATGGCGTTCGATCGGCCCGTCCGGCGGGCCCACGAGACGATCGAACTCGTCCGCGAGTTCACCGCGGCCGACGGCGGGCGGGTCGACTACGACGGGCAACTGCTCGAGGCCGCCGACTTCCCCGCCCTCGAGACGCCGGTGTCGATCTATCACGCCGGGCTCGGTCCCGCCAATCGTCGCGTCGTCGGCCGTCTCTGTGACGGCTGGATTCCACACAACATCCCCTTCTCGCAACTCGACGACGCCTTCGAGGAGGTCGCAGGCGCGGCTCGAGAGCGCGACCGCGACCCAAGCGAGATCACGATCGCACCCTACGTGCCGGCGGCAGCCAGCGAGGACGCCACCGAGGCCCGCGAGACGCTGTGCCAGCACGTCGCCTACTACGTCGGCAGCGGGGAGGGGTATCGCCGGGCGGTTTCGATGGCGTACTCGGAACGGGCAGACCGCATCGCCGAGGCCTGGCGCGACGGCGACAAACGCGAGGCCACGGAGCTGGTCACCGACGAGATGCTCACGGATCTCGGCGTCGCAGGGACCCCCGAGGAGGTCCGCGAGCAGTTCCGAACGCTCGTCGACGAGACGGGGATCGATCACCCGATCGTCGTCGTCCCGGAGCCTGCCTCGGAGGACGTGATCGAGACGACGATCGAGGCGCTCTCCCCGGAACGACTGTAGACCCGGTCCACTCGAGCGGTCTCGTCGGAGCCGTCGATCAGTCGAATAACAGTTTTTCGACCCTGAAAATCCCGGTACGACGCTTTTGGAGCGACCGGTCGACAGTCCCGACGAGGAGTCGTCCTCGGATTCCATATGTCGGAGCCAAAGACGAACTACACGGACTTCATCGGTGAGGTACAGCATCGCATCGAAGCGGGAACGCAAGCCGAGGCCGTCCGCACGACGCGGGCCGTCCTCGAGACGATCGGCGAACGCGTCGACGAGGGTGGCGCGACCGACATCGCCAGTCCGCTGCCCATGGAAATCGACCGGTATCTGTTGCACGTCGATCACAGCCAGCAGTACGACTTCGACGAGTTCGTCGAACGGGCCGTCGACCGGATGAACTACGACGATCTCGACCTCGAGACGGCGTACGGAAAACCGTCGGGCATCGACGAAGCCGAGGCCGTCTATCGGATCAAGGCCGTGACCGCACTCCTAAGCGAGACGGTTCCCGGCGGCGAGATCGCCAACGTCGAGGCACAGTTCCCCGAGGAGTTCGAGGAAATCTTCGAACTGGTCGACGCCGAGACCCAGCCCTGGGAGCACCAGGAGACGTGACGGCACGGACGTCGCGGACGACCGACGTGGCGGTGACGTTCGCCTTCTCGAGTCGCCCTCCATCGACGCTCGATTCGACGATCTGTCGGTCGAACGCGCCGATCGGTCGGCGACACCGTCCTATGATCGGACGGGTTTTTACCCTGACGCAAGATATTAGATCAACGTATTTATACTATCGATTTTATGTCCGATAGCGCTGGATAGGTTCGTATGCAAGAGCGCGGCCAGGAGAGTGTCGTCGTTCCCGCAATCGCGCCGAGTTCAGTCGCGTGTATCCGGTCGCTGAGCCGTCGCGGCGTTCGAACGATCGCAGTCTCCGAAACCGAAACCGCTCCCGAGTTCGCCTCCCGCTACTGCGACGAGTCGTACGTGGTCCCCGACCCGGCGGACGATTTCGTCGGCTACAGGGACGCGCTGCTCGGACTCGCGAAGCGATCCGACGTCGCAGCGATCGCGCCGATTCGGGACGAAGACGTGTGGACGCTCTCGCGATATCGCTCGGCGTTCGCCGACCACCTCAGACCACTCTGGCCGACGCTCGAGACGCTACGGACGGTCTACGACAGAACGCAGTTGATCGAGGCCGCGTCTACAGCGGGCGTCGCAGTTCCGGAGACGCAGCCACTCGAGGCGGTCGACGACTGGAACCGCGAGTCGATCGTCAAACCCCGATACGTCGTCCTCACCGACGAGTTCGTCGACGGCGTGTCACCGACGGAGCTCGTCCACCCGGGGTCGGTGCGCTTTCTCGAGCCTGGCCGCGAGCCGGACCGGGACGCGATCCGTGAGGAGCTGGGCCACGAGCCGATCGTCCAGGAGTACGTCTCGGGGCCGGAGTACGCACTCTGGGCACTGTACGACCGCGGCGACCCAGTCGCGACGTGTCAGAAACGCCAGCTCCGCGGGTATACGTACGCCGGAAACACGAGCGTCGCCCGACAGACCACGTCGATCCCCGCCCTCGAGCGGGCCGGACGGGCGATCCTCGACGCCCTCGACTGGCATGGGCCCGCCTCGGTGCAGTTCGTCAGGAACGAAGCGACCGGCGAGTTCACCCTCCTCGAGATCAATCCGCGGTTTTGGGTGTCGGTGTCCTGTCCCGTCCAGGCTGGCGTCGACTTCCCGTACTACTTCTGGCAACTCGCTCGCGAACAGCCAGTTTCGACGCCCTCGACGTACGAGACCGACGTCGCGACACACCTGATACGCGGCGAGTTGCTCCACGTATCCAGCGTTTTGCGGGAGGACAACCCGTTGGTCGAGCCGCCGCCGCTGTCGGCCGCGATCTGGGAGGTCGCGACGTCGATCGCCCGCCAGCCGAACTTCGATTACCTCCGCGCCGAGGATCCGCTCCCCTTCGTCTACGACACCTACAACACCGTACGCGAGGGACTCTCGCTCCTCGCCGACGTCCCGTCGTCGTGGAGCCTCCCGGCTCGACGAGACGAACGGACGACCGACGAGGAACGCGACGAGCGCACCGAGACTCGCGTGGGGCGATAACCCGATCCGCGACCGATTTCGACCCATCGTTCGAAAGTTATCGGTAGGCACAGACAACGTACGTGCCGTTTTCGAAAATCAGATCAGTCAGTGGTATTCCGCCATGTTCGAGTATCGAAGGAAAAAGTTATTCAATACGCCCCTGTGATGTGTGGTCAACCACAGGTGACGTAAGATGGTCAAAATGGAAACGGCAGAGCTGGAAACCGATCTAAGTCTGTTCAAATACGACAATCTCGAGCAGCTACCGCCCCGATACCGGGACCTCGAGGCCGAGGAGCGGACCGAACGTATCGAAGCGGCACTCGAGGAACTCGGCGACGACGTCGTGATCCTGGGACACAACTACCAGCGACGCGAGATCGTCGAACACGCCGACTTCGTCGGCGACTCCTATCAGCTCTCGAAGGAAGCAGCCGAAGCCGATGCCGAGTACGTGATCTTCGGCGGTGTCACGTTCATGGCCGAGAGCGCCGATATCATCACGGACGACGACCAGACGGTGATCCTCCCGAGCATGGAGGCGTCGTGTCCGATGGCTGGAATGGCCGAAGCACTGCAGGTCGACAGCGCGTGGGCCGAGATCACGGCGGCGGCGCCCGACGCCGACATCATCCCGATCACGTACATGAACTCCTATGCGGACCTGAAGGCCTTCTGTGCGAGCCAGGGCGGACTCGTCTGTACCTCCTCGAACGCCCACAAGGCCTTCGAGTACGCCTTTGAGAAGGGCGATAAGGTCCTCTTTCTCCCGGACAAACACCTCGGAGAGAACACCGCACACCGACTCGACATGGAAGACGAGATCGTCCAGTGGGACCCGTGGGACCCCGAGGGCAAAGACGCCGACGAGGTCGCCGAAAGCGACATCATCCTCTGGGACGGCTACTGCCAGGTCCACGAACGGTTCCAGGTCGAGCACATCGAGGCGATTCGCGACGAGCACCCCGACGTGAACGTCGTCGTCCACCCCGAGTGTCGCCGCGAGGTCGTCGAGGCCGCCGACGTCGTCGGCTCGACCGCGACGATCTGTGAGACCGTCGAAAACGCCGACCCAGGCGAGAAGTGGGCGATCGGCACCGAGATCCACCTCACCAACCACCTCCAGCGCTGGCACCCCGAAGTCGAGGTGCTGCCGCTGTGTGGCGACGCCTGCATGGACTGCAACGCTATGCGCCAGATCGACCCCAACTACCTCACCTGGGTGCTGGAGGAACTCGTCGAGGGACGCGAACGGAACGTAATCGAGGTCGCGCCCGAGGAGAAAGAACTCGCGGAAGTCGCCCTCGATCGCATGCTCGAGATCTAAGCCAATGACCGAACCACGACCCCACGACACGACGGACGTCCTCGTCGTCGGCAGCGGCATCGCGGGCTGTGCGGCCGCGCTAGCTGCCGCACGCGAGGGCGCAGAGGTACTGCTGGTGACCAAAGCAAAGCGTCCCGACGACGCCAGCACCGACTGGGCTCAGGGTGGGATCTCGACCACCCGCGGCGATCCCGACTCGCTGAAGCGGGACATCCTCGAGGCCAGCGACGGCACCGCCGATCCCGACGCCGTCGACGTCCTCGTCGAAAACGCCGACGACGCCGTCGAGGACGTCCTCCTCGAGACACTCGGGATCGACTTCGACGAGACGGGCGAAGGCGAGTTCGACTACACGCGGGAGGCCGCCCACTCCGACTACCGCATTCTCCACGTCGACGCCGCGACGGGCACCCACATCCTGCGGCCGTTTCTCAACTACGTCGACGGCCACGACCGGATCGAGGTGCGCCAGGATACGGCCGCACTCGAGTTGCTCACCCACGAGGGGCGCGTCCACGGCGTGCTGACCGACGGTGCGGAGACGGGGAAGCCGATCTACGCCGGCGCGACGGTCCTCGCCACCGGCGGGATCGGCGCGCTCTACACCCGCTCGACGAACCCCGACGACGCGACCGGCGACGGCATCGCGATGGCCGCTCTCGCCGGGGCCGACGTCGCGGACCTCGAGTACGTACAGTTCCATCCGACCGCCTACGCCGGTGAGGACCCCTTCCTGCTGTCGGAAGCGCTGCGCGGTGAAGGGGCCGTCCTCCGAAACGGGGACGGCGACCCGTTCATGGACGACTACCATCCACAGGGCGACCTCGCCCCGCGGGACGTCGTCGCCCGCGCCGTCGAGGCTGAACGCGAGGAGACCGGCGCGGTCGTCCTCGACGTCGGGACGCTCGAGGGCGAGTTCGAAGCCGACTACCCTGCCATCGCCGAGAAGTGTCGCGAACGCGGCGTCGAGGGCGAGGAGATTCCCGTCGCACCCTGCCAGCACTTCCTGTGTGGCGGTATCGACGTCGACGACCGTGGCCGGACCACTCTCGATCGGCTCTACGCCGTCGGCGAGTGTGCCCGAACGGGCGTCCACGGCGCCAATCGGCTGGCGAGTACCAGCCTGCTCGAGGGGCTGGTCTGGGGGCTGCGGGCCGGCGAGGACGCCGTCGGCACGGAACCCGCAGTCGTCGAGGCATCCGAACTCCGCGACAGCGACCCCGACCTCCCCGAGCGTTTCGCCGCCGAGAAGTTCACCCGACTGCGACAAACGATGGACGAGTATCTCGGCCTCGAGCGCGATCCCGAAGCGATCGCCCGCGCCAGCGCCGTCCTCCGGCGGCTCAAGGGAGAAGTCGACGCCTACATCCGCACCCGGACGGCTCGTGACCTCTACGAACTGCGCAACGCAAGCGTCGTCGCCTTGCTGATCGCGCGTGCGGCGAGTGAGAATACCGACTCTACGGGCTGTCACTACGTCGTCGACGACGCCGACGAACCGACGGCGGAACCCGAACCCCCCGCCGACGACTGACCATGATCACCGACACGCAGATCGAACGCTGGCTCCGCGAGGACGTCGGCCACCACGACGTCACGAATCAGGTCCCCGGCGAGACGACTGGCCGACTCGTCGCGAAGGAGGGAGGCGTCGTCGCCGGTCTCGAGGCCGCGACGGCCGTCTTCGACTACCTCGGGGTCGACGTCACCGAGCGCCTCGACGACGGGACGACCGTCGAGTCGGGCGACGTGGTCCTCCGCGTCGAGGGGCCCGCACGCGAGGTCCTCCGGGGCGAACGCGTCGCCGTCAATCTCGCGGGCCACGCCGCCGGGATCGCGACTCAGACGAGCGACGCCGTCGACCGCGCCCGCACCGAAAGCGACGACGTCCGCGTCGCCGCGACCCGCAAAACCACACCCGGCCTGCGGGGCCTCGAGAAGCGCGCCGTCGTCGCCGGCGGCGGCGACACCCACCGGCTCGATCTCTCTCACATGGTGATGGTCAAGGAGAACCACATCGAAGAACTCGGCCTCGAGGGGGCGATCGAGCACTTCCAGGCGCAGACGTCGTTCGCGACGAACGTCGACGTCGAGGTCGAGACCGTCGAGGACGCCCCGCGGGCGGCCGCGGCGGGCGCCGACGTCGTCCTCCTCGATAACATGACGCCCGAAGAGACGCGCGAGGCCGTCTCGCTGCTTGCGGAGTACGACGACGTGTTAGCCGAGGCCAGCGGCGGGATCACGGTCGAGACCGTCGCCGACTACGCCGCGACCGGCGTCGACGTCGTTTCGATGGGATCGCTGACTCACTCGGCGCCGTCGCTTGACCTCTCGTTTCGGACCGGCGAGTAGCGCTCACGTCGTCGTCACTGATATCTCGCCGACCCTGTTTGGCGATCGGCGGGACAGCGCTCCAGCAGTCCGTCTCACTCGAACCACGAGAGCAACCGACCCCAACTCCAGACGACCAGGACAGCGACCGCGACGACGAGCAACGCGTACAGCGGCACCGCGTCGGCCGCGGGACCGTGTTCCGGCAGAAACGGAAGTGGGCTCGAGCGACGTAGTCGACGGAACGAGACGGAAGCGTCGTCCCAGACGGACTACTGGAAACCAGTCCCGGCACAACCCCGTCCCGGGCTGTGGTTGCGCCGGGAAATCGGTCCAGGGATCCGTATCAGCCGTCGTTGTGTTTGACGATCGCGAACCAAAACTCCTCGATCTCCTGGACGAACTCGATGAACTCCTCGGGTTCGACCGGCTTGCGGATGTACTCGTCCGCCTCGAGGTCGTGTGACTTGACGATTTCCTCGCCGACCGTCGAACTCGTGAGCACGACGACTGGAATCTCACACAGCGCGGGCTCGTTGTTCAGTTCGGCGAGGACCTCCATCCCGCTCGTTCCTGGCAGTTGTGGCTCGAGCAGCACGATGTCCGGCTGGGGTGTGTCGTCGTATTCGCCGCGCTGGTAGACGAAATCGAGCGCGTCTTCGCCGTCGACGACGGCGTGGATCGTGTTCACGAGTTTCGCATCCCTGAAATTCTCCGTAAAGAGCCGGGTGTCCCCGGGGTTTGGCTCGACAAGTAAGATATCGACCGTTTCGCAACGGTCGTCGCTCGAGTCGGCTGCTGGCGTCATACCCATACATAAAGCCCCACGGGGAAAACAGCAACTCTCACATCAGCGAGAGGGTTCGAAAGTCGACAGTATCAACGCCGACGAATTGTCCGGTCAACTCGTCGCTCACGGACTATTCGAAATCCACGAACGTAGTCGCCGCTCACGAGTTGTTCGCGGCGACATGCGAGGGTTGGGATTTGAACCACGCGAAGACGATCACCTCGCTTCGCTCGGTGCTGCGACTTCTCTGATTCAAATCCAAGAACGTAGTCGCCGCTCACGAGTTGTTCGCGGCGACATGCGAGGGTTGGGATTTGAACCCAAGGACCCCTACGGGAGCGGGTCTTAAGCCCACCGCCGTTGGCCTGCTTGGCTACCCTCGCTCAGAAGCGCAGTTAAATGTAGGGGCCCATTAGGAATGTGCGTTTCGATGTTGCCTCGAGGACTACCAGTCGACGCTCAGCGTTCCGTCGCCGTGGGGATCGGGGGCGACCTCCTCGTCGGTTCGCCGGTCGACGACGTGGATACAGCCGTCGCCTTTCTTTGCCGGGCAGACGTCCGCCGCACGGACGTTGTGCGCGAGGTCGTCCTCGTCGATGAAGTACGTCCGGGGCTGGGCGATGCCGGAATCGATTGACATCTCCCAGTTGTCACTGACCTCGGCGCATTTGCCCGCGCCGAAGCACTTGTTCGCCTCGAAGATGATCTTGTAGGGCTTTTCTTCGATCGGAGGCGCATCCGACGATCCGACGTCGCTCGCGTGCTGGATACCGTCGCTCATTGGCAGGTGATTCGGCCGCGTCCCCTTTCACATTACGGTCGGGAGGGGGTTTCGGCCGCCGACACCGGCGTCTTCGGCTCGGGGAGATCGTACGTGACGCCAGTCAGTTCGCTCGAGACCGCCCACAGCCGATGGGCCGTCTCGCGATCGTACGACCGATCCGAGGAGGCCAGGCGTTCGGGCGGACCGCGCATGTTTCCGAGCCCACCAGGCCCGTAGTAGGCGCCCCCCTCAGCGTCGGGCGCAGTGGCAGCGTACAGCGTCGGGAGCGCTCCGCGTTCGGGAGACTGGGCCAGCACGGCGTTCATGAGCCGGCGGGCGGCCGTCCGCAGCCACGTCCCCCGACCCTCGACGCCGCGAAACTGTAGTCGGGTGTCGGCATAACCCGGGTGGACGACGATGCTCTTGGCGTCGACGCCCGCGGTGAGAAAGCGACGCTCGAGGTCGTATGCAAAGAGAACGTTGGCGAGTTTCGACTGCGCGTAGGCGTCCCACCGGTCGTAGGACCGTTCGCCGTGGAGATCGTCGAAGTCGATCTCGCCGCGTTCGTGGAGGGCACTCGAGACGGTGACGACGCGTGCGGCGGGCCCCTCGAGTACCTGCTCGAGTACCAGGCCGGTCAGCGCGAAGTGGCCGAGGTGGTTGACCCCGAACTGGGTCTCGAACCCGTCGTCAGTCTCCCGGCGCGGGATCGCCATCGTTCCGGCGTTGTTCACGAGGACGTCGATCGGGTCGTCGAGGCGGTCGGCAAAGGCGTGGATCGACTCGAGACTCGCCAGGTCACAGGCCTCAACACGCAGGTCAGCGTCGGGAACGTCCTCGCGAACGTCGGCTGCGGCCCGTCGACCGCGGTCGGTGCGCCGACAGGCCATGACCACGCTGGCGCCGTTGCGCGCGAGTTCGCGGGTCGTCTCGAGACCGATCCCGCTGTTCGCTCCAGTGACGACGATCGTCCGCCCTTGCTGGTCGGGAACGTCGTCGGCCGTCCAGTCCATATCCGGACCCCAACGCCGACGATCCTAATACTAGCGTCCACCGGCTCGAGAACGACGGGTCGACGGACCGCTCGCGTCGTCAGGGTCGCTCCTCGAGGTCGGGAATGGCGTTTGCGACCTCCGCACGCTGCAGGTCGCGTTCGAAGAAGTCCCGTCGCTGGCGCATCGTCTCCTCGTCCCACTCCCACCACTCGAGTTCGAGGAGCCGTTCCCGGACGTCACGTGGGAACCGCCAGCCGATCCGTTCGGCCGGGACGCCGGCGACGATCGCGTACGGCTCGACGTCCTCGGTGACGACCGAGCCGGCGCCGACGATGGCGCCGTCGCCGATCGTCACGCCGGAGAGGACCGTCACTCGCGTCCCGATCCAGACGTCGCTGCCGACCGTGATCGGCCCCTCCTCGGCCGGCGGAAGATCGCTATCGAGGACTTCCTCGTAGAAGCGGATCTGCTGGGATGGCTTCGACGTCTCGTGGTTCGTCTGCTGGAAACTCGTCCGTCTGGCGATCGCACAGTAGTTGCCGATCTCGACGTCGCCGATGAGATCGCAGTTTGGCTCGAGGTTCGTCCGCCTGCCGATCGTCACGTCGCCGCCGGCGACACAGCCGCGACTCAAGCGCGTGTACGGACCGAGATCGACCTGTCCCCGGAGTAGACACCCCATCGCGATGCGGGCCGAAGGCGCGATCTCGAGATCTGCCGCGTCGAGATACCGGTTCGCCACTCCGTGGGTTACGGACGGATACCCCAGTACCGATAGCCCCCGTTCCAGCAGCGTTTCGGGTAACTCCATACTGGAGCCTCGAGCGACTCCCTAAAAGCAATCTGTCAGCTACACTGCACAGTCAGGGCAACAAATTCCTGAAAGACGATACTACCGGTTTCAGTTGGCGGATACAGGCCCGATAACGGAGACAACGCGACGTTATCGTGCCAAACGGATCACTCGTAGTCGACCGAGACCGACTCGAGGACGACGTCCTCTTTCGGTCGGTCGTTGGCGTCGGTGTCGACGGAACCGATTTCGTGGACGACGTCCATGCCATCGGTGACCTTGCCGAAGACGGAGTGGCGGTCGTCTAAGTGTGGCTGGGCATCGAGCGTGATGAAAAACTGCGAGCCGTTGGTGTTCGGTCCGGAGTTGGCCATACTCAGGATGCCCTCGTCGTCGTGGCGCAGTTCCTCGTGGAACTCGTCGTCGAACTGGTAGCCGGGGCCGCCGCGACCGGTCTCGGTCGGGTCGCCACCCTGGATCATGAAGCCCTCGATGACGCGGTGGAACGCGACGTCGTCGTACAGCGGCTCGCCTTCGACCTCCTCGCCCGTCTCGGGGTCGGTCCAGGTCTTGCCGCCGGTCGCGAGGCCGACGAAGTTGTCGACGGTGCGCGGTGCGCGCTCGTCGTAGAGTTCGACCTCGATATCGCCTTTGTTCGTGTGGAGTGTCGCAGTAACGTCTCCCATACACCCCGAGACGGCGGGCCGACGGAAAACGATAGTGGTCTCGAGTCACGACGGGCAGAGAGCAATGTGGAGACGAATGGCAGCAGGCGGCCGCAGGTACATACCGCGGGACGTAGAACATCGGGCTATGACCGCCGGCACGCACACGGCCGACGACGTGGTGCTCGCACGACTGCCCTCGAGCGTCAATATCACGACGACGGTACATACCTATCGTGGCGCCGACGAGGGACCGACGCTGTACGTGCAAGCGGCCCAGCACGGCCGCGAAATCAACGGTACCGAGACGCTCCGACGATTTCACGACCAGTTACCTCTCGAGGAACTCTCGGGAACGATCGTCGCGGTACCCGTCGCGAACCCGTTGACCTTCGATCTCGTCACGTATACCACGCCGGAGAAGCTCGACAGCGTCAACCCCAACATGAACCGGGTCTGGCCGGGCAACGAAGACGGGAGCCTCCACCAGCGGATGGCCGCGACGCTCTGGACGGAGATCGAGGCGGCCGACGCCATCGTCGACCTCCATACGGGGAGCCCCGACATGCTCCCCCACGTCGTCTATCGGGAGGGCGACGAAACCGCACGCGACCTCGCCGAAGCGTTCGGAACGGAGCTGTTACTCTCGGAGGAGGCCGACGACGACGCCGACGAGGAGTGGCACCGCCGCGGCTTCGCCGGCAAACTCCGCGTCGCCGCCGCCGAGGAGGGGATTCCGTCGATTACGCCCGAACTCGCGTACAACAAGCAGATCCTCGAGGGCGCTGTCGAGATCGGCGTCGACGGTCTACTAAACGTCTGTCGACACCTCGGGATGCTTCCCGGCGAGATACCCGACCACGATCAGACGATCGCCCGCAACCACCTCGGACAGGTTACCGCCGAGACGGGCGGCCTGTTCCGGCCGAAGCCGTCGCTCGAGGTCGGCCAGCGGATCGAGAACGGGACGTGGCTCGGAACGGTGTACGACCCGATGACCTACGAGCCGCTCCAGGAAGCGACGGCGGACCGCGACGGCATCCTCTATACGCTCACCCAGGAGTCGACGGTCGTCGGCGGGGACAAACTCGCCAGCGTCGCGCTGCTCCGCGAAGAGTGACCGACAGCGGATCCCGAGACGATCACGGAGACGAAGAACGTCGAAGCACCGACGGGACGTGACGACAGGAGACCGTATCAGAACGCCCGCAGGTCTTCGAGGACTGCCACTGCACTGCCGTCGGCGATGACGTCGCGGGCTCGCTCGAGGCCGTCCGCGAGACTGTCGACGTCGTCGCGGGCGTACATGCGGACCGCGCCGTTTAGCGCGATGGCGTCGGCGAAGTGATCGTCACGCTCGCCGGCGAGAACTGCTTCGGTGATCGTCGCCGAGTCGGCGGTGACGTCGTCGACCTCGAGATCCTCGGCTTCCATCTCCATCCCGTACTCGGCGGTCTCGATCTCGTAGTCCTCGAGTTCGTCGTCGCCCCGGTTCCACTCGGCGACCTTCGTATAACCGGGCCGGATGTCGTCGTAGCCTTCCATCCCCTGGAAGAAGATCGCCCGCGAGACCTCGAGTTCCGCGCTCTCCTGGAGCAGCGAGACCAGTTTCTTGGCGAACGCGAGGTGGTAAAACGAGCCGAGATGAACGTCGGCGTCGGCGGGGTTGGCGACGGTTTCGATGGTGTTTACGAACGTGCGAACACCCATCTCGTCGCGCCGGTCGTAGAGGCTGTGGATGCCGGGATTGAACGCGGGCTGGTAGTAGAAGCCAAAGCCCGTTTCGTCGACCATATCGGCGCTTTCGGTGGGCTCGAGTTCGGTTCGAACGCCGAGTTCGTCGAGGACGTGTTTGTACGCCGTCTCCTTCTGTGTGGGGACGCGATCGCCGGAGTGGACGACGACGGGCGTGCCCGCAGCGGCGGCGACGAGACCAGCGCCGACACCCAGTAGGGCCGAGGAGTGTTTGCCGTCGTAGTTCGCACCGCAGTCGACCGGGTCGGCCTCGGGCTGGGCAGTCACGACCGACTCCTCGCGCATGACGTCGGTGTAGCCGGCCAGCTCCACGGGAGTGTTTCGCTTCCAGCGATTTGCCAGCCAGAACGCACCGAGAGTGGTCTCGTCGGGTTCGCCGGCGAGAATACGCTGTAGGGCTTCGCGAGCCTGGGCCCGCGTCATGTCGTCGGCCGACTTCGGGCCGGAGCCGACGACCGCCGTCAGCAGCCGTTTGAGCGGCCAATCGCCGAACGTATGAGATGGCGTCGTCATGGCTGGAGTTGCGGTCGGCCCTCGCAAAAGACTCCCGTTTCCGGCGATGTCAGCGGCTATCGATGACGTCGCCGGCGATCGACGGCTGGAGACTACAGTTCGATCGCCATCATCACCTCGTCGATGTACTCGTCGCCGAGTTTGTAGTGGTCTTCACGGACGGCTTCGATCGTCCAGCCTCGATCCTCGAAGAACTCGATCGCTGCCTCGTTCGTCGAGGGGACGCTCTGATAGACTTTCTCGTGGCCTCGCGAGCGGACCCACTCGAGGGCGCGATCGAGCAGTTCGCTCCCGATTCCCATCCCGCGATATTCCTCGAGGACGCCGAGTGTGAGTTCGGCAGTGTGGCCGAGTTTCTCGAGGTTCGGCAGGTGGAGATGCGCCCAGCCGACGACCTCGTCGTCGACGGTCGCGACGAAGAACATCCGCGACTCGTACTCGTTGCGCCGCAGGAGGACGTCCTCGTGGTCGAGTTCGTCAGCGACCGTCTCGGCTTCGATGTAGGTCATCTCCTCGACGACCTGACGCATCGCGCCGATGATCCCCGAGAGGTCCTCCTGGCGGGCCGACCGGATCGTGACCTCGATATCGTCGGCCGTAATCTCCGATCGTTCGTCTTCGACGTCGATCGCGATACGAAGCGTTCCGTCGTCGTCTTCCTCGAGATAGCCGTCGCGCTTGAGGATCGCGACGTCGTGTCTGAACGCCCGCGAGTGTTGGGGGTCGCCGGGCGGATCGTCCGGGAACAGCTCCCTGCGGACCCGTTCTCGAGAGACGGCGCCGTGGGCTTCGACGTACTCGTAGATACTCGTTCGCTCGGTGTCGTCGATCGCCGCTGGTTCAGCCATTCCCATGGTTGGTGATAACGCCTGCCACAATAATAATCGTTTCAATGGTCGGCTCCGGCGGACTATTCGAACGCGAGACCAGTCGGACGAACGTACGTTCCGAACGCTCCGTGTCGGTAGCAGCGAACCCACGTGTGGGAAGCAACTCGAGGCGTCGCTCGAGAGACGACGCATCGAGTCGAGTTGCTCGACCCCGCGTGAGGTGGCGAAGACGGGTGCGCAGAGTCGAATGCCAAGGCCGCCGTTCTGGTGGGTACTGTCGGACAGCAGTCAGTGAAACGTCGGTCGCAAATTCGCGACCGATCGTCGAATCGTGCTGTCCGACAGTGTGAGTAGTCGACGGGGGAGAGGGCCCGTCGACCGCCGAGTGGGGGGAGTGGGTGCTGGTCGTGATCGGGTCGGCCCGTCGACCCACGTGCGCTCCGTCGATCACCGTCCGAATCGGACGGCATTCGCCTTTCAGCGTCCCACGGCACAAACGACATGCCTTACTAGTTGGGTCTGTGGGAGTGATCCGGACCGCCCGAGTCGAACTGCCTACTCGAGACCCTCATAAAGTATATGATGCGATACGAAATCGAGCAATCCGATCACGACTGCCGGTCGAGATTGCTGTTCGGAGCGCTGCACTCCCTCGATCGATTGTTGATTTGACCGTGGAGCCTGCAGGCGGGACGGTCAGTTACACCAGCGGGTGACGAGAGCGGGACGTCTCCCTCGAACCACCGCCCGAGAAGTGGCTCTGGCTTTATTCCGGTTGCCATCGAAGACGACGGCAGGCGGGCGACGCTCGCCACGGACCACTATGCCACGACACGTCCTCGTTCCAGTCGACGGATCGGTCCACTCGTTCGGTGGACTCGAGTACTGTCTCCAGTCGTTTCCGGACGCGACGGTCACCGCGGTCTACGTCGTCGATCCGGCACACGATCACGAAGCAAGCGTCGGATCGTCGGCGTCGACGGCCGACAGCGCCGACGACTACGGCGAGCGAGTGCTCGATCGCGCGGTCGATCACGCCGAACAACACGACCGCGAGATTCAGACGTATCTCCGGACCGGAACCCCGCATACGGAACTGCTCGCGATCGCCAACACCGACGTCGACCACGTCGTCATGGGCAGCCACGGCGAATCGCCGATCGTCCGACCGTTCCTCGGTCGCGTCAGCGAGGCCGTCGTTCGGCGCTCGCCCGTCACGACGACGGTCGTCCCCGAGCCGGCGACGGACGTCCGCGATCGTGAGCTCCCTGGGACGGTCCTGGTCCCACTCGACGGCTCCGAACAGGCCGAAGCCGCACTCGCCTATGCCCTCGAGACGTTTCCCGACGGCGAGTTTACCGCGTTTCACGCGCTCTCGCTCCCGTTCGACCGGCCGCGAGACGACGTTCAGGGAACCTACCTCGAGGAGATCATGGACGACCGCGAGCGCCGCGCCGAAGCGATCTTCGAGTCGGCACAGGCCATCGCCGACGAGCACGACGTGAGCCTCGAGACGGAAACGGACGGGGACTCGCCGTCGAACGCGATCGTCGAGTACGCCGACGAAAACGACTACGACCAGATCGTTATGGGCAGTCACGGCCGCTCGCTTGCGGCCCGGCTGGTCACGGGGACCGTCGCCGAGCGAGTCGCGCGGCGCTCGCCCCAGACGGTCACGCTGGTCCGGGGAGCGCCCACGGAGGACTGATACTGTCGGACAGCACGGTTCACCGTCGGTTGCACGACTGCGGCCGTCTCCAACGGTGACAGCCGTGACGTCGCGACCGACGGCTCACTGACTGCTGTCCGACAGTATGATCGCTCGGACGTCACGCGGGCCGACAGCGGACGATTTCGACCGGAAACCGCCAGACCGTTCCCGTCCGCGTCTCGAGGTCTCGAAAGCCGGCCTCGAGAAGTGTCTCCCGAAGGTAGATCGGCCGACAGTCGACGTACGTCGGCGCGAGTTCGTGGACTGTTTCGTACACCCACGTAAGGGGACCGTCACCCCGACGGGAAAGCGAGACGACACAGAGTCGCCCGGCTGGGTCGAGGACGCGGTGCCACTCCTTGAGGACGCGCATGATCGCGGGCGTATCGAAGAGTTCGAGGACGAAACTCGCGAAGAGTGCGTCGAATACGTCGTCACTGAACGGCAGCGTCGTCGCGTCGCCGGCGATCACGGTACCGGTCTCGAGGCCAGCGTCGGCAAGCGCCCGCCGCGAGACGCGACACATCCCCTCGGCGATATCGATTCCGACGGCCGTCCCCGACGGACCGACGGCTCGCGCGAGTTCGACGAGGGCCCGACCGGTTCCACAGCCGACGTCGAGGACGCGTTCGCCCGGACTCGCATCGAGGACCTCGAGCCCCGCCGCTCGCGGCTGCGCCTCGAAGGGGTCGGCGACGACGTCGTACCAGCCGCTGAGTGTATCGTACCAGTCCCGGGCGGCCGTCTCGGGTCTGGTGACGGGGGCGATCGGTCCCGGTGGGTCGGCCGACGGGTCGTCCGAGCGCCGGGGAGACGAGTCGGTGGCCGCCGGGTCGTCGTCGGTCACTCGGTCGCCAGTTCGACTCCCTCGAACAACGGGTCGAAGTCGTCGGGGAGCTGGTTTCGGACCTTCTCGATGTTTCCGGCCGGGACGATCTCGGCGACGATGGCGAGTAGCTGCTGGGCGTGGTAGTTGGCGTCGGCCCGATCGACGCCCTCGCGCTCGGCGACTCGATCGAGGAACTCCTGATAGTCGAACCGCTGGCCGTGGTCGGCCTCGGTGAGGTACCGATCGATCTCCATCGGTAACGGACTGGCGAGATCCGTCGCTTCGCCCTCGTGGAGCCGTTCGCCGAGCGTCGTCAGGACCGCTCGGGTCGACCGCACCGCCTGCCCGAACTGTGCGTACTCGAGTCTGTGCTGGACCTGGCCGATGAATTCCTTGTAGTTCATGGTCGTGTTCGTGGGTCGGAGTCCGTGTTCGTCTGTTGCAGTCCATGTGAGACGGCCATCCGGGAATCGGACGGTCGACGTCTCGAGGCGAGCACGACGCTCTCCCGGGCCGAATGACGCCGTCGAGCCCGATAGCTGTACGTGTGGACGCACGGACCGCTCAGATCGTTTTCGGCGCGAGCGCGACCCGTCGGGCGGTCGCGCCGGGATATCGCTACAGGATTTCGTATCGAGGACGGTCGAATCACCCCTCGTCTTCGTGTGCCCACGTCGTGATCGTCTCGTAGTCGCCGGGTGGAACGGGACCATCGAGCAGTGGATCGTCGGTCTCGACCATCCACTCGTGTAGCTGTCGGGCGAGGTCCGTCCGGACGTCCTGATACGTCGGTTCGAAGACGACGTTGTCGTCCTCCTGTGGACTCTCGTGGAGATCGTACAGCTCCTCGTAGGGCCGCGTCGGAACGCCGTCGGTTTCGCGGACCGTTCGGCCTGCCTCGCTCGCGAAGATGTCTTTCGTGAGATACACACTCGGAAGATGCCAGAAGTTGCGGACGTACTTGTACCGCTCCGTCCGGATCGCACGGACCGGATTGTACATGTCGTGCCAGGTCATCCCGGCGAAGATCCGGTCGCGTTCCCGATACTCGTCGCCGTCGGCCAGCAGTGGCCGAAAGCTCCGGCCGTCTATGTCGTCCGGAACGTCGACGTCGACGATCTCGAGCAGCGTCGGCAGGACGTCGACGTTGCTGAGCAGTTCGTCGTACCGTGTTCCGTCGTCGGCAACGCCGGGATAGCGAACGATCAACGCCGCTTCGATCCCGGGATCGTAACAGCTCCCCTTGGCCCGGGGGAACGCGATCCCGTGTTCAGTCGTGAAGACGATGAGCGTCTCATCCTCGAGGCCGGCCTCCGACAACGTCTCGAGGATCGTCCCGATCGCGTCGTCGACGGCGGACACCATCCCGTGCATCTCCGCCAGATCCTGTCTGATGCCACGGCGATCGGGGAGGTATGGAAGCGGTCGGACTGCGTCGGGATCGTCGGTCTCGTAGTGGTCGCTGTCGAACCCGAACCGACCGTTGTCCTCCTCGACGCGGTGGAGTTCGAAGAAGCCGATCGACGCGAAAAAGGGTTCCTCGAACGCGTCCCGCTCGAGAAAGCCCGAGACGACCGACGCGACGGTCCGCGCCCGATTCGCCTGGTGAACCGACGGCGCGACGCCGGGATAGAGGTTCCCCTCCGAGTGGACGTAGTCGTAGCCGAGTCGATCGGTGTCCTGGGTGATGTGCTGGAGACCGAACAGGTGGGTCTCGTAGCCGACCTCGCTGAGATAGTGCGGGAGGATTCGTTCGCCTTCGTGTAGTTCCCAGTCGCCGTGTGCAAGCCCCATCAGCCCGTTGACGTGGGGATGTCGGCCGGTCATGAGACTGCCTCGGCTGGGCGAGCACTGTGGCGCCGTCACGAAGTGGTTCTCGAAGAGGGCCCCGTTTTCGGCAAATTCGTCGATGTGTGGCGTCTCGATATCGACACCGTAACAACCGAGATACCGTCCGAGGTCGTGACACGTGATCAGCAGGAGGTTCGGGCGCGAATCGTCCATAGCCAGTAGCGCATTCCACCACGACCGCCCGGATAACGGTTGTGCGCTCGTCACTCGACGGAAGCCGACGCTGCGTCGGCGCCGCCGGTCATTCGAGTGTCCTGACGGTCAGTACCGGAACCGCCGCGTTCGGAACGACTCGTTGTGAGACGCTCCCGACGACGAGTCGCTCGAGGTTCGACTTGCTCTCGGTCCCCATCACCAGCAGATCGACGGCTTCGTCGGCGACGTACTCGAGAATGACGTCGGTAGACGGGCCACGCATGACCGCCTTCGTCGTCTCGATTCCACGGTCGGCCGCCCGCTCGGCGACGCCCGCCGTCGTCTGCTCGCCGTGTTTCACGAACGCCTCGCGGAGCTCCGCACTCGGGGAGTCCATGTCGACGGCGTACAGCGCGTGAAGCTGTGCGTCACAGGCGTCGGCGAGGTCGATCGCGTTCTCCGTCGCCGCCGTCGTCCCCGTCGAGCCGTCCGTCGCGAGACAGACGTCGTCGATGCGGTCGTCGTCCCACGAGCCGTCCACACCGACCGTGAGCACTGGTCTCCGTGCCTCCCGGATCACCTCGAGGGCGACGCTTCCCAGTAGCGCCTGTCGCAGCCCGGTCCGGCCGTGGGTGCCGACGACGATCGCGTCGACGTCCGCCTCGTCGGCGTAGGCGAGGATTTCGGTCGCCGGACGGCCCGAGCGGACGACGGCGTCGGCGCTACAGCCGGCCTCGAGCGCCCGGGACGCGACCGATTCCGCATCCGCCTCCCGCCGTTCGTGGCGTTTCGTCTCGTCGCCCCGCCGATCCTCGGCGACTGACAGGGCGTGCACCGTCGCCTCGAGCGTTCGGGCGAGCGAGATCCCCGCGGTCGCGGCGTCGGTCGCCACGTCGCTGCCGTCGGTCGCGATGAGTACGTCGTCGTACATACGGCTCCGTACAGCGACCACGGCCTTTGCTCTGTTGGCGGTTCCCGCAGCTGTGGACGATCCGTTAACTGGGTCGCCGTGGAGGGATCACGTATGGGTGACTCGCTCGACTCGCGCCAGCGCGAGCAGTATTCGCGCCAGCTCATGATCGATTCGATAGGGGAGTCCGACCAGCAGCAACTGCTCTCGAGTCGTGTCCTCGTCGTCGGTGCTGGCGGGCTCGGCTCGGCAGCGATCCAGTATCTCGCGGCAGCCGGCGTCGGGACGATCGCGATCGTCGACGACGGACACGTCACGCGCTCGAACCTGCAGCGACAGATCGTCCACACCCTCGACGACATCGGCGAACCGAAAGTCGACAGTGCAGCCCGGTTCGTCGAAGCGCGCAATTCCGACGTCACGGTCGAACGACACGCCACCCGGATGACAGTGGACGTCGCCGAGTCGCTGTTCGAGGAAGCCGACGTCGTCGTCGACGCCGTCGACGGGTTCCCGACGCGATTCATCCTCAACGACATCGCTCGGCTCGCCGGCATCCCGTTCGTCCACGGCGCGGTGTACGCCTTCGAGGGGCAGCTGACGGTATTTCGCCCCGGCGGTCCCTGCTACCGGTGTCTCCTTCCAGCAGTTCCGGACGCCGACGTGGCACCGTCGGGCGAGCCGATGGGGATCTTTCCGACGGTCCCCGGGACGATCGGCTGTCTCCAGGCAACCGAAGCGCTCAAACACCTCCTCGAGGTCGGCGAACCCCTCGACGATCGGCTGTTGCGCTACGACGCGACGGACGAGACGGTCCTCCGGACGCCCCTCGAGCGCGATCCCGACTGTCCCGTCTGTGGACCCGATGGGATCGACTCGATCGACGACCTCGAGTACGACGACCGGTATCGCATCGAGCGCTGACGGACGACGCCCCAGGAGACGTCTCATCGAGAGAGAATTTTGCTCATTTTATTGACATATTTTTATTATACTCCCGGGAAAAAGCGCAGTATGTCCAGTGAGAAATACGGCGTCGTAATGGACGAGGATGAGATAGCTGACTTTTTGGAGGCGCAAGGAATCGGAACGCTGTCCATGGGGAACGAAACGGGCGGATACGGGATTCCGATGTCGTTTGGATACGATCGCGCCGGGGATCGGTGTCTCCTGAACCTTTCGTTCGGGGGCGACGACACGAAATCGGAGTACCTCAAAGAGGGCAACCAGGTGACGCTTTCGACGTACGAGTGGCACGACGTCGACGAGTGGCGAAGCGTCGTCGTTCGTGGCACACTCGAGGAGGTTTCGATAGCCGAAAACCCCCACGTCGCAGGGATTTTCGCGGCGTATTCGAAGCTCGCTTCGCGAGACGTGTTCCAACAACCGCTCGAAGAACTCGACTTCGAGTGGTACGAGTTGCAGATCGAGGACGTACACGGACGACAGGCCGTCGAGTAGTCGTGCCGGCGACAGCCACGTACTGCGGACGAAGGGGTGACCGGAACTATCGGACCGACGGAGGAACGGACGGCGGTGTCCTCGTCGGCGTTCGAACGACGGCGGTGGTCCTCCTCGCAGCGGACACGCGGACGAGTCGCGGCGGAGTGGTGACGAGCGACGAGACGCGAAAACTCGAGGCGGTTCATCCGTCGGCCGCCATCGGTTCACCCGGTGCGCTCGGTGACACCGCGTCGGTCGTCAGGGAACTCCGTGCCGAAGTCGATCGCTACGAGGACCGTCACGGACACCGGATGCGCGTCCCCACCCTCGCGACGGTCGCCGGTCGGAAACTCCGATCGAGGACCCCACCGGGTGCGACCTTCGTTCTCGGCGGCGTCGACGAGACCGGATCGTACGTCTTCACCGTCGGCGGCGAGGAGGGGGTCCTCGAGGCCGACTACGCCGCCGAAGGGAGCGGGCGGGAGGCCGCCGCTGGCGTTCTCGATCGGCGTTACGAGGAGTCGCTCTCCCTCGAGACCACACGATCGATCGTCGCCGATGCCCTCGAGAGCGCCGTCGAACGCGACGCCCGGACCGGCCCCGCAGTGGATCTCGCGGAGATCCGCGAGGGAGGGGTCACTGGAAAGCGATACGACTCGATCGACGCTATCAGACCCTGACGAGACACCGTGGGATCGGTCAGCCGACGGGCACCGTCAGCACCGGGACATCGACCGTTCGGACGACTCGCTCGGTCGTACTGCCGAGGAGATACCTGGGCAGTCCACGCCGTCCGTGGGTCCCCATGACGATCAGGTCGGCCTCGATTTCGTCGGCGTACGCGACGATCGTCTCGTCGGGTGCTCCCTCGCGGACGACCGTGATCACCTCCACGTCGTCCAGTCGACGGGCGCGTTCGTCGACGGTCGTGACCGCGCGTTTTGCCTCCGTCTCGAGGGGTTCGATCGTCGCCTCGAAGTCGTCGCGGTCGCCGACGTAGTCGACCTCGAGCAGTTCGGCGACGTCGATTACAGACAGTGCGTAAACGGTGGCATCGTACTGCCGTGCGAGGTCGAGGCCGTAGTCGATCGCCCGCTCTGCCGTATCGCTCCCGTCGGTCGGAATGAGGATCGTATCGTACATGTTCATGGCAGGTGTGGTCGGAAAAACGGCCTCGAAACGGATATAGTACCAACTGAGAGAGTGGCAGAACAATTCATAGTTTTCTTTGAGGGCTCTTCATGCTGTTGGACAGCACGATTCGACGATCGGTCGCACGACTGCGGCTGTCCCGACGGTGACGGCCGCGAGTTCGCGACCGACGGCTCACTGACTGCTGTCAGACAGTATCAGGGACTGACAGATATGTGGTGGTGAATAGCGGACGCGAATGTGGCACAGACTACTACTTCCGGACAACACGATGCACACACCGATCGCACTCGAGACGCGATCGGGTGTGTACTGACTGTTGTCCGGTAGTATAAGGAGCTATCAACGGGGGAAGTCAACACTCACTGCGTTCCAAACAATTCCCAATGTGTCTCGGAGGTCGTAATTTTTATTCTATGTAGAGGCTAAACACAGCAAATGAAATTCTATCTCATTGCATTAATCAATGTTCTCCCGATAGGATTGCTCTACTTTGGTTTCAGTGCGGAAGAAGTGTTGTTCGCCTTCTGGTTGGAAATGGTTGGTTTTGTGGTTATATATTCACTACTTTGTCTTTTCGTACCTCCTGAGCGTGAAGACGAAGAACAAGAATCCACCCCTCTCACAATCTCAGTGCCATTTGTCTCCAGTCGCGTTGGATCAGCCCAGCCTTTTGATCGCATCCCACCGATTTATTTCGAGAGCGTAAAGTACACTACAGGAGGAATTTTTCTTGGAGGCGCATTCTGGGCCGTTTCGGGCACAATCCTCATCGATTATTCAACGCCAACAATAGCCTGTCATACAATAGCTCTCGATCGGTCCATTTCGCGCGTTCATCTTTGAACAGAAACTGAAATGCGGTGTTCCCTGAATCAGGCGTGAGATGAAGCAGTCAAAATCACTGCGTGGAGGGTGTGAGTCGTATTCTATGACACGCTGTCAATGATTTCATAGATAAGAATAGGATCGAATTTGGATCAGTTCGAGAATCTGTCCCGTAAGAATCAATCGGCAGCGCGTATCCACGCCCTAAAAAACGATGGTATTGTGCCGGATTATCATATAATAAACCACCCTCTGGTGACATGTTCATTTGATGCTGATTATCTTATAATCTGAATACTCGATCAAGAATTAAATTATTCTTTCCACCTACTAATGACCAAAATGCAGTAATGGATCGAAAAACCAGACGCTCAATCTTGAAGACAAGTGGCATAGCACTAGCAGGAACAGCACTCACAACGTCCGTTTCCGCAAATGGACAGAACGGTGAATTCCCTGATGAGCTGGACGAGGACGACCTTGATGATGAAGATCTCGAGGACCTCCGGAAGTTGGAAGATGGAGAACTTGGGTCTCGGAGTCCAGACGACGACGAGATCAGCCTTTCAAGTGAGACCATCTCTCCACTAAGCACGAGTGACGTCAACACTGAAAACCTCACGTACATAGACAGCCTCGAAGATGGTGGAGAAATCGAGTCAGATCAAACCGGGATCACCCTCGGTTACTCAGACCACTTCCTCCACTTCTACCGTGGGGATGAGACGGACGACAACGGGAACTACCTGTACTACTTCGTCTTCTACACCCAAGGAGACCCACGTACTATTGCTGGAGTCAACCATCTCGAACATGAGATTGAGCTAGATGACAGTGATTGGAACATCACTGAATTCGCCCCTGACAGTACAGTGGGCGATGACTGCCAAACAACCACTCTTGAAGTTGGTCTTGAATACGAGGGTGTCGGAATGAGTGCAGCAACAGACATTGAAGTCTGTACTGGAGAACTGTCCCCTCACAGTGGCATCAGCCTCAATGAATGGGGCTTCGAATGGACCACCCCGACTTGGGGACATGGTGGATGGGGCACCAATCAATATGCAAAAGGCGTAGCCCACTTCCGAGCTGACGAACTCCTGGGCGAATTCGACCTCCAGACCAGTATTGATTGGGACCCATATGCAGAAATGATCTCAGCATAGAACAGCCAAGCAATATCGACAGATTATTACCGCTCGCTCTCCATTTTTCAAAACATGAAAATATTTACTAAATTATCTATTTGGTGTATAGTATTAACAGTATCTGTAGCGTTCTATATCTTATCCGACCCGCTATTATTCGTATTCACTCTCGGTATTGGGATCGTTGCACTAATAGGGGTCAAAATCATCTACACCATCCCTGCTGATCTGAGGGTTAAAGTTGGAACAGTAGCTGCGCTGTGTGTTGTAGGTGCAGGTGTATTCTCCCCCGTCGCAATTCAAGAAGCTGCAAACTATTGGGAACTCAGTGCAGAACTGGCCCTATCCATAACAGCAGTCGCTATTGTTGGTATTCTTGGGGCCTCTCTCGAAACCATTCGCCGCCTCCTCCCGCAAAACGGAGTGGCCTAACCCAAGCGAATGGTCATGGGCCAGGTCGCTAGCCTTTTAGCCTGTCATACAATAGCTCTCAATCGGTCCATTTCGCGCGTTCATCTTTGAACAGAAACTGAAATGCGGTGTTCCCTGAATCAAGCGTGAGATGAAGCAGTCAAAATCACTGCGTGGAGGGTGTGAGTCGTATTCTATGACACGCTGACGCCAACAACCCAGATTGATGGCGGTAGATTTGATCAACCTATAGCTGGCTACATTTCAACACTTACCGATACTGTTACTGCAGAAGGATTCCTTATTGGCTTGTTGCTATTTATGTTTCAGCTGATGTTTGCAATATGGTTCCTGAGAAAAGATATAGAACTCCTTTCAGG